>JAKAJO010000129.1 GCA_021813745.1 Acidobacteriota bacterium
CCAGACACCGTCACAGGCGCGCAAGACGGGCTCGATGGCGGTGACGAGGCCGCTGGGCGGTACCTGGCAGACAATTTCCTTGCCTTGACGCATGTGAACGTACGGCTCGCGGTTGGAGACGACAAAGATGCGGCTGTCGCCGGCATTGTCGCGCATGTGCACGGCCAGGCGCTCAGCAGTCCAAAAGCTCTCACCTGCTTCGCGCAGTCGCGCCTCGGCCTCAGCAGCGGCGCGAGCGCGGCGAAGGCTTTCAGCCATGGTCTCCACTTCGCGAGCGAGGGGCGTGAAAAGGCTGAGATCCTTTGCGGCAGCCTGCGCGGTGCGGACGGGATGCCCTGCGCGGACTTTTCGCATGCGCTCGACGACACGCGACAAGGGCTGCATGAGGAACCATCGAACCATTCCGAAGGTGATGGCCGCGATGAGGATGACCAGTGCGAGGAAACGCCAGAAGCTGCGTGCCCAGACGCTGTACGCTTCACTGCGGATAAAGCCGGCGTCCGTGACAAGAACGAGCGCTCCGGTGAGTTGATTGCCGTTGTGCAGCGGGAAGTCTTCTTCCAGCCATTGCAGGCCATCGCCATGATTGAATGCGCTGACGACGGCTCCCCGGCGCAGGGACCGATCAAAGGCGGAGCGGGAGAGTGCATGAAGGAGATTGTCTGGTCCGGCGTAGGCAAGGACGCGTCCAGTTGGATCGTAGACAACAATCTCCAACGCAGAGGTACTGTTTTTGGCCGCGTTGACAAGGAGCGAGAGCGTCGTGGTGCTTTGCAGGGCGAGAGCCTTCTCAATGGACGGCAGGACGCTCAGCCCCATCCATTTGGTGCGCCGGATGAGTTCCTGACGGAGGATATGCTTGTGCGCGAGCACATCGAAATAAGTGGAGGCAATCGAAACCAACGTGACGCATGCAACGAGCGCAAGAATCAAGCGCAAACGAAACTTGTGCATGGATTCCTCCAATTGTTGATATATACCTTTAGATGCGCGAAGGTCACGTTGGACTGCCTATAATGTGTCGACAAATTGCTAAGCGCCCCAATATCAGGAAGATAAAAATCTGCGTGAAGGATGACTGAAGAGCGCAAAACACGAAGAAAGCGACGGATGATGCGATGTGTATGACCGTCCGGAGCGCGACGCGCGAGGACGGGGCATGCGCTATGCTGAGCAAGAGAGCTTCGCTCTCCATCCTGCAACAGATGGCACGGGCTGAGGAATGGCGATCGATCCGATTGACAGCACGATCAAACGCATTGTCCTCACCGTGCAGGACTATTCCCTGTTTGCGTTCCAGGCCTTTTTGAATCTGTTTCGTCCGCCGATTTACTGGACGGATTTCCTGATGCAATCGGACATCATCGGCGTGGGATCGCTGTCAATTGTTGTGTTGTCTGGCTTGTCGACAGGCGGCGTGCTGGCGCTGCAATCGGCCGCGACGCTCTCGGCCTTTGGAGCGACGGCGGTGACGGGACAGTTTGTAAGCCTGACGATGATTCGCGAGCTGGGGCCGGTGCTGACGGGCGTGATGGTTTCAGGGCGGAATGCATCGTCAATGGCTAGCGAGCTGGGCTCGATGGTGGTGACGGAGCAGATTGACGCGATGCGCGCGCTGGGCGTGGATCCGCTGCGGAAGCTGGTGACGCCACGGATTTTTGCCAGCATCCTGATGTTGTTTTTTCTAACGATTGTGGCGGATGGCTGCGGAATTATCGGCGGAGGGCTGGTGACGGTGTTCATGAATCACCAGAATGGGCCGCAGTACTTCAACATGGCATGGGAGCACCTGCGATTTCCGGATATCGTGCAGGGGCTGGTGAAGCCGCTGTTCTTTGGCTACATCCTCTCTTCGATTGGATGCTTTTACGGCATCCGCACGACGGGAGGTACGCAGGGTGTGGGCCGGTCGACGATCTCTGCCGTGGTGAACTCTTCTGTGCTGATCATCTTTGTTGATTTTCTGATCAGCCGCCTGATCCTGACTCTTTTTGCCGGATGGATGTGATTTCGACGCCTGGACTAAACGCGGTCACGAGGACCTCCGACTCGGGGGTGAAGCCGGTGCTTTGCTTCTGCGATGTGACGATGAGCTTCGGTGGTCCACCCGTGCTGGATGAGATCAGCTTTGGCGTCGCGCCGGGAGAGACGCGCATTGTACTGGGACCTGTGGGCGTGGGCAAGAGCGTGCTGCTGAAGCTGGCGAACGGACTGCTAAAGCCGGACAAGGGAAGCATCCGCCTTTTTGACGAAGACATCTCAAAGATGCGCGAGGAAGACCTTTTTGCGGTTCGCACGCGGACCGGGATGGTGTTTCAGGAGGGTGCGCTTTTTGACTCGCTGACGGTGCGCGACAATGTTGCGTATCAGCTGATTCAGGAAGAAGCGCCGGACGAGGAGATTCATGAAAGGGTTTTGGAGGCGCTGCGATTCGTTGGGCTGGAAGAGACCTTTCTGATGTATCCAAGCAGTCTTTCCGGTGGGATGCGGCGCAGAGTTGCGATTGCGCGGGCGCTGATTCACAGGCCGGAACTGTTGCTGTATGATTCGCCCACGGGCGGACTGGATCCGGTGACATCGACAACCATTATTGAACTGATTGTGAAGCAGCGCGATGTGTACCACACGCCGTCTTTGTTGGTGACGCACCGGCTGCAGGATGCATTTGTGATGTGTACGCATCGCTTTGATGCGAAGGCGGGAGGCATGGTGGCGCTTCCTGAAGGTGAAGTGGATGCCAACACGACGTTTCTGATGCTGGCAGAGGGCCGGCTGATTTTTGACGGCACGCTGCATGAGTTGGTGACGAGCCAGGATACTTTCGTGCGGGAGTTTCTGGCATAAAGTCGGTCTGCAACAGAGGGCAGATTGGAACGACACAAATGAGCCGACGGCTGCTTGCGGGACTTGTAATGCTGCTGCTGTGGGTGCCGCAGCATGCTGCGGCCTATTCCCTGCTGACGCATGAGCAACTGATTGACCTGACGTGGCAGAACTCGATTGTGCCGCTGCTTCTGAGTCAGTATCCGGGGCTGACCGCAGCGCAACTGCAAGAGGCGCGCGCGTATGCGTACGGCGGCTGCGTGATCCAGGACATTGGTTATTACCCGTTTGGCGATCCGCGTTTTTCGAACCTGACGCATTATGTGCGGTCGGGTGATTTTGTCGTAAATCTGCTGCGCAATGCGCAGAACGCGGATGAGCTGGCGTTCGCCATTGGGGCGCTGTCACACTACATCGGCGACTCGATTGGGCACGCGACAGCGACGAATCTGGCAGTGCCGCAGGATTTTCCGAAGTTGCGCAAGAAGTATGGGCTGGTGGTGAGTTACGCCGAAGGGCGGCACCAGCATGTGCAGACGGAGTTTGGCTTCGACATCAATGAAGTGTCGCATCACCGGATGGCGCCGCTGCGCTTCCTGCGGCACGTGGGAATGAAGGTGCCGGTGCGGCAACTGGCGCTTGCCTACTATCAGACATACGGATTGACGGAGGATTTTTCCGTCGTCAAGGGGCGGCGCTTCAATGTGCCGGGGTACCGGTTTGCGACGCGGACATTTATTCCGCGGATTGCGTACGCGGTGACGGTGCTGCATCGCCGGCACGAGCCCCTCGAGCCAAGCAATCCGGAGTTTCAGGAGCTGCTGAAAGAGATTGACGGGGCGAATGCGGAGAACAACTGGAATGCGTATCGGACGAAGGCGGGCTTTGAGACGTACGCGCTGGCGGGCGTGCTGGCCGTGTTGCCGCGGGTCGGCCCGCTGAGGCTGGTCGCCGTGAAGGATCCGAGTACGGCGACGGAGACGGACTACGTTCACAGCCTGACTGTTTCACTGGCTGTATTTCGCGAGATGCTGGCGCGGTTTACCCCGCCTGAGTCGCGCAAGCCGATTGAAAGCGCAACAGCACCAAAGGCATTTTCGCGGCGACTACTGGCGCAGATGCTCGAAGACCCGGCGATGAGCAATGTGGTTCTGATTGAACCAAAGGACCCGCGGCATCCGCTGCCGAATCGCGATCTGGACACGGGCTATGTGGTGCAGCCGGGCGGTTATCCGCTGACGGATGCGACGTACGCGGATCTGTTGCGGCGTTTGGCGCGCCGGCCGTTTCAGCCGATTCCGCCCGGCATCAAGGAAGACATTGAGGCCTACTACGCGAATCCCGATGCACCGATCACGACGAAGCGCAATGCTAAGCGGTGGGCGCAGGTGCAGGCGGACCTGAAGACGCTGGCGACGATGCAGACGAGCCGCGCGCCGGAGCCGTATCCAACGTACGCGGACAGCATTGAAGAGGACGAATAGCTGAAGCGAGTTGCGATTCACAAGACAAACATGAAGACGCAGGTGTGCGCGCGCGCACTGGCTTGGCTGATGGGCTGTCTGCTAGGCTTGCAGGTTTGAATTGTGACGGAGAAAGAAGGATTCATCATGGCATTCAAATTTCAGGGCTTTGATTTTCTGAATCTGGACGCGACGTTCAGCGAAGACGAGCTGCTGGTGCGGCGCACGGCACGCGAGTTTGTAGATGACAACCTGATGCCGATCATTGAAGAGTGCTTTCGCACGGAGCGGTTTCCGCGGGAGCTGGTGCCGATGATGGGCGAGATGGGCTTCTTTGGCGCGAACCTGGAGGGCTATGGCTGCGCGGGGATGTCCAACGTCGAGTACGGGCTGGTGATGCAGGAGCTGGAACGCGGCGACAGCGGGCTGCGCAGCTTTGTGAGCGTGCAGTCGGCGCTGGTGATGTATCCCATTTACACGTTCGGCACGGAAGATCAGAAGCAGCAATGGCTACCAGGACTGGCGGCGGGGAAGAAGATTGGATGCTTCGGGCTGACGGAGCCGGGGTTTGGATCGAACCCTGGAGGCATGACGACGACGGCGCACAAGACGGGCGATGAGTACATCCTCAACGGAGAGAAGATGTGGATCACGTCAGGCAATGTGGCCGATGTGGCGATCATCTGGGCGAAGGTGGAAGACGAGGACAACCGCGTGCGCGGTTTCCTGGTGGAGACGGACCGGCCGGGCTTTCGCGCGACGGAGGTGCACGGGAAGTGGAGCCTGCGCGCGTCCGTGACGAGCGGGCTGTCGCTCGAGGATGTGCGCGTGCCGGCGGCGAATCTGCTGCCGGGGACGGGTGGGCTGAAGAGTCCGCTGATGTGTCTGAACCAGGCGCGGTATGGGATCAGCTGGGGCGCGATTGGCGCGGCGATGGCCTGCTATGACACGGCGTTGCAATATGCGCAGACGCGGAAGCAATTTCACAATCAGCCGATTGCGAGTCATCAATTGATTCAGGAGAAGCTGGTGTGGATGGCGAGCGAGATTGCGAAGGCGCAACTGCTGAGCCTGCAGGTGGGACGGCTGAAGGACGCGGGGACCGTGGGGCATCAGCACATCAGCATGGCGAAGCGGAACAACGTGTGGATGGCACTGGAATGTGCGCGGATGGCGCGGGATATTCTGGGCGCGAACGGGATCACGGAAGATTATCCGATCATGCGGCACATGATGAACCTGGAAAGCGTGAAGACCTACGAGGGCACGCACGATATTCATGCGCTGATTCTGGGGCAGCATCTGACGGGGATTGCGGCGTACTGATCGCTAAGGCTCGAGGAGGCTGCGCGCGCTGGGATGCGTGAGCGCGGCCATGAGCGCGGCGACATCGCCGATGCGGGAGCCGAGCGCGGCGGGCAGCAGTTCGCACGCGGCGGCAGCCTGCGGCAGGGCTTCCTGGGCGATGACCTGGCGCGCGGGGCCGAGGATGCGCTCGCCCAGCACCACACCAAGAGAACCAAAGACGATGATCTGCGGATTGAGCGCGTCGATGAGGAGCGCGAGACCGCGGCCCATCCACTTGCCTGCGACAGCGGCGACGGCGAGGGCGTCGGGGTCGTCGCGGAGCATGGCTTCAACGAGCGAGCGGATGGGGGCCTGAGCGGTCCAGCGAGCGGGGAACATTTCCGCGGCGAGTTCGACGAGACCTTGACCGGAGGCGAAGGACTCCCATGAGCCGCGCTTGCCGAAGCCGAGGGGGCCGTCTTCGGCGAGGCGCCAGTGGCCGATTTCGCCGGCAGTGTCGGTGGCGCCGCGGAGGATGTGGCCATTGACAATGAAGCCGCCGCCGATGCCGGTGCCAAAGGTGAGAAAGACAAGGTGCTGGAGGTTGGCGCGGCCTTTGCCGACGCCGTGATGAAACTCGGCGAGGGCGCCGGCGTTGCCATCGTGCTCGACGAAGACGGGCAGGCCGGGAAAGGCGCGGGCGAGCTCGGCTTTCAGCGGGATGGTGTGCCAGCCCGGCAGGTGCGGCGGATTGATGAGGAAGCCTTCTTCGATGCGGAGCGGGCCGCCGATGGAGACGCTAATGGCGCGGATGGAGCGGCTGGCGCGAGTGGCGTTGTCGATCAGAGCGTGGGCGTGTGCGATGAGTGTGGGGAAGGTTCGCGCGAAGGGCTCGGCGGCGCGGGTTTCAAATTCGCTGCGCTGCAGGATGTGGGCGTCGGAAGTGCCTTCGACGCAGGCGGTCTTGGTGCCGCCGATGTCGAGGCCGAGGACGGTGGGTTGCGGGGATGAGGGAGATGGCATGGGCGAAGGCAGGACGGCGCGGCCTGAGCGGATTGTATCAATCGGTGCGGGGCGGGGTTTTGGGAGGACTATTTGCGCCCGAGGAGGCTCAATGTGCCATCTTGGTCGGAGGCATTTTCTTGCGGCCGGTCTCCAAAACGGTCCACGTGCGCGCGTTCCAACAATGCCCGGTTCGTGACAATTTCCGCGATAGCCATGACCATGCAGGGGACGACCGCTGCAACAACGAAAGGGGGCATATTTCTTCCGCTCGCCGTAAGCCACCATGCAGAGAGATGCGGCTTGATTCTGAATGCGACGGTCTCGAATGCGACCAGCACTGTTAGAAATAACGCGTGACGGTTGAGAAGGCGCGGATATTGACTCATTACAACAGGGCACGTGAAGAGGTAGGGTCGTATTCCGCTTCGATTCTTGGCGAATCCATAAAGCAAAACAGCCGACGTGTAACTCACCACCGAAGCGAGCTGGCTGCCATAGCCTGTGTCACTTAGCAAAATGAACAAGACACCACCACCGGCGAACATGGCAATAAACAGGCATGCGAACGCAAGGAAACGTGGCCCAGAGAACGTACTCTCCGCGCTGCATGGGTCGGCCGTCCAATCTTCGTTGCCAGTCATTGCGCTCATGTTACATCCTGCGATGGTTCGCGCACTACATTCTCATCGACATCGCTGCCCCGGCGACTTACCTTTATGGCATGAGACGCCAATCATTGCTACTCGTGCTTCTTGCCGCCGCTACCTCTTCCGTCGCCCAACCGCCTGCCAACGTTCCGACGGTGCTGCATGCGGCGCGGCTGCTGGATGTGGCGACGGGGAAGATGCTGGAGCCGGGCGAGGTGCTGGTGGAGGGTGAGCGCATTCGCGCGGCGGGCACGACGGTGGAGCATCCGGCGGGTGCCAGAACGATTGACCTGGGCGATACGACGCTGCTGCCGGGGATGATTGACGCGCACGTGCATCTGTTTCTGCATCCGGGGGCGGAGGACCTGCAGACGGTGGTGGAGTCGGTGCCGTGGCGGACGATTCTGGCGGAGCAGGCGGCGAAAGCGGACCTGATGGCGGGGTTCACGGCAGAGCGCGACATGGGCACGGAGGGAGCGGGCTCGGCGGATACGGCGGTGCGCAACGCGATCAACGAGGACATGATTCCGGGGCCGCGGATGCGGGTGAGCGGCAACGCGATCGACATTCTGGGCGGACATGAGGACGCGAACCATTTCAACCCGGCGCAGCATGTCTTCTCGAATGCGGACCGCGCGAATGATGCGGAGCAGATGGTGGAGGTGATTCGCGCGCAGCACAAGGAAGGCTCGGACTTTGTGAAGATCTACGAAACGGGGCCGGACCGGATGGTGGATGGGGTGCTGCATACGCCGTACCAGTACACGGCGGCGCAACTGACGGCGGCGGTGGAAGAGGCGCGGCGGCTGGGAACGACGGTGGGCGTGCACGCGATGGGCGAGCCGGGGACGCTGTACGCGGCGGAGGCGGGTGTAGCGTCCATCGACCACGCAACGCAACTGAGCGATGAGACGACGCGGCTGATGAAGGAGAAAGGCATCTACGCGGTGCCGACGTTTACGATCTTCGAGTACTTTGCGCAGCATCGCGAGTCACAGGATCAGGCGGCAGGCGAGGCAGCGATGCTGGAGTACAAGATTCGCGAGTTCAAGAAACAGGTCGCGGCGGGGGTGCAGTTTGCGGTGGGGTCGGATGTGGGGCCGTTTCCGCATGGGACGCAGGCGCGCGAGCTGACGCTAATGGTGCAGTATGGGATGACGCCGCTGGCGGTGCTGCAGGCGGACATGCTGCACGGCGCAAAGCTGCTGGGCTGGGCGGGGCAGATTGGCGAGCTCAAGCCGGGCTATTATGCGGACATCATCGCCGTGCCGGGCGATCCGCTGAAGGATATCAGCGTGGTGGAGCATGTGCGGTTTGTGATGAAGAACGGTGAAGTGGTGCGGCAGTAGCGGCCGGATAGGATTTGCGCATTGCGAGCAGAGAGTTTCAACAGATAGACTCGCGAGCATGAGAATTCGACCGCTGTTTGCCACCGCCGTGTTTGCCGGTTTTGCCTGCGTCCCTGTCGCTGCGCTGTTTGCCCAGCAGAGTGCCGAGAAGCCCAAGCCTGAAGAGACGGAAGTTTGGAAGCCCGTGCCGCCGGTGGTGACGCCTGCGGCCACGCCGGGCGGGGCGCCGTCGGACGCGATTGTGCTGTTTGACGGGAAGAATGAGGACGAGTGGGTGAGCGCCGAGGACCACACGCCGGCGCAGTGGATTGTGCATGACGGCATTCTGACGGTGAGCAAGAGCGCGGGCAACATCGAGACCCGGCGGCGGTTCAAGAACTACCAACTGCATCTCGAGTTCCGGATTCCGGAGAACATCACGGGGAGCGGACAGGCGCGCGGCAACAGCGGAGTTTTTCTTGCCTCCACCGGGCCGGGCGACGCGGGCTATGAGTTGCAGGTGCTGGACAACTACAAGAATGAGACCTACGTGAACGGCATGGTGGGGAGCCTGTACAAGCAGGCGATTCCGCTGGCCAACGCGGCACGGAAGCCGGGCGAGTGGCAAACCTATGACGTGGTGTGGACGGCGCCGGTGTTTGACGCGGCGGGCAAGGTGGTGCGGCCGGCGTACGCAACGGTGTTCTTTAACGGCGTGCTGGTGGAGAACCACTTCGAGCTGCAGGGCGAGACGCTGTACATCGGCAAGCCGTTCTACAAGGCGTATGACCGCGCGCCCATCAAGCTGCAGGCGCATGGAGACAAGAGCGAGCCCATCAGCTTCAGGAACATCTGGGTGCGGGAGCTGCCGTAGGCGCTATACCGCGACGGTGAAGCTGGCCTCAGTGCGGGTAACGGGGTGATAGAGGGTGTCGCGTTCGACAGGGATGCGACCAGCCTCGGTGATGAGGCGGCTGAGCTCCTTACGCGTCATGCCCTGCGGGGTGGTGGCGCCAGCGTCGTGGTAGATCTTCTCTTCGACGACGGTGCCGTCGAGGTCGTCGGCACCAAAGCGGAGAGCGATCTGGGCAATCTTGGGCGTGAGCATCTGCCAGTAGGCCTTGATGTGCGGGAAGTTGTCGAGTACGAGCCGGCTAACGGCGATCTGGCGAATATCGGTGAGGCCGGTGGTAACGGGCAGGTGGTCGAGCGGTGTGTTTTCCGGATGGAAGGCGAGGGGGATGAAGGTCTGGAAGCCGCCGGTTTCGTCCTGCACCTCGCGAAGCTTGATGAGGTGATCGACGCGGTCTTCGTCGCTCTCAATGTGGCCGTAGAGCATGGTGGCGTTGGACTTGAAGCCGAGCTTGTGGGCGAGGCGGGCGGTTTCGAGCCACTCGCTGCCGTCGATTTTATGGTCACAGATGATGGAGCGGACGCGCGGGGAGAAGATTTCCGCACCGCCGCCGGGCATGGAATCGACGCCGGCTTCGCGGAGCTTGAGGAGAGTCTGCTCGATGGTGAGCTTGGCGCGACGGGCGAAGAAGGCGACCTCGACCATGGTGAAGGCCTTGATGTGAACCTGCGGAAAACGCTCTTTGAGGCCGCGGACGAGATCGAGAAAGTATTCAAGGGGCAGATCAGGGTGGAGACCGCCGACGATATGGAACTCGGTGACGGCCTCGGAGTAGCCGGAAGCCGCGGTCTGCCATGCCTCTTCAAGGGCCATGGTGTAGCCGTGGGGATCGCCCTTCTTTCGGCCGAAGGCACAGAGCTTGCAGGCGGCGACGCAGACGTTGGTGGGGTTGATGTGGCGATTCACGTTGAAGTAGGTGGTGTCGCCATGCAGGCGCTCGCGGACATGGTTGGCGAGCCAGCCTACGGCGAGCACGTCCGAGGAGCGATAGAGCGCGAGGCCTTCCTCAAAGTCGAGCCGCTGCTGTGCCATCACCTTGTCGGCGATGGGCTTCAGTTTGCGGTCGTACGTGCGAAAGGACTGGGTGGCGCCGGGCACTGCGGTTTCTGCCTGCATACTCTTTTGATGATACCGGAGTTCGTGGGGGCGCATCACTTTTGGCCGATTTCGGTTTCGGCTGGATGCGGCTCAAGGAGGACGCCGTCATAGAGCGAGGCGGCGAGGAGGCGATCGCCGGAAGAGCGGACGGCGGAGAGCTTGTAGCCTGTCTGCCACCATTTCCAGTCGAGGGTTTTGGGATTCATGGCATAGACGAAGTCACTACCGCGGGAACTGACGAGGACGCGGCTGGTGGCAGCGTCGAAATAGAGGTCGTCAATGTCCACCAAGGGCAGCCGCTGAGCCCACATCCAGGTTTTGCCTTGATTGCGGGTGAAATAGACGCCTTCGCGTGCGCCGAGCCAGAGGGTGCCATCGCTGGAAAAGACGACGCGATGGATGCGGGTGAGGACTGTGGGAATGCTCATGGGCCACCAGGTTTGGCCACCGTCTTTGGAGAGGACGACGGAATCAGGCCGTGCGGCGACCATGAGCGGGCCGTGAGAGGTGACAGAGAGATAGCCTGCGACACCCATCACGGGGCCGCCCTGCCAAGTCGCACCCTGGTCGCGGCTGGTGAAGAGGCCACCGGCCGTGGCGGCAAGCCAGGCGGGGCCAGAAAGGTCGATGGCGTAGACGCGGCCATCCATTTGATAGGGCTGAGCCTTGACGCGCTTCTCGATGTTGACCTGGGTTCCACGCACCTTTTCCGTGGCGGATTTGACGAGGGTGTTGGCGATGGTGCCGCGCGGCTGCCACGTGGAGGCATCGGGCGCAAGGGCCAGGATGCCGCTGTTGGTTCCCGCAAGCAGAGTGCCATCCTCTGCCTGAGCGAGCACAAAGACGTCGCGTCCATCGAGACCGTCTGCGATCTGCTTCCAGGAGGCTCCGCCATTCGACGAGACAAAGGCTCCGCCGTAGGCTTTGTCGTTGACGACGCCCGCGTAGAGGCGGTGGGGGTCATTGCGGTCGACCAGCAGAGCTTCTACCTTGCGTTCAGAGAAGCCAGTGTTGGAGGCGGTGAAGGTGCTGGCGCCGTCAGTGCTGGCGAGAACGCCACCGCGGTCGGTGGCAAGCAGGACGTGGTTGGAGTCTGAGGGATCGACGTAGACGTCATTGACGATGACGTCGGCCCCGGTCATGCGGCGGAAGGTGTGACCACCATCCATGGTTTTGTAGAGGCCCTCGGTGGTTCCGGCGTAGATGGTCTCCGGGTGCTGGGGATCCTGGCGCAGAATGCGGGTGCGGCGGGCGGTGGAGGGGATGCCCTGAATCTTGCGGAAGATCTCGCCGGCGGACTCGCTCTTATAAATGCCGCTACAAGCGCTGGCATAGACGATGTGGGGCTTACTCGGATCAATGAGGATGGAGAAGACGTCGGAGTCGTCGATGACTCCTTTTTTGATGTTGTGCCAGGTTTTGCCGCCGTCGGTGGTCTTCCAAGGGAGATGCCAGGTGCCGGCATAGATGGTGTCAGGGTCGACCGGGTCAATCGCGAGGGATTCAACTTCGTGGATTTCGCGGCTGCCTGCGGGGCTGATCTGGGTCCAGGAGGCGCCGGCATCGGTGCTGCGAAAGACTCCCTGAAGGGTGCCGGCGAAAAGGAGACTGGGATCTTCCGGCGCCATGGAAAAGGAGCGGATGGATTGCCCGCGGAGGCCCGGGAGTTCCGACCAGTTGCGGCCACCATCCTGACTGAGCCAGAGTCCTCCGGAGGGATGATCGACGACCCATGCGGCGGCGTACAGACGGTTCGGATGAGCGGGATCGACGACAATGTGGTCGACGACGAGGTTGTCAGAGTTGGCGAGTCGCGCGAGGCGATGCCAGGAAGCACCGCCGTCGGCGGACTCGTAGATCCAGCCATTGACGGTGCCGAGGTAGAGGTGGTTGGGCTGACCGGGAACCGCGGCAAAGGCACGTGCGTCGCCGCCGTCGGGACCGACGGAACTCCATGCGGCCTGCGCATCGAGTGGGCAAGAAGCCAGGAGGCACAAAAGGAGCAGGACTGTGCTGACGGAAGCAGCGAAGCGGAGCGTGGATCCGAGGCGAAAAGCGACGCAGCGCATGAAAGAGAAAGACTCCGTTCGTTTTAGAATAAGCGGCGCAAAATACGTGCCGCAAAGCAAAGAGGCTGACCGGAAGCCCGGTCAACCTCTCAGTCAATCATCCGAATTGAGACTTTGCCGGGCAGGTCATGCGACAAGCAAATGGCCTGCCCGGGTGGTTTGATCCGGTTTAGTTCGCAGCCGACTTGCTTGCGGCCTTGTGCGACTTGTGAGGCGTCGTGGTGCCGATCTCCTTGCGGTGAAGCGGCTTGATGGTGGACTCGTCGACAGGCGAAGCGCCCTGGACATCCTGCGAGAAGCTGGCACCGGCCGGGACCAGATAGTTCGAAACGCTCTGGCCAGGTTCGGAGCCGGTCATGACGCTGATGCGGGAGGCGTCAATGCCCTTGTCGTTGACGAGATAGTCCTTGGTATTGACGGCACGCTCAGCAGCGAAGTTCTGCACCTTGAGGTGCTTGTTGCGCTGGGCGAGCTTTTGCTGGCGATCCATCTTCGCCTGTTCCTTGGAGTCCTGATTGCCGACGACCACGGCCTTGGCATCGGGCTGCTTTTGCAGATCGAGGGCCACATCGTCGAGGCAGGCCTTGGCTTCGTTGTCCACGCGAGTGGGACGAGCCTTGTCCTTGGAGAAGGTGATGGAGCAGAGCGCCTGGGTGTGGGGCTGCGGCGGCGGAGGCGGCGCCTGGATGGTGATTGAGGTGCCGGAGCTGGCCGTTTGACCCTTGTCGTCGGAGACGTTGCAGGTGACTTCAACCGGGCCGGCGGGTGCACCGGTGGAGTTGAAGGTGGCAGAGCTGCCATTGCCGCTGACGGTGCCCGAAGCGGCCGAGTAGGTGTAGGTCAGAGGCCGGTTCTGGGGGCTGACGCCGGTGGCGGTGATGGTGCTGGTTTCTCCCGGCTTAATGGTGCTGGGATTGGCCGCGCAACTGATGGTGGGGGGCTCAAACTGCTTGACCGTAAAGGTCGTCGAGCTGTCTGCACTCTCCCATGGCTTGAGGCCTTCCTGGCCCTTCTTGCCCTGCTTGACACCGCACTTGACGGTGTAGGTGCCAGGAGCCAGCGATGCGGTATTTACAGTGGCGGAGCTGCCGTTGCCGGTGACGCCCTCGCCGCTCCAGTTATAGACCGTGTTGGCCTTGGGATCGAGGTTACCCGCATTGCCGGTCAGGGTTACGTTCTCACCCGGAAATACCGTGGTGGGATTTGCCGAGCAGGCCATGGTGACCGGAGTGGGCGGCGCGATGGAGCCGATGTGGTATACAAAGCCCGTGCTGAGGCGAGCGGCATTGATATTACCGCGGCCGCCTAGGACTCCAGGGCCGTAGTTCTCGTGGATGTACTGGTAGTCGGCCTGAAAGACGCGAATGGCGAGATGGTGGTTGAAGAGCGGGGTGTTATAGTCCGCACCGCCACCTGCGGTCAGGACTGGTCCCCACTTGTCAGTCTGAAATTCGGGTCCGCCCACAAGCTCCGCACCCGCGAGGGCGTGCACGAAGGGGGTAAGATTGCCGGTGGGGAAGCGGAAGATGATGCCGCCCGAACCGCCGCTGAAATCATTTGGCGAGTACGTGCTGCCGGTGCCGCAATTGCAGGGGGTCTGATTGAGGATATGCTCATCGCCAATGGCCTCAATACCGACGTTCTTATTGAAGTAGCGGGCCACACTGAGGATCGCACCCCAATCAACGCTCTTGTAGTTGAAGCCAATGGTCTGGCCGTTTGGCATGGGCGTGTCGATCGTGCCCTTGGGCGCCAGGTAGCTGTAACCGGCAAAGATATCCCATCGTGAGGGAGAGCTACCGTAGGCCGGCCTGGTGGAATGCGCGGCTGGGGCAGCGGCATCCTGAGCCGTCGCGGTGAAAGGCAACGCCGCAACACAGGCAACTGCCAGCAGCCGGACGGTCAATTTCAATTTTTGCGAATTCATCTGTTTTTCCTCCGCAATCAAATGCGTCAAAATGACACTGAGCTGCGATCTTTTGCGCAGCCTCATGTTTATTCAGCTTGAAGCCCCTGTTAAGGGCCCCGGTACAGCAACTTAGCAACCCTAAGTTAGCATAGGGCCAGGAAGCTGTAGCGCATCAAATTCCCCCGAGTAGCCAAGTTAATATACTTTGCCTGCCGTCAGGTCGCTTCCGGCAATGCCAATTTTCTGCCGAGAAGGGCCCGCTCTGAAACAAGTTAGACGGCGTTCAATGTCTTCAGTAAGCTACGTGGCTCGCGCTGTATCTTCTCCTGTAGAAGCGTAATAGCGTACAAAAGTTGCTCGGGCCGGGGTGGACAACCTGGGACGTAGACGTCGACAGGAATCACCTGATTCACTCCCTGCACGATGGCGTAATTGTTGAACACTCCGCCTGAAGTGGCGCACGCGCCCATGGAAATGACCCATTTGGGCTC
This sequence comes from Acidobacteriota bacterium, assembly GCA_021813745.1. GTDB lineage: Bacteria > Acidobacteriota > Terriglobia > Terriglobales > Acidobacteriaceae > Telmatobacter. Next base: position 15,034 of record JAKAJO010000129.1, read on the forward strand.
TGGCATCTGTTCGTAGAGGCGACGAATGACGGGCGCCATCTTCTGCGAGACGCGGCCGGCGATGATCATGAGGTCGGCCTGTCGCGGAGACGGGCGGAAGACCTCGGCGCCAAAGCGGGCGACGTCATAGCGGGATGCGCCCATGGACATCATTTCAATGGCGCAGCAGGCGAGGCCGAAGGTGACAGGCCAAACCGAACTCTTGCGAATCCAATTCACCGCGTAATCCAGAGAAGTAAAGAAAACTCCTTCTGGCTGGTCGAACCCGTAATTGACTTCCTGCAGTTTGGCGCGATTCTTCGCACTGCTCTCCAAGGCACCGAAGAGATAGCGGTCGCGCTCCTGTATCGCCGTCATGGATACCATCATACCCCGTGTTGAGGCATGTTGATGTGACCAAGTTCCATGAGACGGCACAGTTACGCCGTTTTTTCGCCCAAACAGGAGGGTAGCCCTGGCCTCTGGACGCAGAATTGAAATCTTTATGCGATCTACATGCGCTATCGTCTATTCTTCTTGGTTCATTGACATGTCGTTTTTCGCATCATGAAGTTCGACAGGGGGGGTGTCTGTGTTTGCACCCCTGACTTATGTTGGCCGCCCGCAGTGGGGCTGTGGCCACTGTTTGGAAGCTGGAAGACATTTCACCGCGGATACCCAAGTGGTGCGCGGTTTTGGGGAGTAGCGGTCTGTATGTCCGGTCGTAGTCTCAGGTACTTCTTTCCTGCCTTGTGTTTCACACTACCCACCCTCACCTTTGCCCAGAGTGCCGGCGGTGCAGCCGTCCAGGCTCCAGCCACGCAGGCGCAGATTGCTGCGTTGCAGCAGTCGATCCAAAGCGCACAGATGTCGGCCGATAACGCATGGATGCTGGTTTCAGCGGCACTGGTGCTGCTGATGACCGGACCGGGGCTGGCGCTGTTTTACGGCGGCCTGGTGCGCAAGAAGAACATTCTGGGCACCATGATGCAGAGTTTTGCCATGATGGGGCTGGTGACGATTCTGTGGGCGATTGTGGGCTACTCGCTGGCCTTCGGGCATGGGAATTTCTTTATCGGCGGATTTGAGCACGTGTTCCTGCGCGGGGTGGGTCTGGCGCCGAATCCGGACTACGCGCCGACGATTCCCGAGCAGACCTATATGGTCTATCAGCTGATGTTTGCGATCATCACGCCGGCGCTCATCACAGGCGCGTTTGCCGAGCGGATGAAGTTCAGCGCGATGGCGGTGTTTCTTTCGCTGTGGTCGCTGATCGTCTACAGCCCGATGGCGCACATGGTGTGGGGTGTAGGTGGGCTGCTGAATGCGAGCGGCGGACATATTCCCTCACTGGATTTTGCGGGCGGGACGGTGGTGCACGTCACATCGGGTGTGTCAGCGCTGGTGACGGCGCTCTATCTGGGCAAGCGGCATGGCTATCCGCACACCGCGATGCCGCCGCACTCGATGGTGCTGAGCTTTATTGGCGCGTGCCTGCTGTGGGTGGGCTGGTTCGGCTTTAACGCAGGCAGTGCGTTGAACGCCGGCCCGCTGGCGACGAGCGCTTTCATCAACACCCATTTTGCGGCGGCAGCGGCGGCGCTGGGCTGGACCATCTTTGAGTGGAAGCACAATGGCAAGCCGACTGCGCTGGGCGCGATTTCCGGCGCGGTGGCGGGACTGGTGGCCATCACTCCGGCTTCGGGCTTTGTGCAGCCGTTCAGCGCTCTGCTGATCGGCCTGATTGCCGGATTCTTCTGCTCCCTGATGGTCTTCAAGGTGAAAGCTGCGTTTGGCTATGACGACTCGCTGGACGCCTTTGGCGTGCATGGAGCAGGCGGGACGCTGGGCGCGCTGCTGACCGGACTGTTTGCGACGAAGGCGATTAACGCCGCCTTTGGCAAGGACGTGGCGACAGGAGCCATGGACGGCCACTGGGGCCAGATTCTCAACCAGGCGGCCGGCGTGGCGATTGCATGGACAATATCGATTGTGGGCACGCTGGTGCTGCTGTTTGTCGTTGATAAGGTGATGGGGCTGCGCGTCTCGCATGAAGAGGAGATGGCGGGCCTGGACCTGTCACAACACGGCGAAGAGGGCTACGACCTGAACGGCTGACGTGCTCTAATATGAAAACCTGAGGCCGGGAGGCGCAGGAAGCTACCCGGCCTGTTACGCTGTCAAACGAGGCAATTTTTGCATGCTCAAGATCGAAGCGATTCTTCAGCCCTCTAAACTCGACGCCGTGAAAGACGCGCTGTTGGAAGCTGGCATCGAAGGAATGACCATTCTGGAAGCGCGCGGCCATGGCCGCCAGAAAGGGCACACAGAGTTCTACCGCGGACGCGAGTACACGGTGGATCTTCTGCCCAAAGTCAAGATCGAGCTCGTCCTCCACGACGACTTGAAAGAAAAGGCCATTCAGGCCATTACCAGCGCAGCGCGCACGGGACGTATTGGCGACGGCAAGATCTTCATCAGCAAGATTGATGAAGCCATCCGCATTCGCAACGACGAGCGGGGCGATTCGGCACTTTAAACAAGACAGAAACAGAAACCCAAGAAGCCTGCAGCAGTGCGATGAACGCGCCGCTACCGGCTTTTTTGTTGCTCACCGGATTTAGAGCGCGAGGGTTTTGAGGTAGTCGCGGAAACGGGGGCCGAGGTCGGGGCGCTTGAGCGCGAACTCGACGGTGGCCTGCAACATGCCGAACTTATCGCCGGCGTCGAAGCGCTTGCCCTCAAAGGTGTAACCGAAGACCTTCTCCTCTTTGAGCAATGCCTTGATGCCGTCGGTGAGCTGGATTTCGCCGCCTGCGCCGGGCTGGGTCTGCTCCAGCAGCTCAAAGACGCGCGGCGTAAGGACGTAGCGGCCGATGATGGCCTGCTTCGACGGCGCATCTTCAAAGCGCGGCTTCTCGACCATGCCGGTGCAGTTGTAGATGCGCGGATTGTCAGGGTCGGGCGAGCCGGCGAGGACACCGTAGGCGGAGATGCCGGGGCCTTCGACGGTCTGCGTGGCGAGGACCGAGCCACCGCGCTCGTCGAAAACGTCGATCATCTGCCTGATGCACGGCACTTCGGCGTCGATGACGTCGTCCGGCAAGAGGACGGCGAAAGGTTCGTCGCCGACGAGTTCTTTGGCGCAGAGGACGGCGTGGCCGAGGCCAAGCGGCTCCTTCTGGCGCACGTAGCTGACGCGGGCCAGCGTGGCGACACCGCGCGAGACGGCGAGCAGCTCGCTCTTGCCGCGGCGCTCGAGCGTTGCGTCCAGCTCAAAGCTGTGGTCGAAGTGGTCTTCCATGGCGCCCTTGCCGCGCCCGGTGATGATGATGATGTGCTCGATGCCGGAGGCGATGGCTTCTTCCACGCCGTACTGGATGATGGGTTTGTCGACGAGGGCCAGCATCTCCTTGGGAATGACTTTCGTGGCGGGCAGAAAGCGCGTGCCCAGGCCCCCGGCGGGGAAAACTGCCTTGCGAACCCGATTGCTCATCGAACCTCCCGAAACACGTTGCATGCGTGGGCCCGGCTTGCGCATGGCCTACCGCACAATCTTACCCGCTGCATGTGCCGGCGTTGGCGAACGGCAGAGAAATTGTTTGGCATGACGAAAGCAGATCAGGCACTGACGGGCTCGGCCTGCAAGCCCTCGATGAGTTCGCGGATCTCGAGCAGGACTTCATCAGGGCGCGTGGCTGCGAGTGGGAATTTGAGCACTCCCTGCGGCGTGAACTGCGCGCCACGCTTGGCGTTGCGCGCGACGAGGTGCATGAGCTGCTGTGGGTCGACCTGCGCATGTTCGGTGAAGCGGATCTGGACTTCCGCGCGCTTGCGATCCACCTGCGAGACGCCGATGCGCTCGCACTCGAGGCGCAGCGAAGCGGCCTCAAGCAGATAGACGGTGGCGTCGGGCAGCGGGCCGTAGCGGTCTTCCATTTCGGCGCGCAGCTCGGCGAGGGCCTGCTCGCTGGCGGCTCCGGCGACTTTCTTGTAGAGGCGCAGGCGCTGATTTTCTTCCGCCACGTAGCTCTCGTCGATGCGCAGCGCGATGCCAAGGTTGAGTTGCGCGGCAGGGCGCTCTTCGGCGCTCTCGCCTTTCATCTCCTTCACGGCTTGCTCAAGCATGGAGGTGTAGAGCTCGAAGCCGACGGCCTCAATGTGTCCGCTCTGCTCGCCGCCGAGCATGTTGCCGGCGCCACGCAATTCGAGATCGAGCGCGGCAATCTTGAACCCGGCACCAAGGTCGCTGAACTCCTTGAGCGCGGCGAGGCGGCGGCGGGCGATTTCGCTGAGCTCCTTTTCGCCGGGAATGAGCAGATACGCATACGCGCGGCGGTTGGAGCGGCCGACACGGCCGCGGAGCTGGTAGAGCTCGCTGAGGCCGTGGCGGTCGGCGCGGTTGATGAGGATGGTGTTGGCGAGCGGGATGTCGAGACCGTTTTCGATGATGGTGGTGGCGACAAGCACGTCGAACTCGTGGTGCATGAAGGCGAGCATGACCTTTTCGAGTTCGCCTTCGCTCATCTGGCCGTGGCCGACGGCGACACGCGCAGCAGGGACGAGCTCCTGGATACGAGCGGCGATTTCGTAGATGGACTCGACGCGATTGTGGACAAAGTAGACCTGGCCGCCGCGTTCGAGTTCGAGCTCAATGGCGGAGCGCACGAGCTTTTCGTCGAACTTGGCGACGACGGTCTGGATGGCCATGCGGTCTTTGGGCGGCGTCTCGATGACGGACATATCGCGCAGGCCGACGAGCGACATGTGGAGCGTGCGCGGAATGGGCGTGGCGCTCATGGCGAGGACGTCGATTTCCTTGCGCAGCTGCTTGAGGCGCTCCTTGTGGCGCACACCGAAGCGCTGCTCTTCATCGACGATGAGCAGGCCGAGATCCTGGAACTTGATGTCTTTGGAGAGCAGGCGGTGCGTGCCGATGACGATGTCCACCTTGCCGTGTTCGACCTGCTCGACGATCTGCTTCTGCTCCTTGGCGGTGCGGAAGCGCGAGATCATTTCGATCTTGATGGGGAATTGTGCGAAGCGCTTTTTGAAGGTTTCGAAGTGCTGGAAACTGAGGACTGTTGTGGGCGTGAGGACGGCGACCTGCTTGCCATCCTGCACGGCCTTGAAGGCGGCGCGCATGGCGACTTCCGTCTTGCCGTAGCCCACGTCGCCGCAGAGCAGGCGGTCCATGGGCGTGGTGGACTCCATGTCCTGCTTGATGGCCTGGATGGCGGCGAGCTGGTCGTCGGTTTCGTTGTAGTCGAAGGAGTCTTCAAACTCTTTTTGAAATTCGTTGTCGGGCGCGAAGGCGGTGCCGTGCGCGGTGTGGCGCTCGGCGTAGAGCTTGAGCAGCTCGCCGGCCATGTCCTGCATGGCCTTGCGCACGCGGGCCTTGGTCTTGGTCCACTGCTGCGAGCCGAGCTTGTTGAGCACGGGCGCGGGGCCGGCATCGGTGGAGCGATATTTCTGGATGAGATCGAGGCGCGTAAGCGGGACGTAGAGCTTGGCCTGCTCCGCGAACTCGAGAATCATGAACTCGATGGAAAGGCCATCCTGCACGATCTCTTTAAGACCCTGGTATTGCGCGATGCCGTGCTCGACGTGGACGACGTAGTCGCCGATGGTGAGGTCGCGGAAGTCGGAGACGAAGGCTGCGGTCTTGGACCGCTTGGGCTCGGGTCGCGCCATGATGTCGGCTTCGTCGTTGAGGTCGTTGGCGCCGAAGAGGATGAGGTTGGAGTTGGGGAAGCTGACGCCGGAGGCAATCTGCGCGCGCACGATGACGGGGACGCTGAGGTCGCCGGCGAGGTAGCTGGCTTCTTCGAGGACCGTCTCTGCGCCGTGATGGACGACGCGGCTGCCGAGGCGATAGGGCACCTGGTACTCGCGCAGCACGGTGGCCATGCGCTCGACATCGCCCTGCGTGGGCGCGGCGAGGACGATGCGCTGGTCAGAGGCCATGAGACTGCGGAGCTGCTCCGTGAGCGCGGGAATGGAGCCGTGGAAGCGCAGCGTGGGACGTGAGCTGAAAGCGATTTCGCCGAGGGTGGAATCGCTGTCGAGGACATCGACGGCACCGAGCTGGTCGAGATCAAGACCGGGATGCGACTCAAGAAAGCCGATGAGGATTTCAGGGCGGAGGTAGATGTCTTCCGGCCGGATGAGCGAGCCAATGCCGGAGCGCTCATGGCGCTGTTCGACTTTATTCCACCAGCGCTCGACCTGGTTGCGCACCATGGCGGGCTCTTCGACGAAGAGGAAGCAGCGGGGCAGAAGCTTGAGCAAATGGCTCTCCGCACCGGCAACGCAACTGAAGAACTCCCAGCCGGGAAAGACGCTGACACCGCCGCCGGCTTCGGCTTCTGCGATGAGCTCGTCTTCTTCTCCCTCAAGGCGCTGGCGGCTGAGACGGGCGTTGACGGCGGCGAGCAGGCGCTCAGTGACCGGAGTTTCAGTGAGAGGCAGGAGCTGCGCTTCGTCAAGACCGGCCTGCGAGCGCTGCGTTTCGGGATCGAATTTGCGGATGGTTTCGATTTCGTCGCCGAAGAGCTCGATGCGGATGGGGCGGTCGGCCTCGGGTGAGTAGACGTCGAGGATGCCGCCGCGGCGCGTGAACTGGCCGGGCATCTCGACGAGGTCCATCTGGGTGTAACCGACGCTGTTCAGGTGGGTAGTGAGGACTTCGATGTCGATTTCTTCGCCACGGCGCAGGGTGACGGCGAGGCTGGCGTAGTAGTCGCGGTCGAAGAGGCGCATGGCGGCGGCCTCAGCGGGCGCGATAAGGATGGAGACGGCGCCGGTGGCGAGCTTCCAAAGGGCGGCGGCGCGACGCTCCTGCACTTCGGGATGCGGCGAGAGATGCTCGAAGGGCAGTACGTCGTGGGCGGGCAGGCGAACGACGCGGGCGGGGTCAATGGCGCCGGTGAGTTCGCAGCAGACGCGCAGGGAGAGTTCGAGCGTCTCGGCGGCTTTGTTGTCTGCAACGACGACGATGACCGGCTGATGGGCGGCGCGGGCCATGAGCGGGAGATAAAGGGAACGGGCCGTTGCGGTGAGGCCGGAGACACGACGACGCCCCGTACCAAGACTGAGGTGCCTCTGTACGCGATCGAATGCGGTGGAATGCTCCAGCTCCGCGAAGATTTCGCGGACAAACGGCAGGATCATGCACTTCCAGTTTATCAGCGGAGCGGGTGGCCCGCAGAGGGGCGCGACGGGCGTGAAGCGCAGCGGCGCCGCTGCGGCTCACTCGTCGCCGAGAGCCCTGGTGAAGCCGTAAAAGAAGTCGAGGGATTTCCAGAAGGAGTCGACCGGGAGGCGCTCATCCTGGCCGTGGGCGCGGACGTCGTCGCGCTCGAGAGCGATGGCGGAGTAGCCATACGTGGGGATGCCCGCTGCTGCAAAATAGATCGAATCCGATGCGCCGTCCTCCATGTAGGGCGTCACGGGGATGCCAGGCCAGATTTGCTGCGTGATCCGGGTGAGGGGGCCGAAGACTTCCTTGAGCGGCGGAGGCGGAGCAATCACGGTCCTGACCGGAGCCGTGTCCGAAACGACTCCGGCGTCGGAGACATACTTGACGGAAAGTGCGGGATCGGCAAAGAGGGCAATGAGCTGCTGACGGATCTCCTCCGGGGAGTGGCTGGGAAAGATGCGGCAATTGACGTTGGCCTGAGCGGACTGCGGCAGGGCGTTGTTGGCATGGCCTGCACTGAGTCGGGTGGCGACGCAGGTGGTCCGGAAGCTGGCATTGAAGCTGGGGTCCTGACGGCTGAGACGCGACGCCGCTGCCTTGTCGGGTGGGTCAGCAAGGATGGCACGCATGTCCGCCGCCGTCTGGCCGGTTTCCCGTTGCGCAAGGCGTTCGAAGTAGTTGCGCGTCACGAGATTCATCTCGAAGGGGAAGGAGTAGGCGGCAAGCTTGTTGAGAGCAACCGTCAGCTCATAAATGGCGTTGTCCGGACGGGGCAGCGAACTGTGACCGCCGCGATTGACGGCCATAACCTGGAAGTCCGCATAGACCTTTTCGGTGGCTTCCACTTCGGCGAGAAGCGGGCGTCCGTGCTCGAGTTCCACGCCACCGGAATCCGGGTTGATGACGAAGGCGGCATCGACCAGGTCACGATGGTTGGCGACAAGCCAGCCGGCACCATTGAACCTGCCTCCCTCTTCGTCGGCAGTGAGGGCGAGGATGAGGTCGCGGCGCGGCTTGTAGCCCTCGCGATGGAGCCGAAGGAACGTGGCGACGAGAATGGCGTCGGATTCCTTCATGTCCTGCGTGCCGCGGCCGTAGTCGTAACCGTCTTTCTCGACAAACTGAAAGGGATCGGTGTGCCAGTCCGAGCGCAGGGCCTGGACCACGTCCATGTGGCAAAGAAAGAGCACGGGCTTTTCAGTGGGCTGGCCGGCTGCACGATAGCGCACGACGAGGTTCTGCTTATGCGGGTCGGGACCGAGCAGATGCACATCTGGGGCGGGGAAACCTGCGTCAAGAAAGCGCTGCTCCATGGCGGCGGTGGCCGTGGTGACGTTGCCCTGCGGCGTGTCGGTGGTGTTGATTTCAATGAGCTGCTTAAAGATGGCGCGCGCTTCGGCGCGGTCACCGGCTGGAGCGGTGGGCAGAGCGTTCTGGGCGGCGGCACTCAAACAGAGCGCGGCAGAGGCGAGCATAGCCATGGAAAGCGGGAAACGGACGCGAGGCATGTGCGCATTCTACGGCAAGCAAAGCAGATCTGCGCGCAAGAACGGAAGCCAGTTTACAGAAGGCACCAAATCGCTTTATTGTGGACGCGCGAATGGTATCGAGGTGCCGGATGTATTGGAAATTGTCGACTGCTCTGTTTGCTTCCACGCTGACGCTGGCTGCTGCTGCGGCGGCGGGTCCCGTGCGGCCCGAGATTACGGGGATCTCTCACCTGGCCGTGTACACGTCAAACGCGGCGGCCACGGAGCACTACTATCGCGACATCATTGGCGCAGCGAAGGAATCGGACCCGGAGAACCCGGCGGGCGTGCGCTATGCGCTGAGCGCGACGCAGTTTGTGGAAGTACTGCCGCTGCCGGCGGGCGCGGGCATCAACCGGCTGGATCACACGGCGTGGAACGTGACGAGCGCGGAAGGAATGCGGAAGTATCTGGCGGCGAAGGGATGGAAGACGCCTGCCGCGGTGACCAAGGGCTCGGATGGCAGCCAGTGGTTTGAAGTGCAGGACCCGGAGATGAACAAGGTGGAGTTTGTGCAGCCGTCGGCGCACGCGAAAGCGCCGAACGCTCCGAACGCGATTGGGACGCACATCATCCATGTCGGGTTCATGGTGCACAGCCGCGCGGCGGAAGACACCTTTTACCGCGACCTGCTGGGCTTCAAGCCGTACTGGTTTGGCGGGATGCAGGAGGGCAAGCTGGACTGGGTGAGCCAGCAAGTGCCGAATGGGCATGACTGGCTGGAGTACATGCTGACGAGCGGGCCGTCCGGCTCGGGAATTCCGGCAAACATGACGCTGCATGCGCTGGGCGTGCTGGATCATCTATCAATTGGGGTGGTGTCGGTACCGGATGCGTACAAGAAGCTGGAAGCCGAGAACCGGCTGACGGGCGTGCATGACAAGGAGCCGAAGATCGGCAAGGACGGCAAGTGGCAGTTCAACCTCTACGACCCGGATGAGATTCGGCTGGAGCTGATGAACTTCCACGCGAGCGAAAAGCCGTGCTGCTCGCCGTTCACGGCGGCGGACCCGGATAAGTAAAACAAGCAAGCACGGGCAAAAGTTTGCGAGCACTTCACCAAAAGGGCAGGGAGCGATGAGTTCCCTGCCCTTCACGCTAGAATGCAGGTATGCCCGCCACCGCGCTTTCCAGCGATTTGATGGTCAAGTATGAGCCCGTGATCGGGCTTGAAGTGCACGTGCAGTTGCTGACGGCCACGAAGGCTTTTTGCGGCTGCGCCAACCAGTTTGGCTCGGCGCCGAACACGAATGTGTGCCCGGTGTGCCTGGGGCTGCCGGGGGCGCTGCCGGTGCTGAATGCGAAGGCCGTGGAGTTTGCCACGCTGGCTTCGCTGGCGCTGAACTGCCAGGTGCGGGAGCGGTCGATTTTTGCGCGGAAGAACTACTTCTATCCCGACCTGCCGAAGGGCTACCAGATCTCGCAGTTTGACAAGCCCATCGCCGAGCATGGGTGGATTGACGTGCCGACGGCCGATGGGACGATGAAGCGCATCGGGATTACGCGGCTGCACATGGAAGAGGACGCGGGCAAGAGCCTGCATGACGGCTTTGCGGACTCGGCGACGCGGACGTATCTGGACCTGAACCGCTGCGGCACGCCGCTGGCGGAGATTGTGAGCGAGCCGGACATTCGCACGCCGGATGAGGCGTTTGAGTATCTGACGCGGTTGAAGGAGATTCTGCTGTACACGGGCGTCTCCGACTGCAATATGGAAGAGGGCTCGCTGCGCTGCGACGCGAACGTGAGCGTGCGGCCGCGCGGGCAGGAGAAGTTTGGCGCGAAGGTGGAAGTGAAGAACGTGAACAGCTTCCGCTTTATTCGCGCGGCACTGGAGTATGAGATCGAGCGGCAGATTGAGGTCATCGAAGGCGGCGGGCGCATTGTGCAGGAGACGCGGCTGTGGAATGCGGGCGAGGGTCGCACGTACTCAATGCGCTCGAAGGAGCAGGCGCATGATTACCGGTACTTCCCGGAGCCGGATTTACCGCCTTTGGTGGTGTCACAGGAATTTCTGGAGCGCAGGAGAGCGGAGCTCCCGGAGTTGCCGGAGGCGCGGCGGTCGCGGATGATTGCCGAGTACGAGCTGAACGAGCGCGACGCACACACGCTGACGGCTTCGCGCGAGTTTGCGGACCGGTTTGAGGCGGCGGCGAAGACGGCGAAGAGTCCCCGGCGCGTGGCGAACCTGCTGCTGAGTGAGCTGGGCGGGCGGCTGAAGGCGCTGGGACTGGAGCAGGAACAATCGCCGGTGTCGATGGCGGGCCTTGTTATGGCGGCGGACCTGCTGGACGAGAACAAGATCAGCTCGAAGCAGCTGAAGCAACTTCTCGATGTGTGTTTTGAAAAGAGCGAGGACTTCCCTGCTGTGTATGAGCGGGAGAAGCCGCAGCAGATCAGCGACGCGGGAGCGATTGAAAAAGCCATCGATGAAGTGATCGCGGCGAACCCGAAGCAGGTGGAGCAGTATCGCGCGGGCAAAAAGACGATGGCGGGATTTTTTGTCGGCCAGGTGATGAAGGCGATGAAGGGCCAGGCGAATCCGGCGCTTCTGAACGAACTGGTGACGAAGAAGCTGGAAAGTTGAGAAGGCCGCTCCGCTGGCACATGCAGTTGCGGCCACCATCCAGGTTGCTGGTGCGAGTGAGTTACTTCATCTTCAGTTCCGTCTCAAACTCCTTGCGGGTATCCCAGTTGCTGACGGTTTTGACAACGCTTTTCCGTCCATCTTTTTCAGCCCAGAGGTCGTAGTCTTCCGACATGTTGACCTGGGCGAAATAGAAACGTCCTTTGGCGCTGGACGTGTAACTACGGATGGCCTTTGTCTTCTCATTTTTCAGGAAGACGGTGGCAGAACTCACAGGGTTGGAATCTGCGTCCACCACGGTGCCGGAGACATTGCGCTGGCCCATGTTCTGCGCCATCGCCTGGGGCAGCAGCCCGGCTGGCGGAAACGATGCCACGCCCAAAGCCAGGGCGATCAAAGCGATGGAAGCAACCCAACCTATGCGAATCGGCTTCACTCTTCTTCCTCCTCGTCGTAGAGCTCATCTTCCTCTTCGTCGTAGTCATCTTCGACGCGGGACAGCTCTAACGGGTCAATACCTACGACCTCGAATTCGGTTCCACATTCCTCGCAGGTAATGACATCGCCTTCTTCGACCTCGTCGAGTTCGATGTCAAGATTATTTTCGCATTCCGGGCAGCTGGGCATGGCAGCCTCCTCTCCTTCCTTTCATTGTTGTCATGCGCAACGTCGGACGTCGCATGTTGTAGGATGACGTTACCTCGCGGTACGGTTCTTTTAGGTTTAGTGAGCGGCCGCCCAAAGGTCAAGTGGCAGCAATTTGCTTGCGGCTTTTGGAACTTTTGCCACACGGAGAAATCCCAATGATGGCAACGAAAACAATCCTTGCGCTCGGACTGGCATTTGTTTCCCTTCCCTGCCTTGCACAGGCGGATTATCTGCAATACGGCACGCCGCTGACTCCATCGGCGCCGGACCCGGCCATCGCGAAAGCGCTGACGACGATCCAGCCGGCTTCCATACAACAGACGATTGAAACGCTGGTTGGTTTCGGAACGCGCAGCACTCTTTCGAGCATGGAAGCGGATCTGCCCAAAGGGAAAGGAATCAACGCGGCCTCGGATTGGATCTACGGGCAATTTGAGGCGATTTCGCGCGGGTGCGGTGGCTGCCTTGAGGTGAAGCGGGATGTCTTCACCGCCGACCAGACGAGCGGCGGGCGATGGGCGGGACGGATTCCAAGGCCAACACGGATCACCAATGTCTACGCGATCTTGCGCGGATCGGACCCTGCTGAGGCGAACCGGATGGTGCTGGTGACCGGGCACTATGATTCGGCTGACTTGAATCTCTTTGATGACCGTGGCGCGGCTCCAGGGGCGAATGACGACGCCTCTGGCGTGGCGGTGTCACTGGAGTGCGCGCGCGCCCTGAGCAAGCTGCACCTGCCGGCCACGATTGTGTTTGCAGCGGTGGCGGGTGAGGAGCAGGGACTTGTGGGTGCAACCCACCTGGCGCAACTGGCCCGGCAGGATGGCTGGGAATTGGAAGCGGTATTGAACAACGACATTGTGGGCGGCAACACGACGCCGGGAGATACGCAGCAACTGAAGGATCGCGTGCGCGTATTCTCCGAAGGCATTCCGGCGACGGCAACGGCGGATGAGGTGCGGCGCATTCATGCGCTGGGCGAAGAGAATGACTCACCCAGCCGCGAGCTGGCGCGGGCGATTGCGGCCGCCGCGCGAACCTATCTCGCCGCTGGCAGCAACGCAGCAGGCTTCTCAGCTTTTCTGGTTGCACGGCCTGACCGCTACCGGCGCGGCGGCGACCATATGGCCTTCAACCAGGAGGGCTTTGCGGCGGTGCGCTTCACGGAGTGGCGTGAGGACTTTCAGCACCAGCATCAGAACGTTGTGCGACCCGCGGCCGGATCGAATGAGCCGGTGCTGGGCGATCTGCCCGAGTTTGTGGACTTCCGCTATGTAGCGCAGGTGGCACGGCTGAATGCGGCCACGCTGGCGACGCTGGCCGCTGCACCGGGTCCGCCTGTGCATGTGAAGATCGAGCTGAAAGGCCTGGACAACGGCACGACGCTGACGTGGGAAGCCCCAACGGGAGGGCGCGTGGCACACTACCAGGTGGTGTGGCGCGAAACGACGGCCCAGGATTGGCAATATGGAAAGCTGATCGACCCGCCGGCTACCGGATCCGAGGTCCAGGTCCGCCTGCCGATCTCCAAAGACAACGTTGTTTTTGGGGTGCGCTCAGTGGATGCGAAGGGTCATGCGAGCGTGGTGGCGATCCCCGCGATGTAGGGCGGCGGGCTCCGTTCATGACATCGGCAGGCGGAACGATATACCCTTGCCTTACGATGCGAAGGCTTGGCACCACTCCGCTTGCTTTTCCGGATTTTCGGGGCGCGACGCGTCGCCTGATCCTTGTCAATCTGGCGGCATACTTCGTCCTGATCGTGATGCATGTGGTCACGCCAGCGCTCGCGGGAAGCGCGGTGGGACTGCTGACGTTTGATCCCTTCTCGTTTCTGCACGGAGCGCTGTGGCAGCCGCTGACGTACAGCCTGATCCATGTGGGCCTGATTGGGACCATGTTTGAGCTGTTGTCTTTATGGTTCCTGGCGGGATTTCTGGAAGGGATGCATGCGGACGGCTGGGTTATGGGTCTGTATGCCGCTTCAGTGCTTGGAACGGCGGCGGCCGGTGCGCTGCTGTATGGCGCGGGCGTGGCCTTTCGGCTGCCGGTGGACGCGGTGCCGCTGTATGGATGCTTTGGAGGCATTTTTGGCCTCTTGGTGGCCATTGGCGTGCTGTATGGCGATACGGAGTTTCTGCTCCTCTTCATGATTGGGATCAAGGCCCGGTACATGGCCATCATTTACGGGCTGGTGGCGATTGCGATGCTCTTCAGCACGCAGCGGATGTACGCCTTTGCGCAACTGGGAGGCGCGCTGGCGGGATGGCTGTACCTCAGGGTGGCGTCGCGGCGCGGGCTGAGCTTCGCGGTGAGCGAGCGCTGGTATGGGCTGCGCAATAGCTATTACCGGTGGAAGCGGCGGCGTGCGGCGCGAAAGTTTGAGGTGTACATGCGTAAGCAGGGACGCACGGTACGCTTTGACGGCCAGGGCCGGCTCATCGACGAGGACCACGACGACAAGAACCGATGGAATTGACCGCACTTTTTTTGCGGATGGGCGCGGCAATCTTGTATTTTTGCGTGCCCCGAATCGGGCCGGCCATCCGCTACAATCCATGAGGACATGAGCACACAGATTGCATTTTTGTTTCCGGGGCAGGGCTCGCAGGCCGTAGGTATGGGCCGCGAACTGGCCGAGCATTTTGCCGTGGCGAAGGCCACCTTTGCCGAGGCCGATGAGGCGTGCGGGTTTGCGCTGTCGCGGCTGTGCTTTGAAGGGCCAGAGGATGAACTGCGGCTGACGGAGAACACGCAGCCGGCGATTTTGACGGTGAGCGTGGCGGCGCTGCGCGTGCTGGCCGAGCAGGGCGTGACGCCGTCGCTGGCTGCAGGGCACTCGCTGGGCGAGTGGTCGGCGCATGTGGCAGCGGGGACGCTTAACTTTGCCGACGCGGTGCGCGCGGTGAAGGCACGCGGGCGCGCCATGCAGCAGGCGGTTCCGGCGGGACAGGGTGCGATGGCGGCGGTGCTGCAACTGGATGCGGCGCAGGTGGCCGAGGCCTGCGCGGAGGCTGCGCGGGAGACAGGCCTGACGGTGCAGGCGGCGAATCTGAATTCGCCGGGGCAGACGGTGATTTCCGGCGCGGTGGCGGCGGTGGAAAAAGCCGCGGCGCTGGCTAAGGCAAGGGGCGCGCGGCGGACGGTGATGCTGCCGGTGAGCGCGCCGTTCCACTGCGCGCTGATGCAGCCTGCGCAGGAAGAAGTGGCGCGGGTGCTGGATGGCATTGCGCTGGGCGAGCCGCGGATTCCCGTGGCGGCGAATGTGACCGGTGAGCTGGTAACGACGGCTGAGGCGGCGCGCGATGCGCTGGTGCGGCAGGTGACAGGCGCGGTGCGCTGGGTGGAGTGCGTGCAGGCGCTGATCGGCGCGGGCGCAACGGCGTTTGTGGAGGTGGGTCCGGGCAAGGTGCTGTGCGGGCTGATGAAGCAGATTGACGGCACGCAGAAGGCTCTAAACGTGGAAGACGCGGCGAGCCTGGAGAAGACGCTGGCGGAGTTGAAGAGCTAGAGCGGCATTGCCTCCTGCATCGCACGTACACCGGTCCGCGGGTGGCTCACGAGTGCAGGACAGAATCGACTGGCGCAGCCGGGGGATGGAACAAAAAGTTTGCGGTGTCAAACTGCCCCCCGCACAGATAGCCCTGTGCAGACAGAAATTCCGTGATTGCCGAAGTGCTGGAGCCCATGGGAGCGAGGAGCAGATCATCGAGTTCGATGAGCACCGTGGGACGGAATCGCTTGAGGGTCTCGATCGCACCGTTTAATACAAGCTGTTCCGCGCCCTCCACATCGATTTTCACCACGTCGACGCGTGAGACCGCCGCTTCGCGAAGAATGGCGTCGAGTGTGCGAACCGGAACCTGATAGCTTTTCCCCCCTTGCCCATATTGTGTTGCGTTGGCCTGGGAGAGCGAAGTGCTTCCTGTGTTCGATTGCGACGCTGCGAAAAGGGTCAGCGTGCCCTGCTTATCGGCACAGGCCACGGGCACCACCAAGATGTCATTTGCCTGGCTGGCCTCAATGTTCTTGCGAAGAATCGTCAGCATCTCCGGGTTCGGTTCCACGGCAATCACGCGGCCGGACGGACCCACAATTTTTGCGGCCTTCAGCGAGCAATACCCATCGTGGGCGCCGATGTCGACGAAGGTTGCGCCGGGCGCTAGGTGTTGTGCCATGGCAAGCCAGGTGTCCTGATCCCAGGTACCGGTCTCAAGAATGACGCGGGCGATGAGATCTTTGTCGTCCAGTTGCATGCGGACATCGGGCTCAACCTGAACCCACACGGGGACAGAGGATTTGAGGAATGGCCTGATCAAGCGCGGAATGCCCTTGCCTCTGGAAAAAGGCCAGAGGGAAAACCAGCTTCTTCGCAGCGCGTAGTAGACGCTTGTTTGTGAGGCTGCGGTCGTGGCGGCTTGCGCGATCACGAGACAAAGCAGAAGGATGGCAAGAGAAGCGATCGAAAGAAGGACGAAATGACTCACGTGCGTGCCCTTGGAAACTGCTTATCCTGCGCCGCACGGATTTGGAGTCGCGCGGGTCAGGAATACATCGGTCATGGTGAAACCGGGTGTTGACGAACTGCTGCAGAAGGCGAACTACGGCCCGAGGTAGAGCTCGACGGGTGAGAAGCCGAGCGTGTGGGTAGCTGGGTCGTAGTCGAGGAACAGCGCATTGCTCTTCAGGTTGTTGATCCGGATGCCCATGATGAGCACATTGCCGGAGCGGCGAGCGGCGAGGATCTTGTGACTGTGGATGGGGCCGTAGTCATTGGCAGCGCTGGTGGGACTCCAGTCCTGTTGGAAGCGCGTGAATGGGTATTCGGCATGCTGGCTGCTGTGCTGCTTCCAGGCTGGGTCATGGGTCCAGATGGCATAGGCCTTTTCAAGATCGTTCTGCTGAATGGCTTCCAGGAAGTGGTTGGCGGCCATGCGGCCGCGGAAATGAGTCCACCAGTTCCAGGGCCAGTCGACGGGCATACCGGAGGCGAACCAGCCTCCGATGAGGAGAGCAAAAAAGAGTCCCACCGCGGCGTACAGCAGCGTGGCGCGGCGCCGGGCGCGGGCTTCATCGAAAACAGGAGCATCAAGCAGGGTCATCCGTGTGGTCCCTCGTGGTCAGGATACGGCATTGGAACGATGGCGCCCGTTTCTGGATATTTCGACACCGGGCAGCCGTAAGTTGTTCCACGCCCATGCTACTCCTGCAAGGTGTACGTGGTGCGGCTCTTCTCCTGGTGGCGCTCGAGGGCCAGCTCGATGAGGCGCGTGATGAGGTCGCGGTAGGGGATGCCGGTGGCCTCCCAGAGCTTGGGGTACATGCTGATCTGGGTGAAGCCGGGGAGGGTGTTGACCTCGTTGAGATAGATGCGCTGGCGGCCGCCGGGCTCCATGAGGAAGTCAACGCGGGCGAGGCCGGCGAGATCACAGGCCTTGAAGGCCTGGATGGCCATGGCGCGGATTTGCGCGGACTGGGCGCGGGTGAGTTTCGCAGGAATGACGGGGACGGAACCTTCGGAGAGATATTTAGCCTCGTAGTCGTAGAACTCCTTGCCGGGAATGATTTCGCCGACGACGCTGGCTTTGGGATCGTCATTGCCGAGGACGGCGACTTCCAGCTCGCGGGCCTTGGCGCGCGGGCCGCCGACGCCCTCTTCCACGACGAGCTTGCGGTCATAGCGCGCGGCGAGGGTGAGTGCGGGGCTGAGCTCTTTGCGGTTGTGCGCTTTGCTGATGCCGACGGAGGAGCCGAGGTTGGCGGGCTTGACGAAGACGGGATAGCGCAGCGCAGCCTCAATGGCGGCGATGGCCTTGCGCGGGGATTTCTCCCAGTCGCGGCGCAGGAGGGTGACGTGGCGCACGATGGGCAGGCCGGCCTGCGCGAAGAGGCGCTTCATCGCGTCCTTGTCCATGCCGGCGGCGGAGCCGAGGACGCCGGAGCCGACATAAGCGATGCCGGCGAGCTCAAAGAGGCCCTGGATGGTGCCGTCTTCGCCGAAGGTGCCGTGGAGGACGGGAAAAACGACGTCGAGGGATTTTTCCTGGTTTTGAACGAGGCTTGCGGAAGAGCGGGGCTCGGGCGCGAGCAGCGTGGGGATGCCTTCATGGAGCAGGCGCGCACCGGGCGTGGCCTCGGGGTCGCCTGCGCGGAGATGGCGCGCGGAGGCGGGATGCGTGCCTTCAAGCAGGCTGTGGGCATCGGCGGCGGCGAGCCAGCGGCCCTCGCGGGTGATGCCGATGGGGACGACGTCGAATTTGCTGCGGTCGATGGCGCTGAGGATGGAGGCGGCGGAGAGAAGCGAGACCTCATGCTCGCCGCTGCGGCCACCGAAGAGAATGCCTACGCGGAGTTTTTTGGACATAGTATTCTTTCTTGATTTTAGGTGGACCCCCAGTCCATGGAAGCTCCGACGACTCAAGTTCAGCACTTGGTTTACGACCGATTTCGGGGTAGACTAGGGCGTGTTAACACTATCTGAGCGCTTCGATGATGAGCGCGAAGCAGAGAAAGCCGAGGAACAGGCAGTCCAGCTTCTCGAAGCGGGAGAAGATGCGGCGGTAGCCCTTGAGGCGGCGAAAGA
>JAKAJO010000086.1 GCA_021813745.1 Acidobacteriota bacterium
CGGCTGCTCGCAGCATTCCAGGTGGAGGAAGCTCCTCGGTGTCGAAAACATAGGTAGTACCGAGGGGTGCCTTGCCCT
The DNA here is from genome assembly GCA_021813745.1 of Acidobacteriota bacterium. Taxonomy (GTDB): domain Bacteria; phylum Acidobacteriota; class Terriglobia; order Terriglobales; family Acidobacteriaceae; genus Telmatobacter. Next base: position 79 of record JAKAJO010000086.1, read on the forward strand.
CCCGATTACAGCGGCCCGCGGCCTGGGCGATGGAATCGAAGCCGGCAGCAGCGCGATAGACCACCGGCAAGTCGATGTCGACGCCTGCCTCGATGAGCTGAGTGCTGATGACGCGGCATGGGAGCTGCCTGGAGAGTCGCTGACGGATTTCTTCCAGCACCTGCCGGCGATGCGCGCCGCACATCAGCGTGCTGAGATGAAAGACATCGGACGCTGTGGCATGAACGCGATCGAACAATTCGGCGGCATGACGGCGCGTGTTGACGATGCAAAGTATCTGATTTTCAGCTGCGATCCGATTCGTCAGGTCGTCGTCCTGAAGCGTGCCTATATGTTGGACGCTCACGCGCCGCATGATTTCAAAGAGGCTCGGAGCGTCTGGGATGATCGGGCACACTCCCTCAAAGCCTATGGAGAAATCGTCGCGCTTTACTAAAGCAGGCTGCGTCGCGGTGCAAAGAACTACAGTGCAGCCGTAGTTGCTCACCAACTCACGCAGTGCATGAAGTGTAGGCTTCAAAAGCTCGACTGGGAGCGTCTGGGCCTCATCGAGGATGATGATGCTATTGGCCAGCCTGTGGAGTTTACGACAAGGCGTGGTGGATGCGGCAAACATACTCTCAAACAACTGAACATTCGTCGTTACAATCAGTGGGGCATCCCAATTCTCCGTGGCAAACTGATTTGCCCGCGTCTCCCGTTCAGGTTTCAGATTCGAGTGATGCTCGACAATACTAAGAGGGGCTAGCGGGCCGAGGGCATCGCGATACACGTCGGCTGTTTGTTCAATGATGCTGGTAAACGGAACAGCCATGATGATGCGCTCCATTCTCGCCTTCGCATGATGAAGCGCAAAGGCAAGGGAAGAGAGCGTCTTGCCGCCGCCGGTAGGAACCTGCAGGGAGTAGAAACCTGGTTCGCCCCGTGCGGCATCGAGACAATTCTGAAGAATAATCTGTCGCTGTCCGTTTACCGGAGTGTTTGGCGCATCTTGCGATTTATTGCGAAGGTGTACATCTAACTGGTCTCGCAATTGTGTCAGTGACGGACGAGGGATGCTGCGTTCCATCGCTTGTTGAGGCTCACAAAAAGATTCCGTGCAGGTACGGTCGGCATCGACCAGACAGGAAAAGAGCATTCGCGCAAAGAAAGCCAGCGAAAAGGCTCTTTGTGTGCTATTGGCCTTCAGAGAGAAAGACGGCGTGCGAAGTATAAGGGGTCGAACTGGAACGGAGGGGATGGATTCCTTGCTCAGACGATAATCAAGCGAGGAGCGGATTGCGGAATCACTCTCAGGCCAGGCATCAGCCAGACCGGCGTGGTGACCGGCGATGCAGAAGGCCAGTATCCTTCCCATTGGGCCAGGCAGGTTCTGCGCCACATAACGAGCGCCAAAGGTAGAGTGGTTGACTCTCTGAGGCGATGAGGTCTCCTCGCCTGCGTTTTCGCGGTCAGTGCTTTGGCGGAGGTATCTCTGAAACTCTGCCGATGCCTTGCCCAGGTCGTGGCAGCGCCCGGCGATCCATCCCCATTCTCCCGCATGGAATGCCGCAGCATATTGCAGGCATCTTTCAGCCACCTGGGCAAGATGCGTTTCAAGTAATTCCCATTCTTCAGGTGGAAGATTGCTCAAAGAATGGGCGTAGAGAGAATCGGGAGACATGACGGTCACCTGGCACAGCAGTAGTCTCGGGTAGTCACTTCTACTTCGCTTAGATGTTCGGATGGCAATTGGTTTCCTGCCTTACCCAGGTGGGCAAGATAGAAGGCATGGACCTCAGTATTCCAGACGCCATTCATGCTCTTTTCTCCCGTCGAATAACGATAACTGTAAATAGGCATAGAAGAAAGGTAGACAGATACTGGTCCCGCTCTTCCGAACAGTCTTTGTCATTTTATGCGGAAAACCTGTTCCAGGGGTTAGGCAGCAATTGCTTCCGGCCGCCCCATATGGGATGCTGACGCGCCCGCCTACCCTCCAAAACCGCTTGGAGATCGTCTCACGAGCACGCATCCGAAATGACGTCAGCATTACTTATCGCCGGCGTATGCTGATCCGGCATCATTCAGCCCGGGCGGTCCGATTGCGGGCTTCGTGATTTTGTGTGTCGGTCGGTGTGCAAGAGGTGTGCCGAAAAATGGAGGGCAACGCCGGTGGAGAGGGATGGTGACATATAGTGTTGCCGGTATTATCGTTCGGCTGCATTGCGTCGATGCCGTGCATGCTCGGCCGATCTGTGATCCCGGTTGTGCGTTATGGAACCGCTAAAGCCCTTTGCGCTATAGTGCGATCGATGACGGGTTGCAGCCTGGAGACGAGTTGCGCTGCTTCAGATGAGCCGCCGGAGGCCAACACACCCGCGTGGGTTGAGTTTTCCGGCGCCCAAAGCGTGGGTCCAAGCGTGGGTCCAATATCGATTCCTGCGTGTTCCTGAGTGTGCGTTTGCGGGACCAAGGCTTGCTGATAACTCCTTTGTTTTCTGCATGGCAACATCTTCACACGGTGGAAGTCGTAGGTTCGAATCCTACAGCGCCCACCATAAATTCCTTAAAATCAAGCCAAAGAAGCATTCCTGCAGCCCGATTTGCAGTGCCGCATCTAAGAACAGAAGCCGGGAGCCGGCTTTCGGCTCCATCACACACAATGACCAACGAGCAGACTGACGCCATCGCCGATTTCATCCGCCAGCTCCCCAAGGCCGAGCTGCATCTCCACCTCGAAGGCACCATACTGCCCGCGACCCTGGTCGAGCTGAGCGTCCGCCACGATGAGCGCCCCATATCCCTCCGCGAAGCCGAAACCCTCTACCGGTTTACGGACTTCACCGGCTTCATTGAGGCCTTCCGCGCCGTTACCCGCCTGCTCACCACCCCGGAAGACTACGAGCTGGCTGCCTGGCGCATGATGCAACGTCTGGCCGCCCAGGGCGTCGTCCACGCGGAGGTTTACATCTCCGTGGGCGTCATCTATATGTGGCGCAACCACGACCCCGCCGCCTTCGAGCCGGTTTTCGCGGGACTGGAGCGCGCCCGCCAGCGTGCCGCCAGCGAGCTGGGACTCTCTATCTATTGGATATTCGACGCTGTCCGCCACTTCACTGTCTCTGAGGCGGAGCGCGTCTTCCTCAAAGCCGCGGAGATACGCTCCGCCTGCCCGGCCGTCATCGGCATTGGCCTCGGCGGCGACGAGCGCCGCTGCGGCTCTGAGCCCTTCCGCGGACTCTACGCCCAAGCGAAGAAAGCTGGGCTGCGCCTCACCAACCACGCCGGCGAAACCACCGGCCCCGAAGCCATCTGGGAGGCGCTCTCGATCGGCTCCGAGCGCATTGGACACGCCCTCTCCGCAATCAACGACACCGAACTCATCGAGGAACTGAAATCGCGCAACATCGCCCTCGAGCTCAACCCCACATCCAATATCCGCACCAGCGTCTGCCCGTCCTTTGCCGCTCATCCCCTGCGTCGATACTTCGATCAGGGGCTGCTCGTCACCCTCAACTCAGACGATCCCGCCTTCTTCGGTTCTGATCTGGCCAATGAGTATCTGCTCGCGCACACCCAGCAGGCTTTCACCCGCGACGAACTCCGCCAGCTTGCGGCGAACTCCTTTCGCGCCAGCTTCCTTCCCGAAACGGAGAAATCGCAGTGGCTTTCCCGCATTGACACTTTAGGGTAATCACCTCTGTACCTTCGATTTGCATCCCTTCGTCAAAGCAAATGGAAACTGGGTTATCATGCCCATAGGAGGCTTTTGCTGATGTCCACCGATCCACTCCCCCTCGCGGGCGGTGCGGAAAGCACCGAAGGCGCGAAAAAGTCGTCCAGCCCGATGCAGCTAATTGGCTGGTTTTCTGTGGGTTTGGCGGTGGCGGTCGTCAGCGTCTATGTTGGAATTGAGCTGCGCAGCCGGTATCTTTTCAAGAAGCGCACGCCCTACGATTTCTATTCCAATGTGAGTGAGCAGCCCGCCAGCGAATTCGGCGTAGGCATATAAGCCCTGCGCATTTCTCGAGTATCAAGCTGAAAATAGGCCCACCCGTGAGGGTGGGCCTTGGCGTCTCTGTGCATCTGAATCCCTCCGCGCCCAGCCGCTCCTTCAGGTTCGAGCGGCCGGGCGCCGGGGCTGGATCAGAACGAGTAGGAGATTGTCCCGTAGACCGAGCGCGGAGCGCCTGGATACGCGTTGATGTAGCCGGCGGGCGGATTGTTCGGATCCGGGGCCAGCGGAGCAAAGTAGCCGCCGCTCGAGATGTACTCCCACTGGTTGTACTGTGAATTCGTGAGATTCATGATGTCGACCTTGAAGTTCACCGTCTGTTTTTCCCACGACAGAGGAGCATTGAGGGAGAGGTTCGCCGTGGTGAAAGCCGGCATGGTCTGTGTGGTGGGTGCGCCTGTATTGTTCGACCACAGGTACTGCGAACCAGTCGACTCAATCCAGAACCGCGGTTCCAGCAGTTCACGATGGTTGTGCTGGATTCCGTAGTAGACACCGGTATTCAGGGTGTAGTTGGGAACGTAAGAAACGGGCAGGTTGTTGTAGAACTGGCAAGAGGAGGGGTCCGCATTGCACTGAGCCAGGGAGTGGCCCAGTGCATAGGTTGTGAAGTTTGCCGCTTCTCCTGAGAAGTTCAGGAAGAAGTGAATGTTGCTCGCTGGATCCGCGTCAAAGAAGAGATCCGCACCGTGGTAAACGGAGTTGCCGCCGCTGGTGCCGTTCACGCCGGTAGCGGTTTCGTAATCGAGCTCCTGGTTGGTGTAATCCAGATGGTAGTAATCGAAGCCGGCGATGAAGTTCCCCAGCCCCGGCGCATGCAGGAAGTGGACCTTCGCGCCGCCCTGGGCATAGGCGCCCTTGGCCAGAATGTAGTAGGCCGGATCAACGCTCTGGAACATTCCGCCGCCGCCGCCAAGAGCGGGCGAACGATAGGTCGTGTCATACCCGCCATAGATGGTCAGCCAATCGGTGGGCATCACTGCGGCGTCAATCGAGGGCTCGACCGCAGAGCTGCTTGCGTGCTCGCCGCACAACGATCCCTGGTCTTTCGCATTGGTCTCGGCGCCGAAAACGTTGCTAAACGGGTCTGTCGCAGACGGATACAATGCGCAGTGAGTGGAAGGAATCACGCCCGGGGCCAGCTTGAAGTCGCGGTAGGCCTGGTCACTATAATCAGTGGAAAACCCGTTCACGCGCAATCCGGGGATAATGTGAACCCGCGGCAGAGGATGGATATCATCCTGGAGGAAAAAGACCGCGTTGTCGTACTGGAAGTAGCCGGAGCGGAACTTCGATCCCACGCCGACAATCTGCTGCGCGCCGTTGCCTCCATTATCGGGGTTAAAGAACAGGTTGCGCGTGTTATAGAGTTCGTGCAGCAGGTAGCCGCCGATGTTGATGGTGTTGAAGGGGAGAACCTGGGTCCAGCCCACCTGATCGCCAAAGATGTTGCTGTGCGGATTGTTCCACTCGTCCACCTGCGGACCTCCACTGAGAATATCGGTGCTGCGGTGGTGAAAACGGCGGATGTGGTTGAACCAGGTTGTATTTTGCAGCGAACTGCTCTTGCTCAGGAAGAGATTCTCCCGCCCGTAGGCCAGGAACATCTCGTTGGTATCGTATTTGTTGTACGCGGCGTATGGCAGCACGTTGTAGAACCCGCTTGTCGCCTCGCTGAAGTGCGTGCCGTTCGGTTCCACCAGGCCTACGTCCGTGAGTGGAATTGTGGTGGGACGATAGCCGCCGGACTTGGCATAAAACACACCCAGCACGATGCTTCCCGCTGAGAACGTCTTCAGCGTCTTACCGAACACAGAGCCGTTTTTCGCTTGGTTCCCGAAACCATCAGGACCCTGCAGGTAGTCATTGCCACGTCCCAGGCCGCCGCCAAGCACGGTTGACCATCCGTGGATGTTACCGGTATTGCCCACAAAGGCGAAATTCTGCTGGCCGTAAGGCCCTTGTGTCAGGGCGACACTCAGGTGGTGCCCCACGGTCGGCTGAACCGGCGTAAACTCCACCGACCCACCCACGCTGTTGTACCAGCGGTTCATCGGCTGGCCGGGGCCGTAGGTTACTGCCAGGTCCTGCATCACCAGGTTCTGCGGCATCGTCGCCGATTGCCACAAGCCAGTTGCCGGATCGCCCACTGGAATGCCGTCAAATGTAACGCCAAGCGAGCCCGGCGCCGTGAAGCCCGTTGCCTCACCGGCCCAGCCCTGCTGGATTCCGTTCAGCATCACGGTATATTTCGTTCCGCCGGTTTCTCCATAACCCACCACGCTCGCGCCCGGCGTGGATTGAATCATCTGCGCGCCGCCCGCTATGGGGCCACCCGCATCCAGCTGCTTCCGGTCCAGCACCCGCAACGTTTCCGGCGTAAGCATTACGTCCTCGCGGC
>JAKAJO010000020.1 GCA_021813745.1 Acidobacteriota bacterium
CTCGCTCTCCACCGGCCAGAAGCAGCTCATCAACTTCGCCCGCGCCCTCGCCTACAACCCCCGCATCCTCATCCTCGACGAGGCCACCTCCAGCGTCGATACCGACACCGAGCTGCGCATCCGCGGCGCGCTCGAGCGCATGGTCGAAGGCCGCACCAGCGTCCTCATCGCCCACCGCCTCTCCACCGTCCAGCGCGCAGACACCATCCTCGTCATGCACAAAGGCCAGCTCCGCGAAATGGGCACCCACCAGGAACTCCTCGCCCACCGCGGCCTCTACTGGAAGCTCTACCAGCTCCAGTACAAGGACCAGGAAGCCACCAGCTTCCCCACCCCACCCCCCGAACCCTCCATCGCACCGGCGATGTAGCGGGCGTCCGACGGCCTGCGCCAAGAACTGCCAATTCCCACGCTGCCAACAAATCCGCCCGCGATCGTAAAGAGCGAATAGGCGCCTGGGCCTCGTGTCATCGAGCAAAATTCAATTGATTACTGGAATCCCACACGCGCGCAGATACTCGAATGTGCCGTCATAGAAAGACGGCGGACGTGTGTGATCTGATGGATCGCCTTTCGGAATGAAGAGGATCATCCCCTGTCGCGCGCGCGTCAAGATCACTCGATATGCGTTCTTTAGGTATAGCCGCCTAGACGCGTCCTTGATAGATTGCCACTTTGAGCCCTTAAAGGACTGGTAGATCCACCCTTCATGCTTGTGATGAAAATCTGCATCCCAACAAACGCCCACCCAGTCCAGTTCCAAGCCCTGGACGAGAAACTCACTTGCCACGTCTTCCAAATAGTAGGAGGATCGAACATCTGTGCTCGGATTCAGAAACCAGTGGGTCGGATCGATCTCAGCTTTGATGTACACCCCATCCGGCCGGAGCCTTTGCGCACCCGAGGACGCTACCAGACCAAATCGCTCCGTTCCTCGGGCTCGGCTACGCAGCCAAGCCCTGGCTATTCCAATGTCGCGCGTCAACAAGATGGGATAAGTGGTCCGTATCTTCTCGTAAGTGTCCCGCGCTTGCTCCGGCTTGTTAGCGATAATGTATCCAATACACTCCGACAAGGCTTCTGCACGGAACGATCGCATGGAAAGGGCCAAGTGAAGGTTCTCGTCTGAGCGAACACGTGGCGATTCAAGAAACCTCTCCACCTGATCTTTAGTTCCATATTCCGGCAGCACGATACGTGGTGAAACGTGAACTTCCCAACTGGGAAAGTGCTCTTCAAGAGCGTTAATCCATTCAGAGATGCCGGCCTCCCCCGTGTTGATCTCCTGGCCGCCGCCAACAAGACATACGACCGTACACCAGTCTTGATGTCTGTCCATCACACTTACAAGGAACTCAGGTTCCGACATATCGAAGTCTGTCAGCCCTCGCTTTCGCCGCATGAATTGCGTGGTCTGCTCGCGGGTCCAAGCTGGTTGCGCTTCGTCGAATACGACAACTTTCTCGCGAGGGATATCGAGGTTGCCAACGTAATCGTCTCGAAAATGATGAATATTCTGTACGAAGCTGCGCACCTGGCGCTCTGCAGTCTTTTTCGAGACACCATCACGCTGAGCTTTGTCGCGAGCAAGGGCCTCACGGAGCACTTCTACTAGCGGACCGTTGCCGGATAGAAACACCGCATGCTCGTCGTGGTGCTCTTCCGAACGCTTGGTGGCAAAATTCAGCCCGGCTAGCGTCTTACCAGAGCCGGGTACACCAGTCACAAAGCAGATGGCTTTCTTGCGGTTCAGGCGTGCTCCATCAATTACCGCACTCACACTTGCACTCGTCTCCTGCAGGTTCTTCGCACCGGCATCCGTCCGAGAAATGTCAGTCACCCTGTGCGTGCGATATAAAATTTCTGCGGCTTCGACGATAGTAGGCGTCGGCTTATAGCCTTTGGCCATCCACTCGTCAATGTCAAACGTGGGAAAAGTCCACCCAGCGCAAATCCCGTCGATCAAGGCGCCTAAGTCAGTCCCGTTTGTCCCTACCGGCTCAGCGACCAAGTCATCGGCAAACTTGAGTTCAGGAGTTCGCTGAGATTCAGCGTCGGTGGAAACAAGCACCGGAACGATTGGAACCCTATGACTCCCTTCATGGAAATTCTTAAGGTCCAGGGCATAGTCTTCGACTTGATCGAAAGCGTTTGATGCATGACCGCTTGCCCCAGCCTTGAACTCGATGACGAAGACAATGTTTCCCACGAGCAATACGGCGTCCGCACGCTTACCCATTCTCGGGATGTAGAACTCTAAAAAGATTCGCCCGTGCGGCCGGTTGGCCAAAGCAGCCTTCAGAATAGAGATCTGTTGAAGCCAAGCCCACCGTTGCTGTTCCTCCAGTGCGTGATGATGCTCAGTTGTCAGTACACCCAGAATGCGCTCAGTATCGTCGTCGATAAAGCTACGCAGGGGCGTGCTGTAATAGGCCCTAATCGGCATTCCAATGCCTCACGCGTACGGCTTATCACATATCTGAATCTCAAATACCCAATCGCCAGAGTTAGCAGTGCGGCAAGAGGTAAGGTCGAACTGACACAGATAGGTAGCAACCAGGATACATGGGAGACCGCCATCTCTAACCCTGCAGGGATGGGAGGCCAAAAGAAATCCTTCCCGAGCTTGCCGGGCTGGCCCACCCTTCCCGAGCCAATCAACTTGGTTGCCCCACCCTTTTCCGCCCTTTTGCGGAAAGGGTGGGCTCGCAAAAATCTCCGCCCGGTTTGCACATAATTTCCCCCGTTTATCGCACAATGGAAACAGAGTCAGGGCATGCCCTGCTTCCATGCAGAGGACGAGGGGTACCCCTACCCCCCATTAAATATTTTTCTTTTCCACAGAAAGTTTGCAGAAAATTTCGCGCCGCATCTGCTTTGTATGGAAAACCGACGGAGCACACGAAGTTGAGATCACGGACTACCACTGAAAACAGCGAAAGGAGGGGCACGCACATGACGATCAAGAGGCCTGCAGCCGGTTGGAATGTACGGCGGATCACAACCCATCCGGGCGAGATGTTGCGTGAGGAGTTCCTTGTGCCCCTCGGCATCAGCCAGAATGCACTGGCCATGAAGATTCGCGTCCCCTCAACGCGCATCGGTGACATCATTCATGGCCGCCGCGGCATCACCCCGGACACTGCGCTGCGCCTGGCGCGCTTCTTCGGCAACAGCCCTGAGTTCTGGCTGAACCTCCAGCAGATGCACGATCTCTCCAAGGCTCGGCTGGAACTGAAAGACACCATCGAGCGCGAAGTGGACGTCTTCAGCGCAGCCTGAGGCACATTGTCCAGTGCCGGACTGGCCCACCCTTCCCGATCCAATCAACTTGGTTGCCCCACCCTTTTCCGCGCCTCTTGCGGAAAGGGTGGGATCGCAAAAATCTGCGCTCAAGTTTGCACATAATTTCCCCCGCTTATCGCACAATGAACATAGAGCCAATCCTGCCCGCTCCCGCGCAGCAAAGCTGACAGCTAAAAGCTAGAGGCTAGCGGCTAAGGGGTACCCCTACCCCCCCTTAAATATTTTTGTTTTCCACAGAAAGTTTGCAGAAAATTTCGCGCCGCTGCGCACCAGCCGCTTCACGCCGGGTGCCCCACGTCTCGCACTTGAGACGTGGGATTCCACTCTCCTCCACGCGCAAACATTCCGCGAACTCGTAAACTCGCCGCTTCACGCCTGCGGCAACACGCGCTCAATCCTTCGGTCCGGCACCAGCCACATCAGCGCCACCAGCACAAAAATCCCCAGCGCCGCCCACCGGCCCGCAAACGCCAGCGGAATCGCCACCGAGTACAGCGCAATCGAGAGCACGCCTTTCCTGTCTCGCCCAATCGCCCGCGCCAGCACGGACTCCGCGCCCTCCGCCGCAATCAGCGCCCGCGCCAGAATCCAGTACGCCGTCGCCGCCATCAGCAGCACCCCGCCATACAACGCCGTTGGAATCGCCGCAAAGCTGTTCTCACCCATCCACCCCGTCACAAACGGAAACAGCGACAGCCAGAACAGCAGGTGCAGATTCGCCCACAGCACGCCACCCGACACGCGCTTCACCGCATGCAGCATGTGGTGATGGTTGTTCCAGTAGATGCCTATATATACAAAGCTCAGCACGTAGCACAGAAACACCGGCAGCAGCGGCAGTAGCGCGCTCAGCTCCCGCCCGTGCGGAATGTGCAGGTCCAGCACCATGATCGTGATGATGATCGCCAGCACGCCATCGCTGAAGGCCTCGAGCCTCGCCTTATGCATAGGACCTCCTCGTCCGTCGGCAAACGCAAAAGCTCCCACACAAGAGCCCGCGCGTCAGGATTCTATCAGTGCGCCGCCCCGCTCGCGATGGGTCGCTCCGGCGCCCGCATTCGTCCTCAACACCGACGGCTCGGCCCGCGTATAGTGATTGCGACGGTTCATTTCCGGAGATTCCCGATGCCGTTCATCACGCATCGCGCCGCGCCTCTGGCTCTTGCCCTCGCGCTCTGCCTGCCCTTGCACCGCGTGAACGCACAGCAGCACATCAAGGCGCTCCGCTCCGACGGCCACTCAACGCCGCTGCTCGTCTATCCCGCGCTAGGGACGCATCACAGTTGCGCACCTCTCGCCATCATCTCCCACGGTGCCGGAGGATCTGAGAACGGCTATCGCTACCTTGCCGAAGCCATGGCGCAAATGGGCTACACAACCATCGTGATGGGCCATAAGGAGAGCGGTCTCGCCGCGCTGCAAAAGAGCATCCTCCGCCACGGACTCATGCCAGGTATCCGCGCTCTTGTTGCCAACCCGCAAGCCGAACAAGCACGCCTGCTCGACGTCGGAGCCGCCCTCCAGTGGGCCAACAGCCAGTGCCGTGCGCCCTTCCGCATTCTGCTCGGTCACTCCATGGGCGCAGAGACGGTCATGCTCGAGGCCGGGGCTGCCAACATCATCGGCATCCCTGCGCCGCCCGCCCTCCAGGACCGCTTCGATGCCTACGTGGCGCTTTCGCCTGAAGGCCCCGGCGTCGTTTTCCCGCAAAATGCCTGGCGCAACATCCACAAGCCCATGCTCATCCTCACCGGCACACGTGACCAGTCGCTCAAGGGCGGTCCGGCCGCGCGCCAGATTCCCTGGCATGGCCTGCCCGGCACAGCAACTCGTTGCCAGTGGATGGGTGTCATCGACGGCGCCACCCACTTCAACTTCGCCGGCGTCGGCTTCGGCAGCAACCGCGTCAAAGCACTCGTCACGCAAACTGTGGCGACCTTCCTCAGCGGTGTGCATCGCCACTCCTGCGTGCTTCCTCCACACAAGAACGGCATGAATCTCACCGCAAAATGAGCAGCAAAAAGGCCACCCCGCGTGTGCGAAGTGGCCTTAGTTGATACTCGCCTTCGTTTACTTCGACGCCACCAGCGGGCGCGTGCTCAGCGTGCCGTTCTTGTAGCCCTTGGCAATCTCCTCAATCGAGATAGGCTTGTAGTCGCCGCCGTGTCCGGCTTGGCCGAACTCACGCATGCGCTGCGCCACGACCTTCTTCATCGCCTCACGCGCAGGCTTCATGTAGTCGCGCGGATCGAACTTCTCCGGGCTCTCCCACAGCACCTTGCGGATCGCGCCCGTCATCGCCAGGCGGTTGTCCGTGTCCACATTAATCTTGCGCACACCGTTGCGGATGCCCAGCTGAATCTCCTCCACCGGCACGCCCCACGTCGGCTTCAGCTTGCCGCCGTACTGGTTCACGATATCCTGCAGATCCTTCGGCACCGACGAACTGCCGTGCATCACCAGGTGCGTGTTGGGCAGGCGCTTGTGGATCGCGATCAGCACATCCATCTTCAGCACTGAGCCATCCGGCTTCTTCGTGAACTTGTACGCGCCGTGGCTGGTGCCAATGGCAATCGCCAGCGCGTCCACGCCCGTGCGCTCCGCAAACTCCACCGCCTGGTCGGGATCGGTAATGTGCTCCAGGCCCGATCCGCCCGCGCCGTGGCCGTCTTCCACGCCGCCCAGCACGCCAATCTCGCCTTCCACGGTGATGCCTCGCTCGTGCGCATAGTCCACCACGCGCTTGGTCACTTCCACGTTCTCTTCAAACGTAGCGGGCGTCTTGCCATCTTCCTTCAGCGATCCGTCCATCATCACGCTTGTAAAGCCCAGCTCAATCGCGCTCTTGCAGGTCTCAAAGCTGTTGCCGTGGTCCTGGTGCATGGCAATCGGAATCTCCGGATAGAGCTCGCTCGCAGCCAGAATCAGGTGGTAGAGATAACGGTCCTGCGCAAACTGCCGAGCGCCGCGGCTGGCCTGGATGATGACCGGCGAATTGGTTTCCTTCGCGGCCTCCATAATGGCCTGAATCTGTTCCATGTCGTTGACGTTGAATGCGCCGACGCCGTATCCGCCCTTGGCGGCCTCGTCGAGAAGCTGCCGCATGGAGACTAGGGGCATAGCATTTCTCCTTCTGGGGTTGGGTCAGGCCGCCTCTGCTTGTTCGC
>JAKAJO010000136.1 GCA_021813745.1 Acidobacteriota bacterium
CGACTTCTCGAGCATCGCTGGAGAACGCCGTCGCTGTTTTGCTGCTTCTCGGCGTGGCGTGTCTGGGGGGAATGCTCCTGCGTTTCCGCAGCATCGCCCGGTATAACCGGGAAGTTTATCCGCACCTTTACTGGACCTGGGAGCACACCTACATCTGCAGGCGTTGCGGACGGTCTTTGATTATTCCTTCCTAGATTTACAACAAGAACGCAGTTGTTACATGATCCTCGAACCGCGACTTGCCGGTCGTGTCGGCGCCAGTGAATCACCGAGCCGCCGAAGTCGACCACCAGATTTGGGCTCAACCGCAAAGTCAGTTGCCGGGAACGATGATTGCTCAACCGCACAATGGGGCATCGGGGACGATCTTTGCTCAATTCCGAATTGAGCAATCGGGATCGAAGATGCCTCAATTACATTCTGGGGCAACGCGAACGATCCTTGCTCAACTGCACTTTGGGGCATTGGGAACGAAGATTGCTCGACCGCACACTGGGTCATTGGGACCGATGATTGCTCAAGTCGGGATAGAGTCGGCCCGTCAAGAGCCTAGACAACACTGCACTATTGGATAGACGAAGCAAGAGTAGGCCAATTCGCGCACGCGGGTAGCGAGTTATGTCCGTTCACAAGAAGCCCTGGCCATGGCGCCAGGGCGAATAGAAGAAAGATGAGGTGTGTGGCCATCTATTGGGCCGTAGGAGCCACTCTGTGAAGCTCGGCGGGAGTCTGCTCGTGCTTGGTGAACACGACGTAGATCTTCGTGTCGGCAGGGACGGAGACCACCACGCGGCTGTTGGCGTTGAGGCTCATCACCTCCGAATCGCCTGCCGTGCCGATATTCTCTGCCAGCCGCTCACGCAGCATGTCGTCCTCAGAGAAAGCGGCGCTCGTATTGTTGCCGGCTACTTCTGCCAGGACCGACCCAAGTCCCGACGCCGCACGCACGAGAAAGTTCTTTCCGGTGTTCTTTCCGTACACGTTGCCCTTGATGGGCCCAAGATCAAGCCCTGTTCCGACTGCGTCGATCTTCTCTCGAGCGCCGTCGAGCAGCTCGATCTCATCGAACTTCACGCTTACAAATCCGCTTCGGTCGGCCTGCTGGAGCTGGCCGTATACGCGTGCGCCGGCAGGAACAATAATCCGGTCCCCGATCGCGTAGGTGTATTCGACCACGGCGACGACGGGAGCCAGTACCGCACTCGAAATCTGCGTCTCAAGCTTCGCCTCGATCCGTGTTCCAGGCGTCAGGTCCAATCGCGGTGCGCCGTCGTCGTCGACACTGCTCTTGGGTGCAGGCGCTTGCTGGCTTTGCGCCACACTTCGCACGAAGATGAGCGACGGTTCCTTCAGAGTGTTCTGCTGACTCTGAGCCGTCTCTGTGGGCGAAGCCGTGTTGTAAGGTGCCGGATCTTCCCACTTCTGTTGTGTGTCCGCGAATGAGGGTACCGAGCCCAGAGAAGTGGCGACGGCAGGCTTGCCCGCGAATGGCTTGGCGGTTGTCCCGTCATCCAACGAGCGTGTGCGCCGGATGTCTGCTGGTCGAATCTGGCCGCCGGTGTTGTCCGGCGCCGAAGTCCGCGGGACGTCCATGAGTGGAGTCACGCTGCTTTGAGATGGAGTTCCCTGGTTCCGCTTGGCTTGTTGTGTCTGTATCGCTGGTTTGACCTGCGACGGCCTTTTGGTCGACTTGCCAACGACGGCCGCGAAGACGAAGAAAAGGACCGCAAGGGCCAGTCCTCCGCCAAGGAGCATGAGCTTACCCTTGCTGACGCCTTCCGCCGCTCTCGCATCGGATCGCGTGGCAAACTTTGGCGGGAATGCATCATTTTTGTCGGCGACGGCTGGTTCCGCGGTCTGTGTCGAGGGCTGCGTCATTTTTTCTTCCGGAGGCTCGGCGACCGAAGTGGGCAGCTTTCCGTTTCCGTTCCCATTGTTCTCAGCGAGATTCATGGCCTTGGAACTCCTCTCTACTTCCCGTCTCCTGAAATGGGTGGGGTGAATGGCAGGCGAATTAGGATCGGACGGTCAACCTGATCGGCCTGGGCAATCTGCAGGAATAGTTTTTCCGACGATTCTTTGAAGTTGGGCCGGTCGAAGACAACTACGCCATCGGCGCGCGCTCCCGGCTCCAGGCGAGTCGCGCTCAGCCTGTAGTCCCGGATCTCCAGCTGATCCGAGATGATGCCTTTGCCCTCCTTCTTTTTCTTCTTCGCGGCCTTGCGCTCCGTGATTTGGATCTGTGGTGGAACAATCTCAACCGGCCGATCGGAGTTGTTGAGAATGGAGTAGGAGATCACAGTCTCGTTGTTCCACTGCCGCATCTCGCCAATCGAAGTCTCGATTTGTTGGTCCTCCCATTTCGTCCACCTGGGAGCGTTTACGCTCTCCTGTTCGATGAACTCCTCGTCGAGGCTGGAACGCGGCGCCGATCTCAAATCCGCGACGGAGCCGCTCCCGTTAGGTACCGGGTCCTTCGCCGCTGCACGCGATAATTCCATGTCTGCGGGATCGGCGGCGATAAGAAAGCTTCGTGCGGTTCGATAGACCAACAGGAAGTCCACGGGCTGGACCTGCTGCGAGGGGTCAGAGCCGTCGCTGACCAGTTCAAGCGTCACGTGCTGGCCGGATTTGGTCGCAATGAGAAGATTCGATTGCGCCGGCTCCTTAGTGATGGGCTTGACATAGACATACTCCGGCTCACCCTCGCTGTGCTCTGCCTTGAACTCGCTCGGACTGCCAAGGATGACAGACGTGATCTCCTCCGGCATTTTGATCGTCGATTCGAACTCCGGTCGGAGATGCAGTACGGTCCCCTCCCGCGGGTTGATGGCGATCGTCGCGACGTGCGCCTCGACCGCCGCGTCGGTTGCGTTCAAGTGCAGGGGGATCAAAAAAGCGATGGGAAAAATCCAGCGGAATTTCATGGTGATGACCTCCTCGATGGCCTGGCGGCCGGATACTTGCGATACAGGTAGTGCCGTCGCACGGCTTCGACGTAGGCCACAACTTCCGGGTCGCTGTACGACAGTCGCTTTCTGGAGATGTCACGGTCGCCGGCATAGTAGGCCGCTGCGACCAGGCGCAAATCTCCGTGAAACTCCCACATCAGCACCGTGACATAACGAGTGCCTGCTGCAATGTTCTGCTCCACATTGAACGGTTCAAAGGCCCCGAAGCGGCGCGCGGTCTTTGGCATGAGTTGCATCAGCCCCATCGCCCCTTTGTTCGAAATCGCCTTGGGGTTCCATCCCGATTCAACGTCGATCAGGGCGGCGATCAACTCGGGCGGCACGCCGTAGTGAGCGGCATACTGGCGCACGAATCCCGCCGCTGCTGGGTCGGCCTGTGCAAAGACAAATCGCGGAATGACGAGCGCGAACAGAACCATCCATCGCTTCATGCGGCCGGTCCTCCAGAATGGGCAAGACTTTGCGCAAAGCGCGCGCCGTCGTCGAGCAGGCTCTTGAATCCCTCGCGGAGCAGAAGGTGCCGGCGGTCCTTCTCGGTCTTAGCCAAGAAGGGGAGAAGAACGTCGCGGTACTCGGCCGTCACATGGTCGGTGCCGAGTAACTGCAAGGCGTTGGCGAAGTCGATCATCTCCGAAACGGATGGCGGTTTTTCCAGCGAATAATTGCGGAATGAAAGCGCGATCCCGGCCATCTCGCGGTGAAAACCTTCCTCGGCCTTTGGCGTGCGGCTGGCGATGATCTCTGCCTCGCGCTCCGGCGTCGGGTGCTCGACGCGCACATAAAGGCTGCGCCTCCGTATCGGGTCGCCCAATCTTCGTTCTTCGTTGCTGGTGAGGACAACGAAAGGGATGCTCTTGGCGTTGACGGTGCCGAACTCGGGAATGGAAAGCTGCCAAGCGGATAGGATTTCCAGCAGCATAGCTTCGAAACCGTCATCCACCTTGTCCAATTCGTCAATGAGCAGCACGCAGGGCCGTTCGCATTCAAGGGCTCGCATCAGGGGTCCGGGACGAAAAAAGTCCCGCCCCTTAAGGTTCGCCTGGACGCTCTGCCAATCTTCGTGCTGGCCCTTCGAAAACTCCATATAGAGCCGTTGCAGGCCCTCGTCGAAGCGGCCGATAGCCTTGTCCTCGGTGACGCCGCGGTAGCATTGCAGCCGCTCGACATGCGTGCCCGCCGCCGCTGCGACCGAGATGGCCAGCTGCGTTTTGCCGGAGCCCGCAGGACCTTCGAGCAGCAGTGGCTTCTGCAGTCTGGCTGCAAGAAACACCACCTGGGTCATCACCGAGTCGATGAAGTAGCCTGTTGCGGCTAGTTTGCCGGAGAGATCCGTGATCGACTCAAACATTGCCAGGCCCTCGCGCTTCCGCCGCAATCGGCACCACGCCCTGCACGTATTCTTCGTTCCGGCTGCCAGGCCAAGCGCTTGATCTGAAGATCGCCTGGACCCAAACATTCACAAGCGAGCTCGCGCCGAGAACGGCGAGGAGCAGCGAGAGTCCGCGGTCCCAAATACCTCCTGGCCATGCCCCCCAGATCGTCACGCCGTAACGCAGAGCCTCCGCCGCATCGAGAATCGTCAGCAATGCCGCGATCACGAGATACCCAGTCCGCCCCCTCATCTGGCCCTCCTCCAATGCGGAGACAGCATGGGGCGACTCTGGAATTCGGTCAAATCCGTGGCTCGCGGTAAGCGAGTGGTGCGGTTGCTGCGCGTCATGCCGAGATCGCCATCCGCCGGCGCGTGTCCGCCCGCGCAACGGCTCTGCGCCCGTTTCCGCCCGTTGGCAGCGCCTCAATCCATTCCGTAATGGCCTCGGGGCGATAACGAACCAGGGGGCCGACCTTGACGAACGGCGGACCCTCGCCGCGAAGCCGCCACCGTCGCAGGCAGGCCAGGCTGACCTGAATCTTCTCTGAGACCTGGGTTTCGTTCAGAAGTGACTCCATCGCACCCTCCTTCTCGTTTCAGGTGATCGCTCGAAACCTGGCCGAGACTCTAGCCAAGGGCTGGGTCTCGGTCAAGTTGTCACGGTTGGGTTCTATTGGGATTGGGCATCGCCGGATTGTGAAGGGATCTTGCGTCCGGCGACGACCGCTTCGATGGCGGCCCGCTTCGCCTTCATGCGGATGTGGCTGTAGTGCTTGAGCATCTGGGGGTCGACGTGACCGGCGATCTCCATGATGGTCTGGTCGCCGGCCCCGCTCTCGGCGAGCTCCGTGATGAGGGTATGCCGGTTGTCGTGCCAGCGGCCCTTTACCTTGGCCTTCGTCCGCACCGTCTTCCAGGCGGTTTTGAACGACGTGATATGCCGCGTCGGATCGGAAGGTCTTGGCTTGCCCCAGGGGAAGACATACCATTCGTCGCGGCTCTCTTTGAACTTTTTCTGGTACCGCACGCGATGGAGGAGCAGCGCTTCATACACTTCCGAGTTCAGAGGGACGATGCGCCCTTCGCCGGCCTCGCTCTTTGCTCTTCCCACCTGCACTGTCTTTGCCGTGAAGTTGATCTGGCCCCAGGTCAGCGTCTTGATTTCCGTATCTCGCAATCCGCCGTCGCGGGCCAGCATGTAGGCCGCATACATGTGGGGGCTGTGAGATTTGCTGGCCCTCGCTTCGAGCGAGCGGCTCTCCTCGGCGTCGAAGGCTTTGCCGATCTGTTTATGCACCCGCAGCTTGAGCTGCCTGTTCTTCTTGAGATGGGCGCGAATCACTTCTCCGGGGTCGCCCAGCATCTTGAGGAGGAAGCGCACCTCCTCGTTGATCGACTTGGGCGCCGCCTTCTCACGCAGCCGGTCCTCTTGATAGCCGAGCACGACCGCGTCGTTGATGTCGACGGCCAGCTTCGTGCCGAGCAAACGCGAGACATGGCCAAGCGCATACTCGGCAAAGGTGGCCGACCGGTAGCGAAGCCTGTAGCCGACGAGGTAATCGTCGATGATCTCCGCAAGCGTTCGAATGCGATTTTGGCGGACTTGTTTGACGTTGTTGTAGCCGGCTTCGAGCTCCCGCCTGCGCTCCTGCTCCGCGCTCTTGGCGATGGTTTTCGATGTTGACCGGGAGGACTCCCGGATCAGCTGGCCGGCAAAGGAGAATTGATACCACCAGATTCTGCCCCTTGGGAAAAGCGCCATATTCCACTCCTGGATCTCGGTTGGGCGCGCCGACTGTGCGGCGTGCGACTGAAGATTCAGGCGCGGACGAAATTCGATCAAATTCAGAATGCCGAAAATGGCCACACCGGGAAGGGTGGTTTTACGGCGTCAGATTGGAGGTTGGGAGTCGTCTGAGAAGGGGTTCAACAACTACGCTCGATTGCTATGGGTTAGCACTCGATTTTGAAGGAGCAGATACACAAAATCGTACACAGTTGGCACTTTTTTGAGGATTTCTGCTCGTCTTCAGTTCGCTAAGTTGTTGAAACTAATTGGCTCCTCAGGTAGGACTCGAACCTACAACCCTTCGGTTAACAGCCGAATGCTCTGCCATTGAGCTACTGAGGAGTGTCTGGCGGTGAATTGTCCTCCTTCAAAGTATCAAACCCCGCCGATTGAGTCAAAATCGCCCTCGCACGTGCGCGAATCCAGCGGAATCATTAGGATAATGGCAGCGAGTCCGACCAAGGAGGCCCTGTGTCCCGCATCTCACGCCGAGACCGCAGCGAAGTGACACCCGAGATCTCTGAGCTCTTTGACAAGGTCTTTGCTCAGCGAGGCAATGTCCCTAACATGTTTCGCGTCATGGCGCACCGGCCCGAGATCTTCGCCACGATGCAGGCGCACTTTGGCGCCGTGCTGAATACCGGCACGGTCTCCACCAAGCTGAAGGAGCTTATCATCGTGCGTACCAGCCAGGTAAATGACACGCCATATTGTCTGGCGAGTCACACCATCCTAGCCCGCAGCCTGGGCTGGAGCGATGACCAGCTTGCGCATCTAGCCGAGTGGCAGCAGCGCCAAGACTTTACGCCTGCCGAGAAGGCTGCATTACGCCTTGCGGAGACCGTTACGCGCGATGCCCACGCCGTCACCGACGAGCAATTCTCCGAACTCCGCCACTATTACTCCGAAGGCGAAGTAGTCGAGCTACTCTGTGCGATCGGACTCTTCAATTACTTCAACCGCTTCAACAACGCGCTTCGCATGGAGCCCACCAAGCCCGGCGAAGGCGGCCCAGCAGAAGTGGCCGAGACCAAGTCGGTACAAGCCATCTGACCTTCTGCTCGTAAACTCACCAACAAGGAGCCTCCCTTTTCGTAATGAAACTACCAATTCCTCAAGGAAACTTTCGTGCCTACCTCTTTGACTGCGACGGCACCATCGTGGACTCAATGCCCTTGCATTACGTCGCATGGAAGAAGGCCCTGGCCGAGTGGGGCTGTACATTCGAAGAGGAGCTTTTCTATGCCTGGGGTGGCCGTCCGGTCCGCGATATCATCGCTTCTCTGAATAGCATGTATGGTCTCAACATGCCTGTGGATGCCGTGGCCCACCGCAAAGAGGCCCTGTACCATGAGCAGTTGCCGCAATTGCAGGCCATCGATGAAGTCGTCGCGCATATCAAGGCTCAGCATGGCCGCATTCCCCTGGCAGTCGTCTCCGGAAGCCGCCGGAGTTCGGTTGTGGGATCCCTCTCGGCGCTGAGCCTGCTCGACAAATTCGATACGTTGGTTTGCGCGGAGGACTATAAAAACGGAAAGCCTGCGCCGGATGCGTTTTTGCTGGCCGCCGAACGGCTAGGTGTGCCGCCGGCATTCTGCCTCGTCTTCGAAGACACTGACATGGGTATCAAGGCTGCAACCGCAGCCGGTATGGCGTCAGTTCGAGTGCCACAGCCGTTTGAACGACGCCAGGGAACCGGAGTGCTGCGCTCCACGTAAAGTCTATCCGGACGCGGAGGTCAGATGCTCGAAGAGGACCATGGCCGCCTCACTCACTTTTCTGGCGTACGCCGGGATCTTATTCCCCTTCTCGCGCTTGCTGGAGCGGTTGCTCTATTGCATATCACAACGAATGGACGCTACGGCTTCCATCGTGACGAACTGCAGTTCTTGAGCGATGCGCGCCACATGGCCTGGGGCTTCGTTGCGTATCCCCCACTCACGCCGTTCGTCGAGCACATCGCGATGGCTCTCTTCGGCCTATCCATGGTGGGCCTGCGCCTATTCTCTGTCTTGGCGCAGGCCGCAATTATCGTAATCAGCGGCCTGATGGCAAAGGATCTGGGTGGTGGCCGGCTTGCCCAGTTTGCCGCGGCGTTCTCGGTTGCGCTCTCGCCATTGCCTCTCTTCAGCGGTACTGAATTCCAGTACACCAGTTTTGACTTCCTCTGGTGGGTGCTCACAGCATGGGCGGTGGTGCGCCTTCTCACAACGAAGGATGCGCGCTGGTGGCTCGCGATCGGTACTTTACTCGGGCTGGGTCTTGAAACCAAATACTCCATTGTCTTTTTCATCGTGGGCCTGGTTGCAGGACTTCTCTTCTCCTCGGCACGGACCCAATTGCGCAGCGGCTGGTTTTGGGCAGGGGTGGCTCTCGCGCTCCTCATCTTCCTGCCGAATTTTGTCTGGCTGGTGCAGCATAACTTCATCTGTTACAGCTTTCTCCAGCACATCCATGTGCGGGATGTCGGAGAGGGACGTGCAGATGGCTTCCTGGTCAATCAGTTCCTTTACGGCGCAAATCTTTTCTCCATCCCCCTCTGGATTACCGGCCTGATCGCATGCTTTCGCAGTCGCAGTTATCGCATGCTCGGCTGGATGTACCTTGTCCCAGTCGCATTTTTTTATCTGGACAAGGGCCGCTTTTACTATGTCGCGCCTGTGTACCCCATGCTGATTGCCATGGGTGCGGCCAAAGCAGAGCAATGGCTCATGCGTCTGCCCGCTCTTGGCCGTCGCAGCCTCGCGGCTTTCTACTTTGCAGGGGTTGCTTCCATCGGAGCGTACATCATCGTGCAGTTTGTGCCGCTCGCATCGTCCGGCCCACTGCGCGATTTCGCTCTGCGTCACAGCAGCGATCTGCGCGAAGAATTCGGCTGGCACCAACTCGTCCAAACCGTCGCAGGTATCCGCGACTCACTCACTCCCGAGCAGCGTGCGCACCTCGGCATCACAACGGCGAATTATGGAGAATACGGTGCGATTGATTTGCTCGGCTCAGAGTACGGGCTTCCCGCGCCCATCGGTACCACCAACTCCGAATGGTTGCGCGGCTATCCCACTCCTCCTCCCACAACGCTTATTGTCATCGGACTCACCCAGGACCAGGCCAACTCCATCTTCACTGCCTGCCGCTGGGCCGGTCATAACGGCAACAACGAGGGCATTCGCAACGAAGAGAGCGTCTACCATCCCGACATCTTTGTTTGTGGCCCGCCCCGCGGATCGTGGGTACAGCTCTGGCAGGACCATCAGAACTTCGGCTAATTCTCGCTTGCCACATCCAGATTAGTAAAGCAGAACGGCAACTCGATAAGCCGTGAAGGTTCCTTGCAAACCTTGCGCGGGGCAACTTCCAACCTCTGCGCGGCGATAGGCACCGGTCGCCATCTTTTGCCTCAGCGCCTGGGGCAGCCTCGTCAGATCCGAGTCTTGCCAGCGCATGATGAAGTGCGGCATTCCCTCGGCATCCAGTCGCGGAAGACCTTCATCCATTCTGCAAGCTGCACGCGCCGCTGCGTGGCTATTCAGGATCGCGATACCGCTGGGTTGCAACATCTGCGCCACACGCCCTTCCACCTCTCCCAGACTCAGCGCCTGCACTCCGCGGTCATAATCGGCAACCGCGTAAAGCGTGCCGCGCGCCGCTACCACGGCAATACCCACTCGGTTCACGTCCGGATTCAGCAAATTCCTGCGATGTCCTGGCGAGTGCATCCACTCGTCGTGAATCTCATCAGGAGATGGACCGACGGCGACGTTCTCTTCAATAAGGCTGAAATGCGCTCCGGCCTGGCCTGCGCGCTCGGATACATCCGGCTCCCCTGCGTACCGGTGCGCGATCGGGCCTTCGGCTGCCATGCGCAAACAGTGTTGCCTCGCCGCCTGAGCCAGATTACCGTCCCACTCGAGACGCGGCGCTCCGTGCTCGGCGCGCGCCTGGTTTGCCAGGGCGAGTAGCTGCTCTGCGGCTTCGCGCATTCCGCGGCCGTTCCCCTGTTGCGAATCGTAAGGAGATTGCGCCACCGCATTTCCCAGGACAACGACCATCCACAACAACACTCCAATTGCAAATTGAAACATGCGCATATCTTATTGAACCCGACTTCCGTGCGACTGTCGCGGTATTCTTTGAGTGTCCATGGCCCAACTTCCATTTCGATGCTTCGAAGCCTTTGCTCGCAGATTGAAACGGCAGCCGCTTGTGCTGGCCGGAATGATGCTGCTCGGGAGCTTTGTCCTGGCTGGAATCGCAGCGCCTTGGATCGCCCCTTACAATCCCGCGAAGATTGATCTCGTCCATCGTCTCGAAGGTCCCAGCAGTACACATTGGGCCGGTACCGACGAGCTAGGCCGCGACACATTTTCACGCCTGGTCTGGGGAGCTCGGATCTCGCTGGCAGTTTCTGTCAGTGTCGTTTCGGTATCGCTGACCTTGGGCCTCGCCATCGGCGGTCTCGCCGGCTATCTCGGCGGATGGGTTGACACCGCCCTCACAACCTTTGCGATGAATACGTTCCTCGCCTTACCGGGCATCCTGCTCGCCATTGCACTCGCAGCTTTTCTCGGCGCGGGGTTTACTAATCTGGTTCTCGCATTGGCCATCGGAGGGTGGGCTGGATACGCGCGTCTGGTTCGCGCACAGGTCCTCGCCGTGCGCGAGCGTGATTATGTTGATGCTGCACGGGCGCTCGGTGCCAGCGGCTCGCGGGTTTTCTTTCGACACATTCTTCCCAATATGATTCAGCCTGTCCTGGTGCAGGCAACTATTGGAATGGCGGGAGTTATCCTCGCCGAAGCCACTCTTTCGTTTCTCGGTCTCGGCATCCCCGCGCCCGCTCCCAGCTGGGGTGCCATGCTCAATGACGCGCGTCTTCATCTCTTCGACTCGCCCCATCTCGTCCTCTTCCCAGCGCTCGCCGTAGCGTCTTCCGTGCTTGGATTCAACCTTCTGGGAGATGCTTTGCGTGACCAACTCGACCCACGGACCCGCTTGGAAATCGGGATATGATGAATTCATGAATAAGTTGTACGCAGGAGATTGTGAACACTGCTCGCGCAACTATCGCTACTCACTGTGGCACTCCGGATTCGGAGAGTCTGCCTATGCATACTGCGACACTTGCGGCATGCTGGCAACCTGTTCATACAGGCGCTTCTTCCCG
Organism: Acidobacteriota bacterium; assembly: GCA_021813745.1. Classification (GTDB taxonomy): domain Bacteria; phylum Acidobacteriota; class Terriglobia; order Terriglobales; family Acidobacteriaceae; genus Telmatobacter. The sequence goes on from JAKAJO010000136.1 coordinate 11,298, forward strand.
GCGACCATGCCACCCTCCAGCAGCAACTACCAGGTGATTGATGAAGCGTGGGAACCGCTCCTGGCCTCGTGCCCGTGCGGCGGCAGTTTTCGAGCCAACGCTTCGCCACGTTGCCCTCATTGCAATCAGCCTCTTTCGGCAGAGCACGCAACGGCACACATTGAAAAGAATTCGCGCGTGATTGGCAAAGGTTGGCGCTGGCAAAGAAACTGGACCGGCATTTATTGTATGGCTGTCGAAGATCCGGTGAGGCCAGGCACTCTCCGTCAGGTTCTTGACCCCTTTGCACGTCCCTGGGAAGCACCGAAACGCAGTCCTCTCATGCGGCTGACACAAATGCTGAGCTTTAGCCGATGAAATGGGGTGTCCTTAGTGACACCCACGGCCTGCTCCGTCCTGAGGTTCTTCCCCTCCTCTCCGGAGTCGAACGCATTCTGCACCTGGGCGACATCGGCAATGCAGCCATACTCAAATCCCTGCGGCGGATCGCTCCGGTTCATGCTGTTCGCGGCAATATTGATCGCAATGGTCTCTGCAGCAAGTTACCCGAAACCGATGTTCTTTTCCTTGAAGGACACTACCTATATCTTTTGCACGACCGCTCGACACTGAGCCTGAACCCTGCGGCTGCACGGCTTTCGGCCGTTCTCTTTGGCCACACTCATCGGCCCCTTATCGAATGGCATCGGGGCATTCTCTTCATGAATCCTGGCTCCTGCGGTCCGCGCCGCTTTGATTTGCCTGCCACGATCGGGTATTTGTCCATCGGCCCGGATGGACTGCTCCACCCGGAGATCTTGAAAATCCCGGATACATCCTCGTAAGCAGCGGACCGCTCTAGACCTTGGATGCCTTCGCTCACCTGCGCATCCGCGGGTTAACCCACGCGTAGACGGCATCCGTCATCAGATTCACCAGAACATAGGTGAGCCCGATTGAGAGGAGACATCCTTGGACCAGGGCATAATCGCGATTAGAGATGGCGCTCACCACAAGCCGCCCCAGCCCTGGCCAACTGAAGATCGTCTCCGTCACCACCGCCCCTGCCAGCAGGGCTCCAAATTGCAGCCCTACCACGGTGAGAATGGGAACCATTGCATTCGGCAGGGCGTGGCGGCAAACCACGGCGGTTTCGGTCAGCCCCTTTGCGCGGGCCGTGCGAATGTAGTCCTGCCCCAGCTCCTCCAACATCGCGGTGCGAACCATGCGCGTCAAAATTGCCGCCAGAGAAGCGCCCATTGCAAAGGCAGGGAGCACGAGATATGGCCACTCGATTCCACGCTGCCCGCCGCTCGCGCCAGAGACGGGCAGCCAGCCCAGATGAATCGAGATCATCAGAATCAGCACCGGCCCCAGCACAAGTCCCGGTACAGAGAGCCCACCAAGGCTGGCTACGGAAAGAAGTTGATCCTGCCAGCGGCCGCGTTGCAACGCAGCCAGAATGCCGGCGGGAAGCGCCAATAGCAACGCCAGCACCAGTGCCGCGAGTGTGAGAACCAGGGTGTATGGATAGCGCGCCACAATCAAATGCATCACCGTGTCATGCAGGCGAATCGAGTTTCCCAAATCGCCGTGAAGCACGCCGCTCCAGTAATGCAAATATTGCTGCCAGAGCGGCAAATCCAGCCCGTAAGCGTGCCGCAGCGCGCCAATATCGGCAGGCGTTGCTCCATCTCCCAGCATCTGCAGAACTGGGTCCCCGGGAACCAGGTGAATCAGTAGAAAGACGAGCGACACCACCAGCCAGACCACCGGCACAGCCAGAAGCAGCCTGCGCACGCTTCGCATCTCAATCCTCACCTTGTTTCATTCATGTGCAAACAGCGCACTCGATTCAAGTCGAGACTGGCCTCAAGGCCGGTCCGCATCAGAGACCTTGGCCACAGGTTTCCCTTGGTTGTCCGGCACGCAATTCGCATTTCCTGCAGCGCTGCGAACAATCAGATCATAGCTGAGGTCTCCTTTGCCTTCCGTCTGCGCCAACTTCCATCCGGGCTGGTGGAGCAGCATGTATGCAATCGACGACTTGGCATCCACGAGCACGTGATCGATACGGTATTTCTCCAGACCCTCATAGGTATCTCGGATGTACATAATGTCCAGGAAATCCTTAAAGACGCCGTGGTGTTCAAACGTGTCGAACCGAGAATCGAGGAATGTCGGCTTTCCTTCAAAATCCATAATTCCGCCCAGGTTATCGATGTTCAACGTCCTCCATGAAGGTTGAATCGATGCAATCGTCTTCATGGGGAAAGTCTCGCTCATCCCTTTTTGCATGCTGTCTTCGCTCGGGAAGAAATGAACGATAAAGGCAATGGCTCCGGCCACCATCAGCATATTCATCACCGGGATTGTCTTCTTATCGGATTCGAGGAAGAGAAGGCGCTCCATTTCGACCGCCAGGATCGGGGTCGTCAGGACTGCAGCCATAAAGAGGAATCTTGTATGGTCGAATGCTGAATACCAAGCAAAGGCGAACAGCGCCATTTCAAAGATGGACCACTTACGGCTGCGCAGGCAGTTAGCCAGGATGACCGCTCCCAGACATCCAACCGCAATTTTGGCCGCGAGCATTTCCAGATCCAGAGGCTTCCATTCCTGCACATTGTGAATGTTCAGCTTCTGATACATCATCATGTCAAAGGGATTCCAAACTAGACGCCATCCGTAAGGATTTATGAACAGCACGGCAACGCTCACTGCCAGTACAGACAATAGTTTGCTTCGCACCTCCCTTGAGAATCCAGCCTGCTCGAAGGTCCCCTTCCGGAACGGAAACCACCCGCAGAGAATGTAGAGAACGAAGAGGCCCAATCCGATCAGCCAGCTTCCATGCGAGTTGACCCAGATACAAAACAAAGGAGGTAGAAACCACAACCAGCGCAGATTGCCTCGTTCCGCGGCTTCCAGGATCGCCATCTCCAAAGACATCAAGATGTAAGCGACTGCAATCGTGCGTGCACCCGCATTCACGGTGATCAGAAAATAGCCGATGCCTGTGGCCCAGAATGCTGCACCTGCATGGCCTGATCGCCACAGGCTTCGAAAGTAGATCAAAAGCACATTGGAAAAGAGGACGAGGAACGTGGCTACATACACCCCTCGGAGACCAATCGTGCTGTAACCAATCCAGTAGACGAGTTCGGAAGCCCACTCCGGGTTTACCCAAGGATTCCCCGCCACTGTGAAGGAATACGGCTCCGTGCGAATAAAGTGGTGCGTTGTGGTCAGGATGCGCGCATCCGCAAGGTGCCACCAAAGGTCTGGATCATGCAGTAGATCGACAGGAACTCGCAGACTGCCTGAAAGTATGACGGTAATCGCCGCCAGCATCGCAAGGCTCATCAAGTTACGAGTGAAGATCCGATTGAAGATCCGAATCCACGGGGATAGGGGCATCGACGGGTTCGCGTCGGCCGAAGCAGAGTCGGCGAGGACAACTTCCGGGGCGGGTGGTGAAGTCTCCATACAACTACAGTAATGTCGCACACTGTGACTGAAAAGGCGTATACGACAAATGGGTTACCGCGTTGGTTCGCCATACCGGGAATCAGAAATAAAACTCCCGTACCCTTCCCAGGCGGGGGGTGTTCGGTTACTATCGGCTTAACTTCTTTGAGTGATCATTGAAAGCTGGAGTTCGGGGATCACCCGAAGCCTCGGTATCACTTTGGTTTTTCTGGATTTAGATTGCACAGGCGCAACATTCCACGCACAATTAGCTGTTCACTTAAATGGGGAAAATGGTACGAAGGTGGTATTGCTCCCGGGAATCCAGACGATAAGAATCACGTTCACATGATGTTCATTCCAGAGCACCGCGCGAAAAATCCGGTGACTGGAGTTTGCAAATCCGGGTTGCGCGGAGGCTTGCAAAAGCGCTACAACACGGATGACTCTCTCAGAATTCTCGAAACGCTGCAATGGCAAGCTCCCAGGCAGCTTCAAACACTGAAAAGAGACGACCCGCAATGATTCGCATTGGTCTTCTTACCGACGACGGGACGCTGCAACCGATTCTTTCTTCGGCCCTCGGCCGTGAATTTCAAGTGAGCCTGGCACAGGAAGACAGTATTGATGAGCTGTTCCAGAACGATGCGTGCGATGTAATCGTCGTCGACCTTAATTCCAATCACAGTGCCGTGAAGTTACGGATTGAGTGCTCGCGACGTATGGTCACCAAGCCCTTCCCCTCGCTCATCATGGCAGACGACATTTTGCGCGGCACGGCCTTGGAACTGGTGCGCATGGGCGCCTTCGGCTATTGCCGCAGGCCGCCATCAATCCGTGAACTGAAGGCTCTCCTCTACAGAGCCCATGAGCATTCCAATCTTCGGCGGCAGCTGGAAACTGTCCACCAACAACTGGAAGACTCAGGAAGCTGCGACCGTCTCATCGGTTCCAGTCCGCAGATGCAGCAGGTGTATCAACTCGTTCGTAGAGTCTCCAGCCTGAATGCAACCGTACTCATCAATGGAGAGAGTGGAACCGGTAAGGAACTGATTGCGCGCGCCATTCATAACCTCGGCTCACGCGCGGACAAGCCCTTTGTTGCCGTTTCCTGCGGCGCGATTCCGGAAACGCTCATCGAGGCGGAACTTTTCGGGCACGAAAAAGGAGCCTTTACTGGCACAGTAGGCGCGCGGGAAGGATACTTTGAGCAGGCTCGTGACGGCACATTGTTTCTCGACGAGATTGGCGACCTGAGCCTCTACACGCAGGTCAAGCTGCTGCGTGTTCTGCAACAGATGGAGTTCAGCCGCCTGGGGAGCAATCGGCTGATTCCATTGCGCGCACGCCTCATTTTCGCCACCCACCAGGATCTCGGCAAACTGGTTGAGGAGGGGAAGTTCCGCCAGGATCTTTATTACCGCATCAACGTCATGCGTATCGTCTCTCCATCGCTTTCCGAGCACACAGAAGACATTCCGCAGATTGCGACGCACTATCTCAAGCATTATTCCCGGGTCTTCCAGAAGCCGATGGAAGTCATCGACCCGGAAGCCATGTCGATACTGCTGAGCTACTCTTGGCCCGGAAATGTGCGTGAACTTGAAAACACCATCCAGCGCGCGATTATCCTTGCACCCGGATCCACACTGCGCGCGGAGGATCTTCCGATCCAGGTGCCCTCAGACAAGATCATCGATATCAGCGAGTACAATCCTGAGGGATCGTTTGAGCGCCAGTTGCGCGATTACAAAATCAAGCTCGCCATGGACGCTGTTCGCGAAAACCACGGGAACAAAACGCTCGCGGCACGCAGTCTCGGCATCTCTCGCGCGTATCTCCACCGTCTGATTCGACTATCGGAACCAGACGCAGTCTTCGAACAGGAGAACATCGGCTCCGCATCAGCCTGATTCGATCCATTCATTTTTGCAATTGGACTCCCGCGCGCCGCTCGACCAAAATATCGGCGCGCGGATTTTATTTTTGGGCTATCTTTCCAGTTACCTCCGTGCCTTTTGTGCGCAGCCAAGCTGATATAGTTCTCTCATCATGAGGATGAGGCGGGTGTTGTTCGCTGTCACGCTCCTTGGTTGTGCGTGGACAGCCTCGCAAATTTTCGGGCAACAACCGGCAAGCCCCTTGCCCGGCGCCAAACCGGCCGTCTCGGGTGTCCATTCTGCCGCAGGTACGTCCTCCATTCCATCCAAACCCACTCCATCCACGGTAAAGCAAACCGTACCACCTGTTGCGCCCGCCGCGCAGCCGCAGGAGTTGCCCGCGCAGGCAGACAACATGGCCACGCAGCAACCGCAAATCATTGTCACGAGCCCTGTGCCACAGGCCCAGACCTGGCAGTGGTATCAGCGCGTGGCATGGGCCGCGAGCATCGTGCTGGCGGTGCTCGGCTACGTGGGCATCATGCTGGCGCTTCGTACTCTCAAGAACATTGAGCGCACTAATCAAAGCAGCCTCGAGGCGGCGCGCGCCGCTCTCACAATTGCCGAGTCTTCACAAAGCCAGACGCGAGCTCTCATTGAATCCGAACGACCATGGATTCTCGTCTCGGTCGAGCCTTCGCTGACAAAGGAAAACACCTTCAGAGTACTGGCCTCCAATCGTGGACGCAGGCCGGGCCGCATCACTCATCTTTCGGATCAGATTCACATCGTCGCCGATGAAAACGATCTACCGAAAGATCCGGGGCACGGTTCAGCCGAAGCACAGTTCCAGGAAGAGCCGATGGTCCTTCTTCCCGGGGAATCCCTTGTAATCGCAAGCTTCGGCCGCAAGGATGTGGCCCAGATCTGCAAAACCGACGATCAACTTCGTCAGGTCGCGGCATGGGAAGCAACGATCTTCCTCTTTGGACGCATCACCTACGAGGACCTGACGCTGGCTGCACAGAAGCAATCCTACGAGTCTGACTGGTGCTGCCGCTACATTCATGGAGAAACAAAGAGCGCGCTTCTTCTTGGAGGACCGCAGGCCTATAACCGTCATGTCTGACACCGACAGCATGCTCTCCAGTGAGATCGGACTTATCGAGCTCGTACCAAGCGAAATTGGCGTTTTGTCGTACATTTGAGTCCAGACTGTTTCAGGCCTTCCGGACAAGTAGTGATAGGAATCTTCAAGGAAGCCAACGTTCCGGATCATGTGCTGCACGAAGCCCGGCTGATTCTGAAGGATCAATCATGCCCGTTGTTGAATTTGCCCAGGTTACCAAAGCCTACGAAAGTAAAGTCGCGGTCCATCAACTGAGTCTTGCTATCGAAGCCGGCCAGATGTTTGGACTGCTCGGACCTAACGGCGCCGGCAAAACCAGCTCAATCCGCATGATGATGGGAATCACGATGCCCGACAGCGGCTCCATCAACCTCTTCGGCAAGCCTTTTGAACGCGCAAGCCTTGAGCGCGTCGGCTATCTGCCGGAAGAGCGCGGACTCTACAAGAAGATGAAGGTCGTCGAGCAGCTTGTCTTTTTTGGTCAGATCCATGGCCTGCACGCATCGGATGCGCACGCCCGCGCCACGGCGTGGGCTCAGAAACTAGACATTGATGATGCCCTCCAGAAGAGGACGGAGGAACTTTCAAAGGGCATGCAGCAGAAGATCCAGTTCATCGGCACGCTCATCCATGATCCAGATCTCATCATCATGGACGAGCCCTTCAGCGGTCTCGACCCTGTAAACGCAAAGCTCCTTGAGCAAATCCTCCTCGAACTCAAGGAGGATGGAAAAGCGATCATCTTCTCAACTCACCGGATGGATCAGGTTGAGAAGCTGTGCGACTCCATCTGCCTTATCAACAAGGGTGAAGCCGTTCTCTCCGGCAAGATGCGCGAGATCAAATCACGCTATGAGCGCAATCACGTCATCGTCGAATTTGAAGGCAGCAGTGCTTTTCTGCAAAGCAGTGAAATCGCCGAGGCCCGCAATTACTCGGGCCATGCGGAGATCCGCCTCAGACCGCACGGCGATGCTCAAAAGCTTCTTCAGGAAGCTGCTTCAGCCGCTACCATCTATCGTTTTGAACTGGTTGAACCTTCTCTGGAAGAGATTTTCATCCAGACCGTAGGAGGCAAAGTCGATGCGTAACGTGCTCCTCATCGCGCGCCGCGAGTACCTCGAACAGGTTCGCGGGCGCGCCTTCAAGATGACGACCTTCGGCGTACCGGCTATTTTCGCCCTCATTGTTGGAGTTGGTTACCTCTCCACCCTTGGTCTCGGGGCGAACCGCCACGTCGCAATCGCCTCAAATGATCCAGCGCTTGCTGCACAGATTCAGCGCAAGCTCACCAGCGACAAGGCGGCGAAAGCAAAGGTCATCGTCTACGCCCCCGTTACGCCGGACGATCGCGCGCGACTTGTCAGCGCAATCAAGGCGGGGTCGCTCGACGGCCTTCTCTGGGTCCTCACCGCAAAGGGCGAGGTACCCACTGCCACTTATATGTCTCAATCCGCGGGTGACTTCATCACCTCCGCGCGGATTCAATCGGCGCTGAATGAGGCGATCCTCGACGTACAGCTCACAGGCGGAGGCATGAAGCAGGTCGCTGCGGACGCATTGATCGAAGGCACGTCCATTGTCACCTACCAGGTCAAGAAAGACGGAAGCATTCTCAAAACCAGTGCAGAAGCCTCCTTCTGGAAGGGTTACGTCATGGCCATTCTGCTCTCCATGACAACCATGATCTATGGCATGAACGTGGCCCGCTCCATCATTCAGGAAAAAACCTCCCGCATCTTTGAAGTCATGCTCTCCATCGCCAAGCCGTCCGACATGTTGGCCGGCAAGTTGATCGGTGTGGGTGCCGTGGGTCTCACGCAGATTGCCATCTGGCTGGTCGCTGCAGCGGCCATTCTCATCTCTCCCTTTGCCAGCGCCGTGCTCACCGGACAGTTTGCCGTCCATATCACCTGGGCAGAAGCCCTCCTATTTCCCGTTTACTTCCTGCTTGGGTACCTGCTTTACAGCTCGCTCTTTGCCGGACTCGCCGCCACCTGTGAAACGGAGCAGGAGTTGCAGATGTATATGCCGCTGGCCGCCGCCCCCACCTGGTTGAGCTTTGCTCTCATCATGCTGGTCATCAACGACTCCAATTCCGTCTGGTCCATCGCAGCGTCCTTCTTTCCGCCCACAGCGCCCGTAATCATGTTCCTTCGCATGGCTGCGGAGATTCCGCCCTTCTGGCAATTCGCCGTTTCCATCGGACTATTGGTGATCAGCATCTGGGGCGTGCTCTGGTTCTCTGCCCGTCTTTACCGCATAGGCATTCTCATGTACGGCAAGCGTGCCACCGTGCCGGAACTCCTTCGCTGGTTGCGATACAGCTAAAATCAGGAGAGTGACCGAACCGCTCAGCCCAAGATTCACCTTGACCCAGCGCCTTTTGCTGGCCATCGCTCCGCCGCTTGTCTCGGCGCTTGTGTGGCTCATGGGGCTCACCTGGCGTTTTGAGGTGATTGCCGAAGACGGCGTCACTCCGGTCCTTTCAGGCGAGAAGCCAGGCCCTGAGATCTACTGCTTCTGGCACCAGTGTGTGCTTCCGTGCACGGTGTACTTCCGCCATTCGCACGCGGTGATCCTCATTAGCCGCAGTTTCGATGGCGAACTCATCACACGCATCCTGCGCATTTTTGGTTATGACGCAGTACGCGGATCCAGCTCGCGGGGTGGCCAGGAGGGGCTAATTGGACTGCGCCGCGTCCTGGAAAGTGGGCGTACGGCAATCTTTACCGCCGACGGCCCGCGCGGTCCCATTTATCGCACCAAGCTAGGCCCCATCAAGCTGGCAAAGCTCACCGGCGCGCCCATTGGCGTCTTCCATCTTGAACCTGAAAAGGCGTGGTCCTTGAACTCCTGGGATCGCTTCCTCATTCCGAAGCCTTTCACACGCATCTGCGTAAGCTGGGCCCAGTGGACACGCGTTCCGGGAGATCTCCCTTCCAACGCCATCGAGCCCATGCGCGGCGAGTTGAATGCTGCTCTCGAACGCGCGCGCCTGCGTGCTTACGCCCACTTCGGAAGGAATCCACAGTGAGCGATTTGCGCATCTCCGCTTTCGATTTTCATCTCCCACCCGAGCTCATCGCCCAGGAGCCGCCGGCTTTGCGCGGTCAAAGCCGCATGCTCACTCTTGACAGAGCGTCGCGAGCGATGCGCGATGTACGGTTTGCTGACCTACCATCGCTTCTCGTTCCAGGCGATCTCCTGGTGCTCAACAACAGCCGTGTGATTCCCGCACGCCTCTACGCCCTACGCACCACGATACGCGATCGCCAGGCGCCCACCGCTCGGGTGGAAGTGCTGCTCACCGAACCCACTGCCGCTCACACGTGGAGGGCGCTGGTTCGCCCCGGAAGAAAGGTTGCTATCGGCGAAAAGCTGATTTTTCCCTCATCGACTGGCGAAGTGGTTCTTGAGGCAGAAGTCGCGGCAAGGGGCGAGCGCGGCGAACGCGTGTTGCGTTTCTCTCCTGTTAATGATTTCTACTTAGCTCTTGAGCAGATCGGCCACATACCACTTCCGCCGTACATCCATCGCGAAGATGAACCCCGCGATCGGGAACGATACCAGACAGTCTTCGCACGCGAACGTGGCTCCGTCGCCGCACCAACTGCCGGTCTCCACTTCACCCCGCAAATCTTAGAGGCGCTCGCCAAACGCGAAGTCGAGATTGCCTATGTCACACTCCATGTCGGTCTCGGTACCTTCGCACCGCTGCGCGTCGAGCGCGTCAATCAGATTCATCTCCATTGCGAGCGCTACGAACTAAGCGCAGAGACGGCCACCGCACTGAATCGTGCCCGGCGCGAGGGTCGCCGTATTGTCGCTGTCGGCACCACCGTCGTTCGTACTCTGGAGGCAGTGGCGCTCGCTGCTGGAGACGACGCGATCAAGCCCACTGCAGGCACAACGGACATCTTTATTGCGCCCGGCTTCGAATTTCGCCTGGTCCGCGCCCTCCTCACCAATTTTCATTTGCCGCAGTCAAGCCTTCTGATGCTGGTTTCTGCCTTTGCAGGCCGTGAATACACCCTGTCTGCTTACCGCCATGCGGTTGAGCAGCAATACCGCTTCTTCAGCTACGGCGATTGTATGTTCATTGCATAACTTCGTGCAGCTCTCGCTCCCCGAGCAAAGCGAGCCGGACTTCCAAACGGAGTTTTCGAGTGATTCTTCCTGTCAATCAGCCCTGGCGAAGCTCTCTAACGCAGTCTTGTTGCGGATCGTCAACATGGATCCGTGAAAGTCCACTAGGCGGCGATGCTTGAAGCTGCTGAGTGTCCGCGTCACCGTCTCGCGCGAAGTTCCAATAAACTCGCCAATTTCGCCGTGCGTGAGCGAGAAGCGAAAGTGGGTTCCGCTTTCGTTCGTCTGCCCGTGCTCGCTCCAGTCCAGCAGCAAACGCGCCAGCTTCTCGGGAGCGGAACCGGACAATCCCACCGTCCTCAGCTGCTCGCAGGCCATTGTGAACTGATGACCCAGATCCTGCATCACAACTTGACTCACATCAATGTGACGGCCAAGAAAGGCAAGGAATTCGGCACGCGGCACGAGTGCCACCTTGGCGGGATAGAGCGTCTCAGCGGTCGTCTGGTGCAGTTCGCGCGCAACCACCGAGGTAACTCCGATGATCTCCCCCTTGCGTGCAATTCGGAGAATAAGCCGGCGGCCGTCACTTGAGTTCATCGAGAGCTTCACTTCACCCTCAAGAATCACGAAGACATGGTTTGCCTCTTCCCGTTCCGCAAAAAGAATGACGCCCGCCGCGTGCTGGATGGGATGCAGAATCGAGGAAAGATCCTCAAGAGCCTCCGGCGAGAAGCGATCAAACAGACCGCCCGTCAGACTGGTGATGTGCTTACACCGCATAGGAACCGTAGTTCTGGTTAGCATGATTCGGGACCTCCATCGAGACACTGTGTGCTGTTGACAACTTCATGGGCCAGAAATTGAGTCCAGGGCGTATCGGCAAGAAACACTGCTCCGGCCTGGAAGTAGATACTGCTGAGAACTTGCTTCCCGCTCTGATCCGCGTATGTGGCGCCGCATAAGTCGATACACAATTGCTTTGATCCCAGCCGTGACGCGGCGTCACTCCAAGTGCGGCCCAACTCCACCGCCCAGGGGCCGGCGATTCGCCCTTCCAGGCGAATGGTCAGCTGATCGAGAGTTTCATCCAAAGTGATTCGCAACATAGTATGTGCGCGCTCATTGCGCTGCACCCTCTCATATGCACTCGGTATGCCAAAGAGGCAAGCGATAGCCGCACTCCCCGATGCAATTGCAAAGAGGACACTTAAAGGAAATGCTCTGGAAAAAGATTGTCGTGCGAGAAGGTGCAGTGACGAAGTGACGATGACGAAATGTCGTCATCGTGACGGAAACGCGTCACCTCGGGCAATACCGAGCTTCTTCAGCTTGGAATTCAGTGTCGTTCGCTTCAGGCCTAGCCGCGCAGCTGCACCATCGGGCCCGCCAATCTGGCCGGCGGTCTCCCGCAGCACACGGAGAATATGCTCGCGCTCAGCCTCCTCAAGCGTTGGGTGATCCGGTCCTGTTCCCTTTTGCTCACTGCTCCGAGTCTCCAGTTCAGCTAGCGGTACATAAAGGACTGGCCCCCGGGTCAAAATGACGGAACGCTCCAGAAAATTCTCAAGTTCACGAATGTTGCCTGGCCAATGCCAGCGCATCAAGCTTTCCATCGTCTCGTTCGGGATGGTGGTGATTGACTTGCCCATCCTTCGGCTGTGGAGGAAAACAAAATGCCGCACCAGGATTGGAATATCCTCGGCACGATCACGCAGCGGCGGCGCAAAAACCGGAAATACCTTAAGCCGGTAATACAGGTCGCTGCGGAACTGTTTCTCCGCTACCATCTGGGCAAGATCGCGATTCGTCGCTGCAATGAGGCGCACATTCACTTGAATGGGCCGGTTGCCGCCAAGTCGCTCAATCTCTCGCTCCTGCAGGGCGCGCAGTAGTTTAGGTTGCAGATCTAATGGAAGCTCGCCAACCTCATCAAGAAAGAGAGTTCCCTCATGCGCCAGCTCGAGTCGTCCCAGCTTGCGCGAAATCGCGCCAGTAAACGCACCCTTCTCATGGCCGAACAGCTCGCTCTCCAGCAGACCTGCGGGAATTGCCGCACAGTTCAGCTTCACGAAAGTGCGCTCCGCGCGTGGGCTCAGGCGATGGATGGCGCGCGCCAGCAACTCCTTTCCGGTTCCCGTTTCGCCCTGAATAAGAACAGTGGCGTCCGTTGGTGCGACCGTTTCAATCTGCTGCAGAACCTGTCGCAGCCCTGCGCTCTGGCCTACGATGTCTTCAAACCGGTGCTCGATGTTAATCTCTTCTTCGAGATAGCGCTTTTCCTGGTGAAGCCGGTCCCGCAGCTCAGCAATCTGGCGGAATGCAACCACATTGCTGACCGCCATAGCAACCTTGTCAGCCACGCTGGACAACAACCCCGCGCTCTCCGCCGAAAACGCCGCTTCCCTGCGGCTCGCCACCATCATCGTTCCAATGGCTTCACTGCGATAGACCAATGGCACCCAGCAACCAGACTGCATGCCCCTCCCAGTCAGGTGTCCCAGGCTCTGCGCAGGAAACCGCGATGCGCCCAATTTCTCTAGCACAACAGGCTCGCGCGTGCGATACGCCTGGCCCGCAGGCGACCCTTCGATCGGCAAACTAAGGTCACCGCTCACCTCACCTTCACTGGTAGCCAGAAACTGCTCCATCAACTCACCCATTCGCGCGTCATACAGGCCCAGCGTCGCACAATCATGCGGTAACACTTCCTGAATACTGGCTGAAATGGCTTCCAGCAGCTTTCGTACATCCATGTTGGCGAGCAGGGCGCTGCTCAGGTGCAGCATTACCGCCTCTTCGGCGCGCTTGCGGTCAGTAAAGTCTCGAGTGACCTTTGCGAAGCCTGTCAACTCCCCTGTGGAACTTTGGATGGCAGTCAAAACAATGTTCGCCCAGAAGCGGGAACCGTCCTTGCGAACACGCCAGCCTTCGTGCTCCACGCGCCCCCGTCGCGCAGCCTGCATCAACAGTTCCGCTGGCCGCCCGCGCTCCACATCGTCCTGGATGAAAAAGCGCGAGTAATGCAATCCAAGGATTTCTTCTGCCGTATAACCCTTGATTCGCTCCGCTCCCGCATTCCAGGTCATCACATTGCCGTCGCGATCGAGGAGATAGATGGCGTAGTCTCGCACGCTCTCCACGACGGACCGTAACTGCGCGTCGTTACTTCGCAGTGCTTCCCGGGCCTCATACTGTTCAGTGGCATCACGCACAAAGCTCAGCACCATGGATCCTTCAGGTGTCTCCACAGGTTTGAGCATGATGTCGACCGGGAATTCGGTTCCGTCCTTGCGTAGTCCGAAAAGATTCATTGCTGCACCCATTTGGCGTGTCCGCGGATGCGCATGATAGTTCTCGCGGTGTCCGGGATGCCGCTTGCGAAACCTCTCCGGGAGCAGATTCTCAATCGGCTGACCCAGCATCTCTATCTCTGAGTAAGCGAAAAGCTCCGTTGCACGCGGGCTTGCAGCACGGATGAGGCCATCGGCGTCCGTGACAAATATCGCATCCGGAGAAATCTCGAAAAAATTCTCCAGCGCCAAGTGCGTCAGTGTAGTCCGCTTGTCTCCGGACATGGCCGCAGCGTCCTCAGAAAGGGGGATCTAGACGTGTGCGGGAAAATTTCCGACCACGAAGAAACGATATCGTCGCGGGCCGGTGTGGCGCAAGGTCAAGAAATGTGAACTCGGTGGGTGGCGATGAGCCCTTCAATCATTCACTTTGGCCCGAGTACAACACGACATAAAGGCAGGCGATGATTGATTGCAGCTTGGGCGGGGTTGAGTTTTCCGGGAAGTCCTTGGCTTTGCCATCCGGATGAGCGGCTTTGGATTGGCAAGATACGTTTTATTGATGATGCACCACGGTGGTATACCGAAACAGGCTCCAACTCCTTCACGGAGATTTCTCCGACCAACATCACTTACAATCAGACCGCAGAGGCGTTCACTCTGAACCCGCGGTGGGCTTGCTGCTTGCATTGCAGGCGGTGCACAACTCGCCGACGATTCCCTTTCCCTCTTCAATGTTGAAGATGCGGTCCACCGCTGGTAACTTCAGATGCTCGACCGCGCCGCTGGGCCAGTGAACTTCGACGCCATCCACCGAAGTGACATCCGCAAGGCCAAAGTGCACCCGCATGTCATTGGAAGAAAGATAGCTGCCGCCGCTCAACACATCGCCCCTCTGGCGAATTCCGCCTGCTGTCAGGTAAATAGTGGCTCCAACTGCATCGCGCGGACTTCTGGGCCCACCAATCAGATTCAATTCGACCCAGTGATGATGGTCGGGATTCACATTCCGCAAAAGTACCGGAACGCTATCCATCACATTAATGACTACCGCAATCTTGCCGTCATTAAAGATATCGCCGAAAGCCGCCCCACGCCCGACAATAACAACGGAAAGCCCGGTCCCCTCCACCGCCGGAACCAATTCAAACTTCCCATTGCGCAGGTTGTGATATAGCAGAGGGCGTTGCGCATAGCTGTCGCCCCAATCCGGATGCTGGTCCACCTGCGGGTAGACATGGCCATTTACGATAAGCAGGTCTTTCCAACCATCATTGTCATAATCGAGGAAGCCATCTGCAAAGCTGACAAACGGCACTGAGGATTGTGCGATGCCTGCTTGCCAGGACACATCAGTGAAGTTTCCCGTTCCATCATTCTGATAAAGCACATTGTAATCGTCTGCGAAATCCGTATTCACAATTGACAGGTGCCCGTTGTTCTCGTAGTCACCCGCCGCAATCCCCATATTCGCAATCTCGCGCCCATCCTTGTTCAGGGCGTAGCCGCTCAGGTAGCCATCTTCCTCAAAGGTTCCATCGCCCTTATTCATGTACAAGTAATTCGGAGAGGTATCATTTGCCACTAAAAGATCGGGCTTGCCGTCGTTATTCACATCTGCAAACAGAACGCCAAGGCCATAAAATCCATTCGGATCATCCACTCCGAGCTTCTTGCTGACGTCGGTGAAGGTTCCATCGCCATTGTTATGAAATAGATGGTCGTGCTCTCCAGGAAGGCCGCGCGGTCCGCACATTACCTCAATCCCCCGGTAAAGGCACATGGCATAGCCAACCGCTTTGCTTCGGGATATCGGAGGATTGTTCAGATCGATCCTGGCGTAGCCATCGGTAAACAAATCCAACCGCCCATCCCCGTCGTAGTCGCCAAAGGTCGCGCCCGTCGACCAGGTTCCAACTGTCACGCCAGCAGATTCTGCAACGTCAGTAAATGTGCCGTCTCCATTGTTCCGATATAGGCGGTTCTTCCCGTTATTGGTCACATACAGATCGGGCCGGCCGTCGTTGTTATAGTCCCCCACAGCGCATCCGTATCCCCAGCGGTCGTTTCTGACCCCCGCTCTTTCTGTCACGTCCGTGAAGGTGCCGTCGTGATTGTTATGAAATAGAGCTGCATGAGGTGCTGCTGCCTTGCCAGCCAAGGCCTCGTATGTCGAGCCGTTGACCAGGTAAATGTCCAACCATCCATCGTTGTCGTAGTCCAGAAGACATACGCCCGGCCCCTTCGCTTCCAAGATCAAGCGCTTCTCCGGCGTGCCTGCAACATGATGCCACTTCGTCAAGCCCGCCTTTGCGGCAACATCCTGAAAGACAATCGTCCCGGTCTTCACAAAACCACCTGCTGTGATCGGCCGGTGCTGGCTATCGAATTGCGCAGGCTGAGGTCCCGCGTTCGCCATCCCGTTCATCGACTGCGGTGCGCCACTCTGAGCAGGCGTGGCCTGAGCCGCAGGCGACTTCTCTGTCCCAGGCTTTGTTGCTTGTGCGTAGGATGCAGGGCTCACTAGAATTACTGAAATAAGAGTGAGGCAAACAGAAAGCGCAGTCCACACAAATAGAATGAAACCAGTTCGGCCCCATCGCACATCAACGATCCTTCGCGTACGAATCCAACCAAGCGCAGACACCCATCTCCTCCATCCTGTCGCCGCTTGAGATACACTTGGACACTCTCGGACCGGCAAACCGGATACACCGCGAGGATTGATGAGCCCCCACCTTACTGGCTATGACCTGGATCACATCACGCCTTCAGATTGGAGGACCTGCCCCAGATACAGTGTGGCCAGAATGTCGGCAGAAGACAGATCGCCGCCCGTGTGCCCTAGGCGAGCATGGTTCGTCATCGTCATCGCACTCAAACGGATCCAGTTTGCCTTATGCTGAAGCCACGCAGCTCGTGCCTGCAAATGACCTGGTTCCTTCAAGGCCTCCGCCTACATAAAGTCCTGAATCCTCGCTCCCCTTTCATATCTCATCGAGATCAATCCGTGCAACTGAGTAGGTTCCTCGCAGTCCGTTTCACTGGGCTGGTCCTGCAGCTGGATCGACCACTAAAATGATCCGTCGATATGAGGTCAGGGCTGGAGATCCATTGTCTGTAACCGCCAAGATGACATGCGCAGTTCCAGGGCCTTTGCACGGGATCGCAAATCCCGGAATCGCCCAGCCCTTGCGGCAGGGCGAATTGAGCACAACGCTGGCCGCGGGAGCATTGGCACTTTGAAGTGTGACGTCGGCCGCGTGCACACCGTTCAGGCCGGCTTCAGAGTAAACAAACCATCTGTACGTTAGCTTCTGTCCTGCATCTGGGTCACTCGTCCCTTTCGCATTCAGTTGAATCGTCTGTCCAGCGTTCGCTTCAATCTGGATTGACTCCGTTCCTGCACTACCATTAACAACCACTTTCGGATTGTGATTCGCATGTGCAAAATCCTTGATCGTCCAATCCATACGCGCAGCAAAGTCGTTCTGAAAGTCATTGCGCCAGCGCCAGATACCTGCCTGATCGGAAACATGCTGGCGCCCGTCGACGCCGACCACGGCGTCCTGTGATCCCGCACGAAAGAACTCATCCCCTCCCTGAGACCAGATCGAATGGGCTTCTCCATAGGGCCGCAGGTACACGTAGCGCCCACCCCATCCTCCCCAGTCGGGACGTCTATACCCGTTCAGGCCGTTGTCGATCAGATTCAGAAAGCTTGGTGTATCGCCCTCCATGATGAACATGAACTTGGGATATAGCTTGCCAAGAGGCCCCTTCGATCGAATGTTCCCATCGAGCCATTCGTTGGTGACCTCGCTCATATCCGCCCCTTCCCCGTTCCGGTAGTAGAGGTCGCCACTGATCCCCGTCCATGTAGCGAGGTAATAGTTTTCGCCGTTGGGCTGACTCGGAAACACAATGTAGAAGAGATCAGGGAAATTATGGCGAATCCACGGACCCGCATCATCCTGATCGGAGATCGAATCGACGCGGAGACGCGATACAAGCATCCGCATCCTTTCAGGGGTCTCAGTAGCGCGAAGATCAATAAGAGCCTGGGCCAGAGTATTCGTCCCACCCCACACACAAATCCACAAAGGACGTGGATCATTGCGCTCGATGGCAGTCTTTAGCAGCTTCGCCCCCTTCGATGTCTTCCCTTCGCCAGTAGCGGCCATGCCATACGCCGGCTGACCGGCAGCAACATGCTCATTTAGGTACTCTGCCGTAGGCCACCCCTGCGCGTGCAGAAGCAGATTCTTTCGCACTTCGCCATAGGCATCGATCAGACTATGCATTGTCTCGGGGTGGGTGGCATTCCTTTGCCATGTTGAGGTAGCTGCCACCATCGCTTCCAAATCAAACTCGTTGGAATAGAGAAGCAGGCGAACGAAAGACATCTGGTCGTCCGGCTCGTTGCCGATATCGCTGATGATTGCCACTCGCGGCTTGCCTACAAAACCATCGACTGGTTGTGCATCTCCGCCGGACCCTTGTGCCGAAAGTTGCGACGCACCCACGGCGAACGCAAGTATCAGACATAGAAGCGCCGGCGGGACTTCTACCCATCCAATTCCAGACATTCTTGAAATCCTTTTCTTCACCTGCAGCTCCGACTCAATTGTTTCTCTAGTCAAAATACATGGGTAAAATTACGCTCAATTAACTTTATTTCTCTTATGCATAAATATGCATTCATTCAATCACTTCACCCAATTGGGCTCATGATCGAGTGGCAAGCGGTCTGCGCAAGCCGGCAACACGTGCGGAGCGAAATCAGCAAGAGCCTGAAGGAACGACGCGATGAACTGGTGGACTGTGCCACAAGATGTGCCACAGAATTCGCGCTTTGTGCCACCAACAAGCGCTAAGACGTTTTTCAGGCAAAAGAAAAGCCCGCCGATTTAGCAGGCTTTAGCGTCAAATCTTTGGTAGCGCTAACGGGAATCGAACCCGTGTTTTAAGATTGAGAATCTAGCAGCCTAGCAATTGGATTCAATCGCTTACAGCCATTTGTGACCGGACTGTGTACCGCCCTGTGTACCACTTTCAGCAAGAATAAATTATCAGCTTGCCACCAGACGCCAATCAGCGCCCATTGACGCCTGTATCGCTTAACGATACACTGGAAACGTGATTCAGAGCTTCGCCCACAAGGGGCTGGAGAAGTTCTTCCGTACCGGATCACTGGCCGGAATCCAGGCGAAGCACGCCGAGCGGCTGCGCGTTCAACTGCTCATGCTCGACAACGCACGCAGGCCGGAAGACATGAACGCTCCGGGTTGGCGGCTGCACCCCTTGCGCGCGAACCTGAAAGGCCACTGGGCGGTAATGGTCAGCGGCAACTGGCGTCTCACCTTCCGTTTCGAGGGCGAAGACGCGATTCTGGTCGATTACCAGGACTACCACTGAGAGAGGAAAGCGATATGCGTATGCACAATCCCCCGCACCCAGGCCATGTTATCCGGGAATTTCTCGGTGAGATGAGCGTTGCGGCTGCCGCAAAGCATCTGGGCGTGGGCCGGGTCACGTTGTCGCGCGTCCTGAATGGCAAGGCGGGAGTGTCGCCAGAGATGGCCGTGCGACTCGCCCGCGCCTTTGGCACGTCCACGCCGGAAGTTTGGCTAGGGATGCAGGCTCAATACGATCTTTGGCAAATTGAGAAGCGGAAACGGATCAAGGTTGATCCTCTCCCGCATTTACAACACGCCTAACCGGAAGCGGCTTACTGTACCGCCTCGCTTGCTTGCCGGAAGGCCGCAGCCAGCCCCTCGGCCACATTCCGCGTCTGGTACTCGACAAATTTCCCGAAACCGGCTGCAACGTGCGTCTCTGTCACGTGGATGTAATACCGGGCGGCCACGGCGGGCGAGCTATGCCCCATCAGGCGGGCCAGCGTGAAACGGTCCATACCGGACTGTGCTGCGCGGGTTCCGAACGTGTGACGCCAGCAATAGAATTCAAAGCTCGTCAAGCCCGCATCTTCGATTGCCTTTTCGTGAGGGTGCTGCATGGAAACGATGTGTCCCGAGATGCCGTCACCCGGAAACACGAATGGGGAAGGGTTCGCCTTGCCCTCTGCGGCCTTCTGGCGGCGCTGTAGCACCTCCGCAGCACGCGGGGTGAGGGGAAGGCTTCGCTGTGCGCTGTCCGTCTTGCCCTGGCGAACGTGGATGGCACCGTGCGGGCATTCCGGGCGGGTTGCCAAGTCCACATCCGTCCAGCGGAGCAGAAACAGTTCGCTGTTCGGGCGCATCCCGGTATCCACGGCGAGAATCGCAGCGTCCCGCAGATTCTCGGAAGCCTTCGCCAGATACTTCGCCTCATCCTCAAAGCTCACCACGCGGTCCCGCCCCTTGGGTTGGGGCAATTCGTGAATAGTGGGAACGCGGTCCAGCTTGCCCCATTCCACGGCCAGATGCAAAACCCGCCGCAACGTGCGCAGATCGCCGTTCACCGTAACAACGGAATTCTCGGCTACCTCTTGCCGATGACGTGCGTACCGGCTCACCAGATCGCCTGTAATCGCGTTCAGCGGGGCGTCTGCGATGGCAGCGAACGTCAGTAGTCTGTCTAGGCACACCTCGTAGAAAGTGTGCGTTCCGGGCTTTGTGTGCGTCTTGGCGTATTGCAGGAATTCCTTGGCGAAGGCACGGAACACGGGCGGCGCGCTGGCCGCCGGTTTCGGCCAAGGATCGTTCGGGTGAATCTCGCCAAGCCTCAGCGCCCGCTTGTGCTCGTTCTCCGCATCCTCTGCCTCTTTCCGCTTGTGCGTCTTTGCAGACTGCCGGATGCGAAAGTTTTCAACCGTCCCATCCTCATGCCGGATGGACCACCGGAAGTTATACGAGTAGGCTTTGCCGCGTTTGTAGATCATGCCTCCCCCTTTCCGGCTTGCGATTTCGGTTTATTCTTGCTGCCTTTTGGCCGTCCGCCGAGTTTACCGTTTTCGCGGGACGTTGCAGCCTTGCGCTTGCTTGTCGCCTCTCCACGGCAAGCGGGACAGTAGCAGATCAGCTCGACTTTGTGAATGGGACACCTCATAGGGAAATTATACCTAACGTGTTAGATTATTACAAATGAGAATTGCGCCGTTGGACTGGAGTAACCCGCAAGCTCACTCCGAATCAACAGCATTCTTCTCGGAAGCACCTTCTCACTATCACTTTTTTGGAAGCACTTAGACGGATCAGCAAAATCTGCATCGGGGGCCAGCAAACTTTGTGGGGGGTGAGTGGCGCAAAGTTTGCTACGGCGAGTTTGCGCGTTGGGAGTGATTCGCTCTCGGTTTCCGTTTTGGTCTGGGCCTTTGCGCAAGAGGTAGCCATTCCAGCGAGAGCTTGCAAATCGTGTAGCTATAGCTCTGTCCTTCCGGGCGGGAGAGCGAGATAAGGCCGCGTTCGCAGAGGCGCTTTCGGGCGTCACAAATCGTTCGGGTTCCGAGTCCGGTTTCGGATGCAAGCGCCCGGTCGGACGCCTTGAATGTGTTGCTACTTTCCCGATTCGCGTGCTCGCACAGGGCCAGGTAGACCAGACTTGCAGAAGACCCCAGATTTGCCGCCGTGCCGCTCCCAAAGAACTTGTTCGGGATTTGAGTGTACGGCCCCAGGTCTACTTTCTCGTTTGCCTTGGCTCCGCTCATCGCGATTCGGGAGCCGCCGGAGCGCTCAAGCGGGCTTCAATCCATGCGTCAAGATCGGCACGGCGGTAGCGCACCAGTTTTTCTCCGGCCCGGAAGTAGCGCGGGCCTTTACTCTCCGAGCGCCACAGTCTCAGCGCAGCTTCGCTGATTCCAACGTATTTTGCGGCCTGTTTGGGTGTAAGCGTGTTTTGTAAGTCGGTCATCGCAAGTGCTCCATTGTGGCTGTCGTTAGCGCACAAGAACACTTGACCACACTATCGAAGAACCGCAGTAGGAAGATTGATTCACTGCCGAATTTTCCGGTTGCTGCGTCTAAGAGAATCCCAACCAATAAGTCGCGCCGCCGCCTTCACGCCTTTGAGGATGGCGTCCTCAGATTCTCCTTTAGCGGAAGCTTCAGGCCGGCTGACAATTCCCGTGGAGGTAAGGCCAGCAAATTGATAGAGCACGAACCATTCGAAATTAACCGGGCTGTACTTGTGCGGCGCACGGACAAGGCCGCGTGATTCTGCGAGTTTTCGGCTAGCCTTCTCATACTCCTTCAACCGGGATTCAAAGCGATCCCGCACGAACTGACTGTATGCGGCCCAGGTGAGCAATTGCATCTCCCAACCTTCACAATCGAACTTAAAGGGTTTGCCCATTGCAATGATGCTTGTTGCCGTGCCAATTGGATTGCATTTCAATTTTGTGCACCAATGTGGAGCTACATCCCAACCGCGCAAGGTCCGGAGCATCTCGTCTAAAAACCAGTCCTGTTCAGCGTGGAATTCACTTGCCCACTTCGATAGTCCAGAACGCAAAGAGCTATCTTGCGGGAGTTTCTCAAATGGCGAAACGCTTGAATTCCACAGCGTCGCCTCGATCTTGAACCCTGATTTCGCGAGCGCTCGGTAGGCGGGCAGTACCTCAGCGGCAAGTTTCTTCAACATCTTCGGGAATACCTGTCGGACACATCGCATCAGATCCCGACGAGCTTGTTCGACGGCTACGCTGCTATTGTCTGGTGCGACATACTCGCAGTATGCAAGGCGCGGACTTTTTCTGACTGGCATCGTTCCCTCGGCGATTCCATGGGTGAATGTGACCGCGAACCCGACGGATTCTCCGGCCCACCGCCCGGTCAAGCTAGGCGGCAATCGGAGACTGGCACTCTGCCAGTACACCCACTGGAGTTCCTTTCCATCACCACTCGCGCAATTTAGCCGCGCAAGATCGCGCGCTGCTGCCGTGCCAGTGGGCGTAAACTTCCTACGAGCCCAAAAACCGGTTGCAGGCCGTCCGTGATTCACTTTGCCTTGAGGGTAGCAGCCTTTCTATTTATCTGCTATCTGGGTCAGATTGAACTGGAAATCATAGCGGCGATTTTTCGCCACGTAAGGGGTGCGTTGTCTCGCGCTTCTTGCGGTTCCGCTCTGGCAATTTTCCTTCTCTTCGTGTTTGGCTAATTAACAGGTCGCAACGGGCCGACCTCCTTGGCCGTCGAACGGCGGCCAAGCGAACGAAGCACGGCAGGATTTTAGAGGAGAGGTATGGAGAGTGCTGAGACATCAAATGTAACCCAGGCAAAGCCGGAGCTTCCAACATTCGGGCGCGAACGGCCGACACCAGGGGCCTACAATTTAGACCTTTCGGCTGTGAAGAATTCACCCCTAGAGGTCAATGGTCAATTGTCCTCGTTTGAAGAGGTTTACCGCACACTTCAGAGTGCTAAGGACTTGAAAGTTCCGGACTTTCACTGGGGCCGGCCAACGTTTGAAACCGACATCGGCGAGGTGACGGTCTGTGCGCAATCAGGAGAGCTTTTCGTGGTTTATGTGTTGGTTGAACTCGCCGAGCTCCTAAAGGACGGCATAGACCCTTATCGTGCAACGTGGTTCTTTTACGACCACGATACTTCATGCGATGGTGACCCCCTGTACACGTTTTTTGTGGTTCACGAAGGAAAGATTGTGCGCGAAATCTCTTCGTTCGGGTCCTCCGAGCCACTGGTGCTAAAAAAAAGGGTCGAAGATAGGCCAATCTGGCGCAGTGAGCCTTACATGCAAGAGGCATGGGAGGCCTACTGGTATCGGAAGTTCTACACGGAGACGTTCAGGGGCCAGCTTATGGTTCTCCGCCCAGATGAGCCGACCTTGTATCACTACGATCGTGCCCCGCGCGACGTTACCCGAGACTTGGAGTTTGCCACGCTGATAAAGATTTACCGGCTCCTGTGGGTGGCCGTTCCGCTGCTGGCTGCAATCGCGTTCCCCATGCTGCGGCCCTACATGGCCGGACTCGCAGTGACTTGTGCGGCTCTGTGGGTTTGGAGTTGGTGGGCGTCCTTCAAGGCAGGACGTTGACACCAGCCCTATTCTCGTTGGCGTGACGCGAAATGCTCATTCCCGCTTTCGCTCTCTCCGTGCTCGCTCGAAATCGGTCCCACCCATTGTATTTGAATACGCGTTTCCTGGCCGTCGCTCGCAGAGAAATCAATACTCTGTCGCGGTTTGCCGTAGGCTCTGTCGGCAAGGGCTGTGAATACCTTGGAATTGCCTTTTCGCAACTCTGCCGCGAAGGCGCGTTCAATGGCGTCCGGGTCACGCTCGAAGATGGCCCGGGCAATCTCTGCCGCCAGATCGCGCTTGGGGCGGCCGCCCGGGTTACCGCTTTGCCCCGGCTTCCACGGCCTTAGATTCTCTTTTCTTCCCGCCACTGTTCCCCCACTGTTCTGAGCGGTTGCTCTTGCAGCGATTTTGCCACAGATTCTCTGCCGTGAGCGTTTTCGTTCAACTTGGACTGTGTACCAAACTGTGTACCACGAAACGCGCGATTGTGACCAAACACGCGCCAGGACGTTTTCCGGGCAAAGAAAAAGCCCGTTGATTTAACGGGCTTTAGCGTCAAATAGCTGGTAGCGCTAACGGGAATCGAACCCGTGTTTTAAGATTGAGAATCTCACGTCCTAACCCCTAGACGATAGCGCCACTTTTAAACTACTAATCGATGACCTCCGACTTCCCGACACTCTTGCGAGCAAAAACTACAGAGCACATTAAGAAAACAGACCGGGGTCGAAGCACCATCCGATCAACCTTACACAGTATCGCAAGAGGAACGGAAAATGGCAATTCGTACCTGTGGTTCACGATACCAAGGGAATATCCAACCGCGGTTGACTCTCGTGCAAGACCCATGTGTCAGTTCGAAGGACAATGAGTTTTGCTTCGACTTTCAGGAGGATGGAAATCGCAGACAGATCGCCGTCGGGGCCAAAGTGCACGACGCCCGGAAGCATGGAGAAGTAAGCTGACGCAACTGATCGGGCTGATTGGGACCGACTCGAAAATGGATGGCACACTGGATGCGGGCTCGACGATCAACCAAGCCGTTGCGCGAACCAACCAACTTCGCTCATAGCAACTAGAGGCATCGTGACCTTTCGACAGTACCGCAGGAACGCGTGTGGTCCTACTGAGGTTATTACAAGTACCACGTTGCTCCATCAATCGCGGCGCCGCCATGTGTACTGCGTTCAGGGATACAAGGAGCGTAGGGATCACATGGCACTCAATCGGAAGTCCCGCCACCGAAACGCCATCATTATTCTCCTTGCCCTTTGCTGTCGGAGAGCATTCACATTTATGAACAATGGGAGTGGCCCAAAACTATCGAGAAGAAGGTGACGCGGGGACGAGTACAAGCAGCAAACATGGGTGATGGATCGACGGACCTGGGGCAGCTAATGCCAAGACGCGGCCGATGCCGGGAATGGGCGGGAGCGATACAACGATCGCACCTTTCCAGCGATCCGTGCGGCCCGTATTATGTCGCATCGGTGCCCCGGAAGATCCGCTCCCATCCAATGAAAGATAGTGTCCTTGCGATGACGCTTCGGTATTCCTGAACACCAATCGAAGCCATCAGTCTTGCGTTGCTTCGAAACCGCACACAAGACCATGGATGACCAGATAGACACCCCGTTTGTCGCAAGGCTCCTATTCGTCCGTCACGCATCCATTGCTGGCATTCTGCACCACGCGGATATATTTTGCCAGTGTTCCGCGAGTCGCCTTATAGGGAGGCATCGTCCACTGTCTTTCCCGCCGAATCAACTCATCGTCAGAAAGAGCTACGGAGATCTGGTTGTCAGTCGCATCAATCGTAATCAGATCTCCGTCTTGCACGAGAGCGATAGGACCACATACCTGCGCTTCGGGAGTAACGTGCCCGACGATGAAGCCATGGGAGCCACCGGAAAAGCGCCCGTCCGTGATAAGAGCAACATCTTTTCCAAGTCCCGCTCCCACGATGGCCGAGGTCGGCGTAAGCATCTCAGGCATACCCGGACCGCCTTTGGGGCCCTCGTAACGAATCACAACGACATCTCCCTTTCGAATCTTTCCAGCTTCGAGAGCGCTCAGCATCAGTTCTTCCGAATCGAAGACTCGCGCCGGCCCGGAAAACCGCAGGCCCTCTTTCCCAGTGATCTTTGCAACCGCGCCTTCGGGCGCCAGGTTGCCTCGCAGAATTTGAAGGTGGCTGGTTTGCTTGATGGGGTTCGATAGTGGCCTGACGATTTGTTGGCCCACTTTGAAGCCTGGCAATGCGGATAGATTTTCGCTTACTGTCTTTCCGGTCACGGTCAGGCAGTCCCCATGCAGTAGTCCAGCTTCCAGTAGGAACTTGCAAACGGCGGGGAGGCCCCCGACTTCGTGCAGGTCTTCCATCACGTACGGACCACTCGGCTTGAAGTCGGCAAGCAGAGGAGTTCGATTGCTAATCGCCTGGAAGTCATCAATCGTGAGCGGCACATCAACAGATCGTGCCATAGCGATCAAATGAAGCACCGCGTTCGTTGATCCACCGAGCGCACAGACCACCGTAATCGCGTTTTCGAAGGCCTCGCGGGTCATGATGTCCCGTGGCTTGATGTCGCGCTCAAGCAAAGTACGAATCGTCGCCCCGGCGCGGAGGCATTCATCCAGCTTTCCGGAATCCTCCGCTGGAGTTGAAGAACTGTATGGAAGCGTCATCCCTAACGCCTCGATCGCAGAGGCCATCGTGTTCGCGGTGTACATGCCTCCGCACGCGCCGGCTCCCGGACATGAATTCCGAACTATGGCTTGGCGCTGATCTTCGCTGATGGAATGAGTGATGAATTGGCCGTAGCTCTGAAATGCAGAGACGATGTCAAGCTTCTCGCCATTCAAGTGACCGGCTCGGATCGTTCCTCCATAGATCATCAAACTTGGCCGATTCAGACGCCCCATCGCCATCACACAGCCCGGCATATTCTTATCGCATCCGGGGATCGAAATATTTGCGTCATACCATTGTGCCGCCATCACAGTCTCTATGGAATCCGCAATCAGATCCCGCGATTGAAGGGAGAAGCTCATGCCATCTGTCCCCATCGAGATACCGTCGCTTACGCCAATCGTGTTGAAGCGCAGGCCCACCATGCCAGCGGCCCGTACGCCTTCCTTCACCTTTTCACTCAGAGCAAGCAAGTGCATATTGCAAGGATTACCCTCGAACCAAACACTCGCGATTCCAACCTGCGGCATCCGCATCTCTGGTTCTTTCAAGCCTGTCGCGTAGAGCATGGCCTGAGAAGCTCCCTGTGATTTTTCCTGAGTAATATGCGCGCTGAACCTGTTCAGTGTCTTGTTCACGGGTAATGTCACGGCGTCCTGATCCCTTCCTCAACCAGCAATACTTATCCATGAAGTTTAACCTTCGCGGATCAATTCAATGGTACAGTCCTTCGCTCCCTCCGAAGGAATGCTCTTCCCAGGTTCCGCGAGCATTCGAGATTGTGCACAATTCCATCGGCGATGGATCACTTTGCGACTGAGGAAGAGAAATCATTCAAAAACTGCCATTGCATGGAGCATATTCCCGGTCGAGTCATGCTTGGAACGCAGATCCGACGAAGAGAAGACCCTCCTCCTCCGGTAACGCTGCATGGAGGATATTCAGCGTCTGGACCTCGCCTCAGTGGTTATCAAAAGCTAAGCCACCAAGGTGACGAACAACACCGCGACCTTTCAAGAGAGACGGTATCCGATGCGAATTCCGAGGGTCAGAGCGAGCTGAAACAAATCTCACCGACCGATGCATGGGTGGCTTCTGAAGCTACAACGCGGGGGACCCGATTCGAATCCTCGGCATGATGCGAAATCTATGAATCTGGTATTATTTCCTCTGCATCTGGTCTTACAGGTGCAAACGGCGAAGGGGTTCGCCTGAACTGCTGTGCCATCCTTTCCTTTCAAGGTAGAGATGGGCGGATGATGACCCCTGACGGCAACACGTCGGGGAGTCGCCTGCTCATCCAGCCGGCCCCCACAGATTTTGGATCTATCCTGTAAGGCGCGACAATCAACTCGCGCCAAGAACTGGGGGTTCTGTGAAAATCGTCATTGTTTCTGACATTCATGCAAACCTGGCTGCCTTGGAGGCGCTGCCTGAGCGCCAATATGACCAATTGTGGTGCATAGGTGACCTCGTCGATTACGGCCCAAATCCACGTGAGGTCATTGCGTGGGTGCAGGCGAACGCGCGTGTTGTGGTGCGTGGGAACCATGACTATGCGGCTGGATTTAAAGCCGACCCTCAATGTTCCGCGCCCTACAGGAGGCTTGCTGCAGAAACTCTTCGGTACACACTCGATGTCTGCACGGAAAATGAACTGAGTTATCTGAAGAACCTTCCGGTTTATCGAGAGATTCCGGTTGGCCAGACAAACTTCTATTTGGTTCATGCCACGCCGACAGATCCGCTATTTGGCTATTGTTCTGAAACCTCTCCGAGTTGGCGCGAACAGGCCCGCTGCATAGATGCGGATGTGCTCGTGGTTGGACACACACATACGCCGTTCATTCGCAAGGAGGGAAATACCACAATTCTGAATCCCGGCAGCCTCGGCCAGCCCAAGACCGGTAGACCTCAGGCATGCTACGCGATATGGGAAGACGGGAAGGCGTCCTTGAAGGAATATACGTACCCGATCGAGGATACGATTCGCGGAATCCGGGCCATGCCAATTACTCCGGAAGATCAGGACGCTCTCATTGCCGTGCTGCACACAGGTGCAATACCGGCTCGGATAGCAAACTTGTAATCCGTGCAGTGACTCAGGAAGAGGGAGCGAACGCACATGCCAGATTCTCTTCAAGCGCAAACGCAGAAAATGTTGGCCGAACTTTTCGGAAACTACACAGGTCCGGCCTTTGCCATTCGCCTGTGGGACGGATGGCGGTGGATCTCCCGTCCCAACGAAACGCCAGCCTTTACCGTCGTCATTGAATCGCCCAAAGCTCTGGCCACGCTGGCGGCGGGGCCAAACGAGTTGACGCTTGGCGAAGCATTTATTCATCGGGATATCGACATTGAAGGAGATATCTTTTCCGTCTTTTCCGTTGGCGAATATCTCATCAACCGTCCACGTACCCTTGTACGACGGACGGCGGATTTTCTTCTTCGAATGGCTGCGAGATCGAAAAGGTGGCTCCATCACGGAGCACGGCACTCCAAAGCGCGAGATCGCTTCTCGATCCAATATCACTATGACCAACCTGTGGCATTCTTCCGTCCATGGCTGGGGAGCACGCTCGCTTACTCCTGCGCCTATTTTCGAACCGCAAGCGATCCTCTTGACCTGGCACAGGAACAGAAGCTCGAAATCATCTGCCGGAAGCTGCGTCTGGAACCCATGGAGCGCTTTCTCGACATCGGATGCGGCTGGGGCAGCCTGGTTCTGCACGCCGCCGGCAATCACTCAGCACTCGCTCACGGGATCACGCTCAGTCGAATTCAGGCTGATGTCGCTCTCAGCAGGATCGATGATGCCCGACTGGGACAAAGATGCAAGGTGGAACTCCGCGACTACCGCGACTGCGGGCATCTGGCTGGAACATTTGACAAGATTGCCAGTGTCGGAATGATCGAGCATGTGGGCTTCAAAAACCTCCCGGAATACTTTCGCATGGTCTACGGCCTGTTGCGGCCGGGTGGCAGTCTCCTGAATCACGGCATCGTGCGCTCCCCGAATTCGCCGACTCGCGAAGACTCCTTCATCGATCGCTATGTATTTCCAGACGGCAGATTAGTCACAGTCTCAGATGTCATCAATGCGGCTGAGTCGGCCGGGTTGGAAGTCCGCGATGTTGAAAATCTTCGTGAACACTACGAACTTACCTTGCGCAGTTGGGTGGAAGGGCTACAACAGAACCAAGAGACGTTGCGCAATTTCGTTCCGGAATCGACCTACCGAATCTGGCTGTTATACATGGCAGGATCTGCGGCCGCATTTCGCAGAGGAGATATCGCAATTCACCAAATCCTCTTCAGCCGGCCGGAGAACGGCAGATCAGGGATGCCGTTGGTTCGCGAAGACTGGTACTCGACATGTGGCCAGGCCGAAGGGGTCGAGGTATGAAAAACATGCCACACGAGGTTTCAGACGAGGCAATCGAGCGATTGGTCGTCGCTCTGGATTCCCTTATCGACGGAGATCGAGCGGCAGAGCAACTGATCTCGCTCGGGCAAAGTGTCGTACCTTACGTCGAACGATTCCTCGTGGCATCCAGGCCAAGATCGATTTCTATATCACGTTGCCGCGCAGTTCGCATCCTGGGCGCGCTCGGAGCCTATTCCAGTCTTATACGTTACTTTCGGGAGTTCGTCCGGCCCAGTGATGCTGCAGTTCTGTTCGCAGAAGACGCGGTCCGCAGCGCCGCTGCTCGCGAGCTTATGCATCACGAGTCTCCGTCGACATTCCGAGTCTTGCTCGACGCTGCGAAGCATCGCCCAACAAGTGGCATTATTCAGGCATTGTCTCAATACCGGTGGCCTGAGATTGTCCCTCTCCTTTTCGAACTGCTTGAAGATGACCTGTGCCGGGAAGATGCAAAGCAAGGATTGCGAACCGTACCGGAAGCAGCCAAGGCATTTGCGATCTTGCTGCTCCGCGGGTTAACGAATCTTCCGATTCACGGTGCGAATGCCTCGCGCCGCAAACGCGCTACCCTTCAGTTGCTCGTCGAATTTGGAATCAACATGAACGAATGGCCTGATTTGCGTCAGTTCCTTAGCGATGAGGATCGCGATTGCGTAATAGCGGCTGCCACTCTCGGCCTACAGTGCGCTCCGGCGGCAGAAAGACCTTCGATCATCACAGCACTGATTGAGGCCTCACCGGGGATGAACTGGGCTCAGGAGACTGAGGCTGTCGAACTCCTCGACAAGTGGCCAGCTCTGGCGCGTCAAGCGATGAGAGAGATGCAAGTTCAAAGGGAGATGAGGGGAGAGACACCCAATTGGCTATCGCCTTTTTGGCGCATTCTGCATCATGTGCTCGGCAGCGAAATGCACCCACAAAGGCGTGGTGCTGCCTAATTGAGTTAGCGTGCAGTTCGAAAGCTCTTATGGCTGGTGATTGCAATGGACCTTAAACAATACGAGCACGCGAAATTCTCAATGGCGGAGATCATTCGCTCCGCTCAGGCCGTAGACACCAAAGATCAGGATCTGATGTCTGCTTCTCGGGATCTCCTGATGCGGCTGGCTGATGATCGTTTCAACCTGATGCTGGTTGGGCGTTTCAGCCGTGGAAAATCCACGCTAATCAATGCAATCCTCGGTGCTCCCCATTTGCCTACGGGAATCCTGCCTCTCACGTCGGTAATCACAACTGTCCGGTACGGAAGCCGCTCGCAAGTCGTCTTGAACTTCAATGGTTCGCGACTGCGCCAGGAAATTCCACTAGCGCGTCTGGCCGAGTATGTTACCCAGCAATCCAATCCGGGCAATATCAAGAATGTTGCCTACGCCGAAATCGAGTTACCCGTCGAACTTCTTCGTCGCGGAGTGTTCTTCGTTGATAGCCCCGGCCTTGGATCAGCGATTACTGAAAATACACAGACCACGGAACGCTTCTTCCCGGAAGCCGACGCCTTTGTCCTGATCACCAGCTTTGACAGCCCTCTTTCCGATGAGGAGAATCGCGCCCTGCACAGAATCCGCCAGACGGATAAGACACTATTCGTGATCATCAATAAGCAGGACACCGTCGGCCATGAGGAGCGGGGGCAGGTTTCGGATTACGTCCACTCACAACTGGAACGGTTTTCGTTCCGGCCTGTCCCGCAGATCTTCTCGGTTTCCGCCCGGCAGGCTCTTGAAGCAAAGATGTCGCAGCAACCCGATCTCATCGCCGGCAGTGGCATCCTTCGGTTCGAGGAAGAACTGCTTCGATTCTTGATGGAAGAACGAGCTGAAGCGTTTCTCTCGAACATGTACGAGCGCATCAATGACTTTTTGCTCGAAAGACGGAACCTGGAAAAACAAGCCGAAAGGCGTTCCGCCTATGAAACACTCTTGGATCGTCTTCGAGAACTTCGGGAGCTAGAGGCAGAGCCTTCGTCAGCGACCGGCCTTCATTACGCTCCAGAGAATGCTTCCTCCAAATTCTCTCTGGAATTGGACAAGCGGAGCGGCTGCCGGATCTGCGGAGAAGTTCTGGACGCGGTGTTTCACTTTCTAAGCAAGCACCAACGGGACTTGGTCATCAGTCCAGATGCACAAAGGGAGCACGCAACGAGAGGGGGATTCTGTTCGTTGCACACCTGGCAGTACGAGAACATTTCTTCTCCGTACGGTGTGTGCGCCGCCTATCCCGAGCTTGCCCATCGGATGGCTGTGGAACTGCAAAAAATAGCTGAACGAGGCGACGGACCCGTTTGGAGTGCGGAACACATAACTCAACTTGGCGGATCTCAGGATTCTTGCCAGGTCTGCGAAGTTCGCGTTGAGGCAGAGCGCAAGGCGGTCAAAGAGGCCGTTGCCATGTTGCAGCGGCCGGCTGCATCTCTCAGTGGTGGACTGCCCGCCTACTGCCTCCTTCATCTTGCGATGGTCGTAGGAGATTTAGGCAAAGGCCGGGCTGCCGAGACCTTATTAAGCGCTCATGCCCAATGCTTCGAGCGAATGGCCGAAGACGCCCAGCGGTATGCCCTTCGACACGACGCTTTGCGCCGCCATCTAACGAGTGAAGAAGAGCGCCGAACGTCGCAGCTGATGCTTTTGATGCTGGCAAGCCACCGCAGCCTGTGTGCGCCTTGGAATATTCAAACTTTGTTCTGATTGGCGCAATGATGCAGTGACGAAGGAAGCGCTCTGACGTAATACGGCATTCCAGGAGCCGAGTTGCAGAATGGCCAGAACTGCATTGCCGTTAGATTAAGAATTGTGCTACGTTGAGGATGGTGAAGGGATCCGCCATTAACCGCCGCCCGAGATGGACCGGCTGATGACCCCTGCGATTCTGCAGGGGGTTTTTTATGCTCCTGCGCCACTTGGCGAGTGAGGAAAAATATGGACAGCTACCTTGAAATTCCCATGGGCGACAAAGCGCCGGAGATCCTGACGGCGGTCGTCGAAATTCCCCAGGACAGCACCAATAAGTATGAATACGACCTCAACTTGAATGTCTTTGTGTTAGATCGGGTTTTGTATTCCCCGGTACATTTCCCCGGTGATTATGGTTTCATTCCGCAGACTCTCGCACAGGACGGTGATCCCCTGGACATTCTCATCCTCGGCGACACACCTACGTTTCCTGGATGTATTTACGCCGTCAGGCCTGTAGGGCTGTTTGAAATGTTGGATCACGGGTTGCGTGACGAAAAGGTTTTGGCTTATGCCATGGGGAATCCGCGATTCAGCAGCATTCTGAACTACTCCGAAATCGAGCCGCACATCTTGCTGGAAGTTGAACACTTCTTCTCCGTGTACAAAGAGCTGGAAGCTACAGAGACAAAGGTCCTCGGGTGGAAGGATCGGGAAACTGCATACGAGGTGATCCGGTCGAGCCATGAGCGGTTTATTCACAGCACCGTTGCCCAATGAGGCCGTTGCCGTGCCCGAGCACGCGTATAAAGGCAACATCGACCCTCAGCTCTTCTTTGCTACCGTTGAGCGAACGGAAGAGTTGTCTCGCCTTCAGGCGCAGGCTGAAAAGCGAAAGTCACTGCTGATTTTCGGGCCCGAGGCTGTAGGGAAAACGCGTCTTTTACGGGCTTTTGTGAAGACCCAGCCGCTCACCCTTTTTGTGCCCAGAGTGGAATCGCCGCGAGAAGTGCTTCTGACGCTAGTCGCGGAACTGCGTCGTCTCGGGAAGCGCGGAGTGGTTCTTCCGGTCAATCCGGCGTCGCACAGCAGTTCAGGGCTCAAGGGAATCGTACAGCGTGCGCTCGATGTCCATCCTTTTTCTCTCGCAATTGATCAGATCAGTGGTCCCTCTCGGGTCGTCACGGGCCTCATCAAGGACTTGAATTACTTCGATCGCACTCCTGTCATCTTTGTCGCTCGCACACCTCATATGGAGGACATCGGCACGCTACGCCCCCTGTGCGCCAGGAGTTCTGAACGCTTGGAGTTGAAAGAATTTCCTCCTCAGATCGCACTGGAATTCACCCGGTGGGAGGCACGAAAGGCCGACCTATGTGCCTCCAATTTCGATGAAGTCGTGAAATTGATCGCAGACAATAGTAAGGGAAACCCAGGCGCGATCGTTCAGATGGTGAAAATGGCACATTTCCCCAGGTACTGGGTGGGCGACCAGATCAAGGCCCATGTGCTGTATCTCGACTACAGAATGGGGCGGCGCGAGTAGCAACTCACGCCGCATTGCTCAATGGAAACAACCGCACAAATGCACACATCCCGAAAGGCGCGCATATTGTGGGCCCTGCTTCATTCCGCCAAGCAACGTTACAACCCAATCTCCCACTTTTTTCAAGACAGGAATGTTTCGATCTAAGTGCCGTGTCGAAGCAAAACTGCGTCGTTCTGATCGGTTGAATGTGCGAACATCTGATTGCCTGTGTCCCAGATGGAAACACGTCCGGTCCCCCTTAGTGGGCCAGGAGGTCTGCGACAGAGAGATACCACGGATCTAAAGGTTTGCGCCCTCGAATTACCTCATCGAGCGGCGTGGTGATGACCTCCCCATGAGACATACCGACCAGCACATTCTTGTTCCCCGCGGCGATCTGCTCGACGGCTGCACAGCCTAGGCGTGTTCCAAGCAATCGGTCCGCGCATGTAGGTGCCGCGCCACGCAGCACATAGCCAAGCACAGTGGATCGAAATTCGTAACCAATCAACAGACGCTTCTTCTGAAACGCTTTACAAAGTCCCTCAGCGTTAAACTTTGCACCTTCTGCAACAACCACGATGGCATGCGGTTTCCCACGTTCATAAGCGTTCTGGATTTTCTCGGCCACTTGTTCCGGACTTGTCTCAACTTCCGGCAAAACAATCGCTTCGGCTCCTCCGGCAACGCCGCACATTAAAGCAAGATACCCGCACTGCCGGCCCATAACCTCAACCAGCAATGCTCGCCGGTGCGAAGATGCCGTAACCTTAAGATTGTCGATCGCATTCAGGGCTACATTCAGCGCCGTGTCCACTCCGATGGTGACATCCGAACCGAAAAGGTCATTGTCAATCGTGGATGCAACGCCGACCACCGGATAGCCCATCTGGGAAAGCGCATGTGATCCTGTTTGCGACCCATTACCACCAATCACAATCAGTCCTTCAATGCCGGCTCCGCGCAGCCTCCGAATGGCCAACTCGCGGCCCTCCTCAGTTTGAAACTCCGCGCAGCGCGCACTTCCCAATATGGTTCCTCCACGCTGAATGATGCTTCCGACATCGCGGGTGCCGATTCGTTTGAAGTTCCCCTCGATCAATCCCGAATATCCCTGATAGACTCCCCACACGTTGAGCCCATGGGCAACCCCGGTTCTAACAACAGCACGAACTGCTGCATTCATTCCGGGAGCGTCACCCCCGCTTGTCAGTACTGCAATACTCTTCATGTAATGGCCTTTCAGTTAAACTCAGTTCGATGGTCAATGACTATGAGCTTGAAGATTGGTGAGTTGCATCAATCAAGTCCATCTAAACGGTGCGGCATGGCGTATCTCGCTTTGCTTCCGACTATTGAGACTCGGAACTTGAGCTAGGCTGGAATCATTCGTCGCTTCACAATGAAAAACAACGGAATCGCAGCAAGTTGGGTTACCACGCAGAAGCTGACAATCTCTGATATTGAGCGGTCATAAAGAACTCCCAGGATGGCACTGCCTATGAACCAGAAAATCCCGTACCCCGCGGTAAAGAGTCCGTAAGCTGAGGCGCGCCTATCCGGAGATACCATGGGGGCAACCACCGCAGGAATGATCGACTCGTGCACCCCCATACCAAGGCCCCAGATTGCAGCGCCAATGATCGCCAGCCAAAACTTGCCCAGAAAGACCAGCGGCGCGAATGCCGCCGCAATGAGCGTCAGCGGAATGAGCAGGATGACTCCAAAGCGATCGAACAACCTTCCAAACACCAGGGAACCTGTGCCACTCACACCCATTGCGATCGCGTAAGCAACTGGCACCAACTCCTTCGGAACGGTTGAGGCCTTGGTGAAATGGTAGGCGATCAGCGGAAAATCTGCGAAGCCGGCAGCAATGAGCCCTGCACCCATCAGATAAATCCAAAACACGCCGGGCAAACCCTTCGTTTTCACATCGCCAGCCTCGACTTCCAGATCGTGGGGTCGAGGATAAAAATGGTGAGCAGTCAGCACGAGGCTAAGACAAATCACCATCGGAATCAACAGGGTTGCAAATGCAAAACGATAACTTCCCTGCCATGCCAGGACGCCAGCCACCATGAGTGGCCCAAACAGCGCACCGAACTGGTCCAACGCTTCATGAACCCCGAAGGCCCACCCAAAACCGATCTCGCTTCCGGCACGGGAAAGCATCGCATCCCGTGGTGGATTGCGCGTGGCGCGTCCAAAACGCTCGAGGACGATCAACACGGCGGCAGTCGGCCAGTTATGCGCCAGTGCCAGTGCGGGTACTGCCAGCAACTGCACGAAATAACCAAAGATTGCGATAGGCCAAAAGCTTCCACTGCGGTCAGCCCAGCGTCCCGAAACCAGGCGAAAGCCGTAGCCCACCAATTCAGCAAAGCCGGTGACGACGCTGACCACGGTTGCGCTGGCTGCCAACCCCGCCAGGAACGGACCATAAACACTTCGTGCGCCCTCGTAGGTGAAGTCAGCGAAGAAACTCATGACACCGATGACGAGCACAAATTTGAGAGCTGCATTGTATTTTGCATTGCGCGGCTCGCCATCTGGCCGCTGACTGGTCGGGTTGGGGAATTCCATTTGTACCTGTCCGCTTAGAATTTATGGAAATTCTGCCACACCTGTGCTCAAGTCATTGCATCCCATCGAGCACCAACACATGCGCGACGCTCGCCCCGGCAGAGGGAACAGCGATCGCAAACTTTGTGCCACATGGAAGGAGTGGCTCTTGACGAGAATCTGTAAGAGCGGTTCAGCGAGAGCGCGGGCTTATGCTGCGATGTTCTGCGCTCCTGCGCCAAGTCAAGTGAAAGAAGATTCGTTGTCAGATTCGGAATGCGCAAAATGACTCCACTGTTGCGTGCCAGGAGTCATTAGCCAATGGATTGGCGGCTTCGGTGGAACCCCATCACCTAATGCGTTGTCTTCTCTACACCGAAGCCTAAAGTGAACGGACTGACCATGTCAACGGAAGATGGCATGTCGCGCGGATAAGAAGAGGTTTATCGGATATATACGAACCTTCGTATTACGGAGTTGATGAATGGACTGGAACCGCATTCAGAAGCGCAACTGGCGCGCCGAGCAGAAAGGGAAATTTCTCTGATCAAACTGCACGTATCGCAGCACCGGCAAGGCCCTTTGTTCGGAAGATTGGGGAATTGACGCAGATCAGCACTCTTTGCCATCCGAGCCTTACGATAGAGGACCGCGGATAATGTGCAAGGCCGAAGCAATTAGCTCAATCAACCCTGCTGACAGCACAACCCATAGCGACTCCACTTTCCGCGTCAGAAGGACTGCGGTGCACACAATGAGTAGACCCCACGTGAATGGATCATGGGCGATTTCTCGAGTGAGAGGAACAGCCGATGCCCAGAGCAGGCCTGCGCTCGCCAGAACGACCGCTTGGATCATTGACTTCACTCTCGGATGTTCGGCTTTTGTGCTCGCGAACCGAAGTAAGGGGATGATCAGAAGTGCGGGCGTGACCATCGCAAGCCATCCGGCGACGGCTCCCGGCACACCATCCGCGAAATAGCCCACGCTGACGACATAAACGCCCACAGGACCTGGCGTGGTGCGCGTGACGACCACTGCGGTACTGAGCTGGCGATCCGTGATCATGCCGTAGTGCAACACAAGATCGCTGCGCAAAACTGGCAGGGACGCCAAACCGCTAAACGTCGTCACTGTGGCCTTTAGAAGAAGCGCATACAGGAGCAACAGCTTCATCGATCTGCCCTTGCCGATCCTGGGAGCAAGCTGCCAATCAGCGCCGCGCCCAGCAAGATCTGAATTGGGGAGATGCTCAGCATCGAGGCAATGAACGCAGCTGAGGTCAGCACCACGAGGCGCGTCTTCGTAACCGATTGGCGCAAGGGACGGATAATCGTCCACCCGGTGGCAAACATCACTGCGATGGCTGCTGCAATTGCGCCATGCATTGCAATCGTCACGGCTGGCTTTTTGTTGAGCACTTCGTAGAGCACCGTAACCAGGACGGCGAATAGCGAACAAGGCACTGAGGCGGCAATCAGGGCAGCAAGCGCACCGGGAAATCCCCGCATCTTCCATCCAATTCCGGTGCAATAGGCCAAGACATTGGTACCCGGCGTCAAGCGAGCGAGTGCATAAGAAAGACTGGCCGTATCTCTGTCCACCAACTTCTGGCGCTCGACGATCTCCTGATCGATCACCACCGTGGTAGCCGTTCCTCCACCAAACGTGAAGTTTGCATATCGCAGGAAGATCCAAACCAGTCTCGCGATGGATGGGCCAATCATGTCATGAGAATACGGCAGTGAGCTTCTCAGAAACAGTTGATTGAAATTAACCTTGCCTCTCTTTACGTTCAAGCCCGCAACACTTCCTTTCCTCGTTGTCCGGCTTGGGCAATCGCCGCTCCGGCAGGCATGACATCCCATCGCACAGTTGACAAGAGCGCCTGCAGTGTCTACGCTCTGATTGAAGCATCAGGAGAGATGCGGCCAAAAGCCGTATCCGGCAACCGCGTTCTGGAGACGTTACGGTGCCTGAGCGAAAGCTCGATGCGCGGAATGGAGTTTCCGAAGCAAGTCTCCGACGGCGACAATCGCCGACGTCGCAGTTGCGCTCCTGATCGAACGTTTTACTGATAAGGAGTGCACATCATGGCGACCATCGTGACCGAGACCAATTCAACTTCTCCTGTCCAGCACAATCAACCGACGACCTTTGTTTTTTCTTCCGAATCTGTCTCCGAAGGTCATCCGGATAAGGTTAGTGATTTCATCGCTGATTCTGTCCTCGATGCCCATATCAGCGAAGACCCCCACGCGCGGGTGGCGTGCGAGGTTCTCTGCAAGGGCAACACCGTCGTCTTAGGCGGAGAAATAACTTCTACGGCGAGCGTGGATCACGACGCAATTGTTCGTGAAGCGATCCGCCACATCGGCTACAACGACAAAGAGTCCGGATTCAACCCGGACGATGTGCGCGTGCTCACACTCATCTCAAGCCAGTCTCGCGATATTGCTCTGGGCGTGGACACAGCCACGAATACTAACAAAGAACAGGGCGCGGGCGACCAGGGGATCATGTTTGGTTTCGCGTGCGATGAAACCGCGGAGTTGATGCCATTGCCCATCTCGCTGGCACATCGTTTAACCAGGGGACTTGCCGAAGATCGGAAGTCCGGGAGCTTTCCGTGGATTCGTCCCGATGCAAAGTCGCAGGTTTCCGTGCTCTACGAAGGAAATACGCCTGTCCTTGTGACAGATGTGCTCGTCTCCACGCAGCATGCGGCCGATGTGAGCCGGGAACAAATCGCGGCCTACATTCGCGACGTGCTCGCGCCGCGTGAGCTCGGCAATTGGTTCAATCGCGACATCAAGTTCCATGTGAATCCGACTGGAAGCTTCGTCCTCGGCGGGCCCGCAGCTGACTGCGGCGTCACCGGCCGAAAGATCATCGCGGATACTTATGGCGGCGCGGCCCATCACGGCGGCGGAGCATTCAGCGGCAAGGACCCCTCGAAGGTTGACCGCAGCGCCGCGTATTTTTGCCGCTACGTCGCTCGCCAATTGGTCATGGAAGACCTTGCCAGGAAGGCCGAAATCCAAGTCGCTTACGCGATCGGTATGGCCCAGCCCATTTCGATCAAGATAGAGACATTTGGTACCGGCGACGCAAAGGTGGCCCGCGAGTTTGTCAGCCAATTCGACTTCCGGCCTGCCGCGATCATTGAACGCTTGTCGCTGTTGCAACCACTCTATCGTCAAACAACGAACTACGGTCACTTTGGCAAAGCCGGTCTGCCGTGGGAGAGCTAGAACCGGGCTCCCGGCGAATGCGTGATTGAAAGAGGCCGCACATATCTTTGTCCCATTTCGCAGCATGGGCAAAGTGACCGCGCGGAGGTCTTCTCGATGCCGCGTTTTCGGATACGATCAAACGCCAATTTTCACAGCCGGTATGCTGCCTACGCATGCAATCACGGAATGACAGCAGAACAGATGCGATTGCATGATAGGCAGTACTATCCCGACGCGATGCTGACTCCCTATTTGTTTTGGCTCAGCTTGAAGAGGCTTGAATGGAACCGATTACATCCTGAACGACAGATCCAATCCGGGATGGAGCCGATTGAATTCGATCACTGGCTTCAGAAGTTGCAGCCAACATTCAACGCTCTTACGTGCGAGTGCCATGTGGGTACAGCTCGACAGCATGGTCATCACTGCATCGGGCGCTGAAAGGAATCAGTCTTGCTCTGGAAAATCCGCCTGAATAAATCTTCCCCATAACTCGTCGGCTCTGGAGGTCCTTCCAAAAGACGGTATGTGCGCGTCCCATTGTCCAGACGCTCGGCGCGGAGGAAGAGCACTGAATCCCTGCATTGTCGGTGAAATCCATCCGCCAGATCGAACATGTGCGTCACATAGAAAATTTTCACCTTCTTCTCAAGGAGAGCACGCACAATCTGCCGGGCGATTTCCGACCCCTCCCGCTCATTGGTCGAAGCAAACGACTCATTCAGCAGAAGCATACAGCGAGGTGTAATTCGCTCGACAATTGCGCTCATTCTGCTGAGTTCTTCATCGAGCTTGCCACTCTTCATGCCGGCATCTTCTTCTCGCTTGAAATGCGTAAAGACGCCCTGGCAGATGTTCGCCGCAAATTCCCGAGCTGGCACGAACATGCCGCACTGCATCATAAGTTGAGCCAGGCCTATGCTGCGCAACAATGTCGATTTGCCGCCGCGGTTGGCGCCCGTAATCATAAAGAGAGCAGTGTTCTCGCCGGCAATGTCATTGCCGACGACCCTTTCCTCTGTGTTCAGTGCCAGGCAAACGTCATAGATTCCTCGGCAGCCAAGTGTCTCGTCTCGATCGAGCAAGGGTCTTGGCAGACAGAATGGTTCCTGTTTTGCGTCCAGCTTCTCCCGTAGGTTGAGGCAGCCTATATAGAATCCCAGTTCCTGCCGGAGTGCCTTAAAGAAACTCAGGATGTGATCGCTTGATTCCGCCAGGGCAACCGCGACGTTAACGATACCCTCTGTCCTGATTGCTTCCAGCGCGCGGAAGCCCGCCTCATCCCGTGGGTCAACCTCGAATGTCAACCCCGAGCCACGCTTGTGCGCGATCTGTCCCACCCATTCCTGGACCTTGTCGAACCAACCGAGCTCCTTTACCGCCAGGCCGTGGAGAATGTAATTCTTCCCTCGCAAGTCAGACCCGAGATCGGCGCTCATCAAAATTCCGTCCCGGAATTCCAGCTGTTTCAACTGGTCCTTCACCGTCTGCAGATAGGTATCATCCAGTTCCTGGGCAATCATGCCGAACAACCGCCGAAATCCTTCAGACCGGAATTTCGAACTGTGCTCATCGGAGATCTTCCTTAAGTGCTCCAGCGAACCGACAAACAACCCAAGTGCCTCGACAGACCGGTGCAACAGGGAATTTGGGGAAGAGAGCGAGAACCAGCCCCAGATCTTGCTCTCGCGTCCAATCGAATCGACCGATAGAGTGTAAAGTTCCTTCACAATCGCCTGGAACTCCAAGCAATCGGAGAGAACCTCTTGCCGGTAGAGAATCGTTTCTTGGTCTTTGAGGCTTGCCAGTACAGCGACCTTGGCCACTTCGCGCAAAAAGCTGTCGCCGCCGCTCATCGCCTGGAACAGAGTATTCAACTCGAGGTCCTGGATCAGTTCAGAAGCATTTGCGAGTACGCCCTCTTCCAGACTGAAGTCCCGATCGCGAAACATGAGGAAGACTTTCATGATGGGTCCCCGTCACTTTGCGTGGCGCCGACACGCGCCTTCACCGCGTCATAGGTCAGGTGATATTTCTCTGCGATAGCAATGGCGTAAGCAAGCCCATCGGCGGGCCTACGGATCACCTTGAATGTCCGCTGTTGCGGGTCGCTGGGATTCACCGTGCTGACCATGCTCACGGTCGTTTCATTAAACGCGGCTAATTCGTCGAGAAAGGTCACAGTGACGCAGAGCATGTGCAGCGCAGCAATGCGCTTCATCACTTCGCGACTGAGGAAGAGTGCGTCCTTCATGGTCGTGGATAGAAAGCTCTCGTTCATAATGAGGATGCTCCTCGCAGTCGCTTTCTCAAGAATCTCGTTGATGCGGATCAGTTCGTCTTCAAGCTTTCCGCGTAGATTCTGGATGTCCTCTTCCTTTTCGAAGTGCGTGAAGAGCTTGTCAAAAAGGAACAATTTTGCTGACATACCCGGCACTGGACAGCCGAGAGCGGCCAGGTAATGCAGTTGTCCATAAGTGCGAGCAAACGTGGTCTTCCCGCCCTGATTGGGTCCGGAGACGACAAAGATACGTTCTGGCTCCTTCAGGTAAAAGCTGTTCTGAACCACATTCTTTCGGGCACGAATCAACTGATTGGCAAGCGCGAGGTCGTAGGTATCGAGTGCCTGAATCTCTTTTGAATGGCTGCTCACGGCCGGGAAGCAGAACGGAAGTCCAGCCTTCTTCAATGGTTCCATCTGTTCGAGATAGGCGATGTAGAACTGCACTTCCCGGTCGAATCTGGTCATCAGCTCATGGCAGTAGTTCCGGTGGCGATCGCAGTATTCGTCCAGATGCGTGAAGACCTCCGCATGCAGCGCTGCGACGAGATCGAGAATGCGCGCTTCGATGTGATTCATCTCGGTCGACAGAGGCACCTTGAGCTGATGACGTCGCGGATCGGCTTGCCGGAATTTCGCAAAGGTTCTGAGAACCTCTTCGCTGAAATCACCACCCGTATCCTTGCAATCGACGGTGACACGCCCCTGATGGACGTGGAGTGAGTATCGAACCTCAGCGAGATCCGCTCGGACCTTCTCCGTTTCTCTTCTCAGGACAGTGAAGTCCTCTGAAGCAGAATAGCGGAGCAGAAAATCGCGGAGCGCCTGCAAGCCTCTCGATACAGGACCAACAGAGAGCAATCCGTCTGCGAGCTTCAGCGTCGCGCTGCAGTACGTCTCGATGGCATCGAGAAAAGCTGCTTGCTTTTGACGCTTGTAGTACCGCTTTTCGGCGATCGCGAGATGAGCGCGCATGTTCGCCATGCTCTCAGCGAATGAACGAATGAGCTGCAGCAGGCGGGAATTCTCGATCAGATCACGGAAGACATCCTGACGATAATGGACAGCCT
The DNA here is from genome assembly GCA_021813745.1 of Acidobacteriota bacterium. Taxonomy (GTDB): domain Bacteria; phylum Acidobacteriota; class Terriglobia; order Terriglobales; family Acidobacteriaceae; genus Telmatobacter. Next base: position 54,585 of record JAKAJO010000136.1, read on the forward strand.
CAACGCTTGTTACGGGTGAGTGAAAGAACGGCACCAGATTGTATTGTTCTCGCCCGGTCGTAATCAAATTGACAATCTGATCAAGATTCAAATCCGGAAAGCATTCCGGCATTTCCTGCCCCTCACCCAGGCCATCGGGTTCCCAAGCATCGCCCAGAATGCTACGAAAAGGCTGGGTTTCCACGACGAGTCCATCAGCTCCAGAAGTTGCCGGAGGGCTGGAATGTTCCGCAGGAAATGCACTCAGATGATCAGCGGGCCGTATAGGCACAGGTGACTCCTCAAGTACTACCTCGCAGGAGTCATCTTCCCCTCGTTGAAGGGGCGCATCAGAGTGGACTCCAACACCCGCTCCATCTCAGTATTATGAGCGCCATGACAGACTGTCAATGACGAGTCAACTCGCTCGGAAGCTGCTCGCAACACACGGCGGTACCGACATGGGACGCAAAATGGCAGCGATAGTCTTGACAAGTAGGTTCTTACGGTTCAATATGTTGGCAGTAAATGTCGGAACGGTGATGGAACTCCACCGCTAACCGCCTTCACGGCTGATGATTCCTACCCCGATGAGGAGACGCGCCGTGAAGAGAGCAGTGAAGAAGTACGCTCCAAGCCCCCAGCATCCCGATTCAGATCTTTCCCTCCAGATTCCACCGCCCACCCAGCTGCGGCTTAGTCCGTTTATTCTTCTGGTCACGGTGCGCCGCTGCTAGACGCAGGTAAAGAGCGGTTCGCTCGATCCTTCGCGCTCAGCGGCCAATGCAGCTGCATAACACAGGGGAGTTCTGATGGCACGGACAATTCTGTACAACCTCATCCAACTTCTCTTCGTACTCGGCTTCGCGCCGTTGTATTCCGGGGTGCTCAGCCGGTTCAAAGAGATCATCCAGAGCAGGCGCGGCCCAAGCATCTTTCAGCCGTATCGGGATCTTTGGAAGTTGTTTCACAAAGATGAGATCGTCTCATCGGAAACCACGTGGATATATCGCATCACACCTTACCTGGTGTTTATCGTGCCCCTATTCGTCGCGAGCCTGATACCAGTCCTCACCGCTTACCCGCTGGCCTTTGCGTTTATGGGCGATATGCTTGCCGGCGGTTTTTTCCTCGGACTTGGTGGCTTCTTCGCGGCCCTTGCAGCCGTCGATACCGGGAATCCCTATGGTCCCATGGGAGCGAGCAGAACCCGCATGGTTGGGTTTCTTGCAGAACCCGTCTTCATGATTGTGTTCTTTACGGTGTCGTTTGTGGCCCAGTCCACGATTCCATATATCGTTCAACAAAAGTGGGTAGTGAGCCCGATTGCATTCTTTTCGCCCGCGCACATTCTCTTGCTGATTGCTTTCCTTATGCTGATTCTGGCCGAGGGCGGAAAGATTCCCGTCGACAATCCGACTGGGCACTTTGAACTCGCCATGATTGATGAGTCAAAGGGACTCGAGTACTCAGGCCGTGGCGCCGCTTTGATGAAGTGGGGCGGCCAAATGAAGTTCCTGGTACTCACCTGCATCTTTCTCAACGTGCTCCTGGCGCCCTGGGGCTTAGCCGCTGATGTGCAATTTGGTCATGTGGCGCTGGCAATACCGCTGATCCTATTCAAGATTCTGTTGTTCACGATCGTCCTGGTCATGATCGAGTCGTCACTTGCCAAGTTGCGACTCTTTCGCATTAGCGAGTTTCTTGGAGCCGCGTTCATCATCTCTGTGGCCGCGATGATCGCGAGTATCTTTTCAGCGTCGGCTGCTTAGGAAGGTGTTGGTGTGGCAAGTGCTCAAACACAGCTGATCGAAGGACTCAACGCATTGAGCGGCGGGCTGATTCTACTCACGGCATTTGGCATGGTTGCGATGCGCCAGGTGCAGGGAGTAATGCGATTTTTCATCGTACAGTCTGCGTTGCTGGCTACCTCGGCCTTCTTGATCGGATTCAACCGCGGCTCGATTCACCTTATTGCCCTCGGCGTCATCACCATCGGAGCAAAGGTCATCGCTATACCTTTGGTTCTCAAGTGGGCGCTCTCAGAAGATCTCTACCAACGCCGCGAAATCGATCAGGTAATCAACATTCCATCTTCGCTTTTGCTTGTGCTCCTTCTCGCAATTGCTGCGGAGTTCCTGGTCAGCCCACTGGTCAGCATTTCGAATGACCCGGTGGTCCATGTCAATCTCCCCATCAGCCTCGCCCTCATTCTGATCGGTGCGTACTCACTCATTGCTCGCCGAGAGGCCATTCCGCAGTTGGTTGGAATTCTGGCAATGGAAAATGGAGCGTTCTTTGCCGGAGTGGCAATCGCGCAGGAGCTTCCTCTCATTGCCGAACTCGCGATCGCAATCGACGTAATCCTGATCGCCGTGGTCATCGGAGTCCTCACGCGCGATATCACGCGAGCGATTGGCACAACGAGAGCCGCAACAATGAGCGAATTGAGAGAGGAGCCTCAACAATGGCGCTGATGGTCGCCGTCTTTATTCCATTGCTTGCGGCGCTTTTGTGTTGGATTCGGCCCTTCCGCGCCTTCGCTTGGGTCATCACGGTCGTCTGTTTGGCGGGCAGCTTTGCAGCTGCGGTCGTCATCGCGGCACACGTTCTCGCCGCCGGAAGCGTCGTAGGAATTCCTGGTTGGTTCGAAGCCGATGGATTAAGCGCTCTCGTGATCCTTCTGGTCAGCTTTGTCTGTACCCTAGCGGCAATCTTCGCTGGGGGATACATGCACCATGGAAGCCAGAATGAAGATCGCCTCTGGTGGTTCTACTGCAACTTCAATCTGCTGGTTTTTGCCTTGATTGTTGTGCCCGCATTTGCCAGCCCAAATCTAGCCTGGGTCGGTGTGGAATTGATCACACTTTTCGGGGTCCTGCTGGTTGGGTTTGAAAGGACTCCGGCTGCACTGGAGGCAGCCTGGAAGTTCTCCATCCTAACGATCATGGGTGCCCCAATCTCGTTGCTCGGCTTCTTCACCCTGTACTGGGCATATCACATCAGCGGCGGCGGCCCTCTGGAGACATGGCAGGGACTGCACGCATCGGCCGCAGTAATGTCCCCGAACCTGCTTAAATTCTCATTCCTGCTGGTATTCGTAGGATTCGGAGCGAAGTCAGGCCTTGCTCCCATGCATACCTGGCTACCCGATGCTCATAGCCAGGCGCCCACGCCGATCTGCGCAGTGCTTTCGGGAATTAAAACGACGGTGCCCTTATACGCAATCCTTCGTCTTCTCTCGATTGTCCTTGCGTCACCGGAAGCGCGAATCGGCCGTTGGATGGTGGTGATCGGGCTCTTCTCTGTAGGAATCGCCGCATTCCTGCTTTTGCAGGTGCGCGATTACAAGCGAATGTTCGCCTTTTCCACTGTGGAGCACATGGGCATCATTCTCACCGCGGCTGGCTTTGCAACTCATGCGGCAGACTATGGGGCTGTCGCTCAGATGGTGAACCATACGCTCACCAAGTCTCTTTGCTTTTACTCGGCCGGGATCGTATTGCTGGCGCTTGAAACCCGCCAAATTAGCGAGGTGCGTGGGCTTTTCCGCATCGCTCCATTTGCAGCGAGCGCACTTCTCTTTTGCTCCCTGGCAATCGCGGGTGCACCGCCGTTTCCAATTTTTCTGAGTGAGTTTTCGATCTTGTCTGCGGGCCTTCGATCGGGACACACCGCTGCGGTCACCATTCTTGCCATCCTCATCGTCATCGCGTTTATTGCGATCTTCCTGCATGTGAACCGAATGCTGTTCGGCGAACCTCAACAGGTTGAAACGGCGCCGTCGGCGCCGCTAAGCTGTCGGGTTGCAATCATCATCGCAGCACTCCCAGTCGCTGTCCTCGGCGTTTACATCCCCGGGCCGGTTCACTCATTGATGATGCTCGCCGCGCAACAATTGGGAGGACATTGAGATGGCAGACTATTCCTCACACATTGCCGGAGGCAGTGCAGCCAGTCTCATTGACCTGACCACTGCGCTTGAAGAGCGCTTCGGGAACCGGGTCGCGCAGGTGACGGAAGACGGCGGCATCGTCCTTGCACTCGCACCCTCTGAGCCGGCCACGTTACCTGAATTGTGCCGATTCCTGTTCTGGGATTACGGCTGCCTTTTTGGCGGAATCACTGCGGAAGAACAGCCGAGTCGTTGGCAGGTTCATTACGCGTTTCTCCTTCCGGCATCAGGATGGATCGACGTTACGATCAGCCTTCCGTTGGAGACAACGGCTCTGCCAAGTCTAGTAGGGGATGTGCACGCCGCTGATTGGCACGAGCGTGAGATAGAAGACCTTTTCGGCATTCATTTTGAGAACCATCCCCGGCTGGGCGACTTTGTGCTGCACGACCAGATCTGGCGCGAAGGCATCGACCCGATGAGAAAGCGGTTTGCTGCCGATCACCCGCAGTTGGAGCGCAAAGTCGATCTCGAGTGGCAACCCTTGCTGGTTGTCGGAGATCCCGGGTCGTTTGCAATGCCAGTTGGACCGGTCTATGAGGGCGGTATTGGTGAATCGCTGCACTTCCTCCTCGAGACGGTCGGAGAAGACGTCATTCGCGCCGTACCGCGTCTTTTCTACAAATACCGGGCCGTCGAGAAAATCGCAGAAGGCAAAAGCGTTCTCGACGCACTCCTACTTGCTGAGAGGTTCGCGGCAACATCTGCATTTGCGCATTCGCTGGCATTCTGCCAGGCAGCTGAGAGAATCGCGGGCATCAAGGTACCGCCGCGAGCTCAAGCACTCCGAGTTCTGCTTGCAGAGCTGGAAAGATTGCGGCACCACGCCGGTGCAATTGCGGCCATCTGTGAGTCGACAGCGCTGGCTGTTTCCGCGGCACAAGCCGCAATGATCGAAGAAAAACTACTCCGTGCTACCTGCGCGTTCACGGATCACCGCTACCTGTTCGGGCTGAATACTCCCGGTGGGCTCTGTCGCGACTTCGAGCCGGAGAAGTGCAAGGCCTTGCTGCTTGCAGTGGATAATGCGGATGGAGATCTCCAGGTTCTTGAGAATCGGCTCCGCTACAGTAGCAGTTTTCTCGATCGCCTCGAAGAGGTCGGAGTCGTTAACGGAGAGAGCGCAAGGGACTTGAACCTGGTCGGCCCGATTGGGCGTGCATCGGCTCAGCAGTGCGACCTGCGGAGGGCATGCCCTTACTCCGGCTACGAACAGTATGCCTTTGAGGTCCCTTGTGAGACGGAGGGCGATGGATACGCGCGACTGCGCGTGCTCTTTGCGGAGGCAGTGCAGTCGAAAAAATTGATCCATCGCGTCGTAGAGAAACTTGAGCAGGGCCCTGTTCGCGTCGCTTGCGACGTGCAACGCCCGGGTGCTGCGATGGGTTGGGTGGAAGCGCCAAGAGGCGCCGCACTGCATTGGCTCAGAGTGAATGAAAAGGGTGTCGTCGAGCGTTATCGGGCAATCACTCCATCCTTTAACAACTGGCTCGGGTTTCACATGGCCGCAGAGAATTTTGCTTTCCAGGACTTCCCAATCATTCTTGCAACATTCGGGTTGTCGGCGACTGAATGTGATCGATAGAGGTAACTGGCATGAGCTTCTGGTTCTGGCACGGATTGCGCAAGGGCATTCAATCGACCCGGTATCCACTGGGGATTGAGGACTCTCCTGGCGTTTCTCCGGGACGCCCGGTGAATACCGATTTCTCAACCGTTGAAGAGGCACAACGCGCCGCCGATATTTGTCCAACCGGGGCAATTGTTGCCCACGACAGATCGACATACGTGAACCATGGAAAATGCGTACACTGCCAGCGCTGCCTTCATTCCTTGCAATCTCCCATGAATTGGAAGGCTGGGTACGAGTGGGCCCGTCTGCCCGCAAATCAAACAGAATCACTTCCCTTGCCTTCCCCTTTTGCGAAGTCAATGCACATCATGGTTGTGGATGCCGGAGACTGCGGCGCCTGTCTTCATGAAGTGAAGCAACTCAATAACCCTCTCTACAACATGCATCGACTTGGGTTCTTTTTCACGCCCACACCGCGCTCCGCAGATCTTCTCCTCGTCGTAGGGCCAGTGAGCGAAAACATGCGTGGACCTCTGCTCAAAACATGGGAAGCAATGCCGACCTCAAGAAAACTGATGGCGGTCGGCAGTTGCGCCATTTCAGGTGGAGTATTTGGAAAAAGCTTTATGTGCGCTGGAGGTGTGGGTCAAGTCCTGGATGTCGATTTTGAAGTTCCCGGCAACCCTCCGCCGCCTCTCGCAATCCTGCACGGTCTCCTGGTCGTCGCCGGCAGAAAGTCGTTGAAGAGTCCTGAACCAATCTTGAAAGGGAGATCTTGATCAATGGCATTGATCACTGGCGCATCGCTGATTGCGTTCTTTTTCGTTTGCGCGGCGGCAGTCTTGTTCTCTGCCTTGCTCGGTCGCGCGCGCATTCCTACAGTGCTTGCGTCGGCAGGAGTCCTGGCAGCCCTTCTGATGGTCTTGATGTCCATCACTGTGCTCGTCACCGGTCAGCCATTTAACGCCGCACTCTGGACGCTCGATGGGTTTGGCAGCTTCACCATTCGCCTCGATCCGTTGTCCTCCATCTTTCTTCTCATCTCCGGCATTGTCTACTTTTCCGCGTCGCTGTATGTGGGGAGTTTCCTGAAAAGGCACGGAGATGCAGCGTATCCCAGCCTGCGTTACACAAGTCTGTACTTTGCGCTGATGGCTTCGGTCGTCTTAATTCTCTTGGCTGGTGATACGCCCCTGTTTCTCATCAGCTGGGAATGCATGTCCATCCTGTGTTTCTTGCTGATCAATTATGACCCGATCAGGCAGTCAGACAAGTCTGCCGGTTACATCATGCTGGCCATGAGCGAAGCTGGCTTTCTAGCGGTCGCCGTGGCCTTCATCCTTGTCGCTCGTTTTGCCGCGGATTTCTCATTTTCGGCCCTGCGAGCAGCCGGAGCAACACTCTCGCCGCAGACTATGTGGTCCGCCTTCCTGCTCGGGTTCTTCGGCTTCGGCGTAAAGGCCGGTTTGGTGCCAGTTAACTTTTGGCTCCCGCGATCCTATACCGCCGCTCCGCCGGTCTTCATACCCGTCTTCGCTGGCATCACACTCAACCTTGGGTTTTACGGAATCCTGCGGCTTAACGCTGACCTTATGCATACAGGCTACGGTGCGGGTCTGGTGGCTTTGATTGTCGGCAGCGTCACGGCTTTGGTCGGAATTCTCTACGCAACCACGGAGGGCGACATGAAAACAATGCTCGCCCATAGTTCCATCGAGAATGCAGGAATCATCGTCGCCGCCATCGGTGCCTTCTTAGTCTTTCGTGCCTTCTCTGAACCCGTTGCCGCTGCGCTCGCACTTTCCGCCGCTCTCTACCACATCGTCAATCATTCGGTTTACAAGACTCTTCTCTTCGAAGGCGCTGGTCACGTGGAGGCTGCGACAGGCACGCGTGAGATGGACCAGCTTGGCGGACTCGCGCACCTGCTGCCCGGCTTATCAGTCGTCTTTCTCGTAGGATGCCTGGCGATTTCCGCGGTTCCTCCGTTCAACGGCTTCGTCAGTGAATGGATGACCCTGCAAACGATGCTGCGCAGCGCTGTCCTTACGTCAACTTCAGTAAGGATCGTCTTCGCGCTCTGCGGTGCCGCGCTCGCGCTGACCGCGGCGTTAGCGGTAACCTGCTTCGTAAAAACCTACGCGATGAATTTTCTTGGATTCCGCAGAGGAGCATGGGAACTGCGACCCGAGTCGAAATTGGTGAGCAAGTTTCCAATGGCGTTTCTCGCGATTGTCTGCCTGTTGATGGGAATCCTCCCGACATACATCCTCCCGCTGCTGAACGAAGGCGTTGCGCCTCTGGCAGGCGCAAGCATCACCACCGCTCTCGTGCAACCATTTTTTACTGCGACGCCCGAGAATGCACAGCTTCCTCCCGCGTTCCTCCAGGATTTTCACAATCTTGGCGCGCAGGCTGGTCGAAGATTCATCCCCGGTCGCGGACTCGTGGTGCTTCTCCGAGGCGGTGCGGCAAATCCAGTCGTTTTCGCAATGTCGCCTTCCTACAGCATCATTGCTTTGGCTGTGCTCTTCGTAGTGGCGTGGTTTGGACTGAGGCGCTTGACGCGGCACCGCACTTTGACCAGGCGCCCGGTATGGGCAGGAGGCATCCCAAGGCTTCTGCCGCTTTTGACATACACCGGAACGGGATTCTCCAATCCCGTCCGCGTTGTCTTTCAGGCCATCTTTCGACCGAACATCGTCGAAGATACGCGACAGACCGTGGCAGCACATTTCCGCACCGCCATTCACAGAAAGCGTGAAGAGACGCATGTTGTTGATCGTCTGCTGCTCAAGCCGGTGGGAATTGCCGTGGAATGGGTTGCCAACTTTCTGGCCCGTATGCACCACGGAAAACTGAATGCCTACGTCACCTATGTCTTGGCGTTCTTCTTGCTCGTGCTGTTCTTCTATCGTGGAGGTTAGAACCTGCGGAATGCCCCCACACCGCTGTTCATCCTCGCGATGAGTCCGAGGGGAACTCAGGCGGAGGCTCCCGAGATCTGGGGGGTTCATGAATTCTGTTGGGTTGGCATTGGCTTTGCTCTTCGCAGCTTGCGTCTTGGGCATCCTTGTCGGGGTGCTTGTCCCGCAGCGGCGGATTCCCGTAATCCTGACCTGGGTCGGTTCGATTGCCGCGGCACTGGCGTTATGGGCTTCGGGAGTTGTTCTTGTCTATGGGGGAGAGTTCCATCAGACTCTCTGGACGATCCCATCAATCGGCACGCTGACGATTCTTCTTGACCGGGTATCCGCGTTTTTCCTTTTCATTGCTGCAGTTGTCATTCTGGCCAGCTCAGTGTTCTCTGCTGGCTATATGAAGCGCTTCGTCGGCCACTATAACTTGGCGGCATTCAATGCCTGGTATCTGGTTCTGTGTGCCTCGATCGTGTGGATCCTGATCGAGAGCGATGTCTTCGGCTTCTTGCTCGCCTGGGAAGCGATGTCCATTTCGAGTTATCTTCTGGTGAACTTCGAGCATCGGCGCAACGGTACCAGCCAGGCTGGTTACCTGATGCTGTCGATGAGTGAAGCTGGGTTCATCGCCGTAACCGTGGCGTTTCTCGTACTCGCAATCGGCACTGGATCCTGGCAGTTTTCTGACCTCAAGAGCGCAGCCACCGGGCTGAGTCCATTGGTCCACTGGACTGTCTTTTTGCTGACTTTCTTCGGTTTCGGCGTGAAGGCTGGCCTCGTTCCAGTGAACGCCTGGCTGCCCAAAGCACACCCAGCCGCGCCTGCCAATGTATCTGCCATTCTTTCCGGAGTGATTCTGAATCTGGGCCTCTACGGAATCATCCGCGTGGATTTTCAAATCGCCCCCCTCACGACGACCGGGGCAGGACTGGTGATGCTTCTCACTGGCACGGTGTCTGCTCTCGTAGGCATCCTTTACGCGACCACTGAAACGGATATAAAAGGTGTTCTTGCCCACAGCTCCATTGAGAACATCGGAATCGTGACCCTCGGCTTGGGCGCAGGCGTAATCTTTGCTGCGGCTGGCCAGCCCCTCCTTTCTGGCATGGCCATGATCGCGGCCTTTTATCACATGCTCAACCATTCGATGTATAAGTCGCTTCTGTTTCTCGGAGCAGGGTCGGTGGACGAGCACGCCGGCACGCGCGATCTCGATCATCTCGGCGGACTGATGCGGTCGATGCCGTGGACGGCGGGAGCCTTTCTCGTTGGGGCACTGGCAATCTCTGCGGTACCACCTTTTAACGGCTTCGTGAGTGAGTGGCTGACGCTTCAGACTCTGCTGCGCGGTGTCGAAATCCCTTCGATACCCCTGCGCCTCGTATTCGCAGTCTGCGGCGCGGTCCTCGCCCTGACGGCCGCACTCGCTGTGACTTGCTTTGTAAAAGCGTTTGCGATGGGCTTTCTCGGGATGCCGCGATCGCAGGGCGCCGCAAAGGCCGTCGAAGCCCACGCCAGCGCAATTGCGCCCATGGCATTGCTGGCCGTCCTTTGTTTTCTTCTCGGGGTTATTCCGACTTATGTCATGCCTGCGTTGAACCAGGCGTTGGAGCCGCTCATTAGCGTCGGAACTGCGGAATCTCTCCTGCCACCCTTCTTCAAAGCGACTCCTGAAAACGGCCAACTCCCCCCAGCGTTTCTCCAGGATTTCCATAACCTGGGCGCGCAGTCCGGGAAACACCTTCTACCCGGTCGCGGCCTGGTTGTCCTACTCCGCGGTTCGGAGCGCAACCCGGTCGTCTTCGCCATGTCGCCCTCGTATAGTCTTGTCTTCCTGTTGATTCTGCTCGCGATTGCGGGAATGGTTGTCACGCGCCTTACACGACAGCGCAACGTCGTGCGGCGCCCCCTGTGGGCGGGAGGAATCCCACGATTATTGCCACTGATGACCTATACGGCGACAGGGTTCTCCAACCCGGTACGTGTCGTCTTCCAGGCAATCTTTCGGCCACACATTGTCGAAGATACGCGACAGACCGTGGCAGCGCATTTCCGTACTGCCATTCACCGGCAGCGTGAAGAGACAAATGTCACGGACCGCATATTTCTTCAGCCTGTTGGCCGCAGCGTGAATAGCATTGCCCGCTCGCTTGCATCCATGCATCATGGCAAGCTCAACGCTTATGTGTTTTACGCGCTGGCCTTCTTGCTGTTGGTGCTCTTCGTTTACAGAGGATCTTAGTTAGAGAATTCCGCGACCGAAAACAATGCTTAAAGCTTTATTCGTTGCGCAGCACTAAAACAGATCGTGCCCTGCATCCTACGGAAGCGAACAGGAACACGGTCGTAGGTTCGCAGCGAGAGATCGGGATGCTCCTGCAATGGAAAACGCGTTGGAGCCAGTCCCCTTGCACGTAGGCATAACTGAGAGACCACGCACAGTAACTGGCGAAGAAAGTGCATACCGTAAGCGCATGTATAAACTCTCGAGGCTTACGGCCTGAATCAAGTGTACGAAACATATCCTGCGCTATCGCATTCGCCCGCTTTGCATCGAGAGTCAATCGGGGGGCGAAAATGAATCGCTTCTGCTATACGCTTCGGCAAGATCCGGAAAGCGAAGAAGCCAGTGCGTCAGGTCAACCAGATGGCTACGCTCAAGTGCTCTGCGCAGCCTTGGGTTCTTCAACCCGCGAAATAAGATCGCACGGATTACCTCCTTCTCATCCAGCATTTCAAAGCAGACCCTGAATGCTCCCTCATTCGCAATCCGGTCGCGCAGGATGGTGGCAATCGCATAGCGAATGCGATAGGAGCGCGCCTCCAGATCATAGAGCTTTGCGCGGTACATCAATCCCTCGAAATGCGGATCATTACTACTGGTGAACTCTCTGCTTAGTTTCAGAATCCGTCGATGCGATGAACCCCAAGCACTTTGCCCCGACCATCGTAGGCGGTGAATTCATGCCAGTCTTCGCCGGCTTCGCCGAGCAGATACACTCTCCAAATCACTTTTTCGATCTTCTCGCAGATCTCCTCGGGCCACCACGGCATGGCGTGAATGCACTTGCTCGACAAAGTTCCGAATCTTGCAATCTGTCTTGCCCTGTCTCCCGTGAATGTGCCTCGCACATACCCCATGGCGACTCCAAAGAATGCATGCAATCCAGCTCCCGACCGAATTGCTTGCGTTGGCGGACCCGTGCAATGGTGTTCGCCGTTCGATTTCAGTTCCGCCAGTGACCGGATTTCGTCTCCGATGCCGAAGCGCCTGCCTCGCCATGGCCGATAGCCAGAAGGCTCTTGGCGGCAACCGACGCGAGGAAGCGATTCTCACATCTGCTGATTGCGCGGAGAAGGAGCGCCGATCGCGGATCGCGAAGCGCCCCCAGACTCTCCAGGGCGGCCTTGCGAACAAAGAGATCTGGATCATCCTTCGCCAACCTCATCACATCCGGCACCGCTTGAAGAATCTGCTTCTCACCAACCAGCCAGCAAATGCGTTCTCGCGCTTCAGGCAAAGGATGTGCGAGCGCTCCGATCAACTTCTCTTCATACGTTCGATGGTCCAGTGTTAAATCAGCAGCGCAACCAGGGCATACCTTGTCTTCCGAGTTCACCTCACGCCAGCAATGCGTGCAATAAGCGATCATGTGGCAACACCTTGGCGAAGATGGATTGGGTTACACAAGCGCCGAAACCTCTTGTTCAAATCGATTGAGCCGCTCAATGGCAGACTGTACTGCGGGAGCTCCTTCTTCTTTGACTTTCCGCGCCCGGTCAAGAGCCTGTTCTGCGATGCGGCTGATTTCGTGCAGCAGTTTGCGGATCTCCGCTTCCAGGCGTCCCCGGCTGTCTTGAATGCGATTGAGCACATCGTTCTGCACGCGTGCGCTGTTCACTTCCAAGAGATGCCGCAGGAACTCCCGCGCCTCGTTCGTAATGACTTTGCGTGCACCTACAAGCGGCAGAAAAACGTCGGCGAGCCAGCGCAGCGGCGACGGAGGCTGAGCAGTTCCAATGAAGTCCTCAAAGATGAAGCTGGAGCGCACGCGAAAGCCCTTCTCTGGATCGAGCGCATGAGGCATCCGCGTCAATTCGCTGAGGCCCGCATCGGCCAGCTTCTTCAGGAAGCTGTTCCCCATCTCCACAAATCGGGTGGCCACGGCCCGATATTGCCGCTCGCCCTCCTCTTGCTCAGGTTTAATCCAGGGCATCACCTTGCGGCGCGCAATCTCCTGGGCAAGATGCATCACTCGCCGCCGATAATGCGGGCCAAAGCCGCGTGGTACAGACGGAAGCTCGTTATTGAATGCCGCTTTCGATTCGGACCATGCGGAACTGAAGAAGCGCTTGTGCCTGTCGCCGAAGAGGTCCGAAATTCGATGCTGTTCCGCCATGAAAAGAAAATTGAGTTCGAGCATGGATCGCTCAGCATCGCTGATGGTCTCCTTCATCAGTTCGATGCGCCGTTCGGATTCTTCTACTGGCCGGAGAAGCGCATCACGATCCTCACTGATCATTGCCAGCAATTGCTCGGTCAAGCGCTGCAGACCGCGCTCGCATGCGGCCCGCACAAGATTTCTCCCTGAATCCTCCACGAGGTGATGCAAACTTTCCAGAAGCTTTTCCCAATCCCGCAACGGCCCCCGGTTGTCCATCCGCTCGGCGGCACTCACCTCAAAGACCTCGCCCATTGGGCGATGCAGCCGCTTTTCTAGGATCTCGCGCGTAAACTTGGCGGCTGCTGCACGCTCCGGATCGCTAGTGCGGTCGGCTTTGTTGATCACCAGAATCAAATCCTGAACCTGCTTGCCAACCGCCTCCACCAGCGCCAGTTCCTCGCCAGCAATCGGCGGATCGGCTCCGATCACAACCAGCGCCGCATCGATGTGCGGAATGAAGGCCTGCGTGGTCGCTGTGTTTCCAGACCAGACCGAACCCAAACCCGGTGTGTCGACAAAACACATGCCCGAGGACAACAAAGGGCTGGGCACAAAAACTTCCGCGCCATCCACGGCCTTCTTGTTTTCGGGGTTTAGTTCTTCAGTTACGTAGTACTTCAGGTCAGCCACGGCAATCTCCCGCCAGGAACCGTCTCTCATGCGAATGCGCGCCTGAAGTTCGGCGCCAAACCGAATCACAGTAGGCACCGCTGTAACAGGAACAAACCCTGTAGGAACAATTTCATGCCCGACAAGGGCATTGAGCAGCGTGGATTTGCCACGCTTAAACTGGCCGACGCAGGCTACATAGAAGCGCCCTTCTGAAACTCGAGCCGCGAGTTCGCGTGCTTCCTCGGCAACAGGCTCGGACCCAAGTTTCTGCGCCAGATCGGCAAGTCGCAGCAGGCGGGAGGCGCCATCCACAGACGCGGACGGCCTCTCTGGAAGGGCTTCAAGATCTTGCACGGTCGAACTGCTCTTGTCTTCCTGCATGACTCTTACTCTCTTCCTGAGAACGCTTCCATCACTTCGCCGGTGCCCGCGAGTAGCGGACCACCTCGACGCGCGAGGTAGCGATCAGGCCTTCATTCACCATTTCGTCCAAATGTGGTATCAGTTTGTTAATCTTTTCTTCGTCGTCGATGATGCTCACCATAATGGGAGCGTCTTTCGAAAACTTCCAGTGGCTCGCATGATGGATTCTTGTGCTCGTGCCGTAGCCCTCAATTCCGCGATAGACAATTGCGCCCGCCAATCCCAATTCCTGACACTTGGCAACAATCGCTTCATGCAGTGGTTTCCCCTGCCATTTGTCGTTTTCGCCAAAATGGATACGCAACATCCGGGCTTCAAATTGCTCTTTCATCGCCGTTGCTCTCCTTCCATAGGTAAATTAGGAGAAGATTGAACTGCTTCCGCCTGGTCGATCCCTTCGGCACGATAGGCATATTTAATGATGTCGGCGTTGGAAAGAACAATGAGCCCTTCTTCCACCATCTGCTCGACGATCGGCATGAACGCCTGGATCTTTTCGTCCGTATCGATCACCGAGAGCATGATGGAGCAATCGTGGGAAAGATGAAGCGCCCGGTCCTTATGAAGCCGGCGATGCGCGCCATACCCGAGGATGCCTCGATACACGGTGACACCTGCAATATCATTCGCACGCATGGCTTCTACAAGGGCTCTATAGAGTGGCTTGTCCCTCCAGCGGTCCGCTTCGCCAATGTAGATCCGCATCATTTTGGCCTTCCCTTCGATCTTGAGATGCGCCGGCGGAATGTCGTCCTTCGGCTTGGTCTTTTGTGCGGGCTTAGCCACGGTGGTTTCTTGCACCTCGATCATGCCAGTGCCGACAAGCTCTTCGAGCTTGCCCAGTAACTCATTGATCTTTTCGCGCGTTTCGATAAACTCAATTTTCAGGGGAAGACGATCGGAAATCTCAACCGATCTCGACGTGTGAATGTGGTGGTCAGCGCCAAACCCCGCGATGCCCTTCGTCACTGTCGCCCCCGAAACACCCCGATAGAAGAGAAAATCGAGAATGCTGGAATATGTCGCCACCCCATGATGGGTCGAACCTTCGCTAATATAGATGGATACTTTGAGAGCCTTACCGGCGTTCAGCATTCCCCCTCCTTATGCCCTAAGTCCACGTTGTGCAACCAAAAATTCGGCAGCTCGCCCAAGTGCTCCCCATCCTGAGCGATCGGGGCTGGGGTCGTTCCGCAATTTGATCAGCTCATCTTTCAGTTGTTCACGATAATTCCTGATGATCAGGTCGATCCGTGCGGTGAGCGTCAGAGGGACTCTCTGACGCAGTTTGATGGCGTGCGGAATGCAAAAAACGGCCTCCATCCGCAGCCATTTCACAACATCCGGCTTTCCAAGCAGGGTTACCAGCTCACGCATCCGACGTTCTTCCTCGTCGATCAATTTGCGGCACACATCGCAGTCGGGCCGTTGGTCCGCCATGGTCTCATTTTCGTTGACCAGAGCCAGAAAGACTTCGGCCGCCATTTGTGCATCTTGCACCGCCGCAACACCCCAGGCGTGAAAATTGCAAAGGCGGTGAATGTCCTTGGCCGAATCTCCCTGCAGGTGAATTGCTTGAAAGTCCTTCAAGAAGCGGCAAAGCGGGCATCCCGGCTCATGCAGTAGCTCCTCGATTGACTGATGAAGTGCGATTTGCCTGTGCGCCCTCACGAGATCACCTCCGCGAGAACAGCCCCTCCCCAAGCAGCTACAAGCCCTAAGATCAGACTTGCAATTGCATAAACAGCGGCTAGAGAGAAGGCCCCTGTTCTAAGAGACGAAAGCGTCTCCCATTCATACGTTGAAAAAGTGCTGTAAGCGCCAACGAATCCGGTTGGAATCAGAAAGCGCCACGCCGGATTCAACTCGGCGCGCTTGCCAAGATAAGTCAATGAAAACCCGATAATGATGCAGGCGCTGATATTGATCACAAAAGTCCCATAGGGGAACCTCGTGCCCAATTTATCGGCAACTACAGAGCCAACCCAATACCTGGCAATCGCTCCCAGCGAACCTCCTACCGCGATATAGAAGTATTTCTGCAAAAGTCTGTCTCCTTAATTCATCACGCTTTCTTTGCTTCCGTATGCTCCTCCGAATTCCATCTGAGGATCCGAGCCAGATCCCGGGCTAACTCCGGCGAGGATTCGCTCCCTCCAGATTGCCCGTGCACGCGGTTGAGCTGTGCACGATAGGCATCCGCATACGAGTTGACAAATGCGACCATCTTTCGGCTCGTTTGCTCGCCCCACAGGTCGAGCGCACGCTTGTACTGGTGAAGCTCTTCCTTCAGCAGAGGACCAAGATGCTCCTGCAAATTGCTCCGCACCAATGCGCGAACTACGGTCTTTCCCATCCAGCTCCAGCGAGCGGCGCCAATTTTCAAGGGCACGACTCCCATCTCAAAGCGCGGAACCTCCCGCAGCAGCAATTCTGCATCCTCGGATGAAGGCACATCGGAACGCGACATCTCCCTCGCAACTTCCTTCAACGTCTCAACTGCCCTGATGAGGCTGCTTCGCGCTTTGGCGATCGCATCGTCCACCCGCCGCTGCACCATGTCGTGAATCCATTCGGAGATCTCAAATGGCGTGAAGTGCCTCCTTTTACCTGCACAAATCCGCACCGCGATCATCTCCGCGAGTTCCGCCACGATACTCTCGGGTCGCTCTCCCAGCTCAAGAAATGCTCGATCGAGCATGCTTCGCTGTTCGCCGATGTCTCCATTGAGGTGGCGAAGGCGAACTTCTATCTCGTGATCATCAAGTGTGCGAGCTGCTTCTCTTCCGCGTTTCTCGCGGTCGAGCGATGTTTCAAGAGCTGCCATCACCGAATCACGGAGTGCCCCGATCTTTCTGGCAACCGAGGCTTCCCGCAGACCGCGAGCCTGCTCAAACCGGGGATACAACTCCCGCTCGAAGAACTGATCGAGTAGCGGAGAGTATCTTGGCAAAGAGCTCACGGGATGGATCTCAGTGCTGATTCCAAGTTCTCGTTTCATCTGAGCCCGGATATACTCGATGACTCGGTGAAGATCACCTTCCTGCAAGAGGTCAGCTTTGCTCAGTAGAACAATCGACGGAATGCCCCCTTCGTAGAGCAAACGGAGAGTCCCAATGTCTTCTTCATTCAGAGACACAGCGGCATCGATCAGCAGCACGGCAAGATCACACGCCGGCAGATAAGCCAGTGTCTCTTGAGCACCGCGCCGCGCCAGTGAGCCAAGACCCGGCGTATCGACCAGAAGAATGCCTTTCTTTAGACGCGGTGATGGAACCTCAGCCAGAGCACGCACCACGCTGCGGGTATTTCCCGGATTCCCCTGCTCGGTGATCAGCTGCGAGAACTCCTCAAGCGAGACCTCCTCCACGTGCCCGTTGGCAAAAGTCACCTCTGCCCGAAGCGCGCTTCCATACCGCAGTTTCGTTGGCACGGCTGTAATTGGATTGACTCCAACCGGCAGGACATTCGTATCCAGAAGCGCATTCAGGAGCGATGATTTACCGCTACTCACGCGACCAAAGAATGCGACTTCGAGATTGCTGTCTTCCAGACGATGGGCGAGAGATGCAATGCGTGAACGGAACTCGACCAATCCATGCCGTGTGACGATCTCTTCAAGCTCGCGCAATAGACCCACGTCATGTCCCGTTTGCTCCAGCTCGGCCAGACGAGACTGCAGGTTGGTCCCAAATTCCTGACGAATATACTGCTCCATACTCTGGAGCACAGAACGAAGTTCGTAAACAACTCCGGTCAGCTCGTCGACAGCATCGGTTGGGACCTTTCCCGAACCGCGCATGTAACTCGGCTTTAGTTCTTCGACGGCTATGTCAATGAAAGCTAGATGAGTCAGCACGGACCGCGTCGCTGGAATTTCCGGCGGCTCGGGCTTCATCTGTTGCCAGGCAAGTGTACGGAGAAGCTGTTCGCGAAGACGGCGAATATGATCTTCCAGCACACGCGACTGAGCGGGTGTTATGTCGATGATATGGCGCTGAAACGGAGACGGTGAGGTCGTCTCGTGGAGAACCTGCTCGATCTCCGTGAGCAGTTTGTCGATGTACGAGCAGGTGACATACAGACGCCGCTGCTGAGCCTCATTAAGCTCGCCTCGGGACCGAGTCTCCTCACTCTCCGGTTTAATTTCGGGCATGACTCCTCCAAGTAGTTACGCTTCGAGGAGTCATTTGCCCAGTTGAGCGGTTCCGGTGGACTCCAACACCGCGTGCGAATCGTTACGCTTTCACTGCTTTCTTCCAGCGTTCATACATGCTGGCACCTGCATAGCGTGCCTTGGATCCCAGTTCGCGCTCGATTTCCAGCAGTCGGTTATATTTCGCAATGCGCTCTCCACGGCACGCGGAGCCGGTCTTGATCTGCCCCATGCCGGCGGCGACGGCGAGGTCTGCAATGCTGGTATCGTCTGTCTCCCCCGAGCGGTGTGAAATCACAGCGCCATAACCGTTATCCCGCGCCATCTGGATACAATCGAGGGTTTCTGTGACAGTACCGATCTGATTGAGTTTGATCAGAATCGCGTTGGCGATCCCGTCCTTGATGCCCTGGCTGAAGATCGCCGGATTGGTCACGAAATTATCATCTCCAACCAACTGGATCTGGCCCCCCAGTTCCTTCGTGATCGCCTGCCACCCGTCGTGGTCGTCCTCCGCGATTCCGTCTTCGAGCGACCAGATTTCCGGATATTTCTTCAGCCAACTCTTCCAGAGTGCGATGATCTCGGTTGGAGTCTTCCTGCTCTTATCCGACTTGGCAAATACGTATGCACCGTCATCGAAGAATTCACTGGCCGCCGGATCGATCATGATAACAATGTCCTTGCCCGGCTTGTAGCCCGCTTTCTGAATGGCTTCGAGAATCAGTTCAATCGGCTCCTCGTTGGATTTCAGCTGTGGAGCGAATCCGCCTTCGTCGCCCACTGAAGTGCCGTAGCCTTTCTTGCTCAGCACAGCCTTCAATGCATGAAACGTCTCAGCGGCAGAACGTAAACCTTCGCTGAAGGACGGAGCACCCACCGGCGAAATCATGAATTCCTGAAAATCCACGTTGCTGTCAGCGTGCTTGCCACCATTCAGCACATTTAGGCCGGGAGTAGGCAGAAGATTGGCAGGCTTCTCCACCAGTGCTGCGTAGAGAGGCAGCCCGCGATCCTTCGCAGACACATGGGCCACTGCGAGTGAGACACCCAGAATGGCGTTGGCTCCAAGTCGACCCTTGTTCGGTGTGCCGTCAAGCTCACAGAGTCGCTTGTCGAGGCCCTTTTGGTCGTTGGCATCAAAGCCGCGGACGGCACTCTGAATCTCTCCCTCCACGTAACCCTTCGCTTTCAGCACTCCCTTGCCTCCGTAACGCGACTTGTCGCCATCGCGAAGCTCAACCGCTTCACGCTTGCCCGTCGAGGCCCCGGAGGGGACTTTTGCAGTGGCTGTAACGCCGTTCGCCAACGTTGCAGTAACTGCCAGTGTGGGGTTTCCGCGCGAGTCCAGAATTTCTAGGGCTTCGAGTTTTGCAATTTCAGACATAATGATTCCGCCTTCTCGGCCAAATGGCCGTCAGTTGTAAAAGCAGTGAAAACTTCGATCCAACGATGAGAAAGAACATGACACAATCTGCGCCTGCAATCGCGCGGATGCAAAGCGACTCGATTTCGTCTGATTCTCGAATGCGCAGCGTTTAGGATGGCGCGCACAGTCGAGATCGGGAGTCTGATGACACTGGGAGGGTGCGAAACGTCCTTCTTCTGAAAGTCAAATCTCGCAAGCTTCACACCGATGATCGGATCGGCAGACAGCGCGATGGCAATCGCAGGCCTCTTAAGGCGTGGCTCGATCCAGAGCGCTGGAACAATCGCGGCCAGCGCCAATCCCGTTGACAAATCTGCGGCGGTCCATGAGTTCATGGATCCAAGCTCCTTCAGGTCTGTTCAGGGATTGCTGTCGGCGCATGACTCCCCGACAGTATTCCCTGCCAGGAGTCATCATCTGTCCGGCCAATTGGAGGACAGCTGTTATAGGTGAACTCCGTCACCTCATCACTTAGAGAAAGCGTAGAATCTTATCCCATTAAAGTCAAGTGACCGCAGACACATAGGTGAACCGCCTTCGCTCACTGATCACAGAATTGTTGCATGGCTTGCTTTGATGCATCGCTCCACAATCTCAACGAAAGAGCACGTCTGGACCAGAAGTTCCACGCCTTCTGTTTCGGTCGCAATGGCGGCACATCTCGAATCAAAATCGCTCCGTTTTCGACGGCAAAGCTGCGATACCCGGTTCGATGAACGGTTGACCTCCCAAGCGCAATTTTTACTGCATCGAAGGTAAGCCGGTAGAATCCGGCGACCCTGATTATGCGGTACGCGACCTCTCGTCTTGCGGATCAAGTCGCGTAACTCTGGAAAGACCGGCGATTCCACAGTGGATTTGCAAGAGGTGCGCCGTCTGTCCCGGCGACGCTGAAGCAAACCAGCTTCAATGACGAATTCGAGCTCACGCTGGAGGCTCGAAGGCGGGAACCCCAGGTGCTCAACCATTTCGACAAGCAACCGCCAGTGTTTCGGCTGCAGCAGGGTAGCCGAGAGCACTCACGCCCGGGTAGCGTAAAAAGACGCGCCGCCTGAAGCAGATGTTGAGAAAGTTGTGTGATCTTGAAAGATTTGGGGAGGCAAAAAACACTGAATTTCACGCCCGAGCCCCTGGACGATAGCACGACATGATGCGAGAAACGGCTGGGATCGGCCAAAGTCTGAGTCTCACAAAAAATCACTTGCCCTGCCAAAGGCTTAAGAGCGCTTTGGCATCAGATACCCAGCTTCTTGACCTCATCGTTGTAATACTTGCGGTAGAGAATCTCCCACTCCTGCGAGCCTTCCAGAATGATCTTCCGCTGCGAGGCGATCTTCTGGCGTGCCGCAGCGTCGATCTTGGACTCTTCGGTCAGCAACTCTTCCAGTGCCTTGCGCGCCTCCTGGCGAATTGTATTGCGATCCTCCAGAAAGCCCACTTCGTCAATCTCGGCCAGCGTATCCGCTACCGTGTGAGCCAGCTTATTCACCTTGTCGCGACTGATTCTCATAGCACCGCCTTGTACTTGCGTGCCAGCTCGGTCTTCACCTTCTTGAACATTTCAGCGTATTGCGCACCGGTCTTGCGCATCTCTTCGGAGTACGCCTCCAGGATCACGCGCACCTCTTCGTTGATGCGGTCTTCAAGAGACAACTCGTCGATCAACCCCTCAGTCACCTTCGACTCAGTCCCCTTCAAGTCGCTTGTGGTGATCATCTTGGCGTCGATCAGATGCTTGACCGTGCGGCGGGCAAGGTATCCGATATACTCGCGGGAAAATATCATGGGCTAAAACATGAGAATACTGCATGGGCCGCCCACCTGTACACCTCTTCGATGCAGATGCCATCGCAGCTTCCTGTCACGCCGCTTGCACCCTAATGCCGCAGCAATGCCGGCGTCACTGCACCCTCCCTCGGCCACAGCGGAACCTTATCGGCGGCCAGCCGCAGCAGCCGGTATCCAGACGCTTCCGGTTCCAATGCATCCACCTCCGTACTCAACCATGTCGCACCGTTGGCTCGGTGCTCATTGAACCAAACCGGCACCTCGACCGCGCATTGCACGACCCGTCCGCTCTGCTCGCCCGCTGACGTCGCACCGTGCTCATTGCCGTTGCCGGAATTGACTCCCAATGCCGGAAGAATCCTGGCCCGGCAAAGAAACTCCGCTCCAGTCGGTAAATCGACCGGTAGACTCACCTGCCACGCCACCTTGACCATGGCATCCCTTTGCGCACGCAGGCTGGGACTCGTCATTCCGAGCATCCCCGCCACCAGAAGGAACTCCCATCTGCGCATAGTGGCCCTCCCCACCGCTCCTATCGGCAGAGGGCCCATCGCAATTCACTCCAAATCGGAGGATTCCCTACTCGCGCTTGGTACAAAGGTCATCGCGCCCGGCCTATCCCCGATGCGGACAACTCTCCGCGTTCAGGCAGCCTTCGGCCACGCGAAGACGCTCCACCGGCCGCCCGCACACCAGGTGCTCCCGCACAATTTCCACTGCATCTTCCGGCCGCACGTTCCCGTACCACACCGCATCCGGATACACCACCATCACCGGCCCATGCTCGCACTGGTCCAGACAGCCAGACTTGTTGATCCTTACCGTCCTGCCCAACCCTGCGCCTTTGACTTCTTGCTGCAGCGCCGCATGCAGATCGCTCTTTCCATCGGCGGTGCAGGAAACACGCGGTGCCCCTTCCGGCCGCGCATTATGGCAAACAAAAACATGTCTTTCGAATGCTGGCAAAAGAATCTCCTCTTGAAATCCAACCTCTCTTCAGACTAATCTCTTCCCCGCCGTCGCATCGTTTCCACAACCGGGGCCGCCCGCATCTGAGAAAATGATGGTTTGGATATGAGTTCGGATAACCTGCTATCGCTCAAAGACGACATGATCGCCTTCATCGAAGGGCACGGCTTGAAGCGCCTGCCCGGCTACGTCACGGAAGACATCCCTTCTGTCCTCTGGGAAAGTCAGGGCAACCCCGATGCCTGGAAAGACTTTGTCGAAATGGCCAAGCATGTCGGCGCGCCCTTCATCACCTTCAGTGAGATGACTCTCGATCGGAATGATCTCGATTCCCTCATCGATGAAGCCAATGAGATGAACTACCCCGATGAAGAAGCCTCCGAGTTGGTTGAAGCACAGCTGCTGCGCAAATACACCGGCATGGTTGGCTACATCCAACTCGGCTTTATCTATCAGGGCATCGCACTCCTCCACGAAACCACCACCGATTGGTACGAGCGATTTCAGTCCCTCCTGGAAGAGATGGATAGCTTCCACGACATCGTCATCGACGATCATGAGCACGACCAGGACGACGAGGACGAATAAGCCCGGTGAACCCTCCAGGCGCCATGAGCAACTCCGCCGCCGGTCCGCGCCAGCGATGGGTTCTCGCCCGGCAGCATCCCGAACAGGCAGAGACTCTGGCTCGCGACGCCCGGCTTCCCTCCGTGCTTGCAGAATTGCTCGTCGCCCGCGGCATCCTGTCTGCCGCGGAGGCCTTCGCCTTTCTAAACCCTGAGATCGACCAGATGCACGATCCCTTCCTCATGCTCGGCATGCAAGCTGCCGTCGACCGGATCGAGCATGCCATTGCCCACAACGAGCCCATCCTGCTCTACGGAGATTACGACGTCGACGGCACCACCGCCGTTGTCCTGCTAAAAACAACCATTGAGATGCTCGGTGGCATCGTGCGCTTCCACGTACCCCATCGCCTTCGCGAGGGCTACGGACTCCAGTCGAGCGTGCTTGAAGAGGCACACTCCGCAGGCATCCGCCTTGTCCTCACCGTCGACACTGGCATGCGCGCTTTCGCTGAAGCCGACACGGCACGTCGCCTCGGCCTGGACCTCATCATCACCGACCACCATCTCCCCGAAGCCCATGAGTCGCTTCCCAACGCACTGGCCATACTCAACCCCAATCAGCCCGGATGTGCCTATCCAGAAAAGAGCCTCTGCGGCGCCGCCATCGCCTTCAAACTTGCGCAGGCCCTCCTGGAACGCCATAACCCCCAACGAGCGCGAGAAAAGATGCTCCCCAGCTTTCTTAAGATGGCTGCCATCGCCACCATTGCAGATGCCGTGCCGCTCAAGGGAGAGAATCGCGTCATCGCCGCTCTGGGTCTGCGCGAGTTGCGCAAGCCCGTCGGCGCAGGGCTGCGCGCCCTCTTCGATGCAGCCATGCTGGATCCAGCCATAAAGCCCATCAGCGGATTCGACGTTGCCTTCCGTCTTGCACCCCGGATCAATGCGGCTGGCCGCATGGACGTCGCCTCCGATATCGTCGAGCTTTTCACCACGCGCGACATGGTTCGCGCGCGCGAACTTGCCGCCAAGCTCGAACGCCTCAACCGCGAGAGACGCGATACGGAAGCTTTCGCGCTCACTGCCATTGAAAACCGACTCGCCGCCGAGGTCGGACTCAACGCGGAGCGCCTTCTGGTTCTTGACGGCGACGGCTGGCATCGCGGCGTCATCGGCATTCTCGCCTCGCGCGTCGTCGAGCGCACTGCCAAGCCCGCAATCGTCATCAGCATCGAAGACGGCATAGCGCACGGCTCTGGTCGTTCCGTCGACGGCTTTCCACTCCTTGAAGCCATCGAAACCTGTGCTGACCTCTTCACCCGCTTTGGCGGTCATGCCTTCGCCGTTGGCTTCGCTCTCCCCGCCGAGGCCTTGCCCGAACTCAAGCGCCGCCTCAGCCTCTATGCCGCGGAGCGCCTCGCCCACCGCGATCCCGAACACATCCTGTCGATCCACGCTGAACTGCCCCTCGATCGCATCACGCCCGTCCTCGCAGGCTGGCTCCGAAAGCTCGAACCGCTCGGGCACGGCAATCCCGAGCCCGTCTTTCTCGCCCGCAACCTGCGCTTGCTCTCGCCTCTCCGACTAATGAAAGAGCGGCATATCCGTCTCGAACTCTCACCCGCCGGTGTCACCTCAGCACCCTGCATCGTCCGCGCCGTCGGCTGGGGCATGGCCTTCCGAGCCGCTCAACTTGGCCTCACCCAGGGTAGCTGCGTCGACGTCGCCTACCGCATCCGCGAGAATGATCATCCTCAATACGGCGGACTGGAAATTGAGCTCGCCGGCATCGAAACCTGCTCCGCCTAAGGCAGAAAGGCCCACGGCGTGCCGTGGGCCTTTGAGTGCATGCCGGCCGCTGACTCAGCGGAAATGCCGTTGATCCGGTGCCGCTCGATCCTGTGGTCGATCCTGCGGTCTCGGCTGGTTCCGGGGCTCGCTCCGCTGCTGGTTCTGCCATTGCTGTTGCGGCCGCTGGTTCATGCCCTGGTTATTCGGCCGTTGCCACTGCTGATTGCCGCGGTTCTGATAGCCATTGTTCGGCTGCACATTCCCCCGGTTCTGGTAGCCCTGGTTCGAAGGCCTGTTCTGGAATCCGTTGTTTTGGTACCCGCGATTGTTGAAATTGGGCCGCTGGCTTATCCCTGAGGACCGGTTCTGGTTGTTCCACGGCCGAGCCACCGCCGCAGTCGCGGGCCGTCCATGGTTGTTGTTGAAGTAGGAGCTGCGCTCCATCCGTGCCGCCTGCACGTGCTGCATCTGCATCCGCGTCGCAGCCATGTGCTGGTCGCGCATCGCCAGCCGCTCGCTCGGCGCAGGCTGATGCTGAATCCCGCCCGGGCCGCCGTTGTAGGACACGTGGTTGTTGTTGATGATCGTGTTGCGCTCCACAACTGTCCGGTCAACATACGTGTTTCGAATGATCGTCGTATTCACGCGCATCACAGCGGTGTTATAGGCAAACTCGCGCCCACGCCACATGCCGCCCACAAACCCGACGCCCATATAGCCAAAGCCATAGTTCACGCCGCCGTAGTAGCCCACATGCGGCCCCCAGTAGCCGGGATGAAATATGTACAGCCCACCCGACCAGCCCCAGTACGGCGGCGTCCACAGCGCACCTACGTACGGCGCCGGTACCCACGCACCCGGCACCCAGTAGTAGCCGTCATCGCCATACGCCCAGTAGCCCGGCGTCCACATCAGGCCCGGCTGCGGGCACGGCGGCTGAACATACACCGGCAGCACAGGCGGTGCAAATCCCACGCTGATAAACACCCCCGCATAGGAGGATGCGGGAAGCATCGCAAGCACAAGTACCATCAACAGCAAGCGCGAACGACGAAGTAAATCCATGGTCAAACCTCCTGAACCTTCTGCGCGCATCCGTCCCATGCGAATCACTTCTCGCCAGACGCGTCGCAAACTCAACCATCCACCGCGGAATCAGGTACATCGCAATCCGTTGGCATGGTAGTCATGTAGACCCAGCCCTTCGCGAAAAGTTGCTTCGCCCTAATACCGCAGGCTCAGCCCCATGCCAAAAACATGCCGCGCTTGCAGATTCACCGGTACCAGCGCCACCGGTGGCGCGGGCGCGGGAAGCCCCGTCGGCACCGCGGTTGTGCCGATCGTGCCCGCCACCTGGCCAATGCCCGCATCGAAGGCAAAATGTGGATGCTCCTTCTGCGTAATCCGCACGGCGTAGTCCAGCGTCGTCGGCACATGCGCCGGCGCGCCGGGCAGCCCGGTTGATGTGTTAATCAGAATCGCGCTCAGGTTCTTTGAGTTCGGCGGCTCCTGCGTAAAGCCCGCTGCAGGCACAATCGCCGTGTGGAATGGACCCGGCAGCGGAATACCCAGCCCACCAAACAGCCTGCCTTCAAACCGCGTCGACTGCCCGCCCAGCCCATAGATCGACGCATTCGTCGCCTTCCAGCCCAGATTCACCAGAAACGGAAACGGCGGATGCAGCCACGTCTTTGTCGCCGCAATGTAGATATCGCCGTTCGTATACGACTTCAGAGTTCCGGTCAGCGCCTGGTTCAGCGCGCCGCTCACAAAGCGGTCATCCGTCCTCACCAGTCCACCCACTGCAAAGCCCGGGGTCCAGGGACCAAACTGTCCATCTTTGATTGCCACCACTTTGCCGTGGAAGATGTTCATCCCCGCGTAGTGCCACAAGCTGCTGAACGCTGGGCTGTCGCCCATTGTGTGCACACTCCGCGTGTAGCCCACCTCAAATCGATTCGCAAACCCCTCGGTCACGCTGAACGTGTGGATGTTGCCGATGACCTTCGACGCATCCACAAAGTGATACCCCAGCGCCGGATGTGAGAAGAATTTGCCCTTGTCCGTATACACCACATAAGCCGTCGGCGTAATGAACCCGCCAGTCTGCCCTTCCAGTGTCAGGTTCTGGGCCCGTGTAGTTTGCACTCCGCCCAACGCCGCTGCCATCAGCCCCCATAGGGCCGCCTTCTTCAGCCAATACCTTTTCACAGTGACAACTCCTGTCCGGCGCATTCTTCTGCGACCATTCCTTCACCAAGGCCAATCCTGCAACCGTCCAGACAGTCGGTAATGGCAGAAATCATCTCCCCCTTGGTCCGGCGTGCGCAATGGAAAACCATTCCTCGTGCACTACAAAGTACCCAGTCGCACAAGGCGTCACCGGGCGATTCAAGGAGGCTCCGCACTGCCTGTACCGGCCGCTGGATCCACTCCGGATTCGCTTGGGGAATGCACTCTTGTAACACATTTGTCACACAATCGTCTCCCCCATTCCGCCGGTGATAGACTCACGCCATGCCGCGCGGTCTTTTCATCACGCTCGAAGGTCTTGACGGGTCCGGTAAAACCACGCAAATCAAGCGCCTGGCCGCATGGATCCAGCGGCGCGGCCTGGACCCCGTCGTTACCCGCCAGCCCGGCGGCACCGCCACGGGCGACCGCATCCGCGCTCTGCTGCTCGATTCCCGCTCCACCGCCCTCGCGCCCATGACCGAGTTGGCCCTGATGTTCGCCGATCGCGCCCAGGCCATCGCTGAGGTGATTGAGCCCGCCCTCGCCGCTGGCAAAGTCGTTCTCTGCGATCGATTTACGGACTCGACCGAGGCCTACCAAGGTGGCGGCCGCCAGCTCGGCTCTCAGCTCGTCCTCGACATGCACCGCCTGGTCTGCGGCAACCTGCAGCCCGATCTCACCCTGCTCCTGCTGCCCTCGCTCGCCGTCTGCCTGGACCGCGCCCGACGCCGCAATGACCGCGTCGCCGCCCAGTCCGGCAAGGATGAAAACCGCTTCGAGCAGGAGCAGGAAGCCTTCTACC
The DNA here is from genome assembly GCA_021813745.1 of Acidobacteriota bacterium. GTDB lineage: Bacteria > Acidobacteriota > Terriglobia > Terriglobales > Acidobacteriaceae > Telmatobacter. The sequence goes on from JAKAJO010000136.1 coordinate 82,229, forward strand.
AACGCGTCTGGGAAAAGTACCGCGAAATCGCCGCGCGCGAGCCCCAGCGCGTCGCCCTCATCGAGGGCAACCTCACCATCGACGAGGTCCACGAGCAGATCGCCGAAGCCGTAGCCGAAAGCCTCATCACCGTCGGCCACGCCTGTTAGGCCTCGCCTCCGAGACCTGGCTTCCAGAATAAACCGCGCCCAAATTGCTATACTTCGGGCAGCAGACAATGAGCGCCTTTTGCCAGAAGCGGGCATGGTTCTGGATCGCGATTGCGGCTATCGCAATCGCTGTCCTCGTGATGCTCGTGCCCCACGGTCACCACGCCGCAGGTCAGCCCGACTGGCTTGCGATGCTGCCCGTTTACTTCGTCGGCCTGCTGCTTTCGCTCATCCTGCTGCCTCTGGCGCCGGTCCTCTCACGGAACCACGCCCCTGAGGCTCCAGTGCTCGCCGCATCGTTCCAGCGTCCCCCGCCCTTCTGCGCATAACACCCGCCTACTCCTGGCCCGCCCCGCAGACGCCATCCGCGCCTCGTGAGCCCGGCCAATCTGCACCATCCTTCGATCTGCGGCTCCATCCATGCCGCTCCGAGGCGTGACCATGCGTATCGATCCCCTCTCTGCCTTTGCCGTTGCCCTGCCCATCGTCGCGAGCCTGCTGGTCGCGGTCATCGCGCTCTTTTCTCTGCTCAAACAGCTCATCTCCCGCCGGCACCATCCCCGCCGGGGCCACTTCAAGGCCTTCGCTGCGAGTGCCGCAATTGGACTCGCCTTTCTCCCGCTCGCCGCAATCTACCGCCCAAGCCTGGTCGAGGTCGTCAAAGCTCAGATTCGACAGGAGGAAGACGTCGATGAAGAGGAGACCGGAAGCCCTGAATCTCCTTTGAAGCATCTCTGGCGTCAGTTGCGCTGCATCCGCCGAGGAGAAAGAGTGGACTTCTTGATCCTGCATCGCGAATGAGTGCCTGACAGAGGCAAACGCCCCGCAACCGGCGCGCAACTCCCCCAGCCGCGCGCTTCCAACGCAATCCGTTTACACTGTTAGATGGAGACCCCTGTGTTTTTTGAAAAGATTTTAACCAGCATCTTTGGCACCGCAAACGACCGCGCCGTCAAGCGCATGATGCCCTTTGTGGCTTCCATCGGCGCCCTCGAGCCGGAGATCCAGAAGCTTTCAGACGAGCAACTCCGAGCCAAGACCGCCGAGTTCCGCGCCCGCATCGCCGCACGCGTCGCCAATCTCAAAGACCCTGAAGAAATCAAAAAAGCCGAGCGCGAGGTCCTCGACGAGATCCTGCCCGAGGCCTTCGCCGTCGTCCGCGAGGCCGGCTGGCGCGCCGTCCGCATGCGCCACTTTGACGTGCAACTCATCGGCGGCATGGTGCTCCATCAGGGCAAGATCGCTGAAATGAAAACCGGCGAAGGCAAAACCCTCGTCGCCACCCTCGCCTGCTATCTCAACGCCCTTGCCGGCAAAGGCGTCCACGTCGTCACCGTCAATGACTACCTGGCCAAGCGCGACGCCGAGTGGATGGGCAAAATCTATGAGTTCCTCGGCCTCACCGTCGGCGTCATCGTCCACGACCTCGACGACAACGAGCGCCGTGCCGCCTACGCCGCCGACATCACCTACGGAACCAACAACGAGTTCGGCTTCGACTACCTGCGCGACAACATGAAGTTCGAACTCAAGGACTGCGTCCAGCGCGGCCACTACTTCGCCATCGTCGACGAAGTCGACTCCATCCTCATTGACGAAGCTCGCACCCCGCTCATTATCTCCGGCCCCACCGACCAGACTACCGACAAATACGCACGCGTCCGCGCCATCATCCCCCAACTCACCCAGGGCGAAGAAGTGGAGTGGACCGACACCAAACGGCAGGCCGAACTCGGCATCCGACTCAGCGAGGGCGAAAAATATCTCAGCGGTGACTACGTCGTCGACGAAAAGCATAAAACCATTGGGGTCACCGATGACGGCTGGATCACCATTGAGAAGCTCCTCGGCATCGACAACATTGCCAACGCCGAAAACTGGGACCTCAAGCACTACGTCGAGACCGCCATCAAGGCCCACGCCCTCTACAAGCGCGACGTGGACTACGTCGTCAAGGATGGCGAGGTCATCATCGTCGACACCTTCACCGGCCGGCTCATGCCCGGCCGCCGCTGGTCCGACGGCCTCCATCAGTCCATTGAAGCCAAGGAAGGCGTCAGCATCCGCAAGGAAGATCAGACCCTCGCCACCATCACCTTTCAGAACTACTTCCGCCTCTACCAAAAGCTCAGCGGCATGACTGGCACCGCTGAAACCGAAGCCGCCGAATTCGAAAAAATCTACAAGCTCGAAATCGTCGTCATTCCCACTAACAAACCTCTGCTGCGCATCGAAAACCCCGACGTCGTCTACCGTACCGCCAAGGAAAAATACAAGGCCGTCGCCGACGACATCGCCCGCCTGCATGAGAAGCAGCAACCCGTCCTCGTTGGCACCACATCCATCGAGAAGAGCGAATTGCTCTCCAACATCCTCGCCCGCAAAGGCGTGCGTCACACCGTCCTCAACGCCAAGTTCCACGAGCGCGAGGCCGAAATCGTCGCTCAGGCCGGACGCCTCGGTATGGTCACCATCGCCACCAACATGGCCGGCCGCGGCACCGACATTCTGCTCGGCGGCAACGCCGAATTCATGGCCCGACAGGATCTCGTCAAAAAGAGCCGCGCCCGCGCCATCAGCGTCGCCGAGGGCGCCATCAACCCCATGGCTCCCGCTGGCTTCCTGCGCTTCTACTACCAGGGACAGGAATTCGAAGTTGCCGAATCCGACTGGAACGACACCTTCGCCATCTACAACCAGGATGCACAGGCAGAGCATGACAAGGTCATCGATGCCGGCGGCCTTTTCATCCTCGGCACCGAACGCCACGAGTCCCGCCGCATTGACAATCAGCTCCGCGGCCGCGCCGGCCGTCAGGGTGACCCCGGCGAATCGCGCTTCTACCTCTCGCTCGAAGACGACCTCATGCGCATCTTCGCCAAGCAGTGGGTCAGCACCCTGCTTGAGCGCCTCGGCATGGAAGAAGGCGTGCCCATCGAGTCAAAGATGATCTCCAAGCGCATCGAGGGCGCACAGAAAGCGGTCGAAGCTCAGAACTTCGAATCGCGCAAACACCTGCTCGAGTACGACGACGTCATGAACAAACAGCGTGAGGCCGTCTATGGCCTCCGCCATCAGCTTCTCGAAGGCGTCGACCAGCGCGAACTCATCCTCGAAGACTACGTGGGCGGAATCCTCAGCGCCGCGCTCGACGAGTTCGCTGGCGAAGACGTGCGCCCCGACCAGTGGAACCTCAAAGGCCTTGACGACCGACTGATGGGACAGTTCGGCTTGACGCTCGAAGCCGCCGGCATCAACGCCCAGGAAGTCACCCGCCACGAGCTCGGCGACGCCATCTTTGAAAGACTAAAAGAGCATTACGAGGCTAAAGAAGGGATCCTCGGCGCGGAAACCATGCGCTACCACGAGCGCATGGTCATGCTCAGCGTCATCGACGGCCTCTGGAAAGACCACCTGCTTGAGATGGACCACCTCAAAGAGGGCATCGGCTTACGCGGTTACGCCCAGCAGGACCCGCTCGTCGCCTACAAAAAAGAAAGCTTCGAGATGTTCGAAGCCATGATGCTCAAGTTCCAAGAAGACACCGTCCGCTTCCTCTTCCGCATGCAGATCCTCGGTCCTGACGGCCAACCCATCCAGGCCATCCCTGCACCGCGCCGCGCCGTTCCGCCCGCACCGCCCGTCGCCAGTGCCGAACTGCCCCTCTCACAGCAGGCCGCACCGCGCGAAATCGCCGTCCCCACACGTCAGCCCTCCACCACCATCGACGCCATCGAACGCGAGTTCCACCGCAAAAAGCAGCGCGAACTCGCCGTCGCAACGCGTGCCGGCGCCGGCGAGGCCTCCCAGCCTTCCCAGCGTCACGTGGGAGAAAAAGTCGGCCGCAACGATCCTTGTCCCTGCGGCTCCGGCAAAAAATACAAGAAATGCCACGGCGCCGAACAATAGCACCGTCCCTTGCAGCAGCGCAGTTCCTCACAGGCTTCTGCGCTGCTGACCCACCTCACTGATTCAAATTAAAGTCAACATTCACACTCACCGTTGACGTCCCCTCGCCAGGCGCAAACCGCCACTTGCGCACCGCCTCCTGCGCCGCCTCGGCCAGCACATTGTTCCCGCTGACCGCTTTCACGTCCGTCACCTTGCCCGTTGCGTCCACCGTCACGTCCAGTTTCACCACGCCGGTCACGCGCATCCGCTTGGCAATCTCCGGATACACCGGCGCCACACGCAGTTTCACCGCACGATCTTCCGCACGCATCTGCAACCCCATCCCCAGACACACCAGCATCACACTCACCGGCACACTGCGCCCCAGAACGCGCACCATGCGCGCACGCCAACTTCTCTCCACCCGTTTTGCCATCGCTCCTCCTGTCGCGGTCTTGCTGCTCAGTCTGGATATCGGCAAAGGGCAAAGAAATGTGAATGCGCGCACATTCCACCGTCACTCCTGATTGATCTTTGATTTCCATCGGCCGCCTGCCCTGCGTTCAGCGGGCCAGCGATGCCTCCACGCCGTCAAACGTCAGATGCCCAGGTATCACCCCGCGCTCCGCACACCACTGCTCGTACAGCCGGCCGTAGCTCAGTGTCATGTATGCATCCCGGCTCACACCCAGCCGCGCCGCGGCGGCGTCAATCCACTCCGGCGTCCCTTCCAGCTCGGCAAAGTTGCCGATCGGCGTCTCGTCCACCACGCAGTGCCCTGTTCCGTCGGTCCACTCCGTACGCCACTTCTCATAGCGAAACGACTCCACCAGCCCCAGCGACCGGAATACCTCCGCCATCGTCTCGCCATTAGCCACTTCCGTCTCCGTCTCCACACGATGCTTGTGCCGGTCTTCCCCCACGCCGGAGTCCGGCACCCGCTTGTGCGTCACTGTCCACCGCTTCCCGTATTGGCGAATCCGCAGAATTTCCGTCCGCGCCCGCATTGACCGGTCCGGCCAGTCAAACAGCACATTGTTCTCGAACTCCCGCGGCGTCGCCACATGAAAGCCCGCCGCGCCCAGGCGCGCCGCAAAGCCTGCCAGGTCGTCCACGCGAAACTTGATCTCCGTCTCGATCACCATGATTTGCAGTGAGTATACGGCAGTTGGCCCCGCCCCCTGCCAGCGGCGACAATAGACCCGTGAAGACCCTCCGCCTCACCGTGGACCCCGCGCATCTCGATTCACCCGCAGCTCGAAGCGCTATCGCCCAGGCCGCAGCCATCCTGCGCCGCGGTGGCCTCGTCGCCCTGCCCACAGAGACCGTCTACGGTCTTGGCGCCAATGCGCTCAATTCGGACGCCGTCGCGGGCATCTTCACCGCCAAGCAGCGCCCCGCCTGGGACCCCGTCATCGTTCACATCGCCGGCGAAGCCGCCGACAACCCCATGCTCCGCGACCTCGTCACAGAGATTCCTGACGCTGCCATCCAGCTGATCGCCGCCTTCTGGCCCGGCCCGCTGACATTGCTCCTGCCGCGCTCTGCAGCCGTGCCCGATGCCGTGACCGCAGGCCGTCCACTCGTTGGCATCCGCATGCCCGCGCACCCCGTCGCCTTCGCACTCATCCGCGAGGCCGGCGTGCCCGTCGCCGCGCCCAGCGCCAACCTCTTCGGCCACATCAGCCCCACCACCGCAGCGCATGTCCTCGACGACCTCGACGGCCGCATCGACGCCATCCTTGACGCGGGTCCCACTGAGCATGGAGTCGAATCCACCGTCATCGACCCCTGCCAGAAGCCGATGGTCATCTACCGCCCTGGCGCCATTACTGTTGCGCAAATCCGCGCCGTCGCCGGTCCCGTCGAGCTCTTTCAACCCGCGGGTCCGCTAAGGGAAGGCCCGCGCGAAGCTCTGCCCTCACCCGGCGTCGGCCTGCGTCACTATGCGCCACGCGCACACCTGGTCTTAGTGGAAGATGCTCTCGACGCTCTGCCTGCGGCCTTTGCCATGGTCGCCGGCCGCTACTCAGGCCAGCGCATTGGCCTCATGCTGCCCAATGAACTCGCGGCCCACGCGCCACGCGCCGTTCATGTATTTCCATGGGGCCGCTGGTCCGCGCCGGAAGAACTCGCCAGCCGCCTCTATGCTGGCCTGCGCGCGCTCGATGCCGCGGGCTGCGACGTCATCCTCTGTCCTCTGCCGCCAGCCGACGGCCTCGGCGCGGCCATCCGCGACCGCCTTCGTAAAGCTGCTCACATGCCGGAAAGATAGCTCCGCGCCGTCCCCTGCTCACCCACTTTGTACATGTACTTGATTGCCGATTTGTACACCAGCATGCGCGTCTTGCCTCGCACCTTCAATGCATTCCGGTCATACCACTCGATGCAGCCTTCAATCGTCTGCCCATCCACCAGCACAATCACCATCTGTGTCTGCGCCTGAATCTGCTTCTGCAAATAGAACACTTCGGCGTGACTGTGCAGGTGATCTTCGTTCATGGTGTGCGCCGTCAGCCGCACCGGCATCTCCGGTATGGCTCTCCTGCGGTTTGCCGGCTTCGTTACCGTTCCGGCTTCCGACTCAATCCTCGGCAGCGTCGCATAGGGATTCATTCGGTCCGTCCTTTTCGGGGCAATTGCGACATTTGCATTCAGGCCAGCACCGGTCCGCATCGTTCCGGTCAAAAACTTCAGCTCTCCGCTTCTTTTGAGCAGATTGGCTTCTCTGCATCATCCCGGATCGCGCACCCACTTCAGAGCGCAGAGACACACCGGATTGCACACGGCTCGGACTCTCATCCTGCCCCGCTTTCTACGTCTTCTTCCTGCGGATTCGTGTTCCAGATTGTACTCGGAAAGATGCTCGTGTGTCTGGTCAGGTTGCCTTGGAGCTGCCACCTGCGTCTCAGCGCTCGCCCAATGCCACTGCCATTGCGTCCAATGAAAGAGAACGCAAAAGGTTGCGCCGCATCCCTTGTTCCATCAGCCCCAGAGCTTGCGCCGCACCGTCCAGCCAGTCCACCGTCACTCCCTGCGCCATCCGTCCCAGTTCCGCCGCCAGATCCACATTGCGCATCAGTTGTGGAGTTCCCGCCACCACCAGCAGAAGGTCTTCCAGCAAACTCCCTAGCGCCCGCAACAGATTCACCGTCTTTTCCTGCCCATCTGCACCCGCACGATACGTCTCCGTGGTCTTGAAAAGCTGCGCGAGGTCTGGCTCCCGAAGCGCCGTCCCCAACACCAACAGCGCATCCTTCCGGCTCGCAACATACGCATCCAGATTCAGCGTCAGTGCTCGTCCCACTGCCCCTTCTGCCAGCCGCGCCACCAGCGCCCGTTCCTGCGCCTTCAGCTCCCTGCGCCGCTCCGCCAGCAAAGTCTCCAGTTCCACGGCAGGCAATGCGCCCAACCGGTGCATCACGGCCCGCGAACGAATCGTCGGTAGCAGTTCCTGCGGATTCTCCGTCAGCAGAATCAGCGACGTGTTCGCCGGCGGCTCCTCCAGCACCTTCAGTAAGCTGTTCGCAGCTTCCTTCATAAACCCTGATGACGTGAAGATGGTGATCGCCCGATGCGCCTCTGCCGGAGGCCTGTAGAACGCCGCATGGATCGCCTGTCGCACCTGTCCCAGCTTGATCACAAGCTGCGGCGGGTCCGGCGGCACAATCAGCACATCCGGATGCGTCTGGATCAGGATGCGCGTCTCACGCTTGTCTGCATCCCGCATCTCCTCGCGCGCCGACACAGCCTCGCCCACACGCTCTTCCAGATTCACCGCCTCGCCAATGCGCTCGCAGTTCTCGCATCTCCCGCAGAAATCCGGCAACCCATCGCTCTCTGGCCGCTCCACGCAGTTCATCGCCCGCGCCAGCATCAATGCCAGTGTGTACTTGCCCGCACCCTTCGGCCCTGCCAGAATCATCGCCTGCGGAAACCGCCCCGCACGCACGCTCTCGCGCAACCGCGTCACCGTCGCCGCATTCCCCAGAAATTCCTTGAAGCTCACAGTCCGAGTCTATTGCATGCGGCACACCGCGCGCTCCACTGCTCGCATCCGGATGCCGCTCTTCGGACGCAGCGTAATCTTGGGCTGCGGCTCGATCCACTGCCCGGGCTCCAGCTCCAGCCGCCAGCGCTGCGCCAGCGTCGCCAGCACGAGCGTCGCCTCCATCCATGCAAAGGACTCACCAATGCACTGCCTGCCGCCGCCGCCAAATGGAAAATAGGCAAAACGCGGCCGCCCAGCCTTCGCCTCCGCCCTGAATCGTTCCGGGTCAAATCGCTCCGGCTCCGGGAACCACCGCGTATCCCGATGCACGATGTACTGACTGAAGAAAATCATCGTCCCCTTGGGCAGCGCATACGGCCCAATGCGCACGTCCTCCAGAACCTCGCGCCCCATCGCCCACGCCGGAGGATACAGTCGCATCGACTCCGAAAGCACCATCGCCGTGTACACCAGACGAGGCATGTCTTCAAGCGTCGGCAGGCGCCCGCCCAGCACTGCATCCAATTCCCTGTGTAGTCGCGCTTCCGCTTCCCGATTCTGCCCCAGTAGCATCCAGGTCCAGGTCAGCGCATTCGCCACCGTCTCATAGCCCGCAAGAAACAGCGTCAGCACCTGGTCACGCAGCTCATCGTCCGTCAGCTTCAGTCCGTCGCCGCCTGCCCCGTCATCCCGCGCCGCCAGCAGGAGTGACAGCAGGTCTCCGCGCGCCTCCGCAGAGTTCGCACTCGACTCCATCTCCGCCTGCCGTGCGCCAATCATCCCGTCCACAACCGCATCCAGCCGCGCCTTTGCCCTCCTGAAGCGCCGCATCCCCGGTAAAGGCGTCTTCAGCAACAGCTCCGCCCTCGGCAACGCAACCAGGTAGTTGTACAAATCCATGATCGCGTTCACTTGCTCGTTAATCTCCCGGATCTCCGCCGTCACTTCCGTATCAAACAGCGTCCGCGCCGTAATCTGTAACGCCAGCCGCATCATCTCCGCGGCAATATCCATCGTCTCGCCCGGCCGCCATGTCGCGCCAACTCCCCCAGCCAGTTCGACAATCTGCCCCGCGTAGCGCTGAATCCGCTGCCGGTGAAATGCCGGCGCCACAATGCGCCGCCCGCGTTGGTGTGTCTCGCCATCTGAAGTAATCAGACCCTCGCCCAGCAGAATCTTCATCCGCTTCTGCGTCCGGTCCTTGCCAAACGAGGCCGCCTTGTCAATCAGCACCTCGCGAATATCCTCTGGCTCGTTCAGCAGCACCACATCGTTCCACAGAATCCGGTAATGCGCCGCTCTCCCATACCGCCGCAGGTGCTCAAACAGCAAGATCGGATTCCCGGGCTTGAAGAACTTGTGAAAGAGATAAAGCGGCAGATTCAGCCGCAGACCCGGAGGAAATACATAGCTGCCGCGCCGCACCAGCTTCCCCGTCATCGTCCCCGCTGCCATTTCCATCGTTTCCACACTCCGAGCCTATTGGATCCTTGATGCCCTGTCGAACCACCCCTCCACAGCATCAAAAAAAACAGCCCCACCGGGCCGCTCTGGCTTCAGTCACAAAATATGTCAATTATCCTTGACATCAAGGATGAGATGAAGTAAAGTCTACTTGTCATATTGTCAAGGAGACGCGATATGCCCAAACAGAAGCTCACGCCTGCCGTCCGCAATTACATCCTGCGTTTCTTCACCGCGATGACCCTCTATGCACTCTTCCTCATCGGCGCGGTCTGGGCCTTTCCCCGCTACCACCCGGCCGGCCTTCTCGCCTACTTACTCGCCATCCTGCCTGCGATTCCAATCATGGCCGTCATCGGGATCGTCGCATTGTACGTGACGGAGGAGCAAGACGAGTTCCAGCGCAGCCTGCTGGTGCGGGCACTGCTCTGGGGAATCGGCCTCACCCTCGCCGCTACCACAGCCTGGGGTTTCCTCGAGGTCTTCTCACTCGCCCCCCACCTCGACCTCTATCTCGTCTTTCCTCTCTTCTGCGTATTCGCAGGGGCGGCCAATGGAGTCGTGAGGTTAACCTACAGATGAAAAACCAGCTCCGCGTTCTTCGAGCCCAGCGCGAATGGTCGCAGGCTGACCTCGCTGAGCGCCTGGGTATCTCACGTCAATCCGTCAATGCCATCGAAACAGGCAAGTATGACCCGAGTCTGCCGCTCGCCTTCAAGCTCGCGCGCGTCTTTGACACCACCATCGAATCCATCTTTAGCGACCAGCCCTGAACACAGATGCGGCGCAGGATCACTCCCGCGCCGCGCCCTCTTGCCGTACCGCTGCCTTGATCGCACTTCAGGGATGCAAGACGAGCGTCTGGTCGATCTGGAACGTTAGCGTCGACTCCGCCGGCACCGTGACCTGCTTGCCACGTGTCATGTACTGCGTCACCGCGCCCAGCGCGCCGCCGGCCAGCGTTCCGATGCCCGCGCCCCTGCCGCCGCCAAACACTGCGCCCATCAGCGCACCCAGGCCGGCGCCGCCTCCCGTAAACACGGCAGTCCGCTTATTCATCCCAAAGCCAGCCGAGCCGTTCTCCGCAACAGACGAGCTGTCCACGCGATATTCCTTGCCATTCAGGATGACGGAATACAAATCCAGCGCCAGGTTCTTGCTGTTCGCATTGCTCTGATTTTGATTCCCCTGGTTCAGATCGACCACCTGTAGCTTTGCTTCCGTTCCCGCGGGAATTCCTACGACGCCAGTGCTATCCACCACATCCTGTTGAATCTTCGCTGCGTAAAGTCTGCCCAACGCATTCTTCGTGCTGTCAATCGCCTCATCCGTCCGCACTGAGATCTGCGTCCCTTGTGGAATCACAATCGACTGCACCACCGTGCCCGGACTTGCCGAAGTCTGCGCATACTGCATCGGTGCACCAGCCGCGGGAGCCTGTCCCATGTAACCGCTCGGCGCCGGCGGTACATTCCCCTGCATCGCCGCTCCGGCAGCCTGCGCTCCATACGCCGGCGCTCCTGTCGACGCGCCGCTCGCCGCCGAACTTGCCCCGCTGTGGTGCGTCAGAACCAGCGACGAAACATCCTGAATCGGAAAGACGTAAGCAATTCCGTTCGACCCGCGAAACGAAATCCGCGTGATCCCTACCCATTGGCCCGTGTACATCTGCCCATTGCGCAGCGATACGCTATCAGACAAGTTTGAAAACACCACCGTCTGCACGTCCGTTAACGGAAACGTGTACTGAATTCCCTGGCCATCCTTGAAAGTTAACTGACCGCCCGGCTCGCCGGTATACGTCCCGGAATAACTCTTGCCGTCGCGCAACACCACAATATCCGCCTGCGCCAGAACTGCCGAGAAGCACAACATCGCCACTGCAAGAACCACAGCCCTTTTCATCTTTATCCACCTTTCCCGGAGCTGCTGTTCGCAGGCAAACCCCGCGGGAAACCGGACTGGCTGGCTCGTCCTCGCGCTCCGGACAATGCTACGTTCTCATATCTGCGCCCCGCCTTGTCAACGGCTGCCCCGTACAATTCCGTCGCACCGTCGCCCTCGACTCTGCATCCAATTCCCGTCAGCCCCGTAGAATATCTAGACAGAGAGCCTATACCCACACAATGGCCGATTCCGCGCAAAAAAGCCCCCGGCAGTCCAATGCAACAGCTGCCAAACCCGCCCCGCCCGCGGTTCGCAAGCCCGACGAAGACCCCGTCGGCAAAGTCTATGATTCCCAGCTCGTCCGCCGCCTCGCCCGCTACCTGCGCCCTTACTGGCTCCAGGCTGCCATCTCATCCGCCTCCGTCACCCTCAAGTCCCTCAGCGATGTCTCCGGACCCTACCTCGTCAAAGTCGCACTCGACCGCTACCTCACCGGCAACCCAAGCCCCGCCACCAACTGGCTCACTCGTCGACTGCCCACCGACCCCTACAACGGCATCACCGTGCTCGCCGGCATCTACATTGCCGCACTCATCTCCTCCTACCTTTTCGAATTCATCCAGACCTACCTCATGCAGTGGACCGGCCAGAAAATCATGTTTGATCTGCGCCGCGACATCTTCCGCCACATGCAGCGCATGCACGTTGGATTCTTTGACCAGCATGCCGTCGGCCGCCTCGTCACACGCATCACCTCTGACGTCGATGCCATCAACGACATGTTCACGGCCGGCATTCTCGCCATCGTCGATGACTTCTTCAACCTCACCATCATGGCCGCCGTCATGCTCACCATCAACTGGTGGCTCGCGCTCATCGCCTTCTCGGTCCTGCCCATCATCCTCATCGTCACCCGCATCTTCCGCAACTCCGTCCGCGAAAGCTACCGCCGCGTCCGTGCCGCCATCGCCCGCATTAACAGCTTCACGCAGGAGCACGTCACCGGCATGACCATCGTGCAGCTCTTCAACCGCGAAGAGCGCGCCTACCGGGACTTCGAGGCCGTTAACCGCCAGCACATGGTGGCCTTCATCGACACCATCTTCGCCTACGCGCTCTATTACCCCGCCGTCGAGCTGCTCTCTACCATCGCCATCGCGCTCGTCCTCTGGCGTGGCGGCTTCAGCGTCATTGCCCATGGCTCCGTCACCATCGGCATACTTGCCATGTTCATCCAGTACTCGCAGCGCTTCTGGCGCCCCATCCAGGACCTCAGCGACAAATACAACATCCTCCAGGCCGCCATGGCCGCCTGCGAGCGCATCTTCAAGCTCCTCGATACCCAGCCGGAAATCGTCAGCCCCGCCCATCCCCGCACAGGCGATGGCTCCAATCGCATCGAGTTTCGCCACGTCTGGTTCACCTATCAGAAGCTCACACCCGAGCAACAGGCTGCTGTCGAACATGCAGCACGCTCCAACGACACCGCCGCCGAGCTTGCCTCCCTCCATGACATCGAGTGGATTCTCAAAGACGTCTCCTTCACCATCGAGCCCGGCCAGACCATCGCGATCGTCGGCCACACCGGCGCCGGAAAAACCACCCTCACCAGCCTCATGATGCGCTTCTACGAGGTCACCGCCGGCCAGATCCTCATCGACGGAATCGACCTGCGCGAGCACGACCTCACCGAGCTCCGCCGGCACTTCGCCGTCGTCCTCCAGGACCCGTTCCTCTTCACCGGCACCATCGCGGAAAACATCCGCTTCGGCAATGAGGCCATCACCGACGCCGATCTCCGCAGCGCCGCGCGCGATGTCAACGTCCTCGACTTCATCGAAAGCCTGCCCGCCCAGTTCAACGAGCCCGTCCGCGAGCGCGGCAGCTCCCTCTCTACCGGCCAGAAGCAGCTCATCAACTTCGCCCGCGCCCTCGCTTTCAATCCGCGCATCCTCATCCTTGATGAGGCCACCTCCAGCGTCGACACCGACACCGAGCTGCGCATTCGCGGCGCATTAGAGCGCATGGTCGAGGGCCGCACCAGCGTCCTCATCGCCCACCGGCTCTCCACCGTGCAGCGCGCCGACGCCATCCTCGTCATGCACAAAGGACAGCTCCGCGAAATGGGCAGCCATCAGGAACTGCTCGCCCACCGCGGCCTCTACTGGAAGCTCTATCAGTTGCAATACAAGGATCAGGAGCTCATCGCCGCATCCGCAGGCGCGCCCACGGCTTCCATCGCGCCTGCCGTGTAACCCGGGTCCGAGGGTGCCCCATCCTTGACGCAGTTTCATCGCGGCAAGGGTGGGATAGCGCATAAGCATAATTCGCCACAGACCGGTGGCAGATGGGGCAACTTCCATAACCGTGTTGGTGGGGGCGTCTCGGATGCGGAGCGGGCAAATGCATTCGGCCAGAGCGCAGCTCGGGCCTCACTCCTTCAGCCGCTAGCGCATCTCGGCTCCGATAGCATCCGAGACGACAAAGTAGACGCAAATGTGATCCTTATGCACGTAGAAGTGACGTGACAGAATCCTTCTCGCAACGACGATGTCGCGTCCATCTGTCGGACCAGGGCCAGTGTGCTCCCATGAGTCGTACGACACGGTGTCTCCGACGGTTGGGATCGGGACTCCTCCAGCGGCCCATTCCAGTCGATCAGTGTTCTCCAGTTCGCCACGCGGACGGGTTCCATCTTGTGGTTTGTAATGGAACTCGAACATCACGGCAGGGACCTGCAAAGGTGGGTTGTCTGACATGGTTTGCCTCCTCATGCACAGTTACTCACAGGTCATGCGGTAAGTCCAGCATTTGGGGAGGATTTTTTTCTCAGGTCTTTAGTCGCACGATCTGCGTGAGGGTAGTGTCCTAATTTGAAATCCACATGCTCTTGGAAGACGGCGTGCCCCCGGTTGTTCAAAAGACGGTTAGGCGGATTACCATAAGCGCCATGCGTGCAGATTTCTGTTCGGGTGGATGCGGAAAGATGATCGCGACAAAACATCCGCGGAATCTCTGTCCCGAATGCGATGTGCGGATGAGGACCCAAGCGGCAAAAGATGCAGCGTGGGAGCGCGTCTCACTGCTTTCAAAAACCATATACAGGCTACTTCAGGCGAGCGCGATCCTTCTCGGCTTACTGTGCACCTCTTTTACGATTTGGATTTTGGAACCGTCGTATTACCGCATCCTTAGACACCCTTGGGCGCTCGCGGTACTGGTCGCGGCTGGCGTGGGGTTCTACTTTTCGTACCGACTGCATAAGGACTTCAGGAGCGCGATTGAGGAGAAATCCGGTCCCGTAATCAGTTGGTACGACACGGAAAGCAACGATGGACAGCCTTGGCAAGATCCTGTTTGACGGCGGGAGGCCGGGTTGCCCCACCCTTTTCCGCGCTCTCTGCGGAAAGGGTGGGTTCGCAATAAATCTCCGCCAACTTTGCAGATAATTTCCCCCGTTCATCGCTCAATGAACATTGAGCCAACCCTGCCTGTACCTGCACAGCGGAGCTGGAAGCTGGGAGGCATGGGCTATCCCGCCAGGCTCTTCAGCACCCGCACATTCCGCTCCTCATCCCCCGGCTCGTCCAGCGGCGTCTCCGCGATAAACGCGCAATGCGCAAAATGCTTGTCGTGCAGCAGCCGTTCAAACGGCTCCACGCCCATCGTGCCCTGCCCAATGTGCTCATGCCGGTCCAGCTTCGAGCCGCGCTCCGCCTTGGCGTCGTTGCAGTGCCACACGCGCACCGACTCATACCCCACCGTCGCCGCCACCTGCCGCATCGTCTCCTTGTAGCCCGCCTCGCTCACCATGTCGTAGCCCGCCACGTGCGTGTGGCAGGTATCCAGGCACACCGCCACCGGCGCATGAGCCCGCAGCCGCGCCACCAGCTCCGCCACCTGCTCAAAGCTGCCACCCAGGCTGAACTCCGCCCCCGCCGTGTTCTCAATCAGAATGTGAAACGGCGTTCCCTGCCACGCCAGTCCATCAATCGCGCGCTCAATCGACTCCGCCGCCAGCCGCAGTCCCTCATCGCGCGTCAGCCCTTTCCACGAGCCGGGATGCAGCACCAGGTACTCCGCGCCAAACGTCAGCGCCCGCTCAATCTCCCCGCGAAACGCCGCAATACTCTTCATCCGCACATCGTCCGACTGGCTGCAGACATTCACCAGGTAGCTCGTGTGAATCACCAGCGGCCCCACGTCCAGCTTCGCGCGCATCTCCTTCATGCGCGCCGCTTCCTTCGGGTCCACCTTCGGCGCGCGCCACATCCGCGGGCTCGCCGAAAAAATCTGCAGGGTATTCGCGCCAATCTCCCGCGCCCGCTCCACGGCGCGCGACGCTCCACCCGTCGTTCCAAGATGAATCCCAATGCGCTTCGTCATGCACCCAGTCTAACTGGCCTCAATTCCCACCAGCTTCATCGCATCCGGATCCCACTGCACAATCGTCCCGCGCTCATAGCTCAAATTGCTCAGCAGTGCCGCGCCCGCTGCGCGATACCCAAACACCGCGTCCTCCACCACCGGCTTCCGCGACCGCACCGACGCAAAGAAATTCTTGAAGTGGTCATAGCTGTCGCTGTAGCCCTGCGGCGCCACATACTTTTCAAATCCCACCGGCGGCGCGCCTTCAAAATGTTTCCGCGGATACTTCGCCCGGTACGCCGTCTCAATCTCCTTCTGCATGGCTTCGGGAAATGTCTCCACCGTCAGCCCCGGTTCCGTCTCGCGCGGCACGCGGTTCACCGTCACCGCGCCCCAGCCAATCTCCATCGTGCCTTCCGAGCCCGTAAACACAAGGCTCTCGCTCTCTTCGCCGCCGTCCACAAAGTTCACACGCAGGCTCAGGTTGAACCCCTCGCGATAATCAAACAGCCCCAGCATCACGTCCGGCACATTGCGCCCGTCGTTCCAGAAGCGCAGCCCGCCCGTCGCCATCCCCCGCGTCGGCCCGTGCGATCCCGTGATGAAATGCGTCCCGCTGAACAGGTGCACAAACAGGTCGCCCGCCACGCCGCTCCCATACGCCTTCCACTTGCGCCACTGGAAAAACTGTTCCGCGTTGAACGGAATGTGCGGCGCCGTGCCCAGAAACCGCTCCCAGTCGCACGTCTCCGTGGAAGCATCCGGCGGCACCGTGTAGTCCCACGCGCCAATCGCAGAGTTCCGATCCCAGTGCGCCGTCACCATGTTCAGCTTGCCAATCGCGCCCTGCTCCAGCAGTTCCTTCGCCTTCGCATACAGCACGGAGCTCACCCGCTGGCTGCCAATCTGCAAAATCCTTCCCGTCGTGCGCGACGCCTCAATCATCTCCGGCCCGTCGCTGTAGAGATGAATCATCGGCTTCTCGCAGTACACATCTTTGCCCGCCTTCATCGCGTCCACGCTGGCCTGCTTGTGCCAGTGGTCCGGCGTGCCAATAATCACTGCATCCACATCCTTGCGCGCCAAAATCTCCCGGTAGTCGCGCGTCGTAAAGATGTCTTTGCCCCACAGCTCCCGGCTGCGCTCCAGCCGCCCGTTGTAGCAGTCCGCCACCGCCACCAGCTTCACGCCCGGCACCTGCACCGCCGTCTTCGTATCGCCCTGTCCCTGGCCGCCCGCGCCAATCAGCGCAATCTGAATCTGGTCATTCGCGCTCAACATCCGCGCCGGCTCTTCTTCCACCGCCAGCGCATGCAGCCGCGGTGCAATCACCGTGCTCATCGATGCCGCTCCTGCTGCCTTCAAGAAACTCCGCCGATCCAATCCGCTCACAACGTCCTCCGCACACACTGGTATTCATGCCGCATACCACCATACACGGCCTGCATTCCTTTACGCCTCTTGTCTTGTCTCTCGTACGTTCGAGCGCAGTCCAATCCCGCGCCTTAATCGTCGTCGTCCTTCTGCGCCTTCGCCACTTTCCGCTTCAGCATTGCGGGAACCGGCTTGTCACCCATCGCATCCTTCCACAGGATGACATTCAGCTTTTCCGCAGGCGCGCGGTCCGCATGGCTGAAGTCCATCTTCATGCTCTCGCGCGCACCCACCGCCTTCTGCGTGTTCGCCGTGTAAATCAGCCCGTTGTCGCGATTCGCATAGTCCGCGCGAAACGCCGGCTGATCTCCCGGCCCCGTAAACTCCGCCATCATCAGCGGGGCAAACGCATCGTTGTTATTCATCGGCGGCAGTCCCAGCAGCGACTCCATTGTGCGCAGCACGCTGACCGTCGAGTAGAACCGGCTATCCACAAACGGCATCCCGTTCTCGCCATGCGGCGCATACTTGCTCACCACCAGCGCGTAGCTGCGATGCGCATCCACATGGTCCGCGCCATTCTGCGCATCATCTTCCAGGATGAAAAACGCCGTGTCCTCCCAGAACGGCGAGTGCGAGATTGCCTCCACCGCGCGCCCCACGGCGAGGTCGTTATCGGCCACGCTGGCCCTCGGCGTCGGCATGCCCGGCTGCGTTCCCGCCGTGTGGTCATCGGGCAACCGCAGTTGGATGAAGTTCGGCATCGTGTCCCTGCCCTGCTCCTTGTCCGCCACCCACTTCTTCAGGTGCCGCAGAAAAATCTCCACGCGAATCTGGTCCGGCACCGCGAGATTGAAGTCCGGCGCCTCCTCGGCAAAGTGCCCCGCCAGTTCCGGCTTCGTCGCCGTGTTCGCCGCCATCAGCGGAATCGCCCACGGCCACCTGTTCACGCCGCCGCCCCACTCCGCCGGCAGCCGCTCGCCCGGCTTCACCGCGGCCCGCGCGCAGGCGTGCCCGCCCAGCATCGGCCCCAGTTGGGGATCCGTCGCCGCAGGCTCATCGCAGAAGATCGTCGAAATGTACTCGCCAAAGTGGTAATACGTCTTCCCATGCGCCGCCAGGTCGCCCCACAGATACCCGCTCGCAGGCTCATTCACATCGGGAATCTTTTCGAGCAGCGGGTATCCATTCGCCACCACACCCTCGTAGTCATACGTGCGCTCGCTGCCGCGATAGGACTGCTGCCACGTCTTCTCCAGATAATCCGACCCGATCGCAGCATTGGACCACACATGCCCATCGCCCGACACCTCGCCCGAGTCGAAGAAGTTATCCAGCACGCCAAACTGCAGCGCCAGCTTGTGAATGTTCGGCGTAATCGACGCCCCATACATCGTCAGGCTCGCATCGCCATTGCCCACCGGCTTGCCGTCCTTGCGCAGGTCGCCCAGAATCTGGTCGTACGTCCGGTTCTCCTTGATGATGTAAATCACGTGCCGGATGGGATGCGCGCGTCCATGCGCAAACTCAATCTGCTGCGCCGCCGCCTTCATGCGGTTCGACTCGAGCACCGTCTCTGTCCACTGCGCTAGATGCGGCCCGATCTCTGACTCGTCAATCCGCGCCAGCGATCCATACAGCAGCGTCGCAATGTACGTGCTCTTCGAGTGATAATCTTCCCTGCGTGTCTCCGCAGTTTCGCGTTGCGGAAAGTTGTTCGGCCCCGTCCCCTGTCCCTTCGCCGTTGCCACCAGCAGCTCACCGCCGTTAGCCCCTGGCGCAAACGTCATCGCAAACGGCAGCCAGTCCGTCGGAATGAAACCCTCCGGCCGCACCATCCCCGTGCGCTCCATCTTCGCCGTCAGCTTGCGCGTATCGAGCACGGCCACGGCGTCGCTGGCCATGTTTGCCACATACAATTGCGTGCCGTCCTCATTGGTCGCCACTGCCACCGGCTCTGCGCCAAAATAACTCTGCCCCGGCAGCCGCACGTCAAAGTATCCCTTCACCGCAAACTGCCCCGCCGCCACATTCACCGCCGCCACCGCGTCGCGATTCGCCAGCGCCACATACAGCGTCCTTCCATCCGGCGCCAGCGCAAACGCACACGGATGCGTCCCCGGCACCACCAGATTGGACGGCTTCAGCAGCGCCAGCTTGCGCCCCACCGTGTCGTCCGTCAGCCGCAGCTCCACAATCTCCGACGCATTCCACAGCGCCACAAACGCCCGCTTCCCATCGCGAGACAGCGCCAGCGCTCCCGGATACACCGACGGCACCGCCCGGTTCTCCGCCAGGTCAAACCGATGCTCCACCGCACCCGTCGCCGCATCCACCAGCAGCACAGCGTCCGTCAGGTTCTCCGCCACCAGCAGCTTTTCGCGCCCGCCCGTCTCCACCACCGCCAGCGCCGCCGGATACGGCACGCCAATCGGTCCCTCGCGCTCGCCAATCAGCCGCGTCACGTGTCCCGCAGCCAGCATCTCCATGGGCAGCTTGATGAACCGCTCCGGTTCCAGCTTCCCCTGCGCAAAGCGATACACCGCAATCCCGCTGCCTGTCGCATCCTTACCCTTGCCCTCCGGGTCCGTCAGCGACGCCATACTCACATACACATGCGCCCCATCGCCGCTGAAGGCCAGGCCCGAATACAGAGTCTGCTTCGCCTTCCGCGCCAGCGTGCGCGCATCCGGCACATCTGTCAGTACGCCGGTCTGCCGGTCCAGCACCGCCAGCGACTGCTCATAGTGCGACTCATACGTGCCATAGCCCGCATTCACCGTCACCACATAACGCCCATCGGGTGAAACGGCCATCGACATCGGCAAGCTGTTCAGCCGTTCCGGCGCCCCTGGGATCGGTCCCATCCATTCCTTGCTCGTCGGCAAGTCGCGTGTCTGCGCCTGCACGTTCACCCCGGCCCAAACACCCGTCAGCAAAACCACCATCCAAATCGCCCGCATCTGCATGGCCAACACCATAACAAAATTGCCCACACCGCAGTGTCACAGCGCTGTAACTCCCGCACCTGCAATAATCATCAGCATGCGCACGCTCTTCACCGCCGCCCGCCTCTTTGACGGCTCCCGGCTCATCCCCCATCCCGTCCTTCTCGTCGAAGAGGGCCGCATCGTTTCCATCGCCTCCCGCGCCGATGCCCCGCTGCCCATTGGCCTTCCCATCGAAGACTTCGCCGATGCCACCCTCGCGCCCGCCTTCTTCGATGTCCACATCCACGGCGCCGCCGGCCATGACGTCATGGAGGCTACGCCCGCGGCCCTCCAAACCATCACGCGCTTCCTCGCCACGCGCGGCACGGGCAGCTTTCTCGCCACCACCGTCACCGCGCCGCTCGACGTCACCCTCCGCGCCGTCGAAGGCCTAGCCAATCTCATCGAAGCGCCCCACACTCCCGGCCACGCGCGCCCCATCGGCATCCATCTGGAAGGCCCATTTCTCTCGCATGAAAAGCGCGGCGTGCAGCCCGCCGAGCACCTGCTCGCGCCCAGCATCGCCACCTTCGACCGCCTCGTTGACGCAGCACGCGGCCACGTCCGTCTCATCACTCTCGCGCCTGAGCTGCCCGGCGCCGCCGAACTCACCGCCCACGCCACCGCACGCGGAGTCCGCGTTTCGCTGGGCCACTCCAACGCCACCGCCGCCGAAACCCGCGCCGCCATTGCCGCCGGAGCCGCTAGCGCTACCCACACCTTCAACGCCATGCGCCCGCTCGATCACCGCGAGCCTGGCATCCTCGGCACCGTCCTCACCACGCCTTCGCTCTACGCTGAGCTCATCTGCGACGGCATCCACACCGCACCGGAGATCGTCCGCCTCTGGAGCAGCGCCAAAGGCCCCCACCGCGGCATCCTCGTCACAGACGCCATGAGCGCCACCGGCATGCCCGATGGCGAGTACCAGCTCGGCGGCTTCACCGTGCAGGTCGCCAACGGCCGCGCCATGACGCGCGGCGTTCTCGCCGGCTCCGTCCTCACGCTCGATCGTGCCCTCGCCAACTTCATCGCCTTCACCGGCGCAAACCTCGAAGAATCCCTGCCGCTGCTCACCGCCAATCCCGCCGCCATGACAGGACTCGCCCCGAGCGCAGGCGCTCTCACACCCGGCTCACCGGCAAATTTTGTTGTCTTGGAAAAATCAGGCCAGCTGCGCGCATCCATCCTCGACGGCCAGCGCGCTGCCTGACACCGCTACGACTCCGCCAGTCGCTGCGCGCGCCACACCGCGCCTTCGATGCCCACCACTTCCTTCGTGCCCACCGGCATCTCCGGCGCCGCCGCCTTCAGCCGCGCCACAAAGCCCTCGCGCACCATCCGCGATTTGCCAATCACGCTTCCGATCCACGCCACCGGCACCTCGCTCGTGAGCGCATGCTTCCGCATGAGCTTTGCGCGCACCAGCAGCACAAAATCCGCCAGGTCCGTTGCCGCCTGCTCCAGCACCCCCACGCACACCGCATCGCCCTCCTGGGCAAGCTGATCAATCGCCGGCGCCAGCGCGGCAAAGTCGGGCCCCGGCGTGCTGTCGCCCAGGTTCACCAGCTCCTCAATCGTCTTCGTTCCCCAGATGCGCCCCACCGTCTCCAGCACGCGCGTCGGCTCCTCGCGGTCATAGGCGCGCAGAGCCCGCCGCACCGCGTGCAGTCCGATCCAGTAGCCCGATCCCTCATCGCCCAGCCGTGAACTCCATCCCTTCACGATCTCGCGCCCACCGTCCGGTGCGCGCCCCACGCAGTTTGAACCCGTCCCCGCAATCTGCAAGATTCCCGGCCCGCCGCGAAACGCCGCATCCAGCGCGATGACCTCATCGCCCACAATCTCGGACCGCTCGATACCAAAATCGCGAAACACCGCCGTGATCCATTCCTTCACACCCGGCATCGTCGCGCTCGCCACCCCTGCCGTCGCCGCATTTACGCGCTTCACGCCCGCCTGCGCGTACACCGCACTGAGCAGCTTGCGCAGGTTCTCTTCCGCCACCGCCGCGCCCACGCGCAGCCGCTTGATCGATCCGCCCTCGACGAAGGCCCGGACCTGCTCGCCCTCCACCACCGTCGCGCGCGTCCGCGTTCCGCCCCCATCAATACCGAGCACCAGTCCCATCTTCTCTTCCTGCGTCTCCTTATTGCACGGGCTCCGCGCCATCGTCGCGCAGCGTTCCCGCCAGCACGTTCAGGCTCCCATCCGTCTTCGGCGCGTGCAGCCCCAGCAGGTGCGCCAGCCACGGATACAGATTCACGTTCTCAAACGGCAGCACCGTCTTCCCTGCCACAAGATCCGGTCCCTCCGCAAAAAAACTCGCCTTCATCTCCGGCATCAGCGCCGGATCATACCCATGCGCGCCTGCCGTCGGCTTCCGATCCGGCTTGCCCGCCTCCGGTCCACGCGCACGAATCGCATACGGCCCCGTCGCAATCACCACCGGGTCACCCTCGCGCTCATTCTGGTTAAAATGCAGATCTCCCGGCACATTCTTCCGCCGGTACACCTTGAACTCCGGCGCAGCCTTCTTCAGTGCGGTGTACACGCGTTCCCGGTCGGCTTCTGTCTTGCCATACAGCAACGGCCCCGCTGTCTCAAATCCCGCCAGGTCCGCAAACTGATCCAGCGTAATCCACTCGCTGGCAACCTTGACCATCCCGTGATCGCTCACCACCACCAGGTCCACCGGCAGCTTGCTCGCGTCCAGCCCGGCCTTCAGCTTCCCCACAAGCCCATCCACCTTGCGCACCGCCGCGCGCGTCTCCGGCGCATCCGGGCCAAACTCGTGCCCCTCGTGGTCCGGCTCTGAAAAGTACAGCGTGATGAAATGCGGCCGCTCTGCTTCCGGCAGCTTCAACCACTCCAGCACCTGCGCCACCCGTGCCTCTTCGCTGATCTTCTCGTCGTAGTGCGCGTAGTACGTCGGCCGAAAACCCGCAATCTCCGCTTCCGACCCCGGCCAGAACATGCACGCCGTCCGCATCCCCTGGCTCTCCGCCAGGCTCCACAGCGGAACGCCGCCATACCAGCTTCCGTCCGTCACCGCCTTCGTATCGCTGATCGCGTACCGCGCTTGCTTCACCGGATCGTAGAAGCTGTTCGCCACCAGCCCGTGGTGTTCCGGATAAAGGCCCGTCACAATCGTGTAGTGATTGGGAAATGTCAGGGAAGGAAAGCTGGGCAGCATGCCTTCCGGCGCCCACACGCCCTCTTTGCCAATCTCCAGCAGGTGCTTCGCCCCTTCGCGCTTCGCATAGTCCCAACGGAATCCGTCCAGCGAAACCAGCACTACATAATGCGCCTTGCGCGCCGCCGCCGAGTTTGCGCCGTGGTCAACATGCACCACCGGCGGCGCCATCTCGTTGTGCGCCACCTGCCCGGCGAGCCATCCGCCTGCCGTAAGCCAAACCGCCAGTACCGCAGACGCAAACCAGCCCGCTGCGCGACCTCGCATCTTCGTTTACCTCTGCATCAGCTTATCGCACACAGCCCCGCGCAACCCCGCATCCTCTGGCGATGAAGGGCATCTCACCTCGTCGGCTGATTGATCAGTTACTCGGCGGCGGGGTCGTCGTAGCTGAAGCTGGAGCCGGAGTCGCCGCCGGTGTCCCGGCTGCAGGAGTCGCCTTCGCAAATCCCCGGATGTACGCAACCAGACCCTTCACCTCATCATCCGACGCGCGCGACTTGTCCTCTGGTGGCATCTTGTCGTTGCCCTTCCGGATAAGCGCAATCAACTGATCATCCGTCTTGCCGGCCAACGACTTCGGATCCGTCCAGTCGCTCAGTGTCAGCTTCATGCTCGTGGCCAGATCGGTCTTACCGTCCCCGCTCGCACCATGACACATGGCACAGTCAAACGTGTAGACCTGCTTCACCTTGGTCTGAAGCGCAGCAGCAGCAGAAGCAGCCGCCTTGCCCTGGTCTTCCGCTTTCGTGCCCGCCTTCGCGTGGGGGTGGGTCTGCGCCATCGCAGAACCGCCCATCACCAATCCACTGCCAACTACCAAAGCAAGGAGCATGAACCGCTTGAGCATTTCTGTCCCCCCAGTTGCAGGTGTTGCACTTCGCATCGTGCAGCTGTTCGTTTGAAATTCCACCGCATTATAGGCCCGATTGAAAGTGAGTTGCATCACACAAGTTTCAGAACCGCCACTCAGCGCCAACAGCCTCATTCCCATTGTGGTATACGTTCCTTCATGCCTCGCCCACTGATTGCCTCCGTCACACTCCTCGCCGCCATGCTTCTCACCTCGTCCTCCCAGGCTCAATCTCCCGCGCCAACACCGCCTTTAGGTTGGAACAGCTGGGACTCCTACGGCCTCACCATCAATGAAGCCGACTACCGCGCCAACACCACCGTCCTTGCCGGCCTCCGCCAATATGGCTGGACCTACTCCGTCATCGACGAGGGCTGGTACATGCAGGATCCCTTCGCCACCACAGTCCCCGCGCACAAGTACCTCTGGGACGCCAACGGCATCCTTATCCCCGCCGAAGACCGCTTCCCCTCCGCGGCCAACAACCAGGGCTTCAAGCCCCTTGCCGACTGGGTCCACGCCCAGGGCCTCAAATTCGGCATCCACATCATCCGCGGCATTCCCCGCCAGGTCGTTGACCTCAACCTCCCCATCGCCGGCACCCATTTCCACGCCAAAGACGCCGCCGACCTCGCCGCCACCTGCCCCTGGGACGAAGGCAACTACGGCGTCGCTGACAACCCCGCCGGCCAGGCCTACTACGACTCCATGCTCAAGCTTTACGCCTCCTGGGGCCTCGACTTCATCAAGGTCGACTGCATTAGCGACCACCCCTACCGCCCCACTGAGATTCGCCAGATCGCCGAAGCCATCCGCAAAACTGGCCGCCCCATCGTCCTCAGCCTCTCGCCCGGCCCCACCCAGCTCGCCCACGTCGCCAAGATCCAGAAGTACGCGCAGATGTGGCGCATCACCAATGACCACTGGGACAGCTGGCAGTTTTCCCACCAGACCCCGGACGGCTTCCCCTTCGGCCTGCAGGACGAATTCGACATGCTGGCCAAATGGTCCGCCCACACCGGCCCCGGCAGTTGGCCCGATCCCGACATGCTTCCCGAAGGCTGGCTCGGGCCGCACCCCGGCCTCGGCCAGCCCCGCGCCTCGCGCTACACACCCGATGAGCAGCGCACCGAATTCACCCTCTGGGCCATCTCCCGCTCGCCCCTCATCATGGGCGCCAACCTCACCCGCCTCGATCCCTTCACCCGCTCCCTCATGAGCAATGAAGAAGTCCTGCGCCTCAACCAGACCGCCGTCGAAAGCCATCCCGGCGAGCTCCCCTCCGACCCCGCCGCGCGCCAGGCCTACCCGCAGCGCTACTGGATCGCCCGCACCGGCGGCCCGCATCCCCGCACCTACATCGCCGTCTTCAACCTCGCCGACGCACCCACCCAGGCCAACCTGCCCTGGATGGTCTTCCGTCTCCCCAACGCGCCTCACGCCCTCTACAACGTCTGGGACAAGAAGCACATCCCCGCCGCCAGCTCCCTGCAGGTCCAGCTCCCGGCCCACGGCTGCGCGCTCTTCCGCCTCGAGTAGGTCAAGAGGATCGAACACAGCCGACCAGCTCATTTCCTTCAAGGGAGCGAATGCATCTGCGAGTCGACACTTTGAAAGGGCACGACTAAAGCTCGCATTGAAAACACATAAGTGATTGATTGATCGATAGGCAGAAAGGGCAGGATAGGCGAGATAGGCACATCTCAAGCACAAATCAGTACAAGAATCCGGCACGGAACTGTTGTATGCAGGGTCCGAAACTTCCCAATTGCCGACTAACCGCCAACATCTTCTTGCAAACCTCGTATGCTGAAGTCCATGGTGCTCTTTGAAGATGGGAATCAGTGCATTAGAGTTGCGCCGAGTCCAAATTGAGAGGCCCTTGCAGAGTGATTGAATTTCCAAAAATCATGTCGAAGCGGACATGGTTCCTACTGTTCAACATTGGAACCATCGCTTATTTGATAATCAGCGGAACGCTACGATGGGAAACCGTAAGTGTCTTCTCGTGCGGCATTGCGCTTCTCTTAATAAACGGCATAGCTTGGATCTCTGCTCGCAAATACAAGAATTGGAGATGAAGGTTCCGGGCGAGTGACCGGCCGTCGTGAATCGGGCGAGGGACTGGTTGACCGCCAATGCGGAAGTATGGGTTCTTTCGTCCGTAAGGCGGAGCACAAAACTAACACAAAAAGTTGACCTTTTCCGTAATGGGC
Organism: Acidobacteriota bacterium; assembly: GCA_021813745.1. Taxonomy (GTDB): domain Bacteria; phylum Acidobacteriota; class Terriglobia; order Terriglobales; family Acidobacteriaceae; genus Telmatobacter. Next base: position 108,608 of record JAKAJO010000136.1, read on the forward strand.
TGATTCATTGAGAATTCCTTGCGGACGGTTTTGAAAGGGCACGGCTTCAGCCGTGCCGCAAGCTCCGCCGAATCGATGGGGCTTTAGCCCCTAAGGGAAGGGTCTGCATCGCTTCTCAAAGAATCGCTGCTTGCCTACTTCACCGCCTCGCGCAGCGCCGGCTCCACCGCGGCCGCTGCGCCGTGGCCCCGCCACAGCACCTTCCCCGCCGCGTCCAGGAGCATCACATACGGCACGTTGTCCTCTGCCACGCCAAAATAGCTCCGCCACGCCGCCTCATCCTCCGCCAGCACCACAAACCGCTCCTGCTCCGCCGCCGTTAAGCCCCTCTTCATCCCATTCCGGATCATCCCCCGCACAAACCCCGGCGCACCGGCCAGCATCGCCACCTGCCACACCGCCACGCCTTTCAGCGCCGAGTCGTCCTCCACCGCCTTTACCCACGCCCCCGTCCCCGACCCGCCCGCGCGGCTGAACCCCGCCACCAGCACCACCCGCTGCCCGCGCACCGCCTGCGCCAGCGTCACCGCCTTCCCGCTCAGCGTCGTGCCCGCCGTCTGCGGCATCGTCTGGGCGGCTGCCATCGTCGCCGTCGCCACCACGCACAGCACCGCCACCACCCCGATCCACACTCTCCGCACACCCATCCGCCTGCACCTCCGGGGAATCGCCGCGCCCGCTCCACGCGGCGCCATCCCTCAACCTACGTTAGCCCGCGCCCCGCCGTTCCAGCCCCCGTATGCGAAACTACTCTTTCCGGCTGCTCGGCCGTTCCCCTGCGCTCCAGCCGGCAGGATGGCTCCATGCCCGTACTTCGCTCCGCCTTTATCGCTCTCTCCCGCAACCGCTCCCTCCGCCGCTTCAGTGAAAGCTCCCGCCTCGGCAACAAGCTCAGCTCCCGTTTCGTCGCCGGCCTTGAAATCGAAGGCGCCCTCCGCGTCGCCGCCTCCGTCAATCGCCAGGGCATGTCCGTCACCCTCGACTCCCTCGGAGAAAGCGTCACCTCCGAAGCCGAAGCCCGCGCCGCCGCCGCCATCTACCACCAGCTCCTCGACTTCATCAGCGCCCGCAAGCTCGACTCCAACATCAGCGTCAAGCTCACCCAGATGGGCCTCACCCTCGACCCCGCGCTCGCCGAAGACATCGCCCTCCGCCTCACCCAGCACGCCCAGTCCACCGGCAGCTTCGTCCGCATCGACATGGAGGACTCCGCGCTCACCGACGTCACTCTCGACATCGTCCGCCGCATCCACGCCACACCCGGCCTCCGCGGCCACATCGGCATCGTCATCCAGGCCTACCTCTACCGCTCCCAGGCCGACATCGACCGGCTCATGCAAGAAGGCATCCGCGTCCGCCTCTGCAAAGGCGCCTACAAAGAGCCCGCCAACGTCGCCTTCCCGCGCAAGGCCGACGTCGACGCCAACTACGTCAAGCTCACCGGCACCCTGCTCTCCAGCGGCCTCTACCACGGCCTCGCCACCCACGACCCCGCCATGATCGCCGCCGCCAAAGCCTACGCCGCCCAGCACAACATCGCGCCCAGCAAGTTTGAGTTCCAGATGCTCTACGGTGTCCGCCGCGACCTCCAGCGCAAGCTCATCGCCGAGGGCTACAACGTCCGCGTCTATACACCGTTCGGCCGCGAGTGGTACCCCTACTTCATGCGCCGCCTCGCCGAGCGCCCCGCCAACGTCTTCTTCATCGCCAAAAACCTCCTCCGCCAGTAAGCCACACAAGTCGGAACAACCTCTTGGCCGTTTCAAAGCTATTCAGCCCGGTCCGACTTTTGTACAGAATGGCTCTTCGCGCTATGGCAATCTGAGAGCATGAGGAATTGCGATTGAACTTCAAGCTGGAGGGATACGAGCAAATGCCCAATCAGAGTCCGCCATCGCTCCACCTGAGCAGCAGGTTCACAGACGCCGTGGACTACGCGCGTCATTTGCACATTGAGCGCCGCAAGGGAACCGAGATCCCGTATATGGCCCACCTCATTGGAGTGGCTTCCCTTGTTATGGGCGAGGCCGGGCATGTGCCTTTCCCCGTGACAGAAGATATGGTCATCGCGGCCCTGCTCCATGACGCAGCCGAAGATCACGGAGGCGAACTGCGCCTCAAAGACATTGAGCACAGTTTTGGTGCGTCCGTGGCGAGGATGGTCGAAGGCCTCTCCGACAGCCTCGAGGAAGATCCCCGTCGTAAGGCCGACTGGAAAGAGCGGAGGCAGGCCTATCTGGAGCGTCTCAGCAAAGAATCCCCCGAGATCCAGCTCATCTCCATTGCGGACAAACTCTACAACGCGCGGGCAATTCTTGAAGACTACCGCGAGATAAAATCCCAGATCTGGAATCGCTTCAAACGTGGCCGCGAGGACCAGTTGTGGTACTTCGATGAATTACTGAAGGTCTTCAAGAAATCCCAACTCGGACGAATTGTCAGCGAATTCTCGCGCACGATCAGCGACCTGCGGAGCCTATCTGAAGATCAATCAAAGTGATGGCAGGCGGTTCCCTCAACGCTTCAAATCAATGCGCAGCGCTTTCGAGTCCGTACCCCGTCCATCAAAGCCGCATCACGATGAGCAGGTCGCACGCCAAGCGGCTCGTCCAATCACGCCACCGGTTCCCCACGCCCCGCCCCTGCACTCTGCAAATCACCTACCCCCGCAGCCGTCCCAGCCCCGCACGCGCCAAATCCGCCACCGCCTCCGCCAGCTTCACCGACGCATTCAACGACTCCGGCCGCTCCAGCCTCATCCCCAGCTTCCGCGCATACTCCTTGAACGCGATATCCACGTCGTACAGAATCTCCACGTGGTCGCACAGGAACCCCACCGGCTGCAGCAGCAACGCCTTCACGCCCTCCGCCGCAATCGCATCCAGCGTCGCCTCCACCGTCGGCCCAATCCACGGACCGCCGCTCGCTCCCTGGCTCTGAAACGCAAACCACCATCGCGGAATCTCCGGCACGCGCTCGGCCACCAGCGCCGCAGTGTGCTTCGCCTCCTCGGCATACGGGTCCACGCCCGCCCCCGGCCACAGCCGCGGCTGGCCCTCACTCACCGCCGGCGTCTGAATCGTCCGGCAAGGCACGCTGTGCGCCGTAAACAAGACCGGAACATTCTCGCCCGTCTCCGCCTTCAGCCGCGCCATCGCCGCCCGCAGTCTCTCCGCAAAGGCCTCCGCCAGCAGCGGATGCTGCGCCCACCCCTCGGTGAAGTCAATCCGCATCGGCCCCGCTTCCGCCTGCGTCGCCCGCTTATACAGTCCCACGCTCGTGCGCGAGTTCTGCGGCGCCATGCAAATCACCGCCGCCGCCTCCACGCCATCCGCGCGCATCTGCTTTACCACATCGGGAATATACGGCCGCCAGTTGCGCATCCCCACATACACGCGCACCGCCTCGCCAGCCTGCGCCAGCGCAGCTTCCACCATCCGGCCCTGTTCCAGCGTCAGGTCCGTCAGCGGACTCCGCCCAATCAGCGCATACCGGTGCTGAATCTCTTCAATCACCGCCTGCGGCAGCGGCCGCCCGCTCACCACATTGCGCAGATATTCAGGAATCTGCTCCACCGTCTCCGGCGTCCCATGCGCCAACAGCAGCACCGCTTCGTTAGCCACGCGCCGCGTCCTCCAGCCGGAATTCCCGCACCATCCGCACCACCGCCTGTACGTTCTCCACCGGCGTCCCAGGCACAATCCCGTGCCCCAGGTTGAAGATGTGTCCCGGACGTCCGCCCGCCGCGCGCATAATCTGCTTCACCCGCAGCTCCAGCACCTCCAGCGGCGCAAACAGAGTAATCGGATCCAGGTTTCCCTGCACCGCATGCGCATGCCCCACCGCGCGCCAACCCTCATCCAGCGGCTGCCGCCAGTCCAGGCCCATCACGTCCGCGCCCGTCTCCGCCATCGCGCCCAGCAGCCCCGCCGTCTCCACGCCAAAGTAGATCACCGGCACGCCCAGCGCCTGCACCGCACGCACCAGGCGCTTGCTCGCCTCAAACGCATAATCCTTGTAATCCGCCAGCGACAGCGACCCCACCCAGCTATCAAAAATCTGAATCACGTCCGCGCCCGCCTGTACCTGCAAGCGGCAATACTCTGTAAGAACAGCAACCAACTTATCCAAAAGCATGCTCCACGCAGTGGTGTCACCATACATCATCTGCTTCGTGTGCAAGTAATTCCGCGAGCCACCGCCCTCAATCATGTAGCTGGCCAGCGTGTACGGCGCGCCGCAGAATCCGATGATCCCCAGCCGATCGCGAAAATGCGCCGCCACCATTTCAATCGCCCGCGCCACATAGCCCAGCTCCGCCGCGCGATCCGTCCGCAGAGCCTTCACGTCCTCCGCCGTCCGCACCGGGTGATGCACCACCGGCCCTTCGCCCGCCTGAAACTCAAACGGCAACCCCATCGGCTCCAGCGGCAGCAGCAGATCGGCAAAGATAATCGCCGCATCCACGCCCAGCTTCTCCGCCGCGGTAATCGTCACCTCCGCGGCCAGCTCCGGCTGCTTGCAGATCTCTACCAGCGTGTGGTGCTTCCGCACCTCGCGGTACTCCTGCATGTAGCGGCCCGCCTGCCGCAAAAACCACACCGGCGTCCGGTCCACCGGCTTGCGCAGACAAGCCCGCACAAACCGGCTGCCGTCCAGAATCGTGTCAGGGCTGCTCCCAGGAGCGGCCGCCTTAGAATCCATCATTTCCATATACGGTGATTTTACCGGGCGCACGGCACGGCTTGGGAACGGCTCATCCAGATGGCAGGGAATATCACTGTGGCTTTCCCATCGGCAATGCGGTCAGGTCCACAGACCCGGCGCCTGCGAAGTCTTCACGATGAAACACGCTCTTGAGTACGGGTTTGGAAAACTTCGCTATAAATCCACTGTCCGTCACATCAATCATTTGGAGATATGCAGGTGAAGCATACTCACTTGCCTGCTTCTCCTGGATCACACTCACAGTACGGATTGATGCAGTTCCATCTCCAATTGAAACCCAGACGAGCGAAGGTTGAGCGGCAATTCCGCGTGGGGCAATACTTACCCCATACGCAAAGAAGTATTGATCATCGCTTTTCCAAATGTACCCTCCTGCCACAATGTTGTCGGGTTGATCGCCCGCACCAATGTTGTCCCTTGTCCAGTTTCCCTTTCCCGGGGGGTATATTTCGAATCCGACATCTTCGTCGTTGCTCAACTGAGTTCCCTTGGGCCTGTTCTCCTGTGGGGAATGCGCAACGGCATAGAGCATACTGTGGTCGTCGGCTGATTCGATACCGTGGGGAGGATAGAACTTAGTGAACGCAATGTACTTTCCTTCTGGGGAAATCGCGGGCTCGTAGCACATAAAGTCATCGATTAGTTTGTTTGCCTTCGTATCCAGAATTCCGATCTCGTCGACACTTCCTGTAGCCATGCCAAGGATGATCAGCCTTCCCGCCGGCCCCTGCCGAAGAGAGTTGATTTGAGCAAACAGGAACGGCAAACGCACCAAAACTTCCTTTGCCCCGCTGCGGTAACTCAGTCGTATCGCCCTCGACGAGCCTGTCACAGGATCAGGAGCATTTGCGATAACCTCAGCACTCAATGTCGCTGTTTCCAGGGTCACGGGCTGTTGATGATCAGGATCAAAATCGAGTCTTGATGAGCTAGCTTGAGGCGCAGCCTGGCACATGCCGAAGGCGCAACAACCAAACAGGAAGCAAAGAACCAAAAGCCTGCGCAATCCCTCTCCCTCCTAAATGATGTGTGACTCGTACAGTCTGACAGCATGCTCCATTGTGCGATGACTGTTGGAGATTTCGTACAAAGATCAGAAAGATTTTCAAATGGTGGACATCCAAGAACGGCGGGTGGCCGAGGTACCGGGAGAGCGAAGTAAATCTGCCCACTGAAAATGGGTGCCCTATGCCCGTGTGCCCGGACCTGGGAAAGCAAGCCCTTCACCCGCCTGCCACTCTGAGACTCCACCCCCGCAGGCTCAACCCCGCCAAGACTGCCGGAAGCAGGCCAGTTCAGAATCAGGTCTCCGTCTTCCGGACAAACGATCGAAACCACCTCGCCAGTTGCGCTTCGCGCATCGTGCCCGATGCAACCGCAAGCACCGTCGTCACCACCGACGCGTCCGACGCGTCCATGGCATACCCATTCAGATCGAGAAATGTTTCCGCCACCACGAAGGACGTGCGCTTGTTCCCGTCAAGAAAGCCATGATTGCTGCATAGCCCGAAAAGATACGCAGCCGCCAGCGCGGCAGCTTCCGGTTTCCCGTACGCCAGGAGGTTGCGCGGTCGAGCCAGCGCGGAATCGATCACGGCAAGGTCGCGGACACCGCGCACTCCACCGTGCTCTGCAATCTGTTCGTCATGAATCGCAAGCACAACTTCAAGCGGAACCCACGCCCATCGGCGGGTCTTCACTTTGCTTACTCGCGCAGTTCGTTCCGACGCCGTTTCATGATCTTCCGCGCCGACTGCATGGCCCTTTCAAATTCGGGATCGAATGGAGTCACCCTGAAACCATCTTTCTCTTCAGAAAGAAAGATCGTGTCGCCCTTGTCCACCTTCAGTCGCGACAAGGCTTCCTTCGGCAGAATCACACCCACAGAGCTCCCAATCTTCGTCAGCTTCAACTTGAGCATGGTCCCCCCCTCGTCATCTGCATTCTAACATTGATTAGAATCATGATGGACAAGGCCCGACCTTGCATTCTTTGGCAAGCGGGGCCACCGCATCGAATCGCAGTAGCCTTGCCCCCAGACAAAAAACGGCCCCCATCTTTGATGGGGGCCAAGTTGCCTTGGTTCTCTCGTGTTGCGAGAGCTTGGTTGGCGGCCAGACGGCGGGGGGCCGTCCGGGCGGATGGGAGCCTCAGGGGGGTGGCTGTTTGCAGCCTTACGGCTGCTCCGCACCGGTCGAAGATGCCGCGCCATGGGGGGACGCTGCATCCTGGGCCGCCAAACTGTTTTCCATCAACTGGATGTGCACGCTGCCGGTCCGCACCCGCGCCGATGTGCCGTCATTCGACGCCATCTGCGCGTTGCCCAGCGCTACCGCATGCATCCGGTAGACGGGAATCTGATGTTCTGTGACGAGATAGCGCTTCACTGCCTCGGCCAGCCGCTCCGAGCTCTGGATACCTACAGAGCCGGCGCCCGGTGCATGCGCTTCCATTTCGAGAATGTAGCCCTGACGGCCGGCCAGCTTCGCTGCCATCGCATCCAGCTGCTGCTTCGCATCTTCCGTCAGCACGGGGCTGCTCCCGTGAAACGCCACATCCACATCCTGGATCGGGTGATACTGGTCCAGCCCGTTCACCTTGCCGTTAATCTGGCTCACCTGACCGGTGGCACTCTGGGCAATCTGGCTCGCATTCTGTGCCTGCGTCCCTGCTGCCGTCGCCGACTGGTTCGCCGCGTCCGCCGCGTCCTGCGCCTTCTTGATGCCCGCCTGCGCCCGCGCATCCACGTCCGCAATATCCTTCGCGTTCTTCGCGTTCACCTGATCCAGCTCCGTCAACCGGTCGTTGATCGGGTCCGTCCGCTTCTTCACCCACGACTTCCGCGCAAACGGGTTCAGATGACCCCAGAAGCCTTCCTTGTCGCTCGGCATTTGCGTCGTGCTTGTCGAAGGTGCTGCCGCTGCCGATGCGGCCGGCGGCGTGCTCGTCGGCTGCTGTGCTTGCTGCGCCATCATCGGCACCGCCAGCGCTGCGCTCAAAACCAGCGCTCCAACTTGTCCAGTGGTCAGGCCCATTTTGCGCATCTGCATTCTCATCATTTCGCCCCTTCTGTTCCGGCAAGAAGTCTCTCGAACTTCGCTTCTCGCTGCTTGCCCTCCCTATTTGCAAGGACCGTGCCAAAGAGGTTTCGCACCATCGCGATTCATATAACATGCTTATTTTTCAATTGATTACTCAGAAGGTACGCCCGCACGCAGTCCTCCGCCCCCAGCCGTCTCTCCCTGCCGGTCATGTACTTTTTACCTGTCAGCGTAAGTTCTACTGCGTAAGGCCCCGCTCAAGCCCTTATTCGCTCTGCACCCGCACCACGCGAATCTCCGGATACGCCCCGTTCCAGTCCGGCGACACGCCGTCAAAGATCAATCGAAAATCCTGTCCCTGGCCTGGCTTCAGCGGCGCCTGCGACACAGGTTCCAAATCAACATAGGGGTCGCGCGTCCGGATAACCATCAGCGACTGCGTCTCATTCTGCGCCACTTCGTTGGCCATGTCCCGAAACAGCACCTGCACCGTAATCCCCGTCAGCGTCTTCGTCCCGGTGTTGTCAATGTGACCATCCACATAGGTCACCTTGCCTCCCACCAGGTTGCTCGCCTCGCTCATCACCAGCCTGCTGATCGGCAAATACGCAGCATACGGATCCGGCTTGGCCGAAATCGGCGTCACCGTCGCGGCGGGTTTCCCGTGCTGAGACACCAGCACCACAACCACCACAACCACCGCAACAACCGCCGCGGCAATCACCACCGGAAGCCAGTTGCGCTCCCTCCGCTCCTGCGGAACCAGACCAAAAGTTGCATTCGGACTCACGAAAGGATTATACATCCCTCCCTGA
>JAKAJO010000070.1 GCA_021813745.1 Acidobacteriota bacterium
GTCAATCACAAAGCCGAAGTCGGTGGGCAGGTTGCCGCTGACCTCGCGCCAGTTGTCACCCGCGTCATCGCTGCGCATCACGTCCCAGTGCTTCTGCATAAACAGCACATTCGGCCGCGATGGGTGCATGGCGATGTGATGCACGCAATGCCCGACATCGGCCGTCGGGTCGGGAATGTATTGCGAGTGGAGCCCTTTGTTGATCGGCTTCCACGTCTGTCCGCCATCGTCCGTGCGGAACGCGCCTGCCGCCGATATCGCGATATACATCCGCTTCGGGTTCGTCGGATCCAAAATGATCGTGTGCAGGCACATGCCGCCCGCGCCCGGCTGCCACTTCGGCCCGGTGCCGTGGCCGCGCAACCCGGGCAGTTCGTGCCAGTTTTCTCCGCCATCCGTCGAGCAAAAGATGGCTGCATCTTCCACGCCGGCGTAGACCATATTTGCATCGGTCAGCGATGGCTCGATATGCCACACACACTTGAATTCCCACGGATGCTGCGTGCCGTCATACCACTGATGCGTGGTCAGAGGCTTGCCCGTCTCGGCGGACGAGTCGTATACGAACCTGCTGGGAAGGGCCTTGGGCGGGCCGGGAACGGGCAATTCCGCGGCACTAACGCCGGGCTGATGCCACGTCTTGCCGCCGTCAGTGGAACGCTGCACGAGCTGGCCAAACCAGCCGCTGGTCTGCGAGGCGTAGATCCTGTCCGGGTCCACGGGCGAGCCCTTCATGTGGTAAATCTCCCAGCCCGCAAAGAATGGGCCGCTGACCTCCCACTTTTCGCGCTTGCCGTCTGACGTCAGGATGAACGCACCTTTGCGCGTTCCGACCAAAACACGCACCTTGCTCATGTGCTGTTGAGACCTCCGATTGGAATCGTCCGCCAGGGGAATCTACGGAAACGACTTGAGAATTGTTTCCCGATTCGCGGCAGGACACAAGTGAATTCTTGGCCATATAACCTGATGGCGCGCTTTGCCCGCTGCCGCCCCCTGGGTTCGCTCCGACCGCCCTCTGCTTTAAACTCAAAGCTGGACCAGCTCATGATCAAGCTCTTTGGCGGCAGAAAAGACCCTCAGGAAAACGGCGACCCTGCGCAGGATACCCCAGCGGCCGAGCTGCAAAGCCCCGCTCTCGGCATCTTTGGCCGCATGAAGCAGGCGGTCACACGCACCCGCGAGTCCTTATCATCCAGGATTGAAGGCATCGTCTCCCTCACCCGCACGGTGGACGAAGCGGCACTCGAGGATCTCGAATCCGCGCTGCTCGGCAGCGACCTGGGCGTACAAACCACCACGCAGGTTATTGATGCACTACGCGACCATGCCCGCCGCCAGGCCATTGAAGGCGGCGACGAGCTACGCAACCTGCTCAAATCCCAGTTACAGTCCATCCTTGAGGCCCCGCAGCGTCCCGTTCCCACGCCCGAGGCGCCCCCCAAGGTCACCTTCCTCGTAGGCGTCAACGGCGCCGGAAAAACCACCACCAGCGGCAAACTGGCCGCGTGGCTGCGCGCCCAGGGCCACTCCGTTCTCCTCTGCGCGGCAGATACCTTCCGCGCCGCCGCCATTGAGCAGCTTGAAGTGTGGGCCTCCCGCTCGGGCGTGGAGATGATCAAGACGCGCCAGGGCGGCGACCCCGCCGCCGTGCTCTATGACGCCGCCAGCGCCGCCAAAGCCCGACAGATCAACGATCTGATTGTGGACACTGCAGGCCGCCTGCACACCAAGACCGGCCTCATGGATGAGCTCGACAAGATGCGCCGCACCGCCGCCAGGCTCATTCCCGGTGCTCCCCACGAGGTGCTGCTTGTGCTGGATGCCACCACAGGCCAGAACGGCCTGCAGCAGGCGCGTCTCTTTACGCAAGCCGCAGGCGTCACCGGCATTGTGCTCGCCAAGCTTGACGGCACCGCCAAGGGCGGCATCGCCGTGGCCATCGCCCGCGAGCTCAACCTGCCCGTCCGCTTTGTCGGCGTGGGCGAACAAATGGGCGACCTTCTCGAGTTTTCGCCCGCGGACTTTGTAGACGCGCTGTTGGGATAGCAATGCACGATTCAACGCAGGACCGATACTGGATGGAGCGGGCGCTCGAGCTGGCCCGCTTCGGCATCGGCATGTGCTCGCCCAATCCCGTGGTGGGTTGCATCATTCTGGATCGCTCCGGGCTAATGTTGGGCCAGGGCTGGCACGAGTACGATTTGCGGGACCACGCTGAGGTCATCGCGCTCAAGGAGGCTATGCAGTTCGGCAGTGAGCGGCTGCAGGGCGGCACCGCCTACGTCACCCTTGAGCCCTGCAACCACACCGGCCGCACCGGCCCCTGCACACAGGCCCTGATTGCCGCCGGCCTGCAGCGTGTGGTTGCTGCCACCATTGATCCCAACCCTTCCGTCGCGGGCCACGGCATGGAAACCCTTCATGCCGCCGGGCTGGAGACAACCATCGGTGTTTGCGAGGACGAGGCGCGCCGCCTGAACGAGGGCTTCGCCCGCTGGAGCCAGCACAAGCGCCCCTTCGTACTGATGAAAGTCGCCATGACCCTCGATGGCCGCATCGCTCCACCGCTCGGTCACCACACGCTCCGCGAGCCCTACTGGATAACCAACGAAGCCGCGCGCGCTGCCGTGCAGCCCCTGCGCTGGCAGGCCGATGCCGTTCTCACCGGCATTGATACGGTGCTGGCAGACGACCCCATGCTCACCGACCGCAGTGGCCACCGCCGCCGTCGCCCCCTGTTGCGCGTGATCCTGGACTCGGCTCTCCGCATGCCGCTCGACGCAAAGATAGTGCGCAGCGCCCAACAGGATGTTGTGCTTTTCACGGTTTCAAGTGACGAGTCCCGTGCAGACGTACTGCGCAAACACGGCATCCGCGTGGAGGTTCTGCCCGCCCTGGCCGGCCGCGTACCGCTGGACAAAGTGCTGGACAAGCTGGGCGAAGAAGGCATTCTGACGCTGCTCACCGAAACCGGTACGCGCCTGAACACGGCGCTCCTCGCCAGCAACCATGTGGACCGCGTACATCTCTTTGTTTCGCCGCAAATTATGGGCTCCGACGCGGTTCCTGCCTTTCGCGGGATGAACCACGCCACCCACCTAGGCAACATGGAAGTCCAACGCTATGGCGACGACCTCGGCCTCTGCTCGCTGCTGCGCGACCCCTGGCCAGCCACACAAACTGCATGAAACGGCGGGCGACTCTGCCGCATCTAAACAACCTGTGAGCCAGTCCCCAATCCGCACTCCCCTGGGGCGGCTCAGCCTGTCACAATAGAACCAGAGGTTTTTGAGAATGGTTGCGTCCCCCCTGCTCACGGCAGCAGTTTCCATCGTCGGACTCTGCGGCGTGCTCGTCTGGCGCGTGCGCGAGGGCCGCACCGCGGTGACGGTGAAGAAGCTGGTGATGCCTCCGGTGGGCATGGCGACAGGGTTCTGCATGTTCCTGGTGCCGCTGTTTCGCGTGCCGTGGACCTGGGCCCTTGCAGCATTTCTCATTGGCGCCATTGTGCTCGCCTATCCTCTGCTGCTCACATCCAGCCTGCGCCGCGATGGCGATACCATCATGATGAAGCGCTCCAGCGCGTTCTTCGCCGTGGTCATTGTGCTGGCTGCCGTGCGCTACTTCGCCCGCGACTACTTTGACAAATTCCTCACCCTCGAGCAGACCGGCGGCCTTTTCTTCATCCTCGCTTTCGGGATGATCCTCCGCTGGCGCTTACACCTGCTTTCCCTCTACGCAAAGCTGACCCGGGCAGACTTCGCTCTGGAAAGGGCGCCAGAAGAGGCAGCAGCCGAATAAGCGCCGATAAGCAAAGCAACGCAGAAAGAAGAACTGCAAAGCCGGTCAGATCCCTTCCCCGCAAAGGCTTCGGACCGCGTGGCTTCTTGTGCCCGGTTTCACTCAGGGAATGAACACGTAGTAGAGTTACGGCATGCGTAACCTTCTGGTGATTCTTGTAGTTGGCTTGCTGGCCGGCATGGCCGCGGCCCAGCAGACTGTCTCATTTCCAACCCGCGATGGCGGAGTCATCTTTGCAGATCAATACGGAACCGGCGACCGGGCGGTTGTACTTGCCCACGGAGCTATGTTCAACAAAGAGAGCTGGTCAGAGCAGGCAAAGCAGCTGCAGGCCGCTGGCTTCAGAGTGCTGGCAATCGACTTTCGCGGTTACGGCAAGTCGCACGGACCCGGCGACAAAAATCCCATGCAGGCGCCGCTCGACCTGGACGTGTTGGCAGCCGTGGACTACCTGCACAAGACCGGCTCAAAAGATGTATCGGTTGTAGGAGCCAGCATGGGCGCCATAGCCACCGGGGACGCCTCGATTGCATCAAAGCCGGGCGAGATTGATCGCATCGTGCTCTTAAGCCTGCATCCCAGCGGGCCAGCATCCAGGCTGAAATCGCCTGTTCTCTTCATCATCTCCCGCGACGACAAGGGTGCAAACGGGCCCCGACTGCCCGGGGTTCAGAAGGCTTATGACGAGGCCCCGCAACCCAAAAAACTGATCATTCTGGATGGGGCAGCGCACGCCCAGTTTCTGTTTAAGACAGACAAGGGACCACAGGTGATGCGGGAGATTCTTGCGTGGCTCAACGGCGGCGGTAAATAGGCAACGTCGGCAGCGCATAGAATGAAGGCATGTTTACGGGAATCATTGAGCAGACGGGCACGCTGGTCAGCCTGACCGATCGCGGTGGTGTCTGGCGCATTACCGTAGAGGCCCCGGGCATCGCCGGTCGTTTGCGCGAGGGTGACTCGCTGGCCGTCTCCGGTGTGTGTCTTACCGCTCTTGACGTCAATCCGACCTATTTCCACGCTGACCTTGCGCAGGAGACTCTGGACCGCACCTCTCTCGGCTCGCTGGCTCCCGGCTCCAAAGTCAATCTGGAACTGCCCACGGCAGCCGGAAGCCCACTCGGCGGGCACGTCGTGCAGGGCCACGTGGACGGTACCGGCACCCTCGTAACACTGGACCCGGTCATTCCCGCAACCAGCCCTCAGTTCAACAAGGGAACCACCGACTGGACGCTGAAGATCCACGTGCCGGAAAACGTGCGCCCGTGGATGGTGCACAAGGGCTCGGTGGCCATCGAGGGCATCAGCCTCACCATCGCCGACTTCGATGGCGAGACCATTACCATCGCCATTCTGCCCCTCACCTATTGGCGCACGAATCTGCACACGCTCGCGCTCGGCGCCCTGGTCAACGTGGAAGCGGATGTGCTGGTGAAGCTGGCCCACGCCCAGATGCAGGCCCAGAAAAAGCCCGAGTTACAGCTAACCGAGGCGTGGCTTGTGGCCAACGGATTTTGACCCGCGGCAGTCTGGGCGAACGCTTTCAGCACCCGCTGCGTCTATCGGGTCGTTGAGGCTGATACCCTTGAGCAGGAAGGCGTTGCAGCGAAGACGGCGGCGTGAAAGACGCCCCGTCAACACGTAAGTCTATGGCAGAGTTTGTGATCAAGTTGGCCGATGAGCGCGGCCGCGTACAGGAGCAGGTTCAAACGGCGAGTTCCGCCGAGGAGCTGCGCGCGCGCTTTACGCATGCCGGCTATCACGTCTTCTCCGTCAAGGCGCGCAGCGGTCGCTCCCTGCTTGGCAGGCGCAAGGTCAAGCTTGAGCAGTTTCTCATCTTCAACCAGCAGTTTCTCACGCTGGTTCGAGCAGGCCTGCCGATTCTGAGCTCTCTGAGCATGCTCGCCAAGAGCCAGAAGGATGCGCACTTTGCCGCACAGATTGAAGACGTTTCGAATCGCGTGAAGACCGGCGAGGCGCTATCCTCGGCATTCGAAGCGCAGTCAGGCATTACGCCCCTTTACACCACAACGCTTCTTGCCGGCGAGCGCTCCGGCAACCTGCAGGAGGTTCTGGAGCGCTTCGTCAGCTTCCAGCGCGTCTCACTCACGTTCCGTAAAAAGTTGACCGCCTCGCTCATCTACCCGTCTCTGCTGCTCACACTCGTCACCGGCCTCATGATCTTCATGTTCACGGTGGTCATCCCGCAGTTTGCCGAACTCTATGACCAGATGGGCTCGCAACTGCCCGGCATGACCGTCTCGCTGCTTACCTTCGGTAAGTGGACGCAGCACAACTTTATTTGGATTGCCATCATTGCGGCCGGCATCGGCCTGGGCGGCTATCGCTTCTCCATCACCGAACGCGGACGCGACTTCGTGGACAGCTTTCGTATTGGACTGCCTATCTTCGGCAAAATCTGGCTCAAGTATCAGGTAGCCTTGTTCTCCCGCACGCTCTCCACGCTGCTCACCGGCGGTCTTCCGCTGGTTCCCTCGCTGGAGACTGCCGCTCACTCCATCTCTTCGCGCCGCGTGTCCAAGGCGGTCCTGTCGTCCATAGGCAGCGTCCGTGCGGGCAAGAGCCTGGCCGATTCGCTCACGCAGACCAAGGTGATTCCCGATCTTGCCACGGAGATGATCTCCGTGGGCGAGCAGACCGGCGCCCTGCCGCAGATGCTCAATTCCGTGGCCGAATTTTTTGAAGAGGACGTCGCCACCGCCCTCACCGCTGCGCTCTCGCTCATCGAACCCGCCATCCTCATCGTGATGGGCGTAGTAGTGGTCTTCATTCTTATTTCGCTTTACCTGCCCATCTTCTCGCTGGGACAAGTTTCAGGAGCACAGGGGTGACACGCCATGGCTGATCCAAACGTCATCATGCTTCCCGTGGGCCCGCAGCCCGGCAGCGCAGAAGAGCGCGCGCAGGCTGAGGCTCTGGCACATCGTTACCGGGCGGAGTTTGTTGATCTCAAGAACTTCAAAATCCAGCATGACCTGCTGCGCACGGTTCCCGTGGAACTGATGTTCCGCTACAACTTCGTACCCATTGAGCAGCGTGGCGACGCGCTGGTGATCGCGGTAAGCGACCCCTCGCGCCTGATGGTGCTGGATGAGATTGCCGGGCTTCTGGGCAGCCGCATCCTCCCCTGCGTGGCCACGCTCTCGCAAATCACCGACCTGCTCAAGAAGACCGAGCAGTCACAGCGCGTGCTGGACGAGGCCAGCGAAGGCCTCACCTTCGACGTGCTCTCCGGTGAAGAGAATGTAGACGAAAACATCTCCATTGAAAAGCTCACCAGCGATGAGGACATCAGCCCCATCATTCGCCTGGTGGACACCACCATCTTCACTGCCCTTGAACGCCGCGCCTCTGACATCCACATCGAAACCTATGACGACTCGCTCCATGTGAAGTACCGCATCGATGGCGTGCTGCAGGAAGCCATGGCGCCCATTGCTCGCGAGCATCACACCACCATCCTCAGCCGCATCAAAATCATGAGCGAGCTCGATATTGCGGAGCGCCGCGTACCGCAGGACGGCCGCTTTCGTGTGCGCTACAAGGGCCGCCTCATCGACTTCCGCGTCTCCATCATGCCCACCGTGCATGGTGAAAACGCCGTGCTCCGCGTGCTGGACAAGGAGTCCATGAGCGAAAAGTTCCGCAACCTCACCCTGGATGTGGTGGGCTTTGCTGAAGAGGATCTGCGCAGGTTCCGCCGTTACATCCGCGAGCCCTACGGCATGGTGCTCGTCACCGGCCCCACCGGCTCCGGCAAAACCACGACCCTCTACGCCGCGCTCAACGAAATCAAGAGCGACGAGGACAAGATCATCACCATTGAGGATCCGGTCGAGTACCAGATTCGCGGCATCACGCAGATTCCCGTCAACGAGAAGAAGGGTCTCACATTTGCCCGCGGCCTGCGCTCCATCCTCCGTCATGACCCTGATAAGATTCTCGTCGGCGAAATTCGCGACCAGGAGACGGCGCAGATCGCCATCAACTCCGCGCTCACCGGCCACTTGGTTTTCACCACCGTCCACGCCAACAACGTGGTGGACGTGCTGGGGCGCTTCCTGAACATGGGCGTCGAGGCCTACAACTTCGTCTCCGCGCTCAACTGCATCCTGGCACAGCGGCTTGTGCGCACCATCTGCGAGCACTGCGCCCGCACTGCGCATCACCCGGATGACATGCTGTTGGCCAGCGGACTTGATCCCGCCGAGTGGCGCGACTTTGACTTCAGGGAAGGTTCCGGCTGCATCGAGTGTGGCGGCACCGGCTATCGCGGCCGAACCGCCATTCACGAGCTATTGGACTTGACCGACCCCATCCGTGAGTTGATTCTGGAAAAGAAACCTACCTCCGAAGTGCGTAAGCTGGCACAGAAAGAAGGCATGAGGTTCCTGCGCGAGTCCGCGCTGGACCGTGTGCGACGCGGCCTGACCACGCTCAAGGAGATTAACAAAGTCACGTTTATTGAGGCATCGCGCTAGTGCGTTGGATTCCGAGCAGCAAGCAATCCGGTCAGCAGCACGCCAACCGCCCCCCGGCCGCGGTGGACCTGTCGCCCCAGGGCGCTCTGGCTGCGGCGCTGCCCGGCAAGGGCGCACCGCCTGTGTATGCATTTGCGCCACTGCCGCCGGGTGCGCTCACGCCCTCCATAGTAGAAGTAAATCTGCATGCCGTGGACGCCGTCATTGCTGCCATTCGCAACACGCTCGGCAACGTGGAGCCTCGCACGCGGGCTGTCACGCTCATCGTGCCGGACGCAGTCGTTCGCGTCTTCGTGCTGGACTTCGATTCCTTGCCTGGTCATGCCAACGAGGTCATCCCTGTCCTACGCTTCCGCCTGCGAAAGATGGTCTCCTTTGATGTGGAGCAAGCGGGCGTCAGTTACCAGATTCTGTCGCAGGACGAGACAGAATGTCGTGTGCTGGTGGCCGTCATGCCCGGCCCCATTCTTGCGGAGTACGAAGCCGCCGTACGCGCAGCCGGCTATGAGCCCGGCGCTGTCCTTTCGTCGAGCCTGGCGGCGCTGAGTGCGGTGGACGCGCAGCAGCCCGTGCTGGCAGCCTGCCTGAGCGGTTCGTCACTCACCACCGCCATTGCCAACGGTCAGGATCTGCTCCTGTACCGTACGCTGGATTTGCCTGCCGATCCCGGGCTGCTGCTAAGCGAAGTGCAGCGCGACATCGCCGTTGCCGCCGCGTACTTCGAAGACAAGCTTGCCGCCCGTCCACACAGCTTGCATTTTGCGGGCGCCGGCACGGCAGCTGAATTCGCACGCTGGCTCAACGAGCCTGAGTTGACTGTGGTCGAGCTTGCGCCTCGCCCCACGGCGGGTGCAGCCACATCGCTGGGCAATGTGAGCTTCGCAGGTATCACCGGCGCCTTGGCGGGGGTGGCATAAGCCATGCGCATCTCCATCAATCTCGCCACACGGCCCTTCGCGGATCTCGGCCCCATCCTCAAGCACCTACGTATCGCCATGGGGGTCCTCGTACTCGTAGCCGTAGCTCTCGCCTTTGGAATCCATGCCCTGCACGATCAAGCCGAAAAGGCACGCGCTCGTGAACACGCACTCGATGGGCAGATTGCGCAGATCACCCAGGAGCGGCAGACCTACCAGACCCTGATGCGCCAGCCGGACAATGCGCAGACGCTCGCACAGGTCGAGCGGCTGAACCAGCTCTTTGATGAAAAGGCATTCTCCTGGACGCTGGCCATGGAAGACCTGGAGACCGTCCTGCCCGGCGGCGTGCAGGTGACCACGATCGAGCCCTCGCGGGACAAGCAGGGGCACATCACCCTGCGTCTGCGCGTGCTCGGCCCACGTGACCGTGCCATCGAGCTGGTGCAGAATCTGGAGCACTCCCGCCGCTTCGTCGCGCCGCGCATCGTGGGCGAGAGTTCTGAAGCCAGTGGCGGCCCCGGCGAAAAGATGATGCCCGTAAGCGCCTCAAGCCCGGTGAACTTCGACGTGCTCGCGGAATACAACCCACCCGATGCGGCTGAGCGCAAGGCACAAAAGGCCGGAACCACCAAGACAAAGACCGAAGTTGACCGCTCCGATGCCGGCACTGCGCCTGTCCAGTACCGACCGCCCTACACCGGCCCGATGCGCCCGAAGTCTCCCATGAAGCCACGCACAGGAGGGCCCACGCAGTGAATGACCGTCCTCGTATCGCTTGGCACGAACGCCTGCGCTCACCGCTGACCTGGCACTACGCCGGACTTGTGTTGCTCGTTATCCTGGTTTCGTTTCTTGCCGTCCGCTTCGCGCTTGACTGGTCCATCACAGACAGCAGCTCCGCTGGCGCGCTTGCCGGCAAGCAGTTTCAGCTCAAAGCTCTGCAAATTGAGACGGCGCCGCTCCGCGGCTTGGACAAGCAAGTGGCCGTTACGCGCGAAGAGGTCAAGGACTTCTACGCCAAGCGCGTCCCCGCCAATTACTCCTCCATCGCCTCGCGCATTGGGGATCTGGAAGTAAAGTCCGGCGTACGGCTGTCGCGGGTACAATATGCGCAAGGCCCTGCCGGCGCGGATTTAACCGAAATCACCATGGATGCGGGGATCACCGGCGCATATCCGCAAATCATGCACTTCGTGAATGATCTTGAGCGCGATCCAATGTTTTTTGTCAT
Source organism: Acidobacteriota bacterium (assembly GCA_021813745.1). GTDB lineage: Bacteria > Acidobacteriota > Terriglobia > Terriglobales > Acidobacteriaceae > Telmatobacter. Next base: position 10,458 of record JAKAJO010000070.1, read on the forward strand.
CCGCACCATGGCGCTCACAGGCCAGCAGGGCGGAATGGTGAATCTGCGGCTGCGCGTCTCCACGTGGCTCCGCCCGGCTGACGCGGCTGCCAGCGGCCTTCCACCGTCAAAGGATGAGTCGCCCGGTGCGCCATCCGCTCCGGGAAAGGAGGGCCAATAGCCGTGGCACTCCAGCTTGGCTTTGAAAACAAGCGCCAGTTCTACCTGCTCATTGCTCTCGCTGCGACCATCGTGGTCATCGGCGCCTGGGAGATTTACGGCTCATTCTGGGGCACTCCATCCACCCAGCCTGGAGCGACCGCAACGCACCCAACCACAGGGCGCACCACGCCGCGGGAAACGGCAGCAACGGGCCCCGAGGCGCAGAAAATCTCGAACGCCGGGATTGATCCCACGCTCCATCTAGACAAGCTGGCCCAAAGCGAAAACGTGGTGTACCAGGGCACCGGCAGAAACATTTTTTCAGCTGACTCAGCACCTGTGGCTATTGAGGCCCCGGTTAAGAGCGCTCGCGAAGACAAGCCCGCGGTCATTACCGCTCCCGTTGCGCCGCGCCCGCCCGCGATTGACTTGAAGTATTTTGGCTACAGCCAGGCTCCAGACAAGTCCCTGAAGGCCTTCCTCGTCCACGGCGATGACATCTTCATTGCCCGGCCCGGCGACATTGTCGATCACCGCTATAAAGTTGAATTGGTCATGCCGGGCAGTGTCCGCATTACGGACTTGGGTTACAACAACACGCAGACATTGCCGCTCTCAGTCAACTAGCACCCCCGGCAAGACTCCCAGCTGCTATCCGATGATGAAGTGCCCTCCAACCCGCCGGCCAGCCAAGCCTTCTGAGGAAGGTTATCTGCTGGTTGCGGTGATCTTCATGCTGGCCATCCTCATCATTTCTTTATCCGTGGCCATGCCCCGCATTCGCGACGATATCCAGCGCGACCGGGACATGGAAACCATGCGTCGCGGCAAGCAATACATGCGCGCCATCCAGCTTTACTACAGGAAGTTTGGCGCCTATCCCCCCAACCTGGATGCCCTTGTGAAGACGGGAGGCATTCGCTTTCTTCGCAAGAAGTACATCGACCCTTCAACCGGCAAGGACGACTGGAAGCCAATCCAGTTCGGACAAAATAAGACGCCGACCGTCATAGGCTTCTTCGGTCAGCCTATGGCTGGTTCCACACTGGCGGGAATTGGCCCCAGCGGCGGCGCTGGCATGGCAGGCGCTTCTCCCATGGGTGGCGCCTTTGGCTCCTCGCCGGGTGGCAGTTCCATCTTCGGCTCCTCGAGTTCATCGCCCACCACAAGCACAGGCCCGGCTGCGCCCTCCAGCCCTACAACGGCCACAAGCCCCACGGAATCTACGACATCTACCCCAGGGACGCCGGGCAGCAGCGACGCTGGCAGCAGTTCAAGTTCAGGAACAGGCTTGACCGGCCAGACGTTTGGCGGAGCGGGCATCATCGGTTTCTCACCCGCCAGCCCGAAAAAATCAATTCTTATCTTCAAGAAGAAAAACCACTACAACGAGTGGGAGTTCACCTATGACCCGGCAATGGAACAGATGTCCGGCGGCGCGGGCTCCGGTCCCGGCATTGGACAGCCCGCAAGCAACCTGCCCGGGGCGGCGGGCTCTATCGGCGGGTCCTCGTTTGGCTCCGGCACAACCTTCGGTCCCACGACAGGCACCGGCCCAACCACTCCGACAAGCCCCGTGAGCCCGGCACCGCAATAATCGGTCGCATCGCGGCGGCGGCTGTGCTCAAGCAAAAGGCCTGTCTCCTCGCTGGGAGACAGGCCTTAGCACGAGTGAACCGGGCAGAATATGCGTTGCCGCGGATGCGCTCTTACACGCTGAACGAAGAGCCACAGCCGCAGGTCGACTTCACCTGCGGGTTATCAAACTTGAAGCCTGCTGCTTCCAGCGTCTCAACGTAGTCCACGGTGCATCCGTTCAAATACATCAAGGACGTAGCGTCCACAAATACCTTAAGGTCATCGAAGCTAAAGACCTTGTCCATCATGCCGCTTTGGTTCTCAAAGGACATGGAGTACTGGAAACCTGAGCAGCCTCCGCCAACTACGCCTATGCGCAGTCCAGCGGGAAGCGGATCCTGGGTAGCCATGATTTCGCGCACCTTGGCGATGGCCTGCGGGGTGAGTGTGAGAGGCGCCTTCTTGGCTTCCTGAGTGGGCGTAACGGTTGCAGTGGACATGGTTTCTCCCGTTTCTTGAAATCCTTGCGCTACTGTTCACTCTAGCGCTCGGCGCCGGGCGATTCAAGAGGTACCAGCGCTTACATTTCTTTGGATGCCACCAAAGACGAAAGGTCGCACAGCCTGTTTCCCGGCGCGTAACACCTGTGGATTGCGCAAACTCATCCGATTGTAAGCGGATAACAAACGCCAATCCCCCGGCAAAAAATAACTGTGATTTTTGTCACCACAAGAGTAGCTTCTGCGGTCTATCATGTTCAGCCAAACGGCCCCTCTACCCACGAGACCGCGGCATTTCAAAACGGCCCGCAGGTATCTGGGACCCGGAAGCTTAGGAGGTGGAGTATGACGATGGTTCCTGTCATGTGGGCAGTTTGGGGAGTCCTGGCTGTAATCACCGCTGCCCTGTTTGTGTACCGTTCAAGCCTCACCAAGGATGAAGAAGACCAGATCTTCCTTGACGATTCCTTTGACCACGAGAGAAGCACGCAGGCCGCAATCGTAACCAAGGTCAACAAGGTACAGCCTTATGTGCGGATTGCCCTCTGGCTGCTGATTCTGGCAACCATCTTTGTCATCGGCTATTACATTCTGGACTTCATGAACCAGTTCAAATAGCCCCTGAACGAAGCACCGTAGCCTCAATGGCCGCGCGGCAACCGCTTGGTTGCCGCCGCTCTTCCATTGCTTCCGCCGCCCGCTACTCCACTTCCTGGCGGGCGCGGTAGCCATCACGCGCAATGATTTCATACTTCAACGGCTTATGCTTCTCATCCTGCATGCGCAGGGGGTGCCCCTCGTCGTCCACAAGTTCCACGCGCAACTTGCGATATGTGCCATCCTGCTTGGTGTCAGTCGGCCGGTACACCAGCTGATACTTGGACCGGATCGCCTGGTTGATAGCCGAGAAAATATCCGGCATCTCGCCCACGAAGCGCGGCTCAAACCACATACCTCCGGTCAGCTTCGCAAAGGTCTTCATCTGGTTGTCGGCCTGCAAGTAATCCAGATCCCGCAGCTGCTGGTTGAAACCCGGGCCGCCCTCGGTCATCGCGCGCAGAGCGCCCCCGGTGGAAACGGCGTAGATCGTGATATCGGGCGTGTTCTTGACCTTTTGCAGAATCTTGTCGAGCGTAATCCGCGAAAAGGTATCGCGGCCCGACGCAATCAGAATGATGTATTTGCGACCGGGAATACGGCTTAGCCGATCTTCGGACTCATTCAGCGCGTCAAAAAGATTGCGTTCGCTGAAGCCCGGAATCATGAGCGAGTTAAGCGCGTTGTAAAGCTGGCTCTTATCCTGCGTAAAATCAGTCACGATGCGCGTCCGCATGTCAAACGTCATCAGCGCTACATAATCCTGCGGCCGCAGTTGCTGGGCAAAGGCCCAGGCGGCATTCTGCATGTCATAGATGAAGTAGTAGCTGGTTGAGGCAAACTCGCACAGCAGCAACGCCGTAATCGGAGCCTCCACGCGCTTGAAGCCGATAACCTTCTGCTCCGTGCCATTCTCATACACACGAAAATTCGAGGGCTTCAGATTCGGCACAAACTGTCCTGTCTTCTCCAGAAGCACGCCTACGTCCAGCGTCACTTCCGGCACATCCACGCGTAGCGAATAGTTGCTCAGCTCCGGGGGATTCTTGACCACAGGGGCGGCAGGCGCCGGCGGCGGGGCCTCCTCTGACTTGTCCTTCTTCTTCGGTAACGCAATGGCTCCTGTGTCACCTGAAGGCCCGCCGGCGGCCGGTGCCGTCTGGTCTGGGGTCTGCTGGTCCGGCTGCTGCGATGGCTGCGGGGAGGGCTGCTGCGGCTGGGTCTGTGCCTGGCTTAGCGGCGCACCCACCAACACCGCAAGGATAACCAATGCCAGTGAAAACGTTCTGCGGCAATGGTAGAGATGGAGCAAGCGCATCGTGGACATGACAACCTCTTTGCTCAAACCAGCATACGGGATAACCCTGCGCGAACGGCAACCGGCGGGGCACAGCCGTCGCGGCCAGCCTCTGACAATCGGAGGCGGCCAGGCAAGCGCGACAGCCGGGCGGCATGCTCTCGGAGCGGGCATGCCGCCGGTTGTACTCTTATAGACGTGAGTGTGCCCTCAAAGGAATCCTTGCTCCGCAAAACCGTATCGGCATTGGCGCTGACCTTTTTCGCAATGGCAAAACTTTCGGCCCAGACGGCCCCGGCGCCTGCCGTGCCACCGCCATCCAATGGCGGATTCTTTCCTCTCAGCCAGGTGCACGCGGGCCTTACCGGCACGGCGTGGACTGTGTTTCGCGGCACAAAGCCCGAACCGATGCAGGTGGAAATCCTAGGAGTATTGCGCGGTGCGCGCGGTCCAGGCCATGACATGATTCTTGCCCAGTTGCATGGCGCCAAACCGGAATATACGGGTGTGGTGGCGGGCATGAGCGGCAGCCCCGTTTACATTGGCAACCAGCTTCTCGGATCGCTCTCTTACCGCATCGGCCAATTCAGCAAGGATCCGATCGCCGGCATTACGCCCATAGGGCAGATGCTGGAGGTGCGTGACATGCCGGTCGAAGCACAGCACGGCCCTGACAAGGCCGCTTTGGTGCATGAGGGCACTCCGGACGGCGGCATGACCTTTCAGGCCATGGAGACGCCACTCGTGATGAGCGGTTTTCGTCCGGAGGCAATTCAGCTGTGGCAAAAGGAAGTGGCCGGCACCGGCCTGGAAATGATCGCAGCCGGCGGAAGCGGTACGTCTTTGCCGCAACCAGACGCAATGCCGAAGGCTATTGCCAGCGTGGAGCCCGGATCGGCCGTAAGCGCCCAACTGGTCCGCGGCGATGTGGAGATTGCCGCCACATGCACCGTCACGTATGTCGACCCCAAACAACTGCTGGCGTGCGGACATCCGATTTTGCAGGCAGGCCCGGTCTCGCTGCCCATGACCACGACAGACGTGGTGGCAACACTGGCCTCGCCGTTGAATGCCTTCAAGATTGTCAACACCGGTCAGGTTATCGGCGCATTCACGCAGGACCGCGATGCAGCCATCCGCGGCGTACTGGGAGCGAAGGCGCACATGATTCCCGTGCACATTGAGGTGCGAGGCGCGGGCCCGGAGCGTAAGTTGAACATCGAAATGTTAGACCTGCCCTCGCTCACACCGCAGGCGCTGATGGTGATTGTCTATAATTCTCTGCTGCAAACCAACGAGAGCACGGCAAAGAACAGCTATCACGTCACCGGGAACATCGAGATTGCGGGCTACCCGCCTGCCCCGCTCAACCTGTGGGCCCCCAGCGGAGACAATGTTCCTGCACCGCTGACAGCGGCGATGCTCACCGGCCAGCAGTTCCTGAAGCTCTACGCAAACGGAACCCGACAGGGCGAGGTGCGCTCCATTGACCTGCAGATTGAAACCGTGCCGCGCAATGTGCAAGTGGATCTTGATACGGCACGCATTGTCTCCGGCAACCTTGTGCATGCCGGGGACACGGTTATCGTGGAGGCGACGCTGCATCCCTGGCAACAGCCAGCCCACAATGTCCGTATCCCAGTCACGCTGCCGGCGAACTCGGGAGAAGGCAATCTGCGACTGCTGGTTTCAGATGCGGCAACGCTGGACCGCACATTGAATCAGCCCCGCTTCACCAGCCATGACGACGACATGGATTCCGAACTGGCGCAGGCACGTCGCGCGCACGCCGCAGACCGCGTCTATGTAAGCCTGCTGGAACCCAACGCCCAGGTGCAGATGGAGGGACAGACACTCTCGAACCTTCCTCTCTCCATGGCCAATGCCGTGGAACCACTGCGCCGGGCACAGGATGTGATGCTGAATGGCGAATCGGCTGTTTTGGCCGCTGACGTCCCCGCAGGCGGAGTCCTGTCCGGCTTCCAGATCCTCACGTTACACATCGAAGGAGGGGGCGGTTTACACTGATTCATGCGGTGGGTAACCTCCACCATTTTTTGGGCTGACTGCATCGCATTCATGCAGCCCGTTTTTAGCCCCCAGCGAGGACTGCGGAACGACCATGAGTCTTATTCAAGGACTTGCAGCTCACGCAGCGGGAGCCGAACTTTTGCCTTTTCGCTACGACCCCGGAACCCTGGGTCTGCACGAAGTCGAAATCGGTATTTCTCACTGCGGCATCTGCCATAGCGACATTCATCTGATCTCCAATGATTGGGGCATCAGCCAATATCCCTTCATTCCCGGACACGAAATCATCGGCACAGTAACGGCGACGGGGTCAGAGGTGACCTCGCTCAAGGTGGGCCAGCGTGTTGGCCTCGGCTGGCAGTCAAATTCCTGCGGGCAGTGCGATTGGTGCACCCAGGGCAAGGAGAATCTCTGCCCTGCGTCCGAGGCGACCTGCGTACATCGCCACGGTGGATACGCAGACCGCGTCCGCGCCAATGCGCGCTTCGTGATTCCCATTCCCAATGCGCTGCCCAGCGAACAAGCCGCTCCCCTGCTCTGCGGTGGCATCACGGTCTATAACCCCTTGCGCACGCATGGCATCAACCCCTCGTCTCGTGTGGGTGTGGTGGGCATCGGCGGACTGGGTCACATCGCCATCCAGTTTGCCCGCATCTTCGGTGCGGAAGTGACCGCGTTTTCCACCTCGGCCGCCAAGGAAGAGGAGGCGCGGAAACTTGGCGCGCATCACTTTGTGAACACCCGCGAGACCAAGGCCATGCGCGAAACGGCCGGCACGCTGGACTTCATCTTGTCCACAATCAACGCTGACCAGGAATGGGGCAGCTACATCCAGGCTTTGCGGCCTACCGGCACGCTTTGCTTTGTGGGAGTGCCGCCCTCACCCGTTGCCATTCACGCCTTTCCGCTCATCTCTGGCCTGCGGTCCGTGACCGGCAACCCTACGGGCAGCCCACACCGTCTACGCGAGATGCTCGATGTGGCGGCACGGCACGGCGTCAAGGCGTGGACCGAGGCCTTCCCGATGGCTCAGGCCAATGAGGCCATCGATAAGGTGAAGAAGAACAAAGTGCATTATCGGGCTGTGCTGGTCCGCTAGCGTACCCAGGCGCGCCGCCGGGTGCGCCTGCACTTCCGCAGGACGTCGCGATGACAGGCGTGCGTATCGACAAATGGCTGTGGGCGGCCCGCTTCTTCAAGACGCGGGCACTCGCGTCCAAAGCCTGCGATCTGGGCCGTATTCTTTCCAACGGCACTGAAGCCAAGCCTGCGCGCGAAGTGCGCGTAGGTGACATGCTGCGCGTCCGCAACGAAGGCGGCGAATTTGACATCGAAGTCCTGCAATTGAGCGATATGCGCGGCCCTGCGGCGGTGGCGCAGGCACTCTACCGCGAAACCGACGCCAGCAAGGAGGCACGCCTGCGGCTGGCCGAGGAGCGCAAGGCCATGCAGCAGTACGTTCCCCTGCCCGCGCGTCGCCCCTCCAAGCGCGACCGTCGCCGCATCATCCGGTTCCGTGGCGATGCCTGAAGCCTTCCAGAACGCATCGCGCCCTGTAGCCGACTCTAGTAGACTCAACGGCAGCATATGTTTTTCTCATCTTGCACGCATTGCCGGTTCTCCTTCGCCTTCGCAACTGCCACGATTGCAGCAGCGCTCTTGGCTGGCGCCGTTCAGCCGCTAGCGGCCCAGAATACACACCTGTGGACCCAGTCACGCTTTGAGGAGTTCGAAAAGGGCACACCCGACGGCGTGGCAATCGGCAACGACGGCCATCTGCGCCAAGGGCCCGCCCTGCGCGAGGTGCTCACCACACCCTCGACCTTTGTGTGGTCTGTGGCCGTGGACAAAAGCGGTACAGCCTACCTCGGCACCGGGTCGCCCGCAACCATCCTGCGCGTGGACAAGAGCGGCAAATCCTTCACGCTCTTTGATACCCACAATCTGAGCGTGCAGGTTGTACGCCTGGGCCCGGACGGCGCGCTTTATGCCGCCACCATGCCCGACGGCAAAGTGTACAAACTCAATCCAGCCTCGACCACAAAGCAAGAAGAAGCCAACGCAACGGTTGTCTTTGACGCTTCCAAACTCAAAGAGCAGGACACGAAACCCGGAGAGGCCAAGCCCCCTGCTGGAAAAAGTGATTCCAAGACGCACTACATCTGGGACATGACCTTTGACACGCAGGGCCGGCTCTACATCGCCACCGGCGGGCCAGGTGCAGTCTTTCGGGTGGATGTCACCCAACCCGGCGCCGAACCGGAGCAGTTCTTCAAGAGCGATGAGTCACATCTCCGCTCGCTGGCATGGGATGGCAGTGGCAACCTGATTGCCGGATCGGATGGCAGTGGGCTCGTATACCGCATCAGCCCGCAGAGAAAAGGCTACGTGCTCTTTGATGCTCCGCGGCGCGAAATAACTTCCATCGCTGTTGCGCCGGACGGAACCATCTACGCCGCGAGCGTGGGCGACAAGAGCCGTAATCCGCTGCCGCCGCTGCCCGTTCAGGGCGTGGGGACGGTGACATTCACCGTGGTGCAGCCGGGCTCATTGCAGGCCGCGAATGCGAGCGCTTCTGTGCCTGAGGGATCAGAAATCTACGCCTTAAAGGAAGGTCAGGCGCCGCGCAAACTCTGGTCTGGCAAGGAAGAAATTGTCTACGCGCTGGCGGCACGGCCCGACGGGCTGCTGGCCATCAGCGGCAATCAAGGGCGCATCTTCAACATCCAGCCTGACGGCAGCTACTCTGACGTGGCGCATTTGAACGCACAGCAGGGGCTCGCCATGACCGCCGGCGAAGGCGGCGTCCTCATCGGTACAGGCAACACCGGCAAGCTTGTTCTGCTGGGCGCGGCAGAGAAGCATGAATTTGCCAGCGACGTGCTGGATGCCGGCGCGCTGGCGCGCTTCGGTCGAGTAGAGATACAACCCGGCTCAACCGGCTATTCGTTATGGACGCGCACCGGCAACGTGGAGCAGCCCGTACGCGGCTGGAGCGACTGGGCTCCATTGAAAGACGGATCTGTTGCGTCACCCTCCGGGCGGTTCTTGCAGTGGAAGGCCGTGCTGCAGAATGGCGCCGACATGGGCAGCGTGGGAGTGAACTATCTTCCTGTGAATGCTGCTCCCGTGCTGGATGATCTTGTGGTCGTAACCGGAGCTCGCTTGAATCCGCAGGCACAGGTGGGTCAACAGCAAATCGTCAATATCACCTTCCCTTCTGCCAGCCAGGGGCAATCCGTCTCCTTTGACGGCGCCTCCACCGCGCCCCTGGCAGCATTGAAAGACCGCGCGAGCGTGGCCGTGCGATGGGCGGCCCATGACGACAACGATGACGACCTGAACTATTCGGTGTATCTGCGCGGCGATGGCGAGCACGTATGGAGACTGCTGAAGCGCAACATCACAGACAAGGCTTATAGTTTTGACGCTACGCTGGTTCCAGACGGGGGCTACCAGGTCAAAGTGGTCGCCTCTGATGCGCCTTCCAACTCGCCCGGAACTGCGCTCACTGCGGAAAAAATCAGTGACCGATTCGTGGTGGACACCACATCGCCGGTCGTGTCCGCGCTGAAGGCCGAGGAAGCAGCTGCTGCCTGCAAACAGGCAAACTGCCCCAAGACTGTGCACGTAACCTTTGACGCCGAAGATGCCACCTCACCAATCGCCCACGCGGAGTACTCGCTGGACGCTGACAAGTGGCAATTTGTAGCACCCGTGGGCGAAATCTCAGACTCCCAGCACGAGCACTATGACTTCGCGCTTCCGGCTTCTGCCCTTGAAGGCAATGCCGGCGAGCATTTGTTGACGGTGCGTGTCTACGACCGTTATGACAACGTGGGCATCGCCAAGACTGTCTTCGTGCAGGCGGCAAAGTAGGACCATGCGCTTTGAGTTCTTCGTAGCCGCGCGTTACCTGAGAGCCAAAAGGCGGCAGGCTGTGGTGGGCGTGGTGACCGCCATTTCCATCGCCGGCGTGGCTGCGGGCGTTGCCGCGCTCATCATCGCACTGGCCATTACCAACGGTATGCGCCGCGATCTTCAGGATCGGCTGCTGGGCGCCTCGGCACACATTGACCTGATGCGTGTAGCCGCCGACGGCATCCGCGACTGGAGGCCGCTGCTGGAACGACTGCGGCATGTGCCTCATGTGGTTGCTGCCTCCCCGGGCTTGTATGGCCAGGTGCTGGTGTCGCGCGGGCCGCGCGCCGGTTTCGCACTCATCAAGGGCATCATTCCCGCGGACGAGCGCACGGTGAGCAATCTACTGGACTCTGTTACGAGCGGCTCAGTCCGGGCGCTCAATCCAGTCCCGGCGCAGGCGCATGGCGCTGTCGGCACTCGCGCAGGATCGGATGCGCAGCAAGCCCCCGAAGACGCTGCTTATCCCCCTCTGGTCCTGGGCAAGGATCTCGCCGACCAGATTGGCGCGCAGGTGGGCGATACAGTATTAGTAACCAGCCCGCAGGGCGAGTTGACACCCCTCGGCCTTGCGCCCAAGTATCAGCGCTTCCGCCTGGCCGGCATCTTCCACTCCGGCTTCTACCAGTACGACACCGCCATGGCCTTCATGCGCCTTGCTGACGCGCAGCGTCTCTTCAGCGAGCCCGACCTGCTCTCCGTCATCAGCTTCAAGGTGGATGATCTTTATCGCGTACCCGAGATTGGCCGCGCCATTGAGCAGGCCACCGGCAAGGGCTTCATGACCACCAACTGGATGGAACAGAATCGCGAGCTCTTTCGCGCGCTGCGATTGGAACAGGTTGTCACCTTCATCGTCATCGCCCTCATCGTCATTGTGGCAGCGCTGAACATCCTGATTGCTCTCACCATGATGGTGATGGAGAAGACGCGCGACATTGCCGTACTGATGAGCTTTGGCGTCGATCCAGGCCAAGTGCGCCGCATCTTCCTCATGCAAGGGTTTCTCATTAGCATCGTCGGCACTGCCTTGGGCCTTATGCTAGGCTACCTGGCGTCATGGGCCGGAGGGCATTATCACTTCATTCACCTCTCAGCCGAGGTCTACTCGATTGACACGCTTCCTTTTGCACCGCGCATCCTCGACGGCGTGATTGTTGCCGCAGTCTCGCTCGGCATTTCGCTGCTGGCCACGCTCTATCCCTCTTCCGCCGCCGCGCGCATCCTGCCCGCCGAGGCACTTCGCTACGAGTGATGTGCCTGCACCGCAGGTTTCACTTCAAAACGCATTTCACACTCAGGCGCGCATGGTGCGCGTCATCGGTTACAATTTGCCCGCAATTGGAGTTCGCTTACGGCAGTGCGGCTGCGCTTCGCCCCTCAATGAGTTGGCAAAACGATTTCTGCAAAACGGAGAGCACGGGAGCATGAACAAGATGAATCCAGATGGGCGCAGGTATTTAAAAAATGCAGCAATCACTGTTGTCAGTTTGGCCCTGTGCTGCATGCTCGCGGCAGCGCCTGCTCATGCGCAAAGCCTGGCGGGTCGCTGGGTCGCAACCGGCAGAACTCTCGACAACGGCGAACAGGAGAAGTCCATCCTTGAATTGAGCCAGATCGGCAACCAGCTCACCGGCGCGCTGAAGTCAGAGAGCTTTTCCTTCAGCGTGAAAGGAACGGCAACAGGCAATCACTTCGTGCTCTTCGGGCCGCGCAGTGATACCCGGCCATTCGTCACAGGAGAGCTGGTAAACGGACAGTTGCATGGCACGGTCTTCGGGAGGCGGGAATGGACCGCCCGGCCTGCCACAGCCGCAGACCAGTTGCCTGTCATTCCCTACATCGAGCCTCCGGCATTGCACAAGGTTCCATCCAACGGGCTGGCCAGGACGCCGCCCATGGGCTGGAACAGCTGGAATCTCTTTCAGGGCAGAATCGACGACCAAACGGTGCGGAGCATCGCCGACGCCATGGTATCGAGCGGCATGCGCGATGCCGGTTACATCTATGTGAACATCGACGACACATGGGAAGGCGTGCGCGACGCGCAGGGAAACATCCAGTCCAACCACAAGTTCCCCGACATGAAGGCCCTTGCCGATTACGTGCATTCAAAGGGGCTGAAGCTCGGGATTTATTCAGGCCCCGGTCCGAGAACTTGCGCGGGATACCCAGGCAGCTATGGCCATGAAGCGCAGGATGCAAAAACCTTTGCGGCTTGGGGCATCGACTACCTGAAATACGACTGGTGCAGCGCAGCAACCATTTACAAGGATGCGCAGTTACAGCCCGTCTACCAGAAGATGGGCGACGCTCTTCAGTCCACCGGCCGGCCCATCGTGTACAGCTTGTGCGAGTACGGCCGCGGCCACGTGGAAAAGTGGGGGCCGGAGGTCGGCGGGAACCTGTGGCGAACTACGGACGACATCCGCGATGAGTGGACGAGCATGATCGGGAACGTGGAAGAGCAAGTGCCGACGGCTCCCTACGCCGGGCCGGGGCATTGGAACGATCCTGACATGCTGGAAATTGGCAACGGGCACATGACTGATGAGGAGTACCGAACGCACATGAGCCTATGGGCACTGGTGGCTGCGCCCCTGCTGGCCGGTAACGACATCCGCACCATGTCTGCTGCGACGCGCGAAATCCTGCTCAACAAGGAAGTCATCGCCATTGATCAGGATTCGCTGGGCAAGCAAGCATCGCCGATCAAGAGCGGCGATCTGGAAACCTGGATCAAGCCCCTGTCCGATGGCAGCGTTGCCGTCGGTGTAGTCAATCTGGGCCCCAGCGCCGCACAGGCATCGATCAATGCACGCGACCTGCAACTGGGAGGCCCTGTGACGCATGCCCGCGATCTGTGGAAGCATGAGGATGTGAAGTTCACCGGCGGCGAATACTCCGCGGCTGTGCCTTCACACGGCGTGCTGCTGCTGCGCGTAAGCGCAAAGTAAGAAGAAGCGAAATTACTGCGGAGTGATGATGCCGCCCACAGCGTGGCGTCGCGGAAGAACGATGCCGCGATGATCTACCTCAGGTGCGGGTTGGGCTTGCGAGGGCAAGTCTTCTCGCTCCACGAGCGCGCCGCCGCATGCAGGACACCAGTCGGCGTTCGTCTCCGCCGCAAGCACGGCACGGCACTGGCTGCAAATACGTTCCATAGATTTAGTGTAGCGGAGCAACCTTACGCGGCGGTCTTTACTTGGCGTGCAATTTGCTGCGCCCACTCACGAATCGCATTCCAGTCGCGGATATCCCCGGTTGGAATCCTCCTGAGCAGGCTAGCTGGCAGGTACCTCACAAGACGAAAGGGAAACGCTAGGTGATCCATATCAAATCGGCCCCCGAAGATATGGAGTTCCGCCACCCTGAGCCATGGATAGCGGTTCAGTTCTGCCTCAGCCTGCTTGTGCGCGCCCTCAAAATCCGCGGCTTCATTGCGCGTCGGTCCAAGCACAAACAGCCAGGGACGCATGCCAGCCAGCGCGGCTCGGTGAGCTGCAATGAACTGATGGCACTCGCGCGGAAATCGGCCAGCGTCGAGCGGAGCACCCACAATCAAGCCCTGATAGCCATCCAGCGATTTCACCGCAGACATCCGCAAGACGTTGACTGCCAGACCAAGCTCATGGATCGCGGAGCCGACGGCTTGAGCGACCTCTGCCGTTGAACCGCTTTGCGTTGTGTATGCAACCAACAGGGGGCTGGCCATCGTTCCATCCTCCTTTCCTGTGCCGCAATTGTCCGCCGGATCATCCGGTAAGCATGTGCCGGCCATCACAACCAGAGCGTGCGTCGAGGCAGAGCAGCTACACTGGGGATATGCATCCTCCAGTCCGCATGGTGGCAATTGACATGGACGGCACACTGTTGCCTACATTTACCCAGGCCATCAGTAGCCGCAATGCGCTGGCCCTTAAGGCCGCAGAGGAAGCAGGCATCACGGTGGTGATTGCAACTGGCCGACGCCAGGCCTACACCGTGCCTTTGCTTAAAGATGTTGGGCTGCGAGCGGATACGCCCCTCATCACGTCCAATGGAGCAGTGACACGCACACTGGGTGGGGAGCCCATTGACCGCGTCCACATGGAGGCACGCGTCGCGCGTGGCCTCTGTGGCCTGCTGCGCGGCTTTGGAGCTGTTGTGTTCACCTTCGACCGTGCAGGGCGCGGAGAACTGGTGCTGGAGGATATGGAGCAGGCGCACGGCCGCATCGCTTTGTGGGTGGAGGCCAACCGAAACGCAATCGAGGTCGTAAAACCACTCGAGAATGCTTTTGTTGATGGCGAAGATCCCATCCAGGGCATGGTGGCAGGCGGCATGAGCAGAATGCGACAGGCGGAGAAGGAGCTTAGAACAAGCGAGTGGAGCAAGAGTTGCGAATGTGTGCGCACGGAATACCCCGGCCGTGATCTCTCGATCCTGGACTTGCTGCCGCCGAATGTATCGAAGGGCTGGGCCCTGCAGCGGATTGCGAATAGGCTCGGTATTGATCGTAAGGAGATCATGGCCATAGGCGACAACTGGAATGACGTGGAGATGCTGGAGTGGGCAGGGCAGAGTGTCCTGATGGGCAATGCCGCACTCGACCTGCGTGCGATGGCCAAAACGCGAGGATGGAAGCAAGCACCGCCCAATGACGAAGATGGCGTGGCCGCCGTTCTGGAAAAAGCGGTGGCACACCGCACCACGTCACGGTAAGACTAGACCCAAAGACCATGTGGCGCCGATTCCATTACGCTCTCGCGGCATGCGCTCTGCTGGCGCTGCCGGCACACGCAACCGAGCGTGCCATGCTGGCCAACGGATTCGAGATGCTGTGCGACCATCATGCGCAGGTGAACAATCACGTGCGTTTGTATTTGAGTGCCGGCGGAGACAACTACATCGATCTGCAGCCAAGTGAGATTGCAGGCTTTGAGACCGCGCCCGACCCTCCTCTACACCATCCCCAATCCAACGCGCATTCGGGGAATGCGGATGCTCCCTTGAGCCCGACGGACCTGCGTGAAATGCTGGCTCTTGCCGGCCACCAGCACAACCTCGACGTGGACCTGCTGGCCAGCATCGTCAAAGCCGAGAGCGGTGGCGACGCCCGCGCCGTGAGCCGCGCCGGTGCGCGTGGACTTATGCAGCTGATGCCCTCGACTGCCACTGATTTGGGAGTGAGGAACAGCTTTCGGCCCAATGAGAATGTTCAGGGGGGCTCCACATATCTGGACGCGCTGCTCACCCGCTACCATGAGAATCTGGCTCTGGCGCTCGCTGCATACAACGCAGGCCCTGCCGCCGTGGATCGCTATCATGGCATGCCGCCCTATCACGAAACCCAGGTCTACGTGGCGCGTGTGATTCACGAATTCAACCGGCGAGTTCTGGCGCGCGAGGCACAGGAACACCATAGCGGCGCTTCAAAAGCTTCCCTTCACGCCGCTCCGGGCAGATAAACCTTCGTTCACGCTCGAGCCTTTAACTTAGAATGAACTCGTAACTTGAAGGCGGAGATTTCTTGAAAAAGAATCACTTGATTCTGAGTTTGGTGGTGCTGGCAGCGCTCGTAGTGCTGGGCATCTATGCGCATCAGCGCTATCCATTTGACTGGCATGAATTCCTCTCACAATTCAGGCTGGCTCAATGGCGCAGGATCGGCATTGCGACAGGGTCGATTTACCTTGCGTACGTGTTTAGATCGGTGCGCTGGGCTTTTCTCTTGCGGAATAACAAGAGGGTGCCCTTGCTGTCGCTGCTTGGGACACAGGTAATGGGCTTTACGGCAGTCGCGTTAATTGGACGAGTAGCAGACCCGGTGCGCCCCTACCTGGTTTCAAAGAAGACCGCTCTGCCACTCAGCAACCAAATTGCCGTTTACGTGGTCGAACGTTTGCTCGATTTTGGAACGATGGCCTTAATTTTTTCTCTCGCGCTCTTCGTGCTTTCTTCTGGCGCGATGCCACACGCTGAGGCAGCCAAACAATCTGGCCATTGGGGGCCTCTGGCGGCCTTGGTGCATCGATTCCCTGCTATATCCGAAATTGTGACACGTTTTGGGGGGTTGATTCTAACTCTGTTAGGCGCACTCTTTCTGGTTGCCGTGCGCATGGCCGGTGAGGCAGTGGCAACATTCTTTGAAGGTGCTTTAGGACTCGTTTCAAAAAGGCTCGGTCAGGCCTCCGGACACAAGATTAGGGCATTCCGAGCGGGTCTTGATGCCGTGCGCTCCTTCTCTGACTTCAGCAAGGTCGCTGGTCTATCCCTGGGGATGTGGGGCCTGATCGCATTCGCGTATCTTGAAACTTGTCTTGCATTCAGTACCAGCGATCAGTTGGCTTCCATGAACCTGCCAAAATCCATCGTTTTGATGATGATCAGCGGAGGAGCCAGCATATTTCAACTCCCCGTGATTGGCTGGTTCACCCAGATAGGCGTAGTAGCCGCAGTATTGTCAACTGGATTCAATGTAGGAAAAGAGGCTGCAACCGCCTGCGCAGCCACTATCCTGCTGGTCACGTTTCTCAGCATCATCCCCGTTGGTCTTGTATGGGCCCAGTTTGAGCAGGTAAGTCTGCGCAAGATCGCACACGAAAGTGAAGAAGCCAGTGAAGAGGCTGAGGAGCAGTTGGAGGCCGAGCCCGCGCAGGCCGCAGAAACGCCTGACTGGGGTGGCTGAAAGTTACTCTCTGTTTGCGCACTACTGTGAGAATCGGATGGTCTCAGGTGCGACAGCGCCGCCCGTGAGCAGCATGCTCATGGCCTGCTCCATCGTCAGGTCGGTCTCAGTCACGCGATCCAGCGGCAGCACCTGCAAAATCGCTGAAGTTGGGTTGATGGCGTTTGGCAACAGTACTGCGGCTAGTTCCTGCCCTGTGGTTACATCTGTGAGCGTGCGCGTAAGGAAGCCCACACTTTTCTGCCCAACAATTGGGAAATCAACCAACACCACTCGCTGGCTCGTCTCTTTCTTTGCCATCATGGTGTCGAGAAGCTGCCGCACCGATGTGTAGATCTTTGCCACAAACGGCAGCCTCTCCAGCAACGCCTCAAACAGATTGAAGACCTGCCGGCCCAGCACCTGCGAGGTGATGCGTCCGACCGCGTACAGAACAGCAAGCGTCAGCACAATCGCCAATGCGGACTGCATCCAGGATTGTGTCACCCATTCGGCAGGGAAAACCGTCTCAAGAAACTGCAACAGCGGCATGCCGGCTTTGGCCAAATTGCTCAGCACAAAGCTAAACACCAGCCATGTCACAAATAGCGGACCAATCGTGATAATGCCGGCCAGAATATTGCGTTGAAGATCACGCATGGGATGAGCAAGAAATCTTTTCACGCGGCGCTCCTTGGAACGAACATACAAATCCACCCTCGCATAGCGCAGCGCCAGCCGTCGAGCCAAACGAGTTCGCCAGCCGACTGCTTGAGCATGCGCTGTAGATCTGCCCCCTTCCCAACGCCACCAGCTACAGTGGAAAGATTTCGCTTTATATTGAGAGATGAAGGTGAATTCCTATGAGTGACCCTGCCCGCCCTGTCCCGGCAGAACCAATCCAACGCATGCCCGACCCCGCCGAACTGCATCCGCGTGGGGCTGCGCCCCCCCAGGCAGGCTCTCGGGAGGCGCTTCCCACGCAGGGCGCGGAACGCAACCCGCGCCCCGTGCCCACGGCGCCCTTGCGCCTCCCACAGCGGCCATCGGCACCGCTATCCCGGCCTTCGCAGCCATCCGGCTTTCAGCGTGCCGTGGATCTCTTTCGCGGCGTTCTGCCTGTGGTGCAGAAGGTTCTTCCCTTGCTCGATGGCAATGTAGCCTCTGTCGTCTCCAATGTGCTGGCTCCGCGGCCACAGACTCCGCGACCGGTGAATCTGGCTCCCATCGAAGATGCGCTCGACAAGCTCCACACAGGGCAACGCGAGATGCGCATCCAAATGGCCGAACAGAGCTCCTCGCTGCTTCGTGTAGCCGATCAGTTAGAGAAGGTGAAGGAAGCCACCGACCGCAACACACTCGAGCAGCAGGAACTGATGGACGACCTGCAACGCATGCGGAAGAAGTTCATAATCTACGCATGGGCGGGACTTGGTTTGCTGGCTGCCGCCATCGCCGCCAACGTCATTCTTTTCATGCGTATCCAGCATGTTCTACCCTAGAACAACAAGCGCGGAATGCCTTCCAGGCGCTAGCCAGCAGATGACCAATACAGCAAACCTGTGCGCCTGCACCACAACGTCATCCGTGCATTTCCGGACATCTATTTTATTTAGCAGGAATATATATTGATTATATAAAAACGATTTGCATAATTTCTGCTTCCTTCTATGAACTTCGTGATGTGAGACATTGCCAGTCGTATTTTCGGCGGGCTAGTATTCCGCGTAGTTGAATTGGGGGTAGTTGACCCCGCGCCATTTTGTAGTTGTTCTACAGTTCACAGCGGTCAACTAACGAGCGGCGCTTACCGGCAGCCGCGCACGGAGTTTCTGGTCATGGCATGGTATGCCTACTGCATTGGTGAGAAGCAAGCCTTTCCTGAATTAGCCCGTCATCGCAAACCAGTTCCAATGGAATCCGTTCACGGAGTGAGCGGAAATCAGGTTTTTCTCTACCCGGCCAGCGATCTGGCAATCGTGGTCAGCGAACACAACCCCGCAGAGGCGCTCAGTCAGAAGTCAGGCGTGGACCACGCCCGCGTGATTGCAGACTGCTTCCAGCACTCCACCGTACTTCCCTTCCGCTTCGGCACCATCTTTAACGACGACGAAAGCCTCCGCAAGTCTGTGCGATCTAACCAGCGCCAGTTCCTCACCAACATTGAGAAGCTGCGGGGTAAGACGGAGATGCACCTGAAGATTTTTGTGGATGACTGCTGCACCAAGGAAATCTCTCGTGGAGCATCGTCAGAGACCGTGGGCCGTGAGTATCTGAGCAATCTGCGGGAGACAGCCTCCCGCCAGCGTGAGCGACAAACCCGCGCCCGTGCGGTCAGCTTCCAAATGCACCGGCTCTTTATGCCGCTGGATGAAGAAGTCAGTTGTCGACTGACCGAAAGCGGCAAGATGGTTTTGGACATTGCGCACCTGATTGAACGCAAGCATGTGGAGCGCTACCAGAACAAGTTTGCCTCCACCATCGCCATGATGCGCGACTGCCACATGCAGCTCTCAGGACCATGGCCGCCTTACCATTTCGTCCATCGGCTTACCCGCCTCAACAACACACATGCCGCTGCGCCTGCCAATGCAGCGCCCGTGGTCGGCACACCAGCGGCCCTGCAGAGCGTGGTCCCTGCGATAGCCTAGCGGTTATCCAAGCAAAAGCCCCAGCCGTGGCTGGGGCTTTTTGCTTGCACTCATGCACCACGCGCAATTCAATGCGCGCTCGGCGTACCCGCACTCTTGCGCCTCGTCAGCACAAATGCCTCGCGCCGATCCTTGGAAGCGCGATCAATCTGCTTCCAGAATCCAACAAAATAATCGACTGCGGAAATGATGGAAACAAGCACAGTGAAGTAGATGGCCGTAATGGCAATCCACTTGACCGGTATGACCAGCACACTTAACTCCCATGCATCCCACCGGTGCGCGAGAATCGCGGAAACTACGCAGACAATCTGAAGCACAGTCTTCAGCTTGCCCAGATCGCTGGCCTGAATGGTGAACCCCTCGGACGAGGCAATAGAGCGGAGCCCAGACACCAGAAACTCGCGGGCAATGATCACCACCGCGATCCACACTTTGACCACTTCTGGATTGAAGGAGACCAGCGCCACCAGCGCCGCCGTCACCATGATCTTGTCGGCAATGGGATCCAGCAGCATGCCCATGGTGGTAATCTGCTTCCGCCTGCGCGCCAGATAGCCATCCAAACCATCAGTAATGGATGCCAGAATAAACAGGATTGATGCGGCAATCTCCTGCACGCCGAGCGGCCCCTGCCACGGAAAATGTGGCGAGAGAATCCACAGCAGCAGTGGAATTGTTACCATGCGGCTCAGCGTAATGGAGTTCGGCAGATTCATGAGTCACACGTCGGGCTGCGGGCCAGTGCCTCCTGTCAGGGACCATTATTGCACTGGTAAGCCGGGATGTGCGTTCCTCTCGCGCGAACGCCGCCACGCAAAAACAAAAACGGGATGAGCGCAAGCCCATCCCGTTCTTTTGCTACTTGTACATTGCGCTTCAGGCATAGATGCCGCGTTGCCGGATGGTGAAGGCAACGCGATCGATGGCCAGCATGTAAGCTGCAATGCGGTTGTTCACATTGTGCGCCTCGGCGTAGCGCACCACGTCCTCAAAGCTGTCACGCAGGATGCTCTCCAGCTGCTCGTTCACAATGGCTTCCTTCCAGAAGTAGCCCTGGCGGTCCTGCACCCATTCAAAGTAGCTGGCCGTTACGCCGCCGGCATTGGCCAGGATATCCGGCACCACGAAGATGCGCTTGTCAGCCAGGATCTCATCGGCCACAGCTGTGGTTGGGCCATTAGCGCCCTCCACCACGATGCGCGCCTTGATCTTGTCCGCATTGCGGCTGGTAATCACGTTCTCCATTGCGGCAGGAATCAGGATGTCGCAGTCTGAAACGAACAGGTCCTCGCTGGGAACCTGCTCAGCTCCGCGGAATCCAACCAGCGTGCCATTGCGATACTTGTACTCAAGCAACTGGTGGATGTCGATGCCGTTCGCATTCTGCAGGCCGCCATCCTTCTCTGCAATGCCGATAATCTTATAGCCGTGCTCCATCATCAGGCGCGCGGTATTCGAGCCCACATTTCCAAAGCCCTGAATAATCACCCGGCAACCCTCGACGGGGATGTTCAGGTAGCGCAGACTCTCGTTGCAAACCACCATCACGCCGCGGCCAGTGGCTTCCAGCCTTCCCCGGGAGCCACCGATGTTTAGCGGCTTGCCGGTCACCACGCTTGTTACCGTGTGGCGCGCATGCATGGAATAGGTGTCCATGATCCACGCCATCGTCTGCTCATTGGTGTTCATGTCCGGCGCGGGAACATCCTTTTCCGGCCCGATAAAGTCGCTAATCTCCGAGGTGTAGCGGCGTGTCATGCGCTCCAACTCGCCCTGACTCATCGACTTGGGGTCGCAAATCACGCCCCCCTTGGCGCCGCCAAATGGAATGTTCACAACTGCGCATTTCCACGTCATCCAGCTGGCCAGTGCGCGTACCTCGTCCAGCGTGACTTCAAGCGAGTAGCGGATGCCGCCCTTGGCGGGTCCGCGAGCAATGTTGTGCTGAACCCGGAATCCGGTGAAGATCTCAATCCTACCGTCATCCATCGTTACAGGAAAATGGACAATGAGTTCGCGAGCCGGGGTCCTGAGAAGCTTCCACAGGCCCTCGTCAAGATTTAACTTACGTGCTGCAAAATCGAATCGTGCACTCTGCGCTTCCCAGGGATTAATCTCCTGGTCCAGAGTCACGTTCGGGGTTGCTGTCGGCATAGAATTTCTCCAATCCTCTGCAACTGCCGCCGAGTGATGGATGCGGCTCACCGCTCCATCCAGATGTCTTAGACGCGGCAGCCTTTCTCCCGTTTTTCGGGCATACTTCGCGTGCACTCAGCGCCAAACGCGCACTGATTGCCTCGTTTTGGGCGGGCCTGAAGCCCTATAATTGCCCAAACCCTGTGAGTCTAGGCCTGCCGATTGGCGTCGTCAAGCAGTGCTGGGACTGTCGGCGTAACCTACGGAACCTGAATGGGAACCCCTGCCAGACAGAAATCGGGCAAGTCCGTACGCGCCAGACGCTAGGCAAGCTCCACCCCTCCCCCTCAGGCCGGTACCTGGTATATCGGAGAAGGTACACTGGACCCTGTGAAGGCCTCGACCGATCTCATCCAGCCCAGCCGCAAGGATTTCCTGGCGCTCGCCCGGGAGCACACCCTCGTCCCCGTCTACCGTACGCTTACTGCCGACCTGGAAACCCCCGTCTCGGCCTTTTTGCGCGCAGCATGGCCGGAGCAGGAATGTTTTTTGCTTGAATCCGTGGAGGGAGGCGAGCAGGTGGGCCGCTACACCTTCATTGGCGTGGAGCCCTACAAGCGCATCGTCGCGCGGGGCCGCCAGATTGCCATCACTGAGGGGAAGAGGATAACCCGCTTTGAGGACGACATCTTTAAGGTGCTCCATCAGGCTCTTGATGGCCACAGGCCGGCCCGGCTTCCAGGCCTGCCGCCCTTCACCGCTGGCGCCGTCGGATTCCTCGCCTACGACGCTGTCCGCCAGATCGAGCGGCTGCCCGAACTAGCCAAGGACGAACTAGGCATCCCCGACGCCTGCCTGCTCTTCTTTGACGAGGTGCTCGCCTTTGACCACGTTCGCAAGCAAATCTGGTTGGTCGTGACCGCCGACGTAACGCTGACCTCGCCGGATCAGGCTTACGCCAACGCGATTAAGCGGTTGGCTCGCCTGGAAAAGCGCCTCTCTCGGCCCCTGCCGAAGCTGCCTGCCGTCAGAAACAAGGGCAAGTTGAAAGTCTCACACCGCACTCGCAAGCAAAGCTTTCTCGCTGCCGTTGAAAAGACCCGCGAATACATTGCCGCGGGTGACATATTCCAGGCCGTGCTCTCGCAGCGCTTTGATATGGAACCAGGCACAGACAGTTTCCAGGTGTACCGCGCCCTGCGAACCGTCAACCCCAGCCCCTACATGTACTTCCTGCGCTTTACGCCCGATGCGCCCCTGGGCGGCGCGGCTCGAAAGCCCTCCCGGGCAACGAAGCAGCCCACAGCGCTGGAACTAGCCGGATCTTCTCCTGAGCTTCTGGTCCGCGTGCACGACCGCAAGGTCGAATACCGTCCGATTGCCGGAACCCGCCCTCGCGGTACCACCGAGCAGGAGGATATAGCACTTGAAAACGAGATGATGCACGACGACAAGGAGCGTGCCGAGCACGTGATGCTGGTCGACCTGGGCCGGAACGACGTTGGCCGGGTCAGCGAGTTTGGCAGCGTCAAGGTGGACCGCCTGATGTTCGTGGAGCGCTACAGCCATGTCATGCACATTGTGAGCGCCATTGAGGGGCGTCTGCGTTCCGGCCTTACCGCCGTCGACGCGCTGCGAGCCTGTTTCCCCGCCGGAACATTAAGCGGAGCACCTAAGGTGCGCGCCATGGAAATCATTGAGGAGTTGGAACCTGCGCGCCGCGGCACCTACGGCGGCGCTGTTCTCTACGCCGACTTCTCCGGCAACCTGGACTCCTGCATCGCGATTCGCTCACTGCTCACCAAGGATGGCAAGGGCTATGTGCAGGCTGGCGCAGGCATCGTGGCCGACTCCGTGCCGGAAAAGGAACATCAGGAAGCCATCAACAAGGCGCAGGCTGTCATCCGCGCCATCGAGCGCGCGCGGGAGATGTAGGTTTACTCCCCTCCAAACATACGCTTGAAAAGATGTCCAATGCGGCCAAAGAAACTGCGCTTCTTCTGTGGCGGCTCGGCCTTGGTTTTCTGCGGCGTTGCGGGAGCCGCACTCGCAGCATCTTCCGCTGGCACAGTTCCGGTTGCCTCTGGCGCTTGTGCGGGGCTCTTGTACACCAGCGGTTCCGTCACGGCAGCCTTTTCACCGGCTGGACGCGCGGGGCTTGGCTTGGCTGCGGGCAGAGGCGCCAGTCCTGCACTCTGCGCCATGGGGAACTCATTACTGCCTGGCTTTGCTGGCGTCGGACAGCCGCAAGGCTCCTTCTCCTGATCCACCACCTCGTGCACGCTCCCATGCTGGAACATCACGCGCTGACCAGGCTGCACGCGATACACTCCCCCATCGAAGACACTCATCACCAGCACATACGGCGCATGCTCGCCGGGGTTGTCCACGCACGTATCTCCGTGCTGGCCCAGCCGGACCTTAACCTCCACCTCGCCCGGCCCGCCGATAAGAATGCGAAAGTCCGGCGTCAGCACAAAATCTGCATTGCGACCGGCTGCAAAGCTGACCTCCATCGCCCCCTGGTCCAGCGCCATCATCAGCCCCGGAGTGTCGCTGGCCGGTATGCTTGCGTCCGCCGCCAGCTTCACTGTGGTGGAAGCACACACGCGCAGTGTTCCCCGTCGCGGCAGCAGCACTTCTGTTGTCTCGGCTCCGGACGTGATCGCTCCGCTTGCTGCAATGATCGCCTTGCCGTTTGCAACTTCCAGCGCACCTGTCACCGTCGCGCCGCCCGTCTTGCCATTTTCCAGAGGGACGATGGCAATCGGGCCGGACGAGATGTTCCCAGTCGCATGCCCTGCGACCGTTGCCGCGGGCGGACTTTGCGCGGCTGCGCCTATCACGGCCCAGACCACGAATGCCGTCAAACCCGGCACACTCCAAGCAACGATGGGACCCTTTCGGTTTGCGCGTCGCTTGGAGTGCATGGCAGCTACATATCCAGGAAGTTGCGAATCATCTGGTGGCCGCCCTCCGTGAGGACGCTCTCGGGATGGAACTGTACGCCCTCAATCGGCAGCTTGCGGTGGCGCAGACCCATGATGACCGTGCCGTCCTCCTCCTGAGTGCGCGCCGTAACAAGCAGGTCCTTGGGCAGCGTCTTTTCATCCACTATCAGCGAGTGGTAGCGCGTACACGTCAAGGGACTAGTAAGCCCCTTGAACACACCCTTGCCGTCATGCTCCACCAGGCTGGTCTTTCCATGCATCAGGTGGTGCGCTCTGACAACGTCGCCGCCAAAGGCCTCTCCAATCGCCTGGTGTCCCAGGCACACTCCAAAAATCGGCGTCTTGCCTGCCATGTGCCGAATCAGGGGAATCAGGACACCTGCCTCCCGCGGAGTGCAAGGCCCCGGCGACAACAGAATACGCTCCGGCTTCAGTGCCTCAATCTCCTCCACCGTCAGTTCATCATTGCGGCGCACCATCACCTCGGCACCCAGCTCCCCCAGGTACTGCACAAGGTTGTAGGTAAACGAATCGTAGTTGTCGAGGACAAAGACCATGTGTATGTTCAGTGTAGCGTAGCGCTTGCCGCCCGGCGCGTCTTCCCGCACGCTCCAGCCGTGCAACCTAACGGCAGTCGAGCCCTTTCAGCAGGTCCCGCGGATGGGTTGGCTCCGAAAAATACGCCGCCGGGAAAGGGCTCTCTTCCGGTGTATCAAATGTTCCGCTGAGCATCTGGCGGCCAAAGTGCCCAATCAAGTCCACGGCTATCTCATTGCTAATCCGCTGCGCAAGATAGCCTGTGGGTTTCCGGCCTGCCGGCGGCGTCGGCAGGCCGCGCTCTGTCTCAGGAAATTCGAGGATGCTGTCAGAAATGACGCTCACTTCAACAAAGGGCACGTGATACAGCGTTGCCGCTAGGTTCGAATACCAGTCGCCATCCTCGTCGATTTCCTGAAAGGCGCGACGCGTCTTCGCAATGAACTCAGGATTTGCCAGCCACATGGTGCTCGTACCCTGCACCCCGAAGTAAAAGATCCGTGGGGTTTCCTTCGGATAAGCCGGATTGGCCCAAGGCTCCACTTTGGTATGTGCGGCCACCCTCGTTGCCGAACAAGCCAGATATCCCAGCAATCGCGGATCAAGATAAAACTCACGAAAGCGCCGATGCTGGCCCGGCACGTCAAACTCCCCGCCTACGACCTCGCCCGCCTTCGACATAAAGAAGTTGCCGAAGTCCACATTTTTGGCGCCCAGCACAATGTCACCGATGCGCATCTGGTCCGGCCCAAGATGCGCACCTGACGTGCCGGCGTATACAGCAGCCTTCACGTTGTAATGCTCGAACATGGACTGAGCCGCCAGGCTGCGCAGCAATGGTCCATCCGCCGGCGGCAGTACCAGAACCACTGGCACACCAGCCTCCGTGCCCAACCGGAACTCAAATGGCCCGAAATGCTCGTCGGCCTCCTGATGAAATGCGTTCAGCAGAACGCTGTAATCCGGCGGATGATTGGGGATGAGGATGCCAATCCGCGGCTCCATGGCATTCGCCGGGCGCGCAGGCGCATTGGCTGCTCCTTGCGCAAAGGCTGCGACGACCAGGCAAAGTAAGACACACGCTACTTGCAAAATCCGAAGAATGTTCGAATCAGCCAGCGCAATTCTTGTTTTCCTTGCGCTCCCTGTCGACAAGGATAGCTGCTGCATGGTTGGCTCCATGGTGCGGGCCCTTTCAGGCGCCCGGCAATATTTGCAGAAGGTACTGCGTATGTTACCAGACCCCTATGCGCATCCAACGTCGCTGTTGCGCCTGCGAGGCTCATCTGCAAAACTGACCATGGTACGCAGCCATGGTGCTTCATTTTCTGGTTAAGGGACGAGTGCAGGGCGTAGGCTTCCGCTGGTTTGTACAGCGCGAAGCCAGTGAGCTGGATCTGCGCGGCTGGGTGCGCAACACCGAGGATGGCGACGTGGAAGTCGTAGCCGCCGGCGACGTGGACGACCTGGCCGAGTTGCGGGCGAGTCTGCGACGTGGCCCGCGCGGCAGCCGCGTCGATCACGTCATCGAGCATTATCTGGACGAAAGCGAAGCAGCTGACCTCAAGTCATTCCGCATAGAAGGCGCCTGGTAGCGCCTGGATATTCAAATGCTTTCCGTCGCCTATAATCTTCAAGGAAGCAACCTGCCGGTTCCCTTCCCATACATTTATTCAAGCCGAAGCTTGAATCCCAGTTCAGGAGCGAGTGAACGCATGCCCGAAACGCACAAGCAGATTAACGTGGAGGAACTGAAGGCGCTTGTACGCACAGTGCCCGACTTTCCCAAGCCGGGAATTCTCTTTTACGACATCACGACGCTACTGCGCGATAAAGCGGGCTTTGCAAAACTCATAGACGCACTCGCGGCGCACTATATCGAACGCAAAATTGATCTAGTGCTAGGCATTGAGGCGCGTGGATTCATCTTCGGCCCCGCTCTTGCTTATCGGCTCAATGCGGGGTTTGTGCCCGTGCGCAAGCCGCGTAAGCTGCCTGCCCAGGTGGCGCGCGTCACCTACGACCTTGAGTATGGCACCGACACGCTGGAGATTCACGTCGATGCGATCCAACCCGGCCAGCGCGTCGTCCTGGTGGATGACCTGCTTGCCACCGGCGGCACCATGGAAGCCACCGTCAAGCTCGTCAATCAGCTCGGCGGGGAGATTGCGGGCCTCGGCTTCGCCGTTGAACTCGATTTCCTGAAGGGTCGCGACCGCTTTGCCGACTACGACGTCTTCAGCCTGCTGCACTACAACGAATAGCCACGCGCTCCACAGCACACATCAACTTCTTAAAAGTGACGCTCAGGATGGTTCTCCCTGGGTGCTTGCACTTGCTGCCTCCTCGTCTGCCTTGTCCTGCAGCATCTGCGCATCCGCAAAACGATAGCCCACATACACATCCGTCAGCAGATAGACAGGATTAGAGGGGTTATCCTCGATTTTCTTGCGTAACTGCCGAACAAACGTCCGCAAGTACTCAACCTCCTCGCGGCAGTTTGGGCCCCACACTGCAGTGAGCAGGCGCGCGTAAGTCACCACTCTTCCTGCACGGCTCATCAGGCAATACAGAATCTCGTACTCCTTGCGCGTAAGGTGCGCGGCCTGACCACGCTTTGTCACCGTGCGCCGTACCGGGTTCAGGCAGATTTCGCCAATCTCAATCGGCGCGTCTTCCGCGCGCACTGGTGCGTGTACACGACGGTGCGCTGTGCGGATACGCGCTATCAGTTCGCGAATGCTGAAGGGCTTGGTGATGTAGTCATCCGCGCCCAGTTCAAGCGCCTCTACTTTCTCTTCCTCACCCTCGCGCACCGTCACCATCAGGACCGGCAGGCGCGGCGCAAAGGCACGTATGCGGCGCAACGTCTCAATGCCGCCGATACCCGGCATGTTGATGTCCAGCAGAACCACGTCATAGGCCCCTGCATGGAGCAGTTGCAAAGCCTCTTCGCCACGCGAGGCCTCTGTCACCTGAAAGCCAAGCTCTGCCAGCGGTGGCCGCAACGCTCGGCGAATGGCGGCTTCGTCGTCAACCACAAGAACTCGAATGGCGTGCTGATTCATCGCAATTTCCTCTCTTGCTCTGGCGCAGGAATAGCAGCAAAGAACGTTGTGCCTTCGTGCTCATCGCTCGTCACCCACACATAGCCTTCGTGTATCAGGGCGGCACGCTTGGCCACGGAGAGGCCAATCCCCGTACCCGCAGCGCGATTCGATGAGATTGAAGATCGATAGTAACGATCAAAGATCCGCTCGCGGTCAGCCATCGGAATCACTGGCCCGAAACTGTGCACGGAAAAAATCACCTCACCCTTTGCCTGTTCCGCACGAATGGTAATCGTGGTGCCGTAAAGCGAGTACTTGCATGCATTATCAATGTACTGCGTAAGGAGCATGCTCATCAGTTGCCGGTCGCAATGCAGGGTGAGGTTCTCATCCGGCAGGTCAATGGCAACCTTCATGCTCGCCAGCCGGTCTCCCATTCCCGCAACTACCTCATCAATCAGTGCTCCCACGTCTACTGGCACTGCGTGAATGCTCACCTCGCCGGCATCTAACCGTGCCGTGGTCAACAAACGCGTTGTCAGGTCACTCAGCAATGTAGTCTGCTCGTCAATCAGTGAAACCAGTTCAGCCTGTGCCGGGGAAAGATGTCCCATCTCGCTGAGTCCCGTGCTCGCAGCGCGAATCGCCGTTAGGGGCGTCTTGTACTCATGCGCAAGGCTGTCCAGCACAGTCGCGCGCAACTGCTCCGTCAGCCGCTCTGTTTCAATCCGGCTTTCATTCGCAAACGCACGATAGCGATCAAACGTAATCGCTATCAGCGAAGCGATTGCATTGTTGGTGAGCGGGCTTGTGTCGCCTCGCATCACGATACTCCCTATGGGCACAGTGCCAAGTCTCACAACGCGGCGTGAAATCCCCGTCTCAGGCTCGTCATCCGAGGTTTCAAAGTAATAGACATTCTGGGCCAGTTCTCTTGGATCCTCACTCCAATATCCTGCCTGGTAGGTCTCATGCAAATCGGCATCGAATACAACCACTGCTTCCAGTGCAAAGATCTCATGCACTAGCTCGGCGAGTTGCGCACCAGGCTCAACATGGATGTTCATCTGCAGGGTGCGGCGAGTGAACTCATACAGATCATGCATCTGTCCGCCCCAAGATTCTGACTCCTTTGCGTGCTCTGTCACCCGCGCTGAAAGCCGGCTCACAATCAGCGCCGTCACCACAAAGGCCAGCAGTATGACTGAATTGGCAGGATCTGTGGCTGCATTGAATGCGGCTTGCCGCGAGGTGATATAACTCCGCACCAGCACTGCTACGAGAGAAACAATGACCGCCTGCCAGAAACCACAGAGCAGTGCTGTAAGAACAACAACCAGGAAGTACAGCAACGCTGTCACGGGCGCCAGCCACTGGAGCCAGTGCGCCAGCATGCCCAGCAGCAATATAGCCGCCACGCCAGCCGCACACTCCAGAAAACGCAAAAGAGCCCGCAAGCCCGAACTGCGCGCTCGTCGCGCACCAAACAAGCTGCGTGCGGGGATGTAGGCTTCCAACAACCTCTTCTCCTTTTCGAGTCTCCTCAGCACATCGGGCACTTCACACCCAGCACTCGTTCGTTATATGCCGGTCATCCCACCCGCTTCGCTCGCGAAGCAGTCCCAGATCCAATGCCTTCACTTGAATGCAGGAGTTCGTGAATGAATTTTAGCAGCATCATGAAATGCTTCTGTTTGCTAAACCATCCTACCCTTGCAAGGCATTCGCAGCGCAGCCAGCAATGAGTAGAAAAGATTGCCATAGAAATCTTTTTCGCAATCCTCATTTCTTCTTTATGTTTTGTTTGCGTTACTAGACTCAACCAACAAGAACCGGGCCGTTCAGGTCGTCGCGTAAACCCGGCGCGCTGCCTGAAGTAACACTCGCATGGCAATGCTGCTCAAGCATCATTGAGCGCATGCTACGGCTGTGTCCGCGAGTCCCATCGCGCTGACTTTCACTTTCTAACTGAATTCTTCCCTAGTAACTCTACGAACCATTCATTTCATTCTGGGAGGCATAGTGCAGATCTATCTGAACCGTAACCGCATCCTGCAGACCGTCACCGGCACCGCCTTGGCGATTGCTACAGCGGCGGCCGCACAGGCGCCCACCACACCCGCGCCCGATCAAGCTCCGGCTCCGGCTGCAGCTCCGGCAGCGCCAACCTGGAGCGTAGGGCCAATGGATTTGAGTGGCCTAATCGATGGCTACTACAGCTACAACGCGAACCGGCCAAGCGATACGGCAAATGGTCAGATCAATGACCTCTACAACTTCAATGACAAGACTGATCAGTTCAGCCTGAGCGAAGCACGTCTCACATTGAATCATGATCCTGATCCCGTAGGCGCACACATCGATCTCTTCTACGGGCGCACCAATACGCTCGTGAATGCAGGCGGCGAGGGCAACTACATTGAGCAGGCCTTCCTCAGCCTCAAGCCACCAAAGGCTAAGGGCCTTGAGCTGGACTTCGGCAAATTTGTTACCTCTGCCGGCGCCGAGGTCATCGAGTCGAAGGACAACTGGAACTACTCGCGTTCACTCTTGTTCGCATGGGCCATCCCCTACTTCCACTTCGGCCTGCGATCTTCCATGCCGGTGTCCAAGAGCGAGACCATCGGCGTACAAGTTGTGAACGGCTGGAACAGCGTGACCAAGGCAAACGGCGGCGTCACCGTTGGTCTTACCAGTGCCTACGTCAAACCCAAGTACACCTGGAACCTGAACTACTACACGGGGCCGGAGAATCCAAATACACAGAACGGCTACCGCAACCTTATCGACACCACGCTGTTGTTGACGCCTACGGCAAACTTCAACGCCTACATCAACTACGATTACGGCCAGAACCGCGATGCGATGGCGGCCCAGGGCGATACAGCGCTGAACCACTGGCAGGGCGTGGCGTTTGCTGTGCGCCAGCAGTTGAAGGGGGGATCCGCACTCGCAGCTCGCGGTGAATTCTTCCACGATATGAACGGTTTCTCCACCGGCACAGCGCAGGAGTTGAAAGAGGTAACAGCGACCTACGAGTACAAGTGGGCCGAGGGCATGTTCACCCGCCTTGAATATCGCCGTGACTGGTCGGATGTTCCCTTCTTTCACAAGGGCGACACCGCCATGGTGGACGCACAGTCCACTGTGACTGCTGGCTTTGTGGCCTTCTTCGGGCCCAAACGCTAGGACTTTCGAACGCCCCGGTCAGCCAATGCTGCTGGCAGAGTATGGCTGACCGGGATCTTTTTAACCAGCCAAGAGATCCCGGAGGACGCGAACGGGCAAAGGCAATAAGCCAGACGATACTCACATTTTTCAGGAGAACGTACATGGCGGAAAACTATGCACCTCAGGTGCAAGCCACCTTGGGCCTTACCGGGTTGACCAGCAACGCG
Source organism: Acidobacteriota bacterium (assembly GCA_021813745.1). Lineage (GTDB taxonomy): Bacteria > Acidobacteriota > Terriglobia > Terriglobales > Acidobacteriaceae > Telmatobacter. The sequence continues at coordinate 41,898 of JAKAJO010000070.1, forward strand.
ATGGCTCTCATCTCGCCCGGTGCCTTCCTGTGGCTCGCCTTCTTCATTCAGGCAACCATGGGCAGGCCGACCTCCGCACCTGACATGTGGTTCGGCATTCTCTTCGCACTACTGCTCTGTCTGGCTACCGCGGTCTCCTATGCCGAGATTTCGAGGCTCTACCCCGGCACCGGATCCAGTTACTACTCTGCCGAGCAGGCTCTCCTCGCCAAGGACAAAGCCTTCAAGTATGTGCGCGTTGCCAAGTTCATCGTGGGCTGGGGGTCTCATCTTTACTACTGGGTGTATCCCGGCGTAATCGTGGCAACGGCCGGCATCTTCGTAGGCTATGTGGTCGGCTTTCTCTATCCCAATTTCATGAGTGGGTCCAATCCCGGGCCGGTGTTCATGGCACTCGTTGCGGTCGCCTTCTCCTTTTTTGTCGCGTGGATCGCGCAGAAGGGTGCAGGCGCTTCGACTGCCGTAAATCTCGCTATCAACGTCGTGCAGATCTCTGCGCTGCTTGTCTTCAGCGTGCTCGCGCTGGGCTATCGCATCAATCATCCGGCCGGGTCCGCAGGTTTCCAGTACGATGCACAAACGCTTTCAACCTATACCTACCAATTCGCCACCAAACCTGATGGCACCATCATTCGCGACGCAGCAGGGATACCTCAGCCATTGTTGAACTCGGTCGGCGAGCCAACACCCTACGTCATCACCTATCCAGAAAAGAATGCCAGCGGCAATTTTCTTACGCACCCCAAGGCTTCCTCTGTTGTAACTCCGCACAAGCTTGGCTGGGTTTTTATTCAGGCCACAGTTGCCATCCTCATCCTCGTTGGCTTTGAGTCCGCCACCTCAATGGGTAGTCAGGCGAAAAACCCAACCAAAAACATCCCCATCGCTGTGATTGTCTCGCTGCTCATTCAGGGCCTCATCTGCTACCTGATTGAGTACTTCGCAGCGAACTACTTCCTGAACTCCGGCTATACCATGCAGAGTGCAGCCGTGTCAGCCGCACCCATCGGCGACATGATGATCATCGTCGGCGATGCTCTGCTCGGCCAGGGGCACGGAAAATATTTCATGCTGGCCGAAGCGATCACTGTGTTCTTCGCACTCATCGGCACCACGCTCAGTTGCATGAGCACCAGCGCTCGAGTCACCTACGCCATGGGGAAGGACAATGATGCGCATGATCACTTTGGCATCCTACACGCACGGTCGCTCACACCCCGTCGTGCCATCTGGACCTTGGCCGCCATCTCCGCTTTGCTCGGTACTTTGGCGGTCTCGCTCGTTTTTGCCGACGGCAGCGCGCCCAGTGACAGCACTATTGCAGCTCTACCCCACGGCATCTTCTCCAGCTTCGGATACACCACACACGACAAGCTTGCGGCCATGCCCAACTCCCTGTTGACAATCACCCTCACATCGAACTTCGGCACATTCATCCTCTATGCCTTTAGCTGCTTGCTGTGTATTGTGGCCTTCCACAAGCGCGCGGACTTCAGCTTCTTCCGGCACATGCTCATTCCAGTCCTTGGTCTGGTGGCCAACCTGGTGTGCATGGCTTTCTATCTCATCGGCCCCTTCATGGGCTACGGCCCTTCAAAGGAACCACTGCTGGCCCTGGCAGTTGCCGGCATTTGGGGCCTTTATGGTGCCTACTATTTCCTGCGCACATCCAAGGCAAAAGGCAAAGCTGTCTTGCTGGAAGCTAATTAGGTGCACCAGTCTGCATCAACTCGACCACAGCACTGGGGTTGCCTAGCACGATTCCCCCGTAGCGGAAGGAATAAGCGATATCACCCACCGCCCTATATCAAACGACATTACAGAATCAACCAGGCATTGCGCAGCAGCGTGAGATTCCCCACAGGTGGCGACTATGTTGGATGTAGTCTTCGGTCAGGCCAGTGACCCCGGGAAGGTAAGAATCAACAATGAGGACGCAATGGGAAGTTTCATCCCCAACTCGCGTCATCAGGCACGTTCCCATGGCTATCTGTTCGCAGTAGCTGATGGCGTAGGCGGCATGGATCTGGGCGAGGTCGCCTCTTCAACAGCCGTTTCCGCGCTTGTGGATGAGTTCGCGAAAGCGCAACCCGATGCCATGCTCATAAGCCTTCTGCCGCGCCTGCTTCAACACGCCAATGCCGCCGTTCACGACCGCACACTCGCACCGGAGTATCGTGGCAAGAAAATGGCGACAACCCTCGTGGCCTCTGCTCTGCGCCACGATCAGGCAATCATCTCCCACGTCGGCGACTCGCGTTGTTATCTCGTGCGCAGCGGCCGTGCCAAGCAGATAACGCAGGATCATACCTGGGTAAACGAGCAGCGAAAACTTGGCCTGATCTCTGCCGATGAAATTTTGTCCTCAGAGGCACGCCACGTGCTTATACGTTCGTTAGGACCGGAATTGTTCGTCTCGCCTGATACCACCGCTCTCACGCTGCAATCCGGTGACGTGCTCGTCCTCTGCTCTGATGGCGTGCATGACGAAATGAACCTTGAGGAAATGACGTCCATTGTCTCGCAACATAAAGGAATTGAGGAAATCGCCCATGAACTGGTTGCCCGCGCGGTGGAGATTGACGGCAGTGATAATACAACAGCGCAAGTCATTCGCGTGCGATCGGTGGAACAGGTAGGCATGTACCGGGGTCGCCCCTACCGGACGTCTCTCTGATCCGCTAAACAGCTTCAAAAAAGACTGACGAAGCCCTTGCAATTCTTCAAATCTTTCCCGGAAAGTAAGAACAGCCTGCCTAACGGAGCATGAAACCCTATGGGTTTTCTTGACAGCATCGAAGCTGGATCGCAAATTGACTCCTATCGCATCGAAGAGGCCATCGCACACAGTGGCATGGCATCCATCTTTCGTGCCGTTGACCTGCGCGACAACCGCGTAGTGGCATTGAAAATTCCCCATCCCGATATGGAAGCCGACCCCATCCTCTTCGACCGTTTTCAACGAGAGGCCGGCATCGGTGAACGCCTCAACAATCCCGGCGTTATGCGCGTGTACAGCGGGGAAAAGCGCTCGCGCGTCTACATGGTCATGGAGTGGTGCGAAGGCCGCCTCCTCCGCCAGATTCTGCAGGAAGGCCCGCTCTCGCAGGCAAGATCCATCCGCATCGCCATCTCCGTGCTCAACGCACTCGAGTACATTCACAACAACGGCGTGGTTCATCGCGACCTGAAACCCGAAAACATCATGGTTGACGCAAACGACAACATCAAGCTCATGGACTTCGGCATTGCCGGAGACTCTTCCGCCCGTCGGCTCACCTACGCCAACTTCACCGCAACCATGGGAACCGCAGACTACATTTCTCCCGAGCAGATTAAGGGCAAACGTGGCGACGGCCGCTCAGACATTTACTCCCTCGGCGTCATCCTCTACGAGATGCTCACCGGCAAGCTTCCCTTCTCCGGTTCTTCGCCCCTGGAGGTAATGAACGATCGCCTCCTGAACCATCCCACACCACCCACTGTGGCCAACCCCGCCCTTTCTCCTCAATTGCAGGAGGTCCTGTATCGCGCTCTGGAGCGAGACCCCAAGAACAGGTATGCCCGCGCCCGCGATTTTGCATGGGATTTGCAGCATTTAGAAGAGATCGGCGTCGCGGATCGCCCTGAACTGCGAAACTGGCAGAGGCGTAAAGCTCATCTGCCCCGCACTATTCTCTATTATTTCGCTCTTGCACTCATTCCTGTTGTTATCCTGTTGTTGATGGTGCTGGTTGCCCATCGCCGCTAGACTGGCTCCCACAGCAAATCTTCATGGGTTCTTTATGCCTGGAACCCTACAATGCACTTGAATCCTCATTCCCTTTTTCGTCCAGAAGGAGATACATGTCGACTGAGTACCGGAACTTTCTTGCTCTCTCTTATGACGAGCTTGAAGAACTGAACCTGCAAGCAAAGGCAGATCGCGCTGCGCGCCTCTCGCCAGACGAAATCCGCGAAAAGCGGCTCAAATACCTGACCGACGAGAAGCGGATTAAAGCCGTAACCGTGCTGTTCAGCGACTTGGAAGGCCGCCTGCACCTGCTCGATTACGATAAGAAGTTCCTGATCAACTCCTACGAGAACCTTACCTTTGACGGCTCATCCATCCGCGGCTTCACGGCCCAGAAGGAGAGCGACCTCCGCCTCGGCATCGACTGGAGCGCTTTTTACTGGGTACCGGCGGATGTCTTCGGCACCGGCAAGGTGGTCGTCTTCGGCACCGTCATCGACAAAGACGGCTCTCTCTACTCCGGCGACCTGCGCGGCGTGCTCAAGAACTATGCTGACACGCTTTTCAAGGAGAAGGGGTTCACCCTCAACGCTGCCAATGAGATAGAGGGCTTCCTCTTCGCGGGTTGCGATGCGGAGCGCAAGTTCCACGAGACCGGCAAGTTTGAATTCATCAATACGGGTGGTTACTACCACGTCCTTCCGCTGGACCCGCTCCGCAAGTTCATTGACACGGCGGCGGAAGTGCAGCGCGCCATGGGCTTCCAAAATGAAAAGGATCACCCCGAGGTCGCGCCCAGCCAGTTTGAAATTAATTACGGCTACGGCGAAGTGGTGGCTGCCGCCGACCAGATCCAGCTTTACAAGCTCCTCACCCGCCAGATTGCAAACAATTTGGGCTACACGGCAAGCTTCCTGCCCAAGCCCGTTGTAGGCGTCAACGGCAACGGCATGCACACCAATGTTTCCATCTCCAAGGACAAGACCAATCTCTTCTGGGACGACAAAGGTCAGGAGAAGCTCTCGTCTTTTGGATGGGACTTCGTTGATCGCATCCTCAGCCATGCACTCGACATCTGCCTCATCATGAACTCGAGCGTCAATGCATATCGCCGGCTCGATCCGCACTTTGAAGCCCCAAACCAGATCAAAGCCTCGGCCACGGATCGCGGCTCCATGGTGCGCATCCCTATCGGCAACTCCAAGTCCATGCGCATTGAGGTCCGCTCGGTGGCGCCGGACGCCAACCCCTACCTTGCCCTCTACTCCATCTTCAAGACCGGAATTGAAGGCAAGAAGGCTGCGATTGACAACCTGCGCCAGGCACAGCGCTATCTGCCGGACCACATCCAGCAAGCCATCGATGATTTCAAGGCATCGAAGTGGATTGCCGAGATGCTGGGTTCGGATGTTCAGGGTCGCTACGCTGATCTCAAGCAGGCTTCGGCAGACCGCTGCCCACGCGCGCTGGGCACCTTCGTCAAGGGTGCTGAGGTGCAGTACCACCACGAGGTCTACAACCAGTCGCTTTGGAATCTCTTCTAAACAGCGGCTTCCCCCGGGGTTCAACCTCCGGACTGGCGCAACTGCGGCGTAGCCAACGGTGGCTGCGCCGCTTGCTTTTGTGCACTAATTAGCTTTACGCCGCTCGAGCCTGCAGAGCACAAACCCGCAACCTTGACCCATAGTTTTCACCGGTGAAAACGGGAAATAAGGTAGAAGATCACAGACAGCACAATGCTGATAAGAATTGAGGTCCCAAGCGGGAAGAATACGGACACATGCTTGCCTCGATAGACAAAGTCTCCAGGCAACCGCCCCAGTGGCAACCCTGTGCGTCCGGCAAAAACCAGCAAGCCTCCAACGAAGACCAGCAGAAGCCCAAGCCCCAGCAGTACCTTCCCCAACTCCGCCATACATACCCCGCGTGCTCCAAGCTTAGAATACAGCCGCGTAGATATGGGACCGCATAGCATGAGCGCCTTCACCTTCCACCGAGCCGCGGCGCAATTTCTTCCCTGGGTGCTCTCCCCGCAAGCCGGATTCGGTCTATTATGGACAGGACTTGGAACCTCCGAGCCCCGGAGCGCGTGCGGTGGCCAGCGAACGATCACTTCTGCAGGCTGAATCAATGGCCGACCTTGATCGGCTGCTCGCCCTTTGCGAAGTGCAGTCTGCCCGCTCCGGCGTTCCCCTGCCGCTTGGAGCGCATGTCCGCGGCAATGGCGTCAACTTCGCAATCTTCAGCCGCCACGCCACCGGCGTCCGCCTTGACCTGTTTGACCAGCCCGGTCAGATCGAGCCGGTGCGTACTTATATCCTCAACCCGGCGCGCAACAAGACCGGCGATATCTGGCATATCTGGCTGGAGGGCATCCGCCCCGGTCAGCTTTACGGTTTCCGCATCGCAGGCCCCTACAACCCTGGTGAGGGCCATCGCTTCAACACCGACAAGCTGCTGCTGGACCCCTACGCCGTGGCTATCTGCATGGCCTCGGGACAGGACTTTTCCTCCGCCGTAGGTTACGACCCAGCCTCGCCGCAGCTGGACCTCTCCATGTCCCAGGTAGATGATGCAGGCTCAGCCCCGAAATCCATCATCCCCTACACAGACTTCGACTGGCGTGGTGACCAGCCTTTGTGTCACCCATGGGAATCCACCGTCATCTATGAGCTGCACGTTCGTGGCTTCACCATTGATCCTGGATCCAACGTCTCGGCACCCGGGACCTATCAGGGACTCATTGAAAAGATCCCCTATCTCAAGGATCTCGGCATCACCGCCGTTGAGCTCATGCCCGTTCAGGAGTTCAACGAACACGAACTGGATCACTTCAACCCACAAACCGGCAAGAGGCTAACCAACTACTGGGGCTATGACCCTGTGGGCTTCTTTGCGCCCAAGGGATCCTACGCCAGCGTCTGCCGCGATGGCGCGCAGGTGCTTGAGTTCCGCCAGATGGTCCGCGCCTTCCACGAAGCGGATATTGAAGTCATCCTCGACGTCGTTTTCAACCACACCGCCGAAGGCAACGAGCTAGGCCCGACCCTCAGTTTCCGCGGCATTGATAACGCCATCTATTACTGGCTTGACGAGGATCGCCGCTACTATCGCGACTTCACCGGAACCGGACAGACCATCAACGCCGCACATCCCGTCGTCCGCGATCTCATCCTCGATGCCTTGCGTTATTGGGTCATGGAAATGCACGTTGACGGATTCCGATTCGATCTCGCCTCCGTGCTCGGCCGCGATCGCAACGGCCACATCCTTGCCGATGCCCCTCTACTCGAACGCATCGCCGAAGACCCCATCCTGCGCGATACCAAGCTCATCGCGGAAGCGTGGGACGCGAGCGGCGCCTACCAGGTGGGCAGCTTTGCGGATCGCCGCTGGGCCGAGTGGAACGGTCGTTTTCGCGATGATGTGCGCCATTTCTGGCGCGGCGACGATGGCTCCATGGGACGTTTCGCCAGCCGCATCGCAGGCAGTTCTGACATCTATCGCGGATCCGGCAAAGGCCCGGAATGCAGTGTGAATTTCGTTACCTGCCACGACGGGTTTACGCTCAACGATCTGGTCAGCTACGCGCGCAAGCACAATGAAGCAAACGGCGAAAACAACCGCGACGGCGTGACCGAGAATCTTAGCTGCAACTACGGACAAGAAGGTGAGACGGATAACCCAGCCATCGACGATGTACGCAGCCGGCAGATTCGCAACTTCCTGCTCACGCTCGCCATCTCGCGCGGTGTACCCATGTTGCTCGCCGGCGATGAGTTCCGCCGCACACAGCGTGGCAACAACAACGCCTATTGCCAGGACAACGCCATCAGTTGGATCGACTGGTCCCTTATGCACCGCAACGCAGACATCTTTCGCTTCGCACGCGGCGTCCTGGCTCTCCGACGCGCGTTTCCTGTGCTGCGCAAGGAATCGTTTTACTCCCCTGAAGACCTGCAGTGGTTTGCACCAGATGGGCGCGCGCCCGACTGGTTAGATCCCACACAAAAAAGCCTCGCCTTCCTCGTGCGCTGCGACGGCAATCCCTGCCTCTTCCTCATGTTCAACGCGTCCACAGAGGCGGTTTCCTTTCTCTTGCCTCCTGCGCAGGACTCCACCACTTGGTACCTCGCCGTGGACACCGGCAGAAGATCGCCGGATGACATTCATCCTCCCGGTGAAGAACAGACGTTGGGCCATGCAGCACAGTTCGATTTGCGCCCGCGCGCCAGCGCCGTCCTCGTTGCTCGTTAACCCTACGCCAATCACAAATCCATGAGGCTTCGCTCTCACGCCTTGAAGGCTGCAACCGCCGTATCGCTGTTTTCGAGAATGTCAAAGATGCGATGCATGCGCACCAGTTCGAAGGTTGCACGCACTTGTTTTGACATGCCGCTCAGCTTCAGGTCGCCTCCCTTTGCCGTCATTTGGCGAAGGCATGAGAGCATTGCGCCCAGCCCGGAGCTGTCAACGAAGCGCACCTCGCTCAAGTCAATCACAACCTTGTCAGCCGACTCGAGAACCGGCGCAATATCGTGCTTGAATTCACCACTATTTGCCGCATCCAGCTCTGCAACTGGAATCCTTGCCACGGCCACGTCATCCTTTCGTTCAACGGCAATCTGCATGTTTCCCCGCTTTCCCGGCCGCATGCCTGCGCGAATACTTTGTCAGAGCCACGGAGTTCCTGCCGCGGTCATCGCGATAATAGCGCACGTCATCGACGCACCGGTGCAACATCGGCAATCCGAGTCCCGATTCGCGTGAACCATTCAGTTCCAGCAAGGGGACACTGCCTGGTTCAAACGGATCTCCATAATGATGAAGCAACATAACCACGCGGCTTTCAAACGCCCTTGCCTCCAGACCAATGCGCTGTCCCTTTCGACCATGGTACGCATGCTTCATGATATTGCTGGCTGCCTCATTCACCGCAAGTTCCAGTGCATCCGTATCCGCATTCATCAGCATGCCCGCCGGTAATCTCGCGCAGAACGCACGCACGAACTCGCGCACCGTGCATAGCTGATGAAGGTCGCTATGAATCTCCATCTCTTCGTGGCGGAATGACTGCTCCACCGCCTCCATGCGCACTGCCACGCTCGTCATATCGTCACGCAGCCGTTCCGTTCCCGTAAAATCTCTAATGGCCTGACGTACCGCCGTAACCATCGCTTCCGGTTCCAAATGGCTGTTCTTCCGCACAAGCTCTTCCAGTCGGTCTGAGCCAAAGGGCTCACCCTTCGTATTGCGCGCCTCTGTCACGCCATCGGAAAACAGCAGCAGCACATCGCCGGGATCGCACTGCACCGTTGTTTGCTCATAGATCTCATCCGCCCTTACACCAAGCGGAAGATTATCCCCGTGCAGAATCTCAGTCCGTCCCGTTGCGACATGCCAGTGCACGATGCCCGTATGTCCGCAATCCACAAGCTCAATGCGATGCTGTTTTGCGTTCAGCCGCGCATAGCACAACGTAACAAAACTCTCCAGATCAATCAGCTTGTGTACAAGCTGCACATGTGCCAGCGTAACTATCTCATGCGGTTCCGGCAGCTTGCCTCCCGTTGACATCGACATGAGATGGCTCAGCGACTTCAGAAAATATGCCTTAGTTGCCGCGCCCAGCAAGGCTGCCGGTGCGCCCTTGCCCATCACGTCGCCAACAATTACATCTAAGTCACCTTCACGGTGTTTGATGAAGATGTAGAAGTCTCCATCGATACGCTCGGTCGGCACAGAAAGCGCAGCCACTCGCAGTCCTGGAATGTCGCCCGGCGGTGGATCGAGCAGCAGGGTCTGCTGAATCCGATAGCCAATATCAAGTTCCCGCTCGCGCGCTCGTGCCAGTTCCGCAGTTGCCGCCTGCTCACGCCGGATAAACTCGTCCTTGACTCGATTCGCCGTCACCAGCTCCGCGGTGCGCGCCAGCACCCGCTGCTCCAGTTCAGCATTGAGCTTACGTATCTCCTCCTCTGCCTTCGCTCGCTCGGCGCGCGTGCGCAACGTCGCTATTCCAAAGGAGAGGTCGTCCGCAAGCTCTGATAGCAAAGCGACCTCGCCTGCATCAAAGGAATCAGGCTCCGCCGAATAGATTGCCAACGCGCCAAACATCTCGCTATTGATATGTAGAGGCATCCCTATGCACGAGGCATATCCTTGCTTCAGCGCCTGTTCACGCCACGGCACCATACGCGGGTCTGTGGCCAGATATCGAATTGTCGTCGGGCGCTGTGTCCGGATGCATGTGCCCACAGGTCCACGACCACGTTCCGTTTCGGACCATGTCACCTTAACCGTATCTAGATAGCCCACTTCAAAACCTGCATGTGCCAGCACGGTCACTGACTTTTCCTCATCCTGCTCCGCCTTGCCCACCCAGCACATGCGATAACCGGCCTCTTGCACAATCAAATCGCAAATCTGCTGCAAGAGCAGATGCTCCTCGGTCGCGCGAATCAGTGCCTGGTTGCAGCGGCTCAATGCCCTATTCGCGCGGTAGCTGCGCAGCAGTGCCTGCTGGTCGCGCTTGCGCTCAGTCATATCCCGTACAATGCTCTGCCGGCGGCCATCCGCGAGAATCTTCGCGCTCACCTCCACCGGCACTTCAGTTCCGTCTCTTCGCCGGAACGTCCACTCTGCAATCTGCGTCTCGCCTCGCATCAGCGATTCACGCACTTGTTGCAGTCGTGGAAGATTCTCGGGCACAATCAAATCCTCCATCGATCGCCCCAGGATCTGATCGCGCTCGCAACCTAGCATCTGGCACCCGGCGCTGTTTACTTCAGTAAATCGCCCATCCGCGTCCGCAATGAAGATGCCATCCGACGCCTGCTCAAACAACTGCGCCATGTGATCGTGCGCAGCCTTGACCTCTTCGCTCGCCAGTTGCGCCTCTCTCAGCGCGTTCGCGGTCTCCCGGTTCGCGCGCCTCAGTCGGCACTGCAGAACATTCACCAGAATTCCTGTGCTCAGGTACACCGATGCAGAAATGTAGTATCGAAGTTCTTCTTTCACGAACTCGTGCCGAGGCGGCACAAAGCCCCACCACGCGAGCACGCCTGCAATGAAGGTAGCCGCTATACTTGCCCACAAGCCACCTAACCAGCCACTGAGAAAAACCACGGGATAAAACAGAAACCAGGAGAAGGGCCGGACAAATTCCCATAGAAAATGCTGGAGGGCCGCAAACAGGAACGGCATCAGGAGCGCAAGCACAACCCGCACCCCGCGCTTGCGAAGAAAGCAAAGGGAAGCCGACGATTCAGACGGAGCATGGACGTCGTTCGCCATACACTCCTCCGCCACGCCGCGCCCGGCGCGTTGACCAATCAACTCAAGTTTACCGCTGATTGCAATCAGCCGCCGGGCTCTTCTTATTCCCTGCTTTAGTTGCTGTGAATAAACTTGCGGCCATACTAAAGCGCACCGCGAAGCCTTCGTTGTGCCTTAGGCAAACTGTTCCATGCTGAAGCCCAACTCATAGGTCTCGCCGTGCGCCAACAGTTCCTCCCACGTCACCTCGCGCTGTGTGTATCCGGCCATGCGGCCCAGCATGCAGCTCAACGCGGTTTCCACGCCCTCGGCAATCTGGTTGTGCACCCGCCCGGTCGTGATGCTCTCGATGAATGTACGCTCTTTTTCCCGGTCGGCCAGAGCAAGATTGTCAGAGAATGCTCCATTCGCCGCAAACCTGCCCGTTCCCGCCTGTTGACCCGTGGAGTCCTGCCACGCCCAGGCCTGCGCGCCCTTGATCTGCACTGGCCCGGAGTACGGCACACTTGCCGATCCCTCCGCCCCGTACAGTCGCAACCCGGCATCAAAGTCTCCATAATCGCCAAACTGTGTCGAAGAAAACGAAAGCCGTACATCACCGGGATATGTGAACTGAACCTCGTAGTTATCCCAGCAATCTCCATAGTGCGTCAGAACATTGCGTCCGCCCGTCGCGTGTGCCTTCTCAGGGCGCGCCCCCAACATCCAGTTACATAGATCGATGATGTGAATATTCTGCTCCACAAGAATGTCACCGGAAAGAGCACGATCCCACAGCCAGTTGCGTAGTCTGTACTCATCTGCTGATACGCCAGGATGTTTCTTTTCCTCCGACGCCGGCGCGTAGTAGTACCCGGCCACCACCGCAATCTTTCCCAGCGCGCCGCCCTTGATCCTCTCTGCCGCCGCTGTAATCGGTGGCGCATTGCGGCATTGAAAACCAACATCCACGCTCTGCGTCGGTTGCACGCGCTTGGCAATCTCCAGCGCCTGCCGAGCCTGCCGCACGTCAATGCCTACCGGCTTCTCACAATACACATGCTTGCCGGCATCCACCGCGGCTTCAAGATGCTGCACATGGAAAAATGGCGGCGTTGAAATCTGGATCAAGTCCACGTCTTTTGAAGCCGCCATTTGCTCAAACGCATGCGGACCTTGAAACAGCAGCTTACCGTCGATGGGTGCGTGACCTAGACCCGCATTCAACCTGTCGAAATGATCGCGTCCGGCAGCCAGATTGTCCGAAAACAGATCGCCCAGAGCCACCACGCGCGCCGTCGTATTCTTCGCAAACGATTCTGCCACTGAAGTGCCTCGATTGCCGCACCCCAGCAAACCATGGCGCACCGCAGAGTTCGCCTCATAGCCGAAGGCCGTGCTCGTCTTGAGCAGCAGCATGCCGGACACCACCCCTGTTCCTGCCTGAACAAATTCCCGACGATTCATCAAGTCCTGCTTTCTTTGCTTTGAGAATGCCTTGCACCTGGCCATTTCATGTCGTCTACTCAGGCCAGAATTTCGTGCAGAATGCCTTCCAGGTAAACCTTCTCCTCGCGCACGTCCGCTATCTGCTGGGGCCCTGAAGTTTCTCGCTCAATCGTGATCGCTCCCGTATAGCCAATACGATGCAACTTGGTAAATACACCGCGGAAGTCCACCAGCCCCTTGCCAATCAATACTTCCTCACCTAGTTCACTTGGATTGGTGGGCCAGCGACCATCCTTCGCATGCACGCTCCGAATATGCGGACCGAGAATGTCAACCGCATCCACCGGATTCGCCTTGCCATACAAAATCAGGTTGGCCGTATCGAGTCCCACCCCCAGGTTGGGCATGTTCACGTCGCGAATCATGCGCGACATCGTCGTCGGCGTCTCCTGCCCGGTTTCCATCAGAAAGTGCTGCCCATTGCCCTGACAGTGCTGCGCCACGGTACGGATGGCCTCCACAGTGCCGGGGTACTGTGGGTCTGCCGGGTCTTCGGGAATGAACCCACAGTGCGTCTGCACCTGTCTGATCCCCACCATCTTCGCGAAATCTGAGACCTGTCGGAGAGCATCTATTCGAGCTGCGCGCATCTTCTGAGGCACTAGTCCGATCGTGGACGGCCCTTGCATGAAGTTCCATTCCAGAGGACCGGGCCCTACAACTTCAACCGTGGTGGCAACCACGTCATACTTGGCCAGCAGGTCCTGAAACTGCTTTGCCAGATCCGACGAGAACCCATTGATGTATCCATCGAGAGAAAGAAAGCAATTCGAGAAGCCCAGGTCGTGCACGCGCCGAATCGCTTCCTCAGGGGCACCAAACGGCGTAATCAACAAGCCCAGAGCCATCGGCTTTAATCCATCCGCGTTGGTCATCGCCAAGGCGGCAGTGCCCAGTGCTTCCACAAATAGTGCCGCAGAAGTCATACCCAGAAACATCCTTCGATCCATCCCGAATCCTTTCTGCTTATCGAATGCGTACGCCCACGTACTTTGTCATTACGCGCCAATCTACGCCATACGCGCTTGCTTGTGCAATCTGCTCGTCAGTTGCGCACGGAGAACAACTGTCGCGCAAAAAAGCATGCATCAACCCTTGATGAATGCTCATGGATATCATGCTGTGGCTATCTATCTACCGTTGCTGCGGTAAGGATCGAACAACAACCTATCCTTACATACACCTCATAGCTACTACCCAGTTCTGCACGCCACGCGATTTTCACTGGTGTTGTAAGCGACATGAGGGCCAACGAATTGATGAACCGCACTGCCTTTCGTCGTTCGCATCTGTCATTTTTGCTAGTTTTGTTCTTTCTATGCAGCTCTTATCATGCCTCAGAGCGCTGTATTTAGGGAATCTTTGGGGATATCTGGGGGCAGAATGAATCGCCAGGGCCAATGGAAAGCCTCTCTTCTCACCATGTGTGTTCTTGCCCTCTCCGGCTGCGAAGACCTCATTCCCCACGACACCAAGAGCCTGCTCATCCCAGCTTTTCATCGCTCCGAAATCATTGGCATGGTGGCGGGCTTTGGAACCACCTTTGCTGCCTTGCCAGATCTCATCGCCATGTTGCGACGCAGATCAAGTAAGGGCATGAATCCGAGGATGTGTTCCATCATGGGCGCTTTTCAGATCTTGTGGGTTTACTACGGTTTATTGATTGTTTCACGTCCGGTCATTGTATGGAACGTGATCGCAGTTGTGACCAATTCCCTCAGTGTCGGCGCATACTTTTATTTCGCTCGTAAGGAAAAGACACAGCCACTTCGTTGAGTCTGGCGCTACACGGAAGGTAGTGCTGATCCGCTTCTCCATTAGCTTCTCCAGGGAAACCTCCTCGAGACTGTTGCAAAGCCAATCCTGAGTAACCAATTATTTCCAGATGCCGTTGTAATTCCCGAACGTCCAACCTAACCCAAAGCTTGCCCCATAGTCGCTTCCAGAGAAGTGCGCGGGCGGCTGATTATCCCAGCTTCCGTAGAAGGAGATATTCCAGGTAAAGTCTCCAAAAATCTTGATGTAATACGTCGTATTCAAGTTGTTGTAAACCCGCCCAGGTTGGTTAAGCGCCGGAAATGTTATTGCTTCAAGAGTCAATTTCGTCTTGTCAAACTTGAAGAGCGATGCATCCACTCCCACCATGGCGGCAGCCGTATTCTGGCTGGGCAGTCCAAATTCATTTTCGCTGTATCTTGTGTTCTGGTAAGCCATGCCGCTGAAAATATTAATCGTTGAACGATTCGTGTTCTTCACATAGCGGCCAATTCCAGCTCCTAGATTGCTCTGCAATTGAATATTCTGCTCGGTGCTTTGCAGCAGACTTCCAATTCCCGTATAAAACCAGTTATCCCAGCGCATCAAATGGCGAAAGTATGCATTCAGATTATTTCGCGTGGAAGTTGCAACCCCGGCACTGCTCGTCAGTGTGGAATTGAAGATTGCGCCAGATGACCATCGTTCACGCAGATAATCCGCGTCAGCACCCAACGAGAATTGCGTCGTTTCGTTAGCCTTCGAAAAAGTAAATCCTGAATTAATAGCCCCATTGAATCGGCGCCAGAAGCTTTCAGAAGTTTGATTGATTCCAGCAACCTCTCGATGTCCCACCTCTACTGTTTCGCCGGCATCCTCCATGGTCTCAATACGCAATATTTGGGCCATCTCGGTCTCTGCCATGGAGAGCGTCCCTGTATAGATTCGGCCGTCCTGCATTCTGACGAGAAACAGCTGTTTGCTCTCGACACGCTTCACCTTTGACCAATCCACCTGTACTGTACCTTGAACGTAATCCAAGCCGATATATAACACGCCGCTGTCGAGCCCTTTGATCTCGCATGTGAAGCGGTCTCCGTTATTCATGACCAGCACATCTGACTTGTCTCTCGCAAGAAGAGGCGAAGCAATGAGAAACATAGCGAAGGCAATCAGGGATGAAACCCTCATATTCGTTTCCAGATCTAAGGCGGAGAAAATCCTCAACGCTTTCCAGCTGGCTGCTTCCCTCAAGTAACATCCACAATGCAATCTGACGCTAACCAATGGACAGGCAGCACAACTTTCCGCTCACAGTCGCTGCCTTTCAGGAGAGGATAAAGCGCCAAGCCTGCGCTTAGAACTAGGAAGAGTTCTAGAGCATCTCAGAACAACAACGAGTGGTAGACACCTGTAACCGGGATTTCAAGGCATCGGTCCAGAGCCTGCATTTTGAAGAGGGCGTGTGCGCCATGCGGACTGAGCCCAACGATGGCATACGATACCGCGTTCACGCCGCACATCGCGGATGACACAACAATGTTGTGGAGCTTGTGCTCAACGGCACGAAATGCAGTCTGATTGGTGGATGAATGGTGGACGCGGTAGGAATCGAACCTACAACCTGTCGGTTAAGAGAGCAATAACCAACGTAATATCAACGACTTACGCAGAACGGCTGGCAGCCTAAAGTATTGAAAAGAAACGATTGGGAATGATGGGGAATTTGTACTGTGGGGTCGATGTGGGGTTGACGCCGGTTCGAAAACCGGACGAATGCCCTCCAATTTGCACCGAATTTTTACCGAATGCTCGCCCGGTTATCGCCCTTTTCGAAGATCGATTCTGCAATGGTCAACGAAACATGGGTCGTCATCGAATTCAATAGTCTCGTCTTAAAAGTTCGGAAGTTCTCAATTTGGAGTTGGCTGAGTTTCATAGGGGTTAAGAGTTGCCCTCTGCATTATGAGTGACCCTTTGGCTTATTGCGATGGACATTGCGTGGATATTTCATGCGCTTCAATTGATCATTAAAACCCAGGGCTGCTGTGTTGCAGATATCACGCGCTGTCTTCAACTCCGATTCACTCCAGTTTGCAAAATCCTCCCGAGTCACGTCCTTTAGAGCATGAAGCTTCGCCATCAATTGAGATCGGGGATTCTCTCCGAACGGGTGTTTATCGACTAGACGGCTGATACGCACTTGTTCGGCCTGATTATGCCGTGCCACCACCCCGTCATCTTGACCTGCATAGGCAACTCCCCGTCTCCTCTCAAGGGTTTCCCTAGCAACCTTTGTCCAATTCATCTTCGCCATCTTTCGGCTCCCCCCTCACTCCAACGACATGGAATCTGCAAGATACAGTCGCACTACTCTAGGACTGCCAAAAGGCTTGAAATATCTCCAACTCTTCGCACCATCGCATAACGCCATTGGCCGTGTCCGCGCTCAGGGTTCAACTTGCCTTCCGCGTTGACGGCGGCCACCCATCGTTCCGCTGCACTCTTCTTCTTGTCCGCAAGCGGGTCGAATCCCTTCGTCTCCAGAATCAGGGTGACGCCCGGCAGATCGTGAAACTGAATCAAGAAGTCCGGCTGGTATTCGTGCATCTGGCCATTATGCAGGTAAGGAATCCCTAACCCCAGCCCGGCATTCTTCACAAAGGCGCGCACGCGGGGATGAGTGTCAATCGCATACGCGGCGGCCTGCTCCCACTGCTGGGTATCAGCCACCACAAAGTTAACGTGGCTCCGAAGGACTGCTCTTACTTCCCGGCTAGTCCAGGTGTCCACGTCTGCCGTGGAACCGTCCTCGCGGTGCGTTTCATACACCGGCACCTCCGGGGCCTCTCCCTGGCTTGTATCCGGACGCACATGCTCCTTTAGCGTCTCCACCAGCCAGCCATAGTAAGGCGAGCAGAGCAGTGCATCTTTTACCTCCGCTGGTGGCGCGGCGGTGACGTGTTGACTGACATATCGTTCGACAATCCGCAGCAGTTGCGGAAAGAGCGTCTGCCGTGGCACAGCACACCCCGGCTGCGCCGCATAGAGCCGCGTTAAATGGCTCGCCGTATCAAAGACCAGCTCTTGCATCCGGTGGCGGCTGCGCCGAGCGTTCAAGTCCGCCTGGGAAGTCTTGCCGGGGCCGGAAAGGCTCATCTTGCCATCAACGTCTACGCTCAGTCCCTTCATCTCCACTTCGGGCGGAATGTGCAGCGGATCGACCACCAGTGGCGGAACATGCTCCCAGTCAAAATCAATCCGGTTGCGGATCGCCTGCGTGTAGCCCTCCACGCGCGGGAAACGAATCTCCAAGTGTTGCCGGTCGGGCAGCGCGTGGATGTGGTGCCGCTTCTCTTTCGGCTGTGCCGTTCCTCCCGGGTTCGCCTTGTACGGAATCACCTCGAAGGGCACACCAAAGACTGTCGCCACTTCTTCAGGGAACTTCCCGTCCACCAGCGCATAGCTGGACCGCCGCAGTCCGCGCCCCACTACCTGCTCGCACAACAATTGCGACATGAACGGACGCAGCCCGATGATATGGGTCACCGTGTTGCAGTCCCAGCCTTCCGTCAACATGCCAACACTGACAATGCAGCGCACATCCCGGCCTGGCGGATGTAGCCCGCGCTTCATCTTGTGCGCCAGTTCCTCAAAGCCTTCAGGATAGATGGGCCTGCCCTGCGTGTCGCGCGTCCAGTCTGTCTTGCCTACCGTGTCCAGAGTGAAGCGCATCCACCGCGATTCATCGCTCTTTGCGCCGTCCGTATCGGACTCGTCCACCACTTTGGAATCCACGCGAATCGTGTATGTCACTTCGTCTGTATTGCGAAGGCCCGCAATGCGCGCGGGCGAAATCTCGGATGGCTGTTCACCCTTCGCCAGCCATGCGTAGATCACCTGAGCCAGCTTCGTGTTCTTGCAGACAAGGATGAACACCGGGGGGCGTTCCTTCCCATCTTTGCCCCAGTCCTCCAGCGTTGCCTGCCAAAGTCCGGCAAGCATCTCGATAGGCGTGTGAGCCCACTTCAGCACTGCCTCTGGCTTTGGATTCGCACGTGAGCCTCCGCGCTCCGCACTGGTCAACTTGCCGGGCTGCATAATCCACTGCCAGATATTCCGGTAGCCCGAAATCTCAGCACCTGTAGTGTCGCGCACCGCAAGTTGGGGAATCTTCACCAGCCCGGACTCAATCGCATCTACAAGCCCAAAGTCACTCACCACCCAGGGGAAGGGCTTGTTTGTCTCCTGTCCGACGCGACCCAGAAAGTAGGGCGTTGCCGAAAGGTCCACACACAGGTTGATGCCCCTGTGCTTGTGAACCTTGTCCAAGCCGTCCACCCAAACCGTTGCCTCTTTGAAAAACTCATCATCAAGGCCTTCATCTTCCTCGTCCGGGTCCGGTTCATCCTTGCGAATGCGGTACGCGTGGTGCGCCTCGTCATTCAGTATCAAGATGTTCTGCTTGCCGCCTACATCGCGGCCCAGCACGCGCTGGAGCAGCGCTGTATCGCTCTCAATGTATTTCTGCTCGTATATCTCCACCTCGGCCAGCCCGCCGTTCGGCGCATACTTCTCCGTTCCGGGAATCACGCGCATGGAGCCATCTGCCGTGGCTGCCGTAAAGGCCGCCAGAGTCACGTAGCGTTTGCCACGTGCCGTTGTGGTCTTCTTCCCGATGGTGATTCTTGCCTTCACGTCTACGGGCTTGCCGCGCTTCTCCACCTTGGCGCTCACCCCGCCGGTTTGCATGGCCTGTGGCTCGAAGACGTGCCAATTTGCCACCAGCACCTTACCTTGCGTGAGCGGCGGCATCAGATGTGCCGGGACCAGGTCGCGGCTGCGATAGATGCTCGCGTCTCCCCGCTCCGGCTTCAACTCTTCCAGCCGTGCCTTTATGGTCACGTTCGGGCACACTACCAGCGCCACGTCGCTAAATCGCGCATCACTGCGATTGTTCACTTTGTTCAGCACGCTCCAGGCAATCACCATCCCCATCACGGTCGTTTTGCCTGCTCCGGTAGCCATCTTTGCAGCGTACCGTTCAAAACCGGTGAACCCATCTCCTTTACGGTCCTCGCTCGGATCGTCCGTCGGGATACGAATCCCTTGCAGAAAATCCTGCCGCGCCTCGCGCAGAAAGATGATGGTCTTCGCGGCCTCAAGTTGAGCGTAGAAGAGTCTCTGGTCGCGGCCTTCTCTCTGCCAGTATTGGAGTAGATCAAACGTCGTGCGTGACACGCCCGGATATCCGGCTTTCTCCCACGCATCCCGCCGCTCGCGTATCAGGTTCACCAGCGCCAGCTCGTACCCTGCCGGGTACAGCTTCGATGGCCTCAGCACATAGTCGTCGTGCGTCCACCCCACGGTCTGGTCACGTGGCGGAAACACAAACGCGGGCCTGCGCCCCTCACGCTTCTCCGGCGTCTCACCCTCGCGGATGTACCAGTAGTGGCGCGGCTCTTCAAACGGCGAATTCAGAATTGGTTCCGCGACTTCAAACTCGCTCATTCCTTTGTCCCTCGGTACCGGCACCACTATTTGACAGGGTCAGGCCACGCGCCGTTGTAATTCATGAATCCATTTCGCAGATCAATAAACTTGCTTTTCCACTGATCGAGTTTTGCGTCCCCGAGTGTCCCGGCTTGCTCATGCTCGCCTTCCAAAGTGCTCAGACCATTTTGAAATTGGGCGAACCAGCCGCTTGAATGCCATGTACGATCGGAGACGGTTGATTGGGTATCCTTCAAGGCTATCCGGCTCCTCAATTCATTGGCTAAATCGGAAATCTGCCTATAGACTGCCTGAGTGTCGCGTTGGGTATAGCTCGGCCCCAGATCGTGTGCCTCCAGGTCCGCAATAAACACGGTAACGCAGTCGGTCAACTGTCCAATGTCTTGAACAAATGCCTCTGTTCCATAGGCATGATCCATCGGTCTCCTGAGAGATTCTTTCATCGCGTCGATTTGTCGTTGGGTCCTTGTCTTAGCAGGTGTGACAGAAGGTGCCGGATGATTTTGAGCCGCAACATGATTCGCAACTTGTCGCGCATCGCCCATATCCCTCTTGAGATCAGCATCAACTTGCTGGGCTTGTTTTAGATTGTCTTGGAGTGAGGACGTGAGTTGCCCCTTTTGACTCTCCCACCAACTCCGCGCCTCGTGCCGAATAAGCGGCCCTGCTGAAAGACCCAAAAAGGTGGCAGCACCGAGCAATCCACTCGTCAACCATATCAAGACTTTCACGCGCAGAAAAAAGTCATCGACTTTCTTCTCAAGACCCGCCACTCGGGTCTCCAATTCATCCAACTTCGCCATTCCACATCCTCATGTTATGGAATCACAGGATTCATTTCCCCAACTGATTTTTGGCGTCGCTTACCTTCTTCGTCACCATCAATTCATTGCCCCGGTCGTCGATCACTTTCACGGCAATCTCGCCGTGGCCGTTGGGCTCAAAGGGCGCGCTTACCGTTCCAGCCAGATGGTCCCATACCGTGGCCTCATAGTCGGCCTTGAGTGCCTTCTTTAGCCCTTCCCATGCGCTGGTGCGCGGAAAGAATGCCTGCGACACGTGGAAGCACAGACCGTTGTAATCGGCGTCAAGGAACCAGGCGGGCACATCGTCGCCCTTCTGGTGGCTGGACTCCATCGTCGCCGGGTCGAACACGTCCAGCCCCAGCAGCTCCACCTCATACTTGCCGTCGGCGCGCTTGCGCAGCTCTACCTCCGGCAAACCGCACACCGAGAAAATCTGGCTTGAGCGCATGTTCTTGAGCAGATCGCCCATCAGCACATCCGGCGTCATCTGCACATAGGTGGCGCGAATCTCCATCACATGCTCGCACTGCTCCACAAGCTGGCGCGCGTTCGGATGGATGGCAAAGCCAATGACGTACAGGTGCGTGTAGTTTTTCGCGTGGGCTTCGCGGGCGGCCTCATACACCAGCTTCTCGCTCACCGCGCCATTCTCCGGGCCAAAGACAAAAGCCACGGGCCGCTTGCTCAACCCGCCCAGTAAAGCGCCGCTTGCTTCCAGTGCCTCCTGTGCTGCATCAACCAGCGTCGCATCCTGGCCCTCGGCAGTCGCCGCCACCAGCGCCTCAGCTTGCAGGCTCAGGCTCCTGGCGGGCTTGCGAATGTTCGTCAGTTCCACGGTGCGGTTACCCGGCAGACGCAGCAGAGGAGAGCGGCGCAGAATCTCCATCATCCGGTCCGTGAAACTCTCCGGTGTCTCCTCGTGCGCTGCCTGCACATTTTCTGCGTCGGGATGTTGGTTCAGGCCCTCCAGGTCGGCGGGCGTCGGAATTGTGGCTTCCACGCAGAATGGTCCGGTCACCCGGGTTGTTTTGTCGTCTCTCTCCGGGCGGTCTACCAGAATCTCTTCGTCCGGCGGCTCATTGTTGGCGATGGACTTGAGCGTGACGTGGGGCACGATGCCGCCCGCCTCTTCGCCCTTCTTGTTCTGCCTGCGCCGGTAGATGAATCCGCCCGCCGGGCCGCGTGTCTCATCTACCAGCGAGTACCAAGGAAAGGTTGCGGTAAGCAGCCGTTGCCGTGCCAGGGCCAGCGGAACGCGGCTGGTGTCGATGGTGATCCAGCGTCGTCCCCACTGCTCGGCTACATAAGCCGTTGTGCCAGAGCCGCAAGTAGGATCAAGCACCAGATCGCCGGGGTCGGTAGTCATTAACAAGCAACGTGCCAATACCTTTGCCGATGTCTGGACCGCATACATCTTGGGGTCGGCGAAGCCTGCAATCACTGTATCTTCCCAGAGATTGTTGACTGCCTGAACGGGGAAGTCGTCAAGGAACCGGACATAAGACAGCGTGTCGCCGATAAGGATTAGTCTCTTCTCGCGCTTGAGCTGGACCATTCCGGTCTCCCCGGTCTTCCAAACGCCCTTTGGTGGGCGGAAAGTCCGCCCTTCAAATTCCACCTCATAACGCGTCTTATCGACGCCTGTTTGAGAGGTAAGGTTGTCCGCCCGAAATATTCTGGCACCATCCGGGATGCTTTCCGGGTCGGATCGCTCTTCGAGTGTCATCTTGCGGCGAGTACCATCCGATAATTGAAGCCAAACATAGGCCCCAAGGTCGCTCCCATTCGATGCCTTCGGGTTGTAAAGTCGGTTGTATCTAACCTGCGCATGATCTTTTGAATACCAAAGAAGGAAGTCAGAAACTGAGGGTAAAACATCAGTGCCCCCTGAAGGACTTCCCGCGCTTGATGTCTTCTTGAATGAGATTACGGAGAGCGAATTTTCCGAGCCAAACACCTCATCCAAGATTTCCCGGACATGGTGTAGGTTTTCATTGCTAATCTGCACAAACACACTTCCACTCGGGGAGAGCAGTTCCCGTGCCACCAGGAGCCGGTCCCGCAGATAAGTCAGATACGAGTGCAAGCCCAACTCCCATGTATCGCGATAGGCTTGCACCATCTCCGGCTCGCGGGTCATATCCTCGTCGTCGTTGTGCTTCACATCCCGCGCACGTACAAACGGCTGGAAGTTGGAACCAAACTTCACCCCATACGGCGGGTCGATGTAGATCATCTGCACCTGCCCGCGCATTCCCTCGTACTCCACCAGCGAGTTCATCACTGCCAGCGAGTCACCCAGGATCATGCGGTTCACCCAGCGGTCCCGGTGCTCATAGGCGCGCAGTGATTGCTCCACGATGGAATGGCGCGGATCGCCGAAGAGGTCAAGCTGCGCATCCACGCCCTCGCGCTTGTGCCCCTTTAGCGTTTCTAGAATCGCCTTCGTAGAAAGCCGCTCATGGATGAACAGGGGCAGCGTGGGCACGTCGAAGCTGAGTCGCTCGGCCTTTCCTGCCCAGTTGAGGAATGGCCGCTCAATGGCCTTCAGTTGCGCTATAGCGTCCTCCAGCCCTCGCACAGTAGCCAGAGCCTTACCGTCCGCACCGACGAAGCGCTGAGGCTCTTTATAACGATGCGGCGCGGGCAGCTTGGCCGCCTCTTCAATCCGCGCCAGCAGCCACTCGCCCAGCCCTCGGCTGCCGTTGCCTTCATCCCAACTCAGCGCCGGGTCCAGAGACGTGTCGTAGCGGTACGTCTTCGGCGGCTTGCGCTTCTTGAATTGCGCCTGCGTGCCCACGTCGGGCCGCATAGGGCTGTCGGCTGTCTTGTGCTCGTAGTTGTCCGCCACCTGGGACTGGGCCGGGCGGCCTGCCTTCTTCTTGGGAGCCATTGAGTCCGCTGCCTCTTTTGGATGGGCTGGGATGGGTCTTTCTTCTGCACACTCAGCCTAGCACTCGCAGCAGCGGGAAAGAGCACACCGGTGACTGGGGTAACTAGGCATGCAATAAGCCGCAGTTTGCGCCGCTGCTCAGCCTACTTATCAGTGGGCACGGAAGGAAGATCAGTGCAAAGCCACTTGAAGGCTTCTTCGTGGTGCTCCTTTAGGTAGACGTAAGTTGGGTCCTTGGTTTGGGTGCGTAAGAAAACAGTCTTCAGCTCTTGCGGGGTCTTCACATTGCGCAGTTCCTTCCAGCGCAGGGGGAACTTGCGTCTCAAATGGTCACGCCATGCCTGGGGTTGAAGCGGATTCGTTTTGGGGTGTTTGGTGCATATGTCGAGCGAGCGCTTCCAACTCAGCTCGGGCAGGCCAGCCATTGCGCCAGCAAGGTTCCTCGGGTTGCCACGATAGTACGGGCTCTTCAGAAATTCCCATAGCTGTTCTGCAAACTCCTCCGTGTTGTTGTGAAAAGGGGGCATGAAGAGACGGGGGAATCTCCTTTTCGTCCCGTTGATTGCAGCAAGGGCATTATCTGCGTTCTTTGCGCGGCGCAGTTCCTGGGAAAGCTGCGGCCAATCCTGCTCGATCCAATACGCCAGTTGACCTCTACGTTCTAGAACCACTGCTGATTCCAGCAGAGGTTTTCTTCCCCTTTGCTTTTTCGCGGGGGCAGGCTCCACCCGTTGAAAGCCAACCGTGACTTCTTGCGGCCCCAGGTGGGTGATGAATGCGTGCCCCTCCAGCTGCTCAAGACGACGGTTGATCTCCGCAAGCGCCTTTTCGAACTCGTCTCGTGAAATTGCCGACTTAGAATTCCGCGCTTTCGTGGGCTTCTTCCTCATAATTCGCGCCAGAATACTGCCCCTGCCTCATATGTGGAAAATGGCTGTCTGCCTTGTGTCCTTATGTGTCTAGAAATCAATGGATTACGGGTTAGGATTTGGCTATGAAGAAGGACGCAGCCAAGCATCAATGCCCCCTATGTGGAAGGAGACAATGTACGATTCCGAGCCCCCTTCTCAATCCGCATGAATTACAACGCGCGGAGTCAACCATAACCGGCTTCTCGGCTGGGTATGACTTCGACTTGACCCTGAGCGAATCCGACTTGGAAGTGCTCGTCGATTTCTTCCTGACGCTTGACCGATGGGATCGCGAGAACCGCGCCGAGGCACTCCGCGAAGCGCAACAGCCTAAGCAGGGCACATAAGCGTATGTGTACTCCGGAATTTTACGGTGCGATGGATTGCAGGTTTGCAGGATGCGGCGCACAGCAGTGCGGGCAACGGTTGCTGGGGAGCTCCGTCCCGCGACTTAGACGGCACGTTGCGTCCTGTGAAACGGCGGGTGGGGGGCACATTCCCCTGCCTGCCGGTAAGGATGAAAAGCTCCCCCGGGGTGTGGGGCAGAGCCCCACGAACGGGGCGCGCGCAGTGCGCCTTCTTTACTTAGTTCACCGTAGTACAGAGCAATCGTAACAACCACGAAAGGAGCCAATTGGAATGCAGCGCACAGGGAACCGCAATCAGAACTCCGGCAAGAAGACAAACACATCGTCCAAGCTCACATCGCTCCGCACCAAGCGCCCTCGATTCTGCGGCGTTTGGACCCTGCAGGGCAGGGCACGGTGCCCGCACGCGGCACCGGCCCCTAGAAGGCACGCTATAGTGCCGTCCAGGCGGTTTCTGCGCCTGCGCTGCAGGTGTTGGGCATGTTCCATCTGCGGCCCCCGGAAGGCAAACAAGTATCGCGGCCAGATTCTTCGTGCCGTCACCCGTCACAAGCTGACACGCATGCTCACGCTGACATTGGACGTGCGCAAGTTCGCGACAAGAGAACAGCAGGAAATTTTCTTCGCACATTTGGAGACACAGAAGGCCCTGGGCACAGCCTGCCAATGTGCGACCTGTACCCACCTTCAAGCCGCTTCCGTTGCATACATTCGTGGCTGCTGGAACAAACTCCGCGTCTCCCTGATCCGGCGCTTTGGCGTCGCACCCAAGTACGTTGCGGTTCTGGAGTTCCAACAGTTCACGGGCATGGCACATCTCCACATCGTGATTGACCGCTTTATTCCTCAAGCCTGGGCCAAGGAAGCGTGGCAGGCGGTGGGCGGTGGGCAGCATGTGGACATACGGCACGCCGATGCACATCGCATCGCCCCATACCTGGCAAAGTACCTATCCAAGGAAATGCTCTTGAGCGGACCTCCCGGTATGCGCCGGGTGACCACATCCCGCTCGATCAAACTCAACGAAAAGAAGCGTTCGGATTACTCCTGGGAAGTGTGCCGGGCGTCCATCGACCGCGTGTACGTCTTCTTTAGTGACATAGCAACAGAGGCGGTTCACAGCGATGGGGAACTGGAATCATTCGCCATTCGCGAGTGACGTGCATGCACGTACGTATGTGCCACGTGCCGGGGCACACCTTGGGGTAAGGGGATGTGCGGCACGTGGCACAAGCACATGCACATTACCCGGTACCGTGCTGCACGTATGCAGAGAACGTGGGGCACATCTAGCGGGATTCAAGAGCGGCGTGCGCGGCACGTCGATGGCTTTTCGATCACACGTGGGGTAGGTATGGCATCGAATCAACGGGACCGCGAATTGATGGCACCTGGGGAGTTCGAGTTTGAACATCTCTTATCGGCAGAAGAAGCGGCTGCGCATCTCAGAATTCACACCAAGACTCTTCAGAAGTTCGCCCGCGCAGGTCTGGTTCCCTGTGTTCGGATGGGCAAGTACTGGCGGTTTCGCCTGTCAGCGCTTGACGTCTGGGTACGGGCACAAGAGAATCGTTGCAGCCAGCCGTTTTGCGTGAAGTGATAGGGAGACCACCTTGAAATTCACGCGTAATCGGTACCAACAAGGAAGTCTGCGAAAAGTGCGCCGCCAATCTGGAGCAGAGGTTTGGGAATATAGGTATCGCAATCATGCGGAGCCGGGAAGCCCCATGCGCCAGATGACGCTCAGCGCTATTGAGTATCCCACCAAAGCAAAAGCACTCCTCCGCCTGCAGGAGGACGTGCTCCGTATCAACGATCCGAAAGCCTTCCGGGCACACAACAAGCCGACCTTTGGATTGGTCATTGACCAATTTTCGAAGGAGGAGCGCTTGGAGGAGATAGTCAAGCAGCCCCCCGGGGTCGCCACGTTCACAGATGGCTTCTCCTGGAGCACCGCAGCCGGGTACCGGAGCTATCTAAAGGAGCACATTCGCCCCAAGTGGGGAGACGTGCCCCTCGCCGATATAAAAGCACTCGGCATTCTCGAATGGGTAAAGTCCTTGCCCTTGTCGCCGAAAACACGTGCTCATGTCAGAGCCCTCATGCACCTATTGTTCGAGCGGGCCATGCTGTGGGAACTGATGGAACCTCAGCGAAACCCCGTTGAACTGGTCAAGCTGAGGGGCACAAGCAGGCGGCTAAAGAAGCCGCAGATACTTAGTCCTGAGCAGGCACAGGCCTTGGTTTCCAAGCTGCGCGAGCCATACCGGACGATGGTGATTGTCGCCATGTGCACCGGAATGAGGGTGTCAGAAGTCTTGGCCCTTCGTTGGGAGCATATCGACTTCGAGGCCGGGGTGATGCTGGTTCAACAGGGCGTCGTCAACGGACGCATCGGCAAAGTGAAGACCGAAGCATCCAACGATTACATCCCCCTTGATCCCACGTTCGCTCAAATCCTGCTCGATTGGAAAAGGGACCACTCGACCGGGCTTGTCTTCCCTTCCCCATTCACGGGCGGCTGCTACTATGCAGGCGTCATTCAGCAACAGATCCTCAAGCCCGCTTTCGAGAAAATCGGCGTCTCGGGTGCAGGGCTCGGGTGGCACGTCTTCAGGCACACGTATCGTTCTCTCTTGGATGAAACGGGTGCTCCGGTCGGTGTACAGCAAAAGCTGATGCGGCACAGCAACGTCGCAACCACGATGAACGTGTACGGCAGCGCGAGTTCGAAGGCCCGGCAACAGGCAAATTCGAAGGTCGTGCAAATGGTGATTGCGAAAGAAATGCCCCAGTCAGTGGCGGTTTAACCGAATGTGGGGTTGCGTGGGGTTGGGTATTTCGACCGTGTTCTCTAAGTTGTTGATTCTATGGTGGACGCGGTAGGAATCGAACCTACAACCTGTCGGTTAAGAGTTAAGGTCTTGCCATTTTCAGCATTGCTCAGCATTGATATATATTGCTTATATTGAGCAGCTTGCAAGAAGTTGTTGCCACACCTAAATTGTGGGAACTACCCACAATTGCCCATCTTTTTGAAGCAGTCTACCCACAAAAGTCCCCACAGTGTTTTGAGGTGAACCCCTTCATTGAGACAGTTTTCTAGCGATTTCTCTGGCCTTCGCGCCTCCGCCAGCGTCGCGTGTGCAAGGTAAATGCGCACCGACATGGAGGACCAACGCAGCGGCAAGGATGGGGCATCATTCGCCAGCCGTTTTATGGCCGGTACTCCCATAGGTCGTTGAATTTTCCTCCGTGCGCGACCCCGAGGGAATCATCGCCCCCGAACATCCAGAGATTGCCCAACTTGTCCACCCAACCTGAAGCCCACAGTCGACACCCGGGCAGATTGGCTGGAGATGCCGTGCCGAGTGTCCCATAATTTCCGGTCTGGTTCGCGGTGTCTGCTCCGCTCACCCATGTCCATTCGCCTTTGCTGTACTTCCAGAGATCACCGAGTAGATACAAATGGGACTGTGAATCGATCCCGTCACCGCCAAAAATCCAAGAGTTCCCTTCGGTGTCCACCCAAGTCACAGCGCTATTGCGAGCGCTTGGGACATTGGTTGGAGAGGCAATCCCCTGAGTGCCGAACGAGCCAGGTGAATCGTTCAGGTCAGGCCCTCCCATCCACGTCCATTCGCCGCCGCTGTATTTCCAGAGATCGTTAAGATCGCACGGCCCCCCTGATTGTCGGCAGACGTCACCGTTCACGTCTTCGCCGTTCCCGCCGAAGAGCCAGAGATTGCCGGACGCGTCGGTCCAGGTGGCGGCGCCGTAGCGCGCCCCTGGAGTGTTGGCAGGATCCGGCACTCCCTGCGTCCCATACACTCCGTATTGAGGTGCACCATTTTGGTCCGCGATATTCGATCCCTTCATCCACGTCCACTCGCCCGCGCTGTATTTCCACAGGTCGTTGAGATCGCCAAGCGTGCCGTTCGAGTCAACGCCGAATCCGCCGAATAACCAGAGATTGCCTGAAGAATCGGTCCAGGTGGAAGCCTGGACCCGAGCACCGGGGAAATTGCCCGGAGCTGCGACTCCTTCGGTTCCGTAAATGCCCGCTCCCTGGAATGCTCCGGCGATACCTGTCTCGGCAGCAACTTTAGATCCTCCCATCCAGGTCCACTCGCCATTGCTGTACTTCCAGAGGTCGTCGAGATCTCCTCGTGTCCCATCGGAATCAATTCCAAGTCCCCCGAATAGCCACAAATTGCCGGCAGCATCGGTCCAACTTGCTGCTTGATAGCGGGCACCGGGAATGCTACTGGCCGCAGCTACTCCGATCGTCCCATATACTCCGGCCTGTTCTGTCTGATTTGACCCGCCCATCCAGGTCCATTTGCCGTTGCTGAATTTCCATAGATCATTGAGGTCTCCCTCAAATATGGTCGTGCTTAGTACCGAGCCGGCGCCGTAGCCCCCGAAGAGCCAGAAATTGCCGGATGCATCAGTCCACGAAGCCCCTGCCACTCGGGCCCCGGGCGTGTTCCCAGAGGAGCCAACTCCCTGAGTTCCATAAACGCCAACCTGATCGTATAGATCGGAGCCAACCATCCAGGTCCACTCGCTGTGGACTACTGGCGGAGACGAGGTCGTGCTCGATCCACCACCGCATCCCACAATAGCCATGAGGATTATCATTGCAAGAGTGCCAACTGGGGTTCTCAACCCTCTTTTCATCGCATCCTCCAAATTGTGGTGCATCCACTTCCGGCATGGTGCGCATCGGATCGTCAAAAGGCAATGTACAACTCCGCGAGGAACTCGCGTCCCTCGCAGAGTTGCATGGATTCTTCAGAAAGACATACTCGTCGATGCGCTCTGCAGGTAGCCCGGCGCCGTTGCGTACATCGTTCCATACGGTGTGGTACTCGGACATGAATTGTAGAAGTTTACGGTCGATCCTGAAGTTGTTGTTTCCCATGCGTACGGAGTGTTGCAGATGGTCACCTGGTAGTAGATGGTGGCTCCAGGGGTCGCATCCTGAAAGGTGATCGCGTAGTTGATCGAGGAGGGTGGTATTCCATTCAGCGTAACGATAACGTTGGATTCCGACGGGGTAGCCGTAGGCAGCGGCGCGGACCCGACCATGTCATTGATTAGGTTCTGCCCGACCGGGCTCCCCCACCCCGTAACGAGATCGTAGCCAGGGCATGCCGAGTAGGCGCCATTGCTTCCGCTTGCAATGTCATGGAGGTCATTGAGGTAATTTGGGCCCTCTCCAAGCGAGTAGACGGTTGGGTTGATAAAGCCCAAGCCGCCAACGGGTGCCCTACCTGCGTTCACGGCTTGCTGATTCACGAGAGCCATGAATCCGGCCCATCGCGGTGCTGCGAAGCTGGTTCCGCCCCACCCACCGGAACAGGAACCCATATTGCAGACGTAGTTGTCGAAATTTGCTTCCATAGCTACATCCGGAACATTACGGTAGGTTGTTGAAGCTTGATTGCAGGAATTCGCTATTCCTGATTGCCAAGATGGAATAGGAACCTCGTCAGGGCTAATTCCGCCTCCGCTGTCGCTCCACACCGTCTCAGAAACCCAACTTCCTCCTGGGCCGGAGGTGGTCAAATCCGTTCCTCCAACGGCTGTGACGTCCTGAAGTTCCTCAGGGAAGTAATATGCGCTGTTTGGCCACGACCCATAATCTCCGGAGGCAGCGAAGAAATTCTGACCTTGGGCCCCCATTTCCGAGAGATCATTATTGAGATATGTAATGCTTTCTGGCCTCCAATTCCACGAGATACTCAGCTGCTTGCAAGCGTCTTCGGTTACCGCTTGGTTCAATATAGAGAGGTCATCAGAATTGGAGGGAAAGACGTAGTTTCCTGAAGTACTCCAAGAATCCGGAGCAATATAGACCCGCAGTTGGTTTATGCCGGGGGCCATCCCAATTGCCTGCGCGATATCCAGCACGACCTCGGCTTCGGCGTTGGGGTCGCTGGGCAGTGGTGTCAGTGTGCCACCATTGACCAGCACGTTGTTGATAGGAATGCTGAAGTTTCCTCCTCCGCCGGGAACCGTATACGAGAGGCTGTAGTTGCCCCCGTTTGAAGTGTATGACGCCGCTCCATTGAAGGAGGACACCACATCGCTGATGTTGTATCCATCAAACTCTACAAGCCCGACGCATTGGCCGCTGCCTGTAAGAGTGGCGCTACCGTAATAAGCGGTGCGCATATCGTTGGGAAGGTAGCTTCCGCCGGGGCCAGAACCGGTTGTATTGGCCAGACCATTTGCTTTCGAAAGAGCAGGGCGAGGTATAGAGAAGTTGTTCAGTCCGGCAATATGCACAACCGGTACGGTCAGTTCGAGGGACGGCTCACGATCAGGTGAGAAAAACAGGCGATTCTCCGTCGGATGCCGGTAGATGTTCATTGTGACATGGAATGCTTTTTCAATCTGGCCTGCCGAGCCGCTGAACGACACGATCAGTCTGTTACTAGGCAGATCTGTCACAGTAAAACCGGCATTTTTTACAAAATCAACAACGGCTTGGTAATCTTCGGGCGTCGGGCCAAAGCGCTCGGTAAACTGAGAAACACTGAGAAACTGGTGGTAATTCGGGCTAGTTGAATCGTAGAGTTGGTGCAAGAGTGAGTTGAGTTCAGTTTCATTGCGAAGCGGCAATTCAATGGAGAGATAGATCTGCTGGCTCGAAGGCAGGTGAGCCACGAGTTGGGCCTGGGCGCTGGAGACCTCTGGACGGACATGGCCATGAAGCAGTTGGAGGGGTGCTTGCCCCCAGCCCGGAGAAGCAAGCAACAGGAGCACAGTTGCGCAGATAAGCGTAGCCCGTTCCAGGAAAGACCGTGGAATTATTTGACCCCTTCTGAATTTGCATTCTTTCAGTTTTAAAGCAGCCGACAGAAAAGGCATTGCAAAGCCGAAGCAGGAAGCTATCAACATGATCCTGCCATCCATACGGTGAAACCAAGGTAACATCATCATTTCTGCTTCTCTCGAAGATTTGAAAGTGACACCGTTAAGCTCCACTGAAGGCTTGGCCCCCAGCAAAGCTGGATCGGACAACGTATACGAAATGGATACCATCAGCGCCAATGGGCGTGATCCCGCTGGTGCCGGCGCATACCAATCGCGTAGACCTTTCAAGAAGGCTGTTCGGGAATTCGTGCTTCCGGCATGCCTTACCGCGGCAGTTCAGACGCATTGAAGTAGTGGCAGGTCGAGTAACTAGGGAAAGTGCGGGCGTCGGCGAGCAACTGCCAGTTTCATTCGGGACAGTAACAGTCCTTGCCCTGAATCCGACCACATACTACTCCGTCTTCTCTCAATGTCAAGAGAAAAGATTATAGTTGAATCTACATTCTTCTAACTCAGCAGGTCATTATGGCAATACCTTACGGAAAGACTTGACCCATGGAGCTTTTCGTGGAATGTTTCATCGCTATAGATTCATCTATTTTGTGTACGCCCTACCCAGGAAACGGAACGATTCGGGCTAAAGTTTAGCGATGGTTCCATGGCATCCATGGTTGCCGGTCGTTCGGAAAGTTCCCGGGCGCAGCGGTGTTGGGCGGTCAGATAGCCAGGGAATGCGCGTTATTGTAATCTCGCGCATACGAGACGGCTAGATATCAGGCAAAAAGCCGTCCGAGGATCAACCTACACGGCCTCGGTACGCCGGGTCCGGAATGCCTCCAAGCCTGTCCTGATAGACGTTAGATCCGTATCGGGACTCCCCGGCAGATGAGAGATCATCAACCTCAATTGAAGACGAGGCAGAGCATCAGATGTAGAACTTGAACGGCAATCGTGGCTCACTGTCCATCGGGGCGGCAATCAGAATGTCTCCGACGTCATTGGCGAATTTGATGGTGACAGGCAACCTGTCATTGAAGAGACAAGAATTGAAATTGATTTTTGTCAGCCCGAGAATATCGCTCAATACCGTATCAAGCGCACATTCTCCCTTCTGAATTCGAATCATCAACGGATTCGGAGTTTCTGGACCCATGTACGTATCCAGACGGGGAACGAAACCCGACGTCCAGAGAAATGCAGCAGTTTGGCTCAATACGAGTGCAGTTCCTCGGATGGTGGGATACTTGCCAGTCCGGTAGAGCTTAAGATCATCAAATGCGTCTGAAATCTGAATGCCCACAACGCTCGTCTTCTTGCCGGCTCCTTTCTCAAAACCCACCCACTCCTCTTCCGTGAAGTGTGAGGTCGCATGAATGAATAGCTCTCGTGGCGGCTCATTCTGCTGACGACAATATTCGTCGATCACTACTTGAACCAGCCTCTCCGCCGAAGCCTCGTCCAAATGAAATTGCTTCGTATCCGCGTGGAACCAAGGTCCCAGAGCTCCGCGAAACACCACGCCCTCTCCGTTGGTCAGAAACATCTGGGCCGCACAGCAATCGTGTCGTGCATCCGCCGTCAAATCGGTCCGTTTGTAGACAAGTCCCACATAGCAAACCCCGGGGCGAACGTTTGCGAGCTGCCATGGCCTGCCGCCGCCCTTGTAGTAGGCGCCAGTGCCCAGCTTCCACGCCACGGTGGCTGAATCTTCAAGCCGGCGTAGCGGCATTCCATTTGCCTTCTTAAAGTCGTCCGGTGCAAGTGTGGTCTCCCGCACAATCTGCGTGACGATCCGGTGCTTGAGGAGGCGGGCTTTCATTTGACGTCGAAAGTGCGTTGCATACTCGTATATATCTGCATCCTCCTCGTCCTGGCCAAACAGCGTTGGATTTATCTTCAGATCGAGTGCCTTCTTTTGCGAGATTGTGACTTCACCCAGTAATGCCTTTGCGCGAGGCGGGCGGGATTGCGGACGGCCTAATTCGTACACCACTTCTGGGATTACGACGAACCAGACACTTGGGGGCGCTTCTAATCGGTTCTCCTCGCGCACCAGGCGGGATACGAAGATGTCGACACATCCATGGATTGCTTCGTGGCGGTTTTGAATGAATATCTTCTCCTTGATTTCGGCCAAGGTGATGTCGTTGATCACAGCAACCGGCTTCTCGGGCCACTCACTATGGAAAGCTTCTTTGAATCCAGGAAAGGCAACATGTTGAGGCTCGATCTCGCGGCTACGCGGCCCGGGAACTGGCGCTGCAATATAGCCGCGCATCTTTTCCGACCAACGTTCGAATCGTTCCACACCTTCAGAAGTCCCGACTACACCAAATCGAGTAGTCGAAAAGCTCTCTGTAGCGTCGCACGGTCCGAACAGAAATAACCCGTCTCGCGGGTATTCAAGCTCCTGCCCGTAGGCGAATTCAAGCTTGGGTTCGGGGATGTATGACACCACGAACAGCGGTCCCTTCGGCGTGGATGACTGCTTACCGTTAGGCCTTCCTGCGGTTTCCCTATTCCTCGTCCTCATCTTCGAGCACCTCCTCACCGAAGAACTCGATATCGGGATCATCAAGATCCTGATCAACAGAGTCGCCTTCCTGAATCGACACTGGACTTGTGTAGAAGATGGGTGGAACATCGATCAGAAGATCATCGTCCAGGTGTAGCGGGACCCGGAGAAGGGACTCGCCATCCGATAGCCAGTACAGCAATGCTAATAGCATGTCGCCCACCGGGCGTTTCGCCACCCTTTGGCGAACGAACGCCGTACCCGGTTCATGCGTTTGCCGGGCAAAATTGTCGTACCATCCTCCGAGAACAAGAGCCGGACTTTGATTCGGTAGTGGCGAAGCGGGCCGCCACGATAGAAGGCGCTGATGCCAAAATGCCAGTGAAGCTTCCGCTTTTCGGAATACCCGTGAAGCACGCGATTCCCTTTGGTCTCTGCCCAACGAAAAGACTGGCCCGAATCTGGAAGATCATTTCCGAACCACCACGCGGACCGCTTGTTTGCCATCTCCTGCAATTTCAATCCTCGCGCCTTCAACAGCAATTCCATTCCTTGATTGGCCAGGTACGTAAATTTATTGCACATGTCCTGAGGCGAAATGCCCAGCTCCGACCAGCCATCCTCAAGTGCACCTTCCAGCGGTGTTTGACTGGCGTTTTCTATGCCATGTTCCTCACATGTCAGGAAACCATCACCGTATTCCACTCTGGGGAGAGAGAGAACGACTCCGTGAGGACCTAGTTCAGACTTGCGGTAATAAAAAATGGTCTCGGGAAGCTTACGGATACGTAGCCAATTCGAAATCAGCCGTTCCGAACGACTCTCAAGCGCTCTTCCATGCATCGCCTGGAGCGAGCACCATAGCTCGGCGCTTGCTGCCTGCTGCGCGGGAACCTTATATTCCTGCTGCAGAACCTGGAAGAGATCATAGAGTCCAGTAGCCCATCCGCGACTGAAGTCAATGTACTGAGCATGGGCAATCAAGAAGGGCGCTTCAAACGGAGCTAGACGTAACGGAATGATGAAATTGGAATCACCGATTTTCCGCGCCACCTCGGATGCGATCTGAATCTCGTTCCGGACACCCTGCTTGCTGACCGCATTCGCATTGGCCGCCAAGAGTACCTTGCATGCTCGCTCACGCAAAGCCTGTTCCAGCTTCCGCTGCCAATCGTCTCCACCATTTAGCCGTAGGACATCGGCCCAAACTTCGTAGCCTGCCGCAGCAAGTTTTGCTCCCAACCAGATGGTGAAAGGGTTGTCTTCGGGAGTCGCATGGCTGATGAAGATTGCACGTCGTTCCTGCACATTCTCTCCATTTACAAGCAGGTACCAGCATAGCAGTGAAGAAACAGCAAGGCCCATAGGAGAAAAGCGAGGGGGCTCAAGCAACTAAACACATGCACCGCATTCGTACCGCGCGTTCAACAGACCCAACAAGTTATCACAGCGTTCCAGTAAGTTATTGGACGTTGCGGGAAGAACAGGCCTACGTTCACGGTATATCGCGGCCCCCAATCAGGCCGCTGGAGGTGCCGATGTTCCACGCCCGCTTTGCCGTCATTCCCCGCAAGACAACCCATCTTGCCAAGCGATTGGCGCGACTTTTCTCGAAACAAAAACTCCTCTCTGCGGTGCATGTGATGGGGCCAACGCTTTTTGCGTTCACCTTCACAGGCATTGCCAACGTTGCCCACGCCCAGGGGACGATAGACTTCTCCGGGGCGACTACGCTGATGGCAACCTTCAAGACCTTCGCCATCTATGCGGGTGCCGTCATCTGTTTCGGCGGCCTCATCTTCGCCGGAATCCGCATGATGAGTGGACGTTTTCAAGACGCCATACCTGGCTTATTCGGTGCGCTCTTTGGTGCCGGAGTCTTGGGATGGGGCGCAGGCTGGATCGGTTCTCTTACCGGCCAGCCCATGTGAGGCGCACCCATGACCAAGCGGGGAGAGCCGTTACCAATCAACCAAGCGCTGAATCGTCCGAGAGCCAAACTCGGCCTCGACCTCACAGCATGGATGGCGATTGTCTTCGTCTGCGTAACGGTTTTCCTCGTTGGGTTTCGATTCTTAGCGATGATGGCATTCCCCACGCTTGCCGGGGGCGCGTGGCTCATCGTTCGTAAACACCCGAAGATGTTCCAACTCTGGGGCCTCAGCCTCAACCAGAAGTCCTACTATGACCCGCGCAAATACTGAGCAGATCAAATATACGCCATGGTTCGCAAAGGCTGGAGCCGCGTGCTCGATTGTGCCAATCTCGCGTTTCATCGGCCCGAACATCTTTGCGCTCAAAGGCGGCGGGTACGGATGCCTGTTTGCGCTTACAGGCATCGATGAAGAGGGTTTGACCGACCAGGAGCTTGACGCAAGGATGCGGTCGATGGAGGGCGCAATGCGTGGCCTTCCCGAAGGATCGTGTCTCTATCAGTACACCCGCGTCATGTCCGGCTTCGAGTTGCCGCGTCAGCAGAAATACAACAATACCATCACACAGGTTTTCGTGGATGACAGGCTCGACTTCCTTGAGAAGACGGCAGGTTTTCGCCGCATAGACCTCCACTGGTGCCTCTCGCTGGAGCCATCGAAGCTAAAAGCATTCGACCTCAAGCCCCAGGAAAACGCCGCCGATACCTCGAGGCTCCTCGGAGAGCTTCAGAAGGCCGCAACGATTCTGGAAGGTCATCTCGGGAGTTTGTTGGGCCTGCGACTGCTCGATAAAAACAGCGCATTTCAGTTCTTCTCCTATCTCTTCAACCTGGAAGAGTGGGCCGCCCAGTCACAGCTCCGCGACGATACCGGCGTAGACCGGCAAATCGTCAGCAACCCAGTCGCGTGGCATAGCGATCACCTTCGCATCGGCAAGCGCTACGTGCAGATGTTCTCCCTCAAGACGACGCCCGATGCATCCCGGCCCTGCCTCTTCTCTGGCCTGCTAACACTGGATTGCGATAGCGTCTTGTGCTCGACATGGCGGCCCAAGTCCACCGCCGCAGCCCGCAGCGAGATCGATGCTCAGGAGAAGTTCATCTCGTTTTTCAAAGTCGGCGTGCTGACGCGAGTGATGAGCGGACGCGATACAGCGTCGCTTGACACCGGAGCCGGTGCGAAGGCCGCCAACAACAGCGTCGATGACTTGAGCCTTGTCATCCGTGAGTTGGACAAGAAGGCGCAGGGCGAATACTCGCTGCGGCTGCTGCTCGCTGCCAAAAGCGCTGAGCAACTGCATGACACCGCGCCCGCCGTGCATCGAATCTTTGTCGATGCACGGGCGCAAGTGATCGAGGAGACACTGGGAAATCTCTGTGCGTTCTACGCGATGTTCCCAGGCAACGGCAAATTCAATGTCTTCCCAATGTGGCTGTCCGAAGAACATCATGCGCGACTTTCTTCCGTCTTCGCGCCGCACATCGGCCACCCGCATTCGGAGGATTTGGATTCGGAATACCTGAACGTCTTCGAGACACGCACGCGGACGCCATTCTTTCAGGACGTGTACGTGGACGGTGTCCGTGTCATGCTCATCATCGGACCCACAGGGTCGGGCAAAAGCGTGATAGGCAATGCAACCGTTGCGCTGGAACAAAAGTACGGTGGCTTCACCTACATCTTCGACATCGGAGGCAGCTATGAAAGCGTTGTAGAACTCTATGGCGGTCGCGTAGACCGCATCGGCAAAGACGGCCCCCGCGTTGCCCTGTTCGCGCTGGAGCCAACGGAAAGCACCATCACATTCCTGTACAGCTTCATCAAGCTGCTCTTGACGAACGGCGGCGCGGAGCTGGAACCGGAAGATGACGACATAATTCACAAAGCCGTGCAAGACATCTACTTGCTCGACCCAGAGAATCGCCGCCTGTCAAATCTCTTTCTCCCCAAACAACTCGACCGCTACTTGTCCAAATGGATTGGGAAAGGCGTCTACAGCGCCATCTTCGACAACATAGACGACAGCGTCTCCCTATCGCGTCTCCAGTGTTTCGACTTCCAGGGCGTCAATAACCAACAATACGCAGACCTAATTGAGCCCCTGATGGTATGGCTGATCCGCCGCATCAACGACGTGCTCTATGACCCCGCCAACCTTGGTGTCCCGAAGCACATTCTGATCGAGGAGATTTTTTCTTCGATGAAGAATCGGCAGTTGCTCGAAGGCGCGCTCGCGTCCATCAAGACCGTTCGCAAGAACCTTGGCGGCGTCACCATGATTGGTCAATCAGCGGAAGACCTTGGCGAGAACGCTGATTCCATCGTGAACTCCTGCACGTCGTTCCTGTTCCTAAAAGACGCCACGTTCAATCGGAAGCGGTATGCGGAGCTGTTCAAGATGACGGAACAGCAGCTCGCACTGTTTGAGAGCTTGCAGGACCGCGAGGCGCTGTATATGCGCCGCGATGGACTCACGAAAGTTGTTCGTTTGAATCTCGACAGCCGTAGCTATGCCACGTTCTCCACCAAACCCAAGGACCGAGTACGCCGGTCGAAGCTGATTGCCAAGTATGGACTCGCCGAGGGCATTACGCGCTTTGCCCAGGGTGAGTCTGCGTAGCCGAAAGGACCAGCGCAATGAAACCACCCATCCTCATCTTCGTCGCCTGTGGGCTTGCCTGCACCGCAACCGTTGCCTCTGCCTCTGGCCCCGGTACTCCCGAGGTAAAGCATCTCCAACCGAACGCGCCACGGACCATCGCCGTGTCCGAGGCGGACACGCCGCCTGTGATCCGCGCTGGGCTGCTGCAATCGACATTGATCCTTTTGCCTGCCGAGGAGAAGGTTGCCAATGTGTTTGCAGGAGATACGGTGGATTGGGTCTTTGACGGCGGCCACGTCGCCAGCCGCTTTATCAGCATCAAGCCGAAGTTGGCGGGCAGCACTACGGACGTGCATATCGTTTCCGATCATGGCAACGAATACACGCTCCAGTTGCGTGAAGTCTCCGCCGATGAGGATCCCCGCTTCGATTCCAAAATCTTCATTGCCCCTGGCGACAAAGCGGCCAAAGAAAGGCTGGCCGAGCTGCCTGTCTTCGTTCCCGCCGCCGAGCTGGACAAGGTGAAGCAGGAAGCGGCAGCGTCACAGGCGGCCCGGGCCGCGACGCTGAAAGCGGAGAAGACAGAAGAAGAGGCATATCGCAGCCAGTATCCCGGCTCGTTGCACTTTGACTACACATGGGACAAGTCGAAGGGCAAAGAGCTTGGCTTGCAGGAAATATGGCGGGATGACAAATTCACATACCTGCGCGGCCAGTTTCAGGAAACGCCCGCTCTCTACGAGGTGAAGGATAAGAAACCTTCGCTCATCAACTTCGATTTCAGCAACGGTCTGTACACCGTGCCGAAGCAGTTGGACAACGGCTACCTTGCAATCGGAAAGCAGAAGGTCGAGTTTCACCGCACCGAGGAAGCGAGGTAGCCATGCCGGAACCAAAGCCGAACACCCCTGCGACCGTGCCCGAGCAGCCGGAGGCCAAGCCACCGCTGCGGAAGAGTATGCCCGTTGTCATCGCCCTGGTTGTCATCATCGGGCTTATCGGAATCGCCAACCTCTCCAGTCTGTTGAGCGGTAATAGAAAGAACGCTCCAGCCAGCGCGATGCCCATGCGCCCGGCAGCACCGAACGCGCGGCAGGTGAACAGCTTCGAGTCGCAGCAGCAGCTCCAGGCTCAGCGGGATGCCGAGGCACGGCAGCATCAGCAGGAGCTTAATGCGGCACTTCAACAGCTCCAGCAGACGGAAGGTGTTCCCGGTCCGGAGGCCGCAGGCGCGCCGTCCATGACAGCCGCACAGCGGGCGGCGATCTATGGTGACAGCCCGAATGCCCCGCAGCGTACTTCAAATATGTCTGAGACGCAGGCCGAAACGAAGCAGAACCAGCTTGCCAAAGAGAAACAGCAACAGGACGCCATCAATAGCGACACACTGGCGATTGACTTTGAGCGCACTGGTCCATCTTTGGCAACTGCAGAGGCTGCGCAAGGGATGGCTGCTACCACTGCCGGCGCTGCACCTGCAAAGCCAGCCAGCACAGAAGCGAAAGCCGACAGCAAAAGCAATGCAATGGCCGGTTATGACTTCGATACCTACGATGGCCGACTGTATCGAGTCTTTGAAGGCACTGTCCTTGAGGGAGTCGTCACCAATCAAATCGACGGCGGGTTTAGCGGCCCGATCATGGTTTCGCTGACCACAGACCTCTACTCCCACGACCACCAACAACTTCTTTTGCCACAAGGTACAAGGCTGCTTGGCAATGTACAGAGTGTTGGCAACGCGCAGCAGCGCAAGATGTTCGTCACCTTCCATCGCGCCATCTGCCCCGATGGATTCTCTTTGGAGTTTGCGAAATATATTGGCTTGGATCAAATCGGCACCACCGGCCTTGCAACAAAAGTGAACCACGGATATTTGCAGGCCTTCGCCGCCGCCGCTGCCATCGGCGGCTTGGGCGGACTCGCGCAGATCGGCAACAACGGCAGCATACTTGACCCTTCGACCGAGATTCGCAATGGGATCTCCGGGCAGTCTGCCGTCGAGGGCGAGCAGGTGCTCAATCACTTCCTAGACCGGCTGCCCATCATCACGCTCAAGGAAGGTTCGCGTGCCCGTGTGTATATCGGCACCGATCTTTTGATTCCGTCCTATGCGGAACATCGAGTCGATCCCACGCTATGACCATGTATCACAAACTCGCCACTGTTCTAACAGCGTTGTTGGCAATCACGATTGCCTCATTCCCGGCGGGCCGTAGAGGAGTGGTCTGGGCGTGTGCTCAGTCCGTTCAAACCGTGGAACGAATAACCCATCTCAGGAGCTTTTCCCTGGACAGGCTCGACCCGACCTGCCCGCAGTGCATGTAATCACCAACCGCAGGAGGCAAAATGAACTTCCCTCTCACCAACCGTCGCAAATGGCTCATTGGAACAGGCGCGGCATTGATCCTCACGGCAACGCCGAGCTTTGCCTTGTTCGGTCTCGGAGATATTGTCTTCGACCCCACCAGCTACGGCAGTCTGATACAGCAACTCACCACACTTCAGATGCAGTACAACATGGTCAAAAACAACCTGACCCATTTCTCGTTCAAGCAGCAGTGGCAGACGACGCTCTATGCCATGGAGAACGTCAATGTAGCTGACCTGTTCGGTGAGACGGCGGGCATGAGCACTGCGCTCAATACCAATTCGCCGTCTGCGTCGAGCACGGCATGGAAGGCGGCCACGATCACAATGAACGGCAGTGCGCCGTC
Organism: Acidobacteriota bacterium; assembly: GCA_021813745.1. Taxonomy (GTDB): domain Bacteria; phylum Acidobacteriota; class Terriglobia; order Terriglobales; family Acidobacteriaceae; genus Telmatobacter. Next base: position 83,237 of record JAKAJO010000070.1, read on the forward strand.
CTATCTCGCCAGCCAATCCCTCGGCAGCGCACGCACGTCGCAGCTTGCTTTGATTGAGACCTCCGATGCAGTCTCCCCCGACTGCCTGACCGCCGTGGGCCAGTACCGGGGTGACAGGGCTGCCAACGCTACGGCCAACAGCTCGTTGCTGTCACAGCAGTTCGACGGCGGCGACAGCACCAACAGCGAACTCCAGCAGCTCAATCTTCTCAACGCATCGGACGCACAGAGGTTGAGCGAGATGCTGTCGCAAGGCACCTTGCAGGCTTGCCTTGCGTCGCAGATGACGGTTGCAAATATGGAGCGACGGAACGCCGCCGTCGAAGACCTCAATACCGCCGTCTTCGTGCAACAGCAACGTTCCGCGAACGACATGAGCGCCGCCAATGAAGGCAGCACCTGGGATAACTACCTGCCATAAAGGAGACTCCAATGCTTAGAGCGATCAACACGAAACTTCTTCTCGCCATCCTCGCGACTCTCGTCGCCATCGGAGGCGCGTTGACCTTCCAGCGGCATGAGGCGGCGAAAGCCGCCGCTGCCGCCGCCAAAACCGCGACCATTCTTCAGCAACAGCAGAAGGAGGCCGAGGAGCGAAAGGCCGAAGACGAGGCGTTCCGGCAGCGTGTGGAAGCGGACAAGAAGAAGCACAATTCCGCCGCTGCCCACGAAGGCAAGACCTGGCAGAAGTACATCCCCTAAACGCAACCAAGGGAGAGGAACGACATGGTTTCCGTGGCTCTATTAGCGCAGGCCCTTCCGAGCGCGAGTTCGGGTGTCGATTGGCTGTACCAGTTCACAAACAATCTGACCAGCCTCACGACGCAGAACGGCGGGGCGCTTACACAGCTTGGACTGACGGAGCTGAGCTGCATCGCTCTCTTCACGCTCATCAGTATGGTCGTGAATTGGAACACCCAGAGCATGACACTGCGTTTCCATGCTCAACCCGTCCATGCAGGCGATCTAGTCACCTTTCTCGTCCGGTTGATTATCTGCTGCCTGCTTGAGAACTATTGGGTGAATCCATTTCCCGGCGCAAGCTTCGGCATCAATCACTTCTTTTCGTACATCGCACAAGCGATCGTTGCAGCCTTCGATCAAAACTCGCTCGACAATCTCCTCCAGCTTTTGAAGACCGCTGGCGATAATACCGCGCTGCCATCGCTCTTGGCTCCGGTCCAGATCCTTTGCTACTTCGTCGTGCAAGGCTTATTGGGTATTGCTTCGGCCATCCTCTTCGTCATCAACTGCAGCGCATTCATCCTCTATGGTGTGACCGCTCTGTTTGGCCCCGTCTTCATTCCTTTACTGATGACCAGGACCTTTCGTGCGAAGTTCTTTCACTTCCTTGACGTGCTGATTAGCTTTGCGATGATTCGCGCCGTTGCCGCCGCCTTCATCTTTGTGTGGGGAGGCTTTATGAATGCCTTCATCCAACAGACTTTCAATGGAAATTATTCGATAGAGATGTGGCTTGCGAACTTGATTCCGTGCATCATGGTCTTCTTCGCATTCATCGTGAACATGCTCTATATTCCGAGCATGACGCAGGCGATCTTCGGAGGCGCTGCTGGACTTACAGGATCGGCAACAGGGTTAGCCGGCAACGCTCTCAGAACATACGCGATGATGGGCGGAGGAGGATAGCATGTCAAATTTCTGGACAGGTTATGGCTTCGGTGGCGCGTTTGGAGCATCGCGCTTTGGACGCAAGATCGTCAAGCCAGCACTAAAACTCTTTATCGTGGGCGTCGTCATAGCCGGATTCATCTACGCCTACATGATGTTCAGAGCAGTCGATCAAAGGAGCCACTCTCCCCATGTCCACGCACACAGTAGTCAATGAGCAACAGATGACGCCGGAGCAAGCTCTACTAACAGACCAGATCGGCAACGAGGTCTACGCCTCTCACTATGCCGAACGCAAAGCCTATCGCCTCATCCTCGCCTGTGGAACCGTGCTGCTTTGCGGGTCGATGTGGCTGAATTTCTCTCTTGCCCGCCGACCCCTCGTAAACCGCTACATCCGCATTGATGAGATGGGTCGTGCCCAGGCCATTCAATATAGCGATTTGAACTACAGCCCACGTGAGGGAGAGATTCGTACCTACCTCACGGACTGGGCTAACTACCGCTACACGATCAGCCGCGACAGCATCGCCAATAAATACCCTCTCAACTACTACTTCCTGTCCAGCAACCTTGCCTCGCAGTTGATGACGGAAGACAACCAGAACCATCTGGTATCCCAGGTAGTCGGCGGCCAAATCGAGCAGAGTGACGTAGAGGTGAAGAACGTCACCATCACATCCATGTCTCAGGAGACTGTACAGGGTGCAATCATGGCGCGCGGAACGGCCCTCTTGGCTCTGGACAAGCTCTACTCGCCCAGCCATTCGCGGGAACCGAGGACAGAGCATTGGATGCTCAGCCTTACCTACTACCTGAATCCCAAGCAGGTCAGCGATCAGGCGAAGATTTATCCGCAATATGAGTTCATCAACCCTTTGGGTTTGACCATCACCGAGTTCCACGAAAACCGCGCCTCGGTTGATCCGATTGCACCCGGTACTCCCGCAGCCACAACAGACGGAGCAGTCCGGTGAGGAGGCCGTCTTTCAGTTCGGCGCTATTCGGTGAGTGCGAGTTCGACTTTCTTATCCGGGAAGACGGCGCGAATTTCGATGTGCCCGCCCAGGGCGCTGACATAGTTCCGCAGCGTTCCGAGTTTGACTTCAGCGCGCTTTTCGAGGCGGGAGACTTCGCTCTGCTGCATCTTCATAGCGACCGCAAGTTTTCTTTGGGTCATCTTGCGATCCTTACGAAGTTCATCGAGCGTCATGCGTTCGAGAATGGCGTTGGCGCGCTTCTTTGCGCGAGCGCGGCTAGCCTTGGTCATCAGCTCGTCAGCAATGCTGTCGTAGGAGAGGGTCTTGTTTGCGTATATCCCATGAGCCATAAAGTAACTATGAGGTGCAGCGCATATTACGTCAAGCCCCTGTTCCCCATTGAAGCCGCAAACAAAGGTCAGGGGGTGCCCAGTGAGCTTTGAGCTGATACTCCCGTTCTTCCCCGAGGAACTGCGGGCGCTGCTTCTTGACCCGTCCATCTCTGACCTGATGATTAACGGGACCACGGGTGTGTATGCAGATCGTGGCGGCGTAGTCGAGCATATTGCGCTCTCCACGCCTTATACCAACGACCGCTTACAGGCTGCTATCGAGCGTGTCGCCCGTCTCCTGGGGCAAGACCTTACCAGCCAGAATCCCATCCTGAATACGCGCCTGCCGGACGGCTCCCGCGTCGCCGTCGTCGGCTCTCCATCTTCGATCAATGGCCCGACGTTCACCGTGAGGAAATTCAATCGCTGGTTTACCTCGCAGGAGCTAATTGCGTCGGGTAGTTTACCCGAGCAGATTCGAGATGCGGTCGTGGGCTTCATCGCAGAGCGAAAGAACGGCATTATCAGTGGCGGAACTGGCAGCGGAAAGACAACCCTGATGAAAGCCTTGCTGGACCATGTGCCGCTTCATGAACGCCTCATTCTGATCGAGCAGCCCGCCGAACTAAAGATCGCCCATCCGAACGCCGTTCGGTGGGAGGCTGTCGATGCTATCCCCGGTCAGGTTGCCGTCACTCCAAGCCAGCTTGTAGCCGCCGCGCTCAGACACCGCCCCGACCGCATCATCATGGGCGAGATACGCGACGAGTGCGGCTACGACCTATTGCAAGCCATGAATACAGGCCATGGTGGCACGCTCTCCACCATCCACGCCAAGAGCGCGTGGGATGCCCTCAATCGGCTATCGGACCTTGCCTTAAGTGCGAGACCAAATCTGAACCACTCCTTCATTCGTTCGGAGACGGCTGAGGCCATCGACTTTGTCTTGTATTGCGAGCGCGATCATGGGGGCCGACGCCGGGTACGCGAGCTTATTGCCGTGAAAGGCTACAGCCATGCGGATCAGTCCTTCGAGACCGAGGACATCTATCGCGCTCCCTCTGCGGCAGCGGCAGCGGCGGCATGAGACACGGATGGAACCGGAATCGTTATGGTGCTTCTCACCCACAACACGGAGCAGAATCTTTCGACCGGAAGGTGTGCGCCTGAGCATCGCGTAGGCCGCCTGAAGACATTCGGTTTCGGAGCGAACTTGCGGCACTTTGCGGAGTCCTCGGCCGGGACCAGTGAACCCTGTTCGCCGGTGAGTGGCATCGTCAGGAAGCGGGCGAAGAGGATTGTTCAGGCGGGTGTCTCCCCTATGTATCCCGCCTTCTGCACGGTCACTGCTTCGGGGTCTATCCGACGCCCGGCGGCAGGCTCGTTCTTCTGCTTCGGCTTCCACCCCACCACGCAACAAGCGCGTGCCGGGGACCCCGGCATAGCGCCGCCCTGCGGGTTACGGTTTCCATCTGCGATGGACCCACCGTAAATGCAGAACTTCGGCCTTGGGAGTCGGACCCACTCGCTAGGCTTCGCCATGTGTGACCCGAGCAGATCGGGAATTTCGAAATGGAGACACAATCATGTACCTGAACAAAGTAATCCTCATGGGCTTCCTCGGCGGCGATGCAGTCGTTCGCACCGGCAAAAACAACAAGCAGTTCACCACGCTCTCCCTTGCTACCAAGGAGTTGCGCAAGGACAAAGAGACCGGCAAGTACAACGAGCGCACCGAATGGCACAACCTCATCGTCTTCGGCAAGCTGGCCGAGTTCGCAGCCAAGCTCAAGAAGGGCGCTCACATCCAGATCGAGGGCAAGATTCAGCACTCCGAATACAAGGGTGTGAAGACTGACACGATCCGGGTGACTTCCATCCTCAAGCTCGACCGCGCAGAGGCGGTTGCCGCCGAGGATGAGTTCGATGAGATCACCGGAGAGGAAGTGGCCGCATAGGCCATTTCCTCCAGCGCGGAAGCCCGGCACTCACCGGGCTTCTTTTGCTCCTAAGACCCGCATGATCGCACTCGCAAGAGGTGCCGTTATGAACGAAATTGCCATCCGCTTTCTCAGCCGTTGCTTCGCTCCGGCTGAGACGATTGCTCTCATGCTTCGCAGGGAGCCTCCAGCCGTTCCGACACAGCGCGTGGTCACGCTGGAGACTGCCCTTGCCCCGCGCTACCGCGCATGGCTCGCGTATGAAAACGGCACTGGAGCCAATATCTATGTCGCTGCCAATCCGCTTCACCGCGGCAGCCGGAAACGCACGAAGGAAAGCATTGCATCTGTTCGCCATCTATATATAGACATCGACACCGACGGGGATGCCCGGCTCGCTGCGCTCCGAGCATCGGATCTGGTGCCGCCGCCTACCTCCATCCTGTCTACCTCTCCGGGCAAATATCAAGTGCTCTGGCGTGTCGAAGGCTTCGACTTCGTGCGTCAGGAACAGGCACTCAAATTGCTCGCCATCGCCTTCGGCGGCGATCCCGCATGCACCGATTGCAACCGTGTCCTCCGAGTCCCCGGTTTCCTGAATCGGAAGTACGCTCCAGCCCATCCTGTTACCGCCGAATATCCCGATGATTCCATCTGGACTCCCGATGACTTCCGGCTGGATGCAGGCGCGCTTGATGCGATGCTCTTTAACCACGGCTCCTCACCGCGAAAGCTGCCGGGCAAGCAGAGCAATTCTGAGAGCGATTGGGCATGGGTATCCCATGAACTTGCTCATGGCAAAGATGCGGTGAAGCTGACGCGGGAACTGGCTTCTCGCCGCTCCGACAAACCCAATCCTCTCTACTATGCGCAACGCACTGTCGATGTCGCTTCGGCCCGCCTTTGGCTCATCGAAGGCATCCGCTTGGACGATGTGATTACGATGCTCGAATGCCGCCGTCGCTGCGAGATTCCCGCTGCACTCTGCTCCGCTCGTGCACGGGAAATTGCAGCCACCGCACAGCGCATGATAGCCCACAGAAGGTCCGCCTGATTTCACACCCAAAGGAGAACGCAATGCCACTGCTTGAAGTCACACAAACCCGCCACCTCAGCGCCTCCATTCGGCTCACCGATACGACTGCTACTCAGGTCGATCAATATGCCGCTTTCATCCGCGCTTCCGCCGATGATGTCGTGGAGCAGGCGCTCGCTTACGTCTTCTCCAAAGATCGCGACTTTCAGGAGTTCCTGAAGTCGCCGGAAGCGCAGCGGATTACGCCGACGTTGCGCGTGCGCAGAGCATCCGCAAATGAGGCGGCGGAACCGTCCGTGAAGAAGCCGATTCCCGCAGCATCTTCAGCATCCCAAACACCGGCAGTTGTGGCGGGATCGAGAGCATGATCCGCCATCTACATCCGTGGAAGTGCCAGAACGGTGCTTCGCACCGGGTGTATCTCGACACTCCACCCCTCACAGGGTCGTGCAGGGTGCACTTAGGTGCACCTGTTTAGAAGCAACAACATGGCAAATTCAGGTGCACGTGGGTGCACCTGAGAATTTGAGGTGTTTCATGGCTCTTCTTAATGCCGAAACCGCCCCAGTATCGGATGCTGAACGCGCAGCCAACAGAGTATATCCCGTGACAGTGAAACTCACACAGGAGGAGCACCGCGAGGTCACGGAGCACTCAGAAGCATTAGGCCAAGCCCGCAGTGAATGGATGCGGGACGTGATCCTCCGCGAGCTGCGCAACTCGTCCAACGACCCGCTACTGGAGGAGGTGGTCGGCATACGCCTGCTCCTCATCAATGTCCTTCGCCCGCTCGCGAATGGGCAGCAAATGCCGCCCGATGCATTCGACAACTTGCTCGAACACATCGGTGTGCGGAAGGTGGAGATAGTCCAAAAGATGATCTCTACGCAAAGGAGATAGAGCGATGGCAAGGACAACCTGGGGTCGCAAAGAAACGATCATCTGGCCGCAAAGCCGGCCCATCTATACCTATGCTGCAATCTTCGGTGGAGTCATTCTGACGGGTCTGTTTATTTATGCCCAGTTTCGCTTCCTGAGTTCGCCGTTGTGCTGGTATTACGCGCCGGTCTATGCGAGGACTTCTGTTCTCGGCTCATTCAGCCGGACACATCGCAGCCGGTACCGGATGCTCTTTCTTACCGCACCCGGAAAGAGGCCGAGCCCTGCCATCAATGACGATGTAGTGCATGGACAGACGCTGGACCCAGGTGGTCGCATCATCCCTCTGGCGCTTTCTCCGGCTGCACGCCAACATGGCGATGATTTGCTCTTTCGGGGTCCGGTTAGGAGCTATGTGGACGCCCGCCTCAGTGACTACCTGAAAGCGGTCATATATGGCGGCAAAGACCTGTCCGCGATCCTGAAGACTCCGATGCTCTCCGGCGTCGGAGCCTTTTTGTTATTCCTCCCGTTTGCCGTCACAAAAGACGTGAAGAGGCAGAAAGCACTCAAGTATGGATGGCGACTGAAAGGCCCCGAACGACTCACTCCGCAGGAATTCACCAGGACTGTAAAAGGTGATGGAATCGGCTTCAAAACCGATGGGATGAAAGAGATGCTGCGTATCCCGGCGAAGGCCGAAGCACAGCACATGCAGATCATTGGCGACACAGGCGCAGGTAAGTCCGCCCTGATGTTCCAGGTGCTTCGTCAGGTCCGCAGCCGGGGCGATTCGGCCATCGTCTATGACCCAGCCCGCGAGTTCGTGAAGCGCTTCTATGACCCTGCGCGCGGCGATGTCATCCTCAATCCGTTGGACAAACGTTGCCCCTATTGGGGGCCAGCCGAAGAGTTGCGCAGCCGCTCTGAGGCAAAGGCATTAGCCGTGTCCCTTTTCCAACCGCCACAGGATCGCAAGGGCGAGTTTTTCATCGAGTCGCCACAGAAAATCTTTGCGTTCCTGATGGCCTATGGCCCAACGCCCGATGAGCTTGTCCAATGGATGTCCAACCCCGACGAGATCGACCGCAGGCTCAAAGGTACAGAACACGCGCACCTGATTGACCCAAAGGCTCACCAGCAGCGGGCCGGTGTTCTCGGCTCTCTCGGATTGGTCGCAGACAGCCTCCGGCTGTTGCCGAAAAAGGGTGAAGGCAACGGCGAATGGACAGCTACCGAATGGGTTGAAAAACGGCAGGGCTGGATCTTCCTTACATCTCTTCCAGCCGAACGCGAAGCCCTGCGTCCGCTACAGAGCCTCTGGATTGATTGGCTCGTTTTGCGGCTCTTGAACGAGCCGACCAAAGAGCAGAAGCGTGTCTGGTTTGTGATCGACGAGCTGGCGAGCTTGCAGAAGTTGCCTCAGCTTCATACCGCCATCACGGAGAACCGCAAGAGTCGCAACCCTGTCGTGCTTGGATTCCAGGGCAAAGCCCAGCTTGAGTACCTTTATGGCCATTTGGCTGAGGTGATGCTCTCGCAGCCTGCGACCAGCGTTTGGCTCACGACGAAGGAGCCGAACGCCGGAGAGTGGGTCAGCAAATTCATCGGAAAGGTGGAGATCGAGCGATTGCGCGAGACGCACTTCGACGGCACACGGGCAGGTCGCAATTTCACCGTCGAACGGCAGGTGGAACCGCTGGTCCTGGAGTCCGAAATCTCCGGCCTCGCAGACCTGCACGCCTATATGAAGTACCAGAACTATGTGACGTACTTTTCCTTCCCGTACTTCGATATGCCCGAAGTCGCCAAGCCATTCGAGCTACGCGAGCGGCCCGAAGACAAACTGCCGTATAACCCAAAGACTGTGCGCGCCAGCGGACCGGAGGCATCCCCTGCGGAACTGAAGCAGGAGCCGGAGTCCTCCAGCCCACCACCGCCGAATGAGCCTGCGGCGGCGCAGTCCATTCAACCGGAACCGGCCATGACCTCTGGTGCCCATGAGGAACACGCCGCCGTTCACGACGGATGGAGTCTCTAATGCTGAACATCTCGAAACCGCTCTCCGCCAGCCAGGCACGGACCTACCACGAGAAAGAGTTCACCGCCGCCGAGCAGAACTACTGGAAGCAGGACGACACCATCCAGGGGGAATGGCACGGCAGACTGGCAAAACAGTTCAGATTGTCGGGAGCCGTGGGAGCAGAAGAATTTGCCCGGCTGTCGGAAGGACAACATCCAGAGACTGGTAATCAGTTGGTCCTGCATCGTGCCGTCCACGAGTACAAGAACGCAGACGGTAAGATGGTCTCGCCGGTCGAGCACCGTGCGGGTTGGGATGCAACTTTCTCCGCACCCAAATCCATCTCTCTGACAGCGCTTGTCGGAGGTGACGACCGCGTGCGGGAGGCGCACCGTGAAGCCGTCAACGTCGCCTTGAACGAGTTGGAGCGGTATACGCAGGCCCGCATCGGCGGCAATCATCCCGCCGAAACCACTGGGCAGTTTGTCGCTGCAAAGTTCGAGCATGACACCGCCCGCCCTGTAGATGGATATGCCGCTCCGCAGCTCCATACTCATGTCGTCGTCTTCAATATGACTGAGCGCGAGAACGGGAAGATGCGAGCGTTACAGCCGCACTCGCTCTTCGAGAGCCAGCAGTTTGCCACTGCCGTCTATCAGTCCCATCTCACGTACAAACTGCGGTCACTGGGCTATGAGATCGAAGCCGGAAAGAGCGGTGCGCCGGATATCAAGGGCTACACGCAAGAGTACCTTGACGCCTCCAGCCCACGCCGTCAACAGATCGAAGAGGCTCTATCCCGAAGCGGATTCACCGGGCCGGAGGCCGCGCAGATAGCCGCACACAACACCCGCGATAAGAAAGTGATTCTGTCTCCCGATCAAATCTTGGCTGCGCACCGGCAGCTTGCCGATGAGTTCGGCAATCAGGCCGACAGAGTTGTGGCCGAGGCGCGGAAACGCAGGAAAGAGCAGGCGCACGAACGTCCGGAACATGAACGCCGCCAGCAGGTGCGGGAGGCCGTCACCTTCGCCCGCGATAAAGGCTTTGAGCGTGAGGCCGTGGTGGATGAACGTGCCCTCTACGTGAATGCGTTGCGCCGGGGCATGGGAGAGATCACCTACCCGGAGGTCTGCGCCAGCTTCGAGGCGCGTATTGCGTCCGGCGAGTTCAAAGAGATTGCCGGGAATTGTCACGAGGCAGGACGTAGGTTCACGACGGCAGCGACAATCAAGGCCGAAAATGAAATTGTTCAGAAGGTGCAGGATGGACAGAACCGAACACCGCAGATCATGTCTATAGAGTCCGCAGTTCCTCTCACCAATTCGCGCCCTCATTTCCATGCCGCCCAGAAGAGAGTTGTTGAGGAGGTCTTAACCTCACGCGATCAGGTGCAGGGATTGCGGGGACGAGCCGGATCGGGGAAGACTTCAGTGCTTTCCCTGATTCGTGAGGGAGCCGAACAGAACGGCTACACTGTGGAAGGTTTTGCGCCGACTTCGCGTGCGGCGAAGCAGCTCCGCGACGCGGGAATTAGAGCGGAAACGTTGCAACGCTTTCTCGCAGGCGGCAGCCTACAGGCCGCCGGCGATCCTGCGACCAAGTACCTCTACATGCTTGATGAATCCTCTCTGGCATCAACGCAACAGATGCGAGATTTTCTCAACCAAATCGGCCCGCAAGACAAGGTCCTGTTGATTGGCGACACGCGCCAACATCAGGGCGTCGATGCCGGAAAGCCATTCGAGCAGCTACAGGAAGCGGGCATGAGAACCGCGCAGCTTGACCAGATCATGCGCCAGAAAGATCCCGAGCTATTGAAAGCGGTCGAGCATCTGTCCAACAACGAGACCGCCATCGGCGTCGAAATGCTTTCGCAGCAGGGACGGATTACAGAGATCGTTGACCCGCAGGAACGCATCGCGGCAATTGCAAAAAGCTATGCCGAACGTCCCGAGAACACGCTCATCGTGTCGCCCGATAACGCTTCACGCCGCGCAATCAATCAGGCCGTCCGCCAGGAGTTGCAGGAGCTTGGCGTCATAGACGACACCAATCATTCCATGCGCGTGCTCACGCCGCGCAACGATATGACCGGCGCAGACAGAGAGTGGGCCAGTCGATATGAGGCGGGAGATGTCCTGCATTACACCCGTGGCAGCAAAGAGCATGGTATCGAGAGTCGAAGCTACGCTCGTGTCGTCAGCACAAACCCGAAAGAGAATCTTGTCACCGTACAGAAGCAGGACGGCCAGCAAGTGACCTATGACCCGTCACGGCTGCGCGGCATCGCAGCGTACCGCGAGATCGAGCGTGAGTTTGCTTTAGGAGACAAAATACAATTTACAGCTCCGTCCAGGGATTTGCAGGTAGCCAATCGTGACCTCGGCACCATCCAGAGCATCGGAGACGATGGCAAGATCAGTGTCCGCATGGACGGCACGAAAGATAGAATCTTGCGCTTCGATGCCGGACAGATGCGGCACTTCGATCATGGTTATGCTGTCACATCGCACAGCTCGCAGGGTCTCACGTCGCAGCGCGTGCTGGTGAACATGGACACGGAAGTTCACCCGGAGCTGATGAACAACAGATTCGCCTATGTATCGGTTTCGCGGGCCTCGCATGACGCGCAAATTTACACCAATGATTACGGCGCGCTCACCGCGAGTCTCAGCCACGATGTATCGAAGACTTCGGCTGTCGAGTTGGCTAAAATTCAGGCCTTGTCCAGTTCCAGGGGACACCATGCCGTACAGAACAAGCCAGGTATTGGCCTGGGGTTAGCGCTTTGAGCGACGCGCTTTCGGCTAGTATCCTTCGTTACCTGCGCAGCAAACGTGGCAGTTCATTCGTACCAGTGACCAGACCGATAGCAGAGTGCGCTGTTGGGAACCTGAAAAGCGGGATGCAGGAAGCCACTACCCATCAGCGCCTTGCTCTTCGTCAGCAAATCCGTGAATGCACTGCGATGTGACTGGGACGGCGACACAGCCAGGAGATGGTCTGCGATTACCTGCATCAGGAAAGCGAAGAAGTCCATCTGAGCCGTCGGAATCCGCGCATTTCTTAAGATGTGCTGCATCGGATTGTTCAGCTTGGAGTGCCCGGCAAATTCTGTACCAGTGGTGATGAGACAAACTGGTATGGAAGGAGCATGAAATGGGCAAGGCCAGGAAGCACACGCCTGAGCAGATAGTGAACATTCTTCGGCAGATCGAAGTAGCGGTGGCGAGCGGTAAAACGCATCCGGTGGCGAGCCGCGAAGCCGGGATCACCGAGCAGACCTACTACCGCTGGCGCAAGGAGTACGGCGGCATGAAGGTAGACCAGGCCAAGCGGCTGAAGGAACTGGAGCAGGAAAACGGGAAGCTGAAGCGGCTGGTGGCTGAGCTCAGCCTGGACAAGCAGATCCTTCAGGACATCGCGCGGGGAAACTTCTAAGCCCGGAGCGGCGCCGAACCGCTGTGCAACATGCAAGACAAGAAGGGGCGAGTGAGCGTCATGCGTGCCGACTGGTTCACCAACCACGCGGCACGCAGCGCTATCAGCCCATACAGCGGAACGACGAAGACGCGCTGACCCGGGCCATCATTGCACTGGCCACTCAATATGGTCGGTATGGATACCGACGCATCACCATCAAGCTGCAGGAAGCCGGCTGGAACGTAGGCAAGGATCGCGTGGAACGGATCTGGCGCCGCGAAGGGCTGAAGGTTCCGCAGAAGCAGAAGCCGCGCGGCCGTTTGTGGCTGAACGATGGCTCCTGCGTTCGACTGCGGCCGGAGCGGCCGAATCACGTCTGGTCGTACGATTTCATGAGCGCTTTCACGCATGACGGAAGAACTGTACGCTTCCTGAACCTGATCGACGAGTACACACGGGAGTGCCTGGCGATCCATGTCGGCCGCCGGATCAACAGCAGCCAGGTCATCGACGTGCTGGCCGACGCCATGATCGAGCACGGCATTCCGGAACACATTCGTTCAGACAACGGCCCCGAGTTCGTTGCCAGGGAGCTGCGCAAGTGGCTGGCACAAACTGGAGCCAAGACCCTGTACATCGAACCCGGCTCTCCCTGGGAGAACGGCTACTGCGAAAGCTTCAACTCCAAAATGCGCGACGAATTCCTGAACGGCGAAATCTTCTATTCACTAAAGGAGGTACGCGTGCTGGCCGAACGCTGGCGCGTCTACTTCAACACCGAGCGGCCACACTCATCGCTGGGCTACAGACCGCCAGCGCCAGCAGCGTGGCAGAACGAAGCTTCCCAGCGGCATGGAAAAGTGGAAAGCAAAGAACGCTTCCCACTTTCCCACACCGCCTGCTACTGCGACGGGCAGATATCTACATCTCCCGTTGCGCTACACTAACAATCTCACTGGTACAAATTGCCGGGCAGGCCAATTGAACGTATAGCATCGTTTCTGTCCTCCTCCACGGCAATCTACTACGGGACGGGCCTTTCGCCCTCGGTTAACAATCTGACATTTTCCTACTCCGAGAGGTCAATTCTTAATGCCCTCTCTCTGCAAACACTTCCCGGGGAGAGGATTTTAATAGTTGGACCAAATGGGTCTGGAAAAACGACTCTTGCGAACATACTGTCTGGATACTTAGCACCGTCGCACGGCAGCGTTGTTCTACCTGAGAGGATTAGCTCGATCACACTGCCGATTGTATTTCCCGCTCTGAAGGTAAAGGAACTAGCGATCGATAGGTCTTTACTATCTTCATTCGGCCTTCAGAATCAAGCAGTGCTTGAGGCATTCGCTGATGAGCTTTCCGCTGGGCAGCAACAGAAGGTGGCAATCGCGCTAGCGCTGTCGCGGGAGGCGGACTTATACATCATCGACGAACCACTTGCGTGCCTCGATCAGGAGAGCAGAAAGACGGTTATTAACGTCATATTCGATAGGACAAAGGGCAAAACCTTAATTCTCATCATGCACGACTCCTTAGAGGAGCGTCGGGCACTTTTTGACAGGGTGATTAACATTAGCCACGCGCCAGATTTCACCGAAAGCTTCATTGCATATGACTCCCGTGGCGTGTAGATATGCCGAGTCGAACATGGTTGAATTGTAATGGTTCGTCCGTCATGCACTTTATTCGGAGATTGCTATGAGCGCATCCGACATTCTGATGAAAGCCTGTGATTGGCTACATTTTGCCGAACGCAGTGGCTACACCGGGAAGAAGTGGGCGGAAGGTTATCGGAGTCACCTGCCGATGATGGAAATAGGTAAGCGTGCGCTCCAGCACATGCGAGAAGGTCAGCTGGTAGAAGGGGAAAAACTTCTGATGGAATTTAGGGGTGAGTTGGAGAAGGTTTGTGGGGAGCCAGCCTCGGTTCGGGCAGTTATGGATCGCTACAGATTCGGGATTGAGGGCTATTACTTCTATTGCAGACGAGAATTTGTGCGCGCCAACGAAGCCATGTGTCTCGCTCACGCTGCCGTTGCTCGGGCCATAACCAAGTCCGAATGGTTACTGCTGCTGGCCGTGCATTGCCAGGAATTTCGCCTGCATCAAGCGCGTATTGCACGAAACGAAGGGCGGTGGCCAGAGATGCAGGCATGTATTGCACAGGCACGCGCTATGATGTGTGATCGTCTTCCGCTGTGCAGAACTGAAGACGGACGAGAAATTGTGTGGTCGAGTTTTCAGGCATTTTTCACTGGCTTGGCGCCTTTGACTCCTGAAGAAGCTCGTGAGGCCAACACTCTCCTGGACCCGCGCGAGCGAGAGCGTCTTTTCGATCAATTTGTACGCGGAATGCTGCGCTCTACGAGCCGGCACTAGGAGTAGCGTCATTTATTCACTGTCCTTTTTCGGAACATTCAAATGTTAGACCCGGCACACTTCAAAGAAAACGTCCTAGCCATTGAGAGGCTTCTTGCGGATAGCGAATTCGCGCTTGCCCTCGAAACCTCCGAGGAGGCGTTACGCTGGTATCCGAAGTATCCGGATTTCCATCGCTTGCGCGGGGCTGCACTTGTGGGACTGCGCGATGCAACGGGTGCTTTGACTGTTCTTCAACAAGCAATTTCACAGTTGTCCACAGAATTCTCCCTCTACACGGCTTTGGGCAATCTCTACATTTCGGAATTCGGAGATTTTGTTCGCGCAGAGCAGCAATTTGCACGCGCCATCAATCTCAATCCGAACCGGTCTGACGCCTATCTTGGATACTCTGAGTGCCGTCTTAAGCAAAGCGCCTTCGAGGAACTTTGGCCAGAACAGTCCGGTTGGGCACACCCTGAGCTGCTGGTCGAGGCATTTGTTGTTCAACTCCGCAATTATGGCCGGTACGATGAAGCAAGATCTACCGCGCTCCGGTTTCTCCAGGATTTCGGCCGCCGTCCCGGCACCCTGCTCGCCTTGGCGCGTATCGAAGAGGAAGCCGTCCACGATGTGGCCGCAGCCCGTCGATATATCAGCGCAGCCCTGCACCTTTCTCCTATGTCAATTCCTGGACACCTTGCTTATCTCGCCCTGCTGATCAAGGCGGGCAAGTGGGCAGAAGGCAGCCGCCACCTGCGTTGGATGATGAAGCAATTCGATAATTTCTACCCGCGGTTCGTGGGCGACGCGCGTAACTGGGATGGAGCACCGCTCGACGGCAAGACTGTACTGCTCGACAGCACCTTGGCGTTCGGCTATGGCGATTTCATTCACTTCTCCCGCTTCGCTGCGGCGTTGCATGAGCAGGGAGCCACGGTAGGAGTCCGCACACGCAAGCCTCTCAAACCGCTGCTCGCTACTGCTTCCGGAGTCGATTTTGTGATGGCATACTCAGATCCCGTTAGGACCGCTGATTACATGGCGGACATGTCGTTACTATGGCTATTTCTGGGTCTCGGCATGGAGGACGTTGCTGCCAGCGTACCGTATTTGAAAGCAGATGCTGCCTCGCTCCAGCGCTGGAACTTCCAAAGAGATGGCACCCTACGCGTGGGGCTCGTACCACGTTCTGCTGATCGGCATCTCTCAAATCAACACACTGCAAAGAATATTCCTGTCGAGGAATTTGCAGCACTAGGAAGTGTCCCGGGCGCAAGATTCTATTCGTTTGAGATGCCGCCAATATCCCCGCCATTGCGAAACGTATTGCACGGGGCGACTGTGGAAGAAATCTCAGCTGATTTCTTTCAAACCGCCGGCGCACTAACGCAAATGGATGTGGTGGTTACCGTAGACACTGCGATGGCACATCTTACCGGGGCTCTCGGCAAACCGGGGTTTCTGTTGCTCCCTTATTCGCCGGATTGGCGCTGGATGCTCAATCGCGAAGATACCCCCTGGTATCCATCGTTGCAGCTAATTCGCCAGCCGGCACCGGGTGACTGGCAATCGGTAATGCAGACATGCGCAACCAAGCTCGCCGACTTTGCCCGCGGAAACACACCTCGAATAACAGAATCACTTACGCCGTGAACTCGAGTTGCACAACAACGGTAGTCCGGGTCTGTGTACAGGAGACTATCCGTCTCTATCATGCCACTTCTGGAGCGAGGTCATCAGCTCACCTCTACGATGCGGCTTTAAGACCCTATAAGACGCGATGGCGTCTTTATAGATTGTCGTTGTTCCCTAAAATAGTCCCTGTACTCAGCCTCCGCTGATCCCTTAATACTATGAATCACACTTCTTCCAAGGCGAGTTAGTTCTTCACACGAAAATGGTAAGCAAAATGGGTGAATTGCAAATGGCTCTTTCTTCTTGGATAGATCATACATCTTCAGTCCAAGAGCCGCGCAGCTTAGCCCCACTATGACGTCTTCTCCAATGTTCAGTCGCTGCAAAAATGCAGGCGCTGAGAGAACAGGATCAGTAGCGACTCTCTCTATCAACTCACGAGAAACAACATACCCTCCTCCCTGACAATACTGTCCTAGTTGGCAGCCATTGGAGATGGCACGTTCGATAAGAGTCTTTACCTTCTTAAGATTTGCGAAATTTATCCTATCCGAGACTCCTAAATGAACCAGTATCTCACGTGCGCAATTCCAGGCCGCAGTGAATTCATCTGGCATTTGCATAATAGCTTGGAAAATCCTGGCACTTTGTTGCATAAAGCGATAGGTGCGATTATCTCCGAACGAATCTCCAATTACACCCAACACTCCAACGTTTTCTAGATCTAATAGGGCACGCTCGATCTGAAGCTCGAATGACGAGATCACTAAACTATCAGTATCCAGCTTCAAAATAAACCGCGCATCGGTTAGTCTCTGAACATACTGGAAAGCGCAAAAATCAGCAATGCACAGCCCACTGGTATGCCCATGGCCAGCTCCTCGCCGGGGATTTTTTAGAACTATGAGTTCCCAAGATGGTGGCGATCGGAGTTGCTGCGTCAAAGGACGGTCTTCGGAACTATCGTCTACAATAATAACCCATTTTAGGTTCTTACTGTAAGTGCTTACGCTGTCGATAACATCGGCAGCGCGTTCAAGATCTGTCGCTGCGCTACTGATTGGCATATAGAGAGCGAACTCCATACTCGGCACCTTGCCTTCGACTTCATATTCTACGGAACGAAGCAGCCCATTGCTCTGGGCTCTTTGCTCTCAGAAAAGGAGTTAGGACACCGTTCGCCAGGTACTCTGTTTCTTGATTGTCTGACAAACAGGAATCTTTCAGATCCACGGCAGGCCAGGAATTCATAGCGAAAGAAAACACCCAGACCGCAACACGGCCGCAACTCCGAAACCGGGAGTCACGTTTGCGGGACGGGTAAAAAGTCCGCGGTGCATATCCCTCACCCAAACAGGAACTCTGCTTTGAATTCGCAAGACCGGCTCCGCAGATTTGCACAGTCCGTTCGCTCGTCTTCGAACGATATCCGTGGCAGTCGCCGGAGTAGCATCTTCGACTTCACCCGACGGCCTGTAATATGCGAACGACATACGAGGATAGGATTGTCGCTGAGCCGACTGTTTCAACTTGAGTGTTCGACGAGTGCCTCGGCGGATAATGCGAAATGGAAGTCCTCCTACCAAAGATCGCCGCGAAGCGGCGAAAGGTCCGCTCATCGATTGCTGACCGGATGGCGTCATTCGTAACGCAGGGCCTTCACAGGATCGACACGCATTGCGCGAAGCGCGGGAATGAGCGACGAGCCTAGTGCAATGAGCAAAAGGACCACTGCGACTCCGATAAATGTGAACGGGTCGGTGGCGCTGATTCCAAAAAGAAGACTGGACAGGAGTCGGGTGATGGCCAGTGCTGCGACGGTGCCAATTACAACGCCGAAAGTGGCCAAGCGTGCTCCTTCGCCCAAGATCAGTCGCAGAATGTCACCGCGCCGGGCGCCGATTGCCATGCGAACGCCGATCTCTTGAGTGCGACGTGTTACGGAAAAGGCGATCACACCGTAGAGACCAACGACCGCAAGGACGAGGGCAGCAGCCGCGAATAGTCCCACGAGAAAAAGCAAAAAGCGGCGTTTGGCGAGCCAGCCATTCATTTCCACTTCAAAGGTGGAGAATTTGACCGGGACATCGGGAGCAAGATCATGAAAGATACTACGTGCGGTGGAAATGATCGCGCCTTCTGGTGCCGTGGTGCGCATGAGAATCGTCGGCGTGGAATTCAAGTTCATTCCGCGCTGGCGGTAATCGACGTAGATGATGGAATCGGGTGGAGCATCGAGGCCGCGCGCGCGCACATCGCCGACGATACCAACGATAGTGAGCGGCTTCAGGTTGCCGTCCATATTGCCGAACTCGACGGTTTGCCCGATGGGGTCCTGATTGGCCCAGTGTCGACGCGCCAGCGCCTGGCTGATTAGCGCGACGTTGGGCGCATTTAGGGTGTCCTGTTCGTTGAACATACGCCCCCGAATTAGCGGAATGCCCAGGGTATGGAAGTACTCCTCACCGGCGACGTCATACAGTGCACGTCCAGTCTGGGAATGAATCTGAGCCATCTGGCCAAACTCATCGAAAGTCGCGGGCGGCTTGTTACCGTTGAGGATCAAGAAATCGCCTTCGGGGAGATTGTCGCCGTTTGCAACAGGAATAGCGCCCGCCAAACCCACGCTGGTGGTGCCACGGATATGGCGCAGCCGAGCTACGATGTTATCCAGTAGATAGACCTGCCTCGCGATCGCAGCCTCGTTCAAACCTGGCTGTCGGCCTTGCGGAATGGGAGGCGAGAATTCCATGGTGATCAGGTTTTCCTGTTGAAAGCCGGGACTTGTAGCGATGAGTCGTAGGAAGCTCCGGCCGAGAAGGCCGGCTCCCACCAGGATAACCAGGGTGGTGGCGATCTCGCCGACGACCAAGAGGGCGCGCAGGTGCTGACTAGCGACGGAACCTGTGTGACTGCGGGATCCTGCGTTGAGTACGTTCTGCAGGTCGTTTCGGCCGGCTCGCCAGGCGGCGAAAAGCCCGAGGGCGACGGCTACTATTACCGTCGAGACAAGAGCAAAGAGGAGGACCGTGGAGTTTATGACGATTCCTTCCCGTCGGGGCAGGTTATCCGGAAGAATGACACGTAGGAGCCGGACACCAAGCGCGGTTATCAAGATGCTCAATAAACCTGTTGCAAACGAAAGCGCGAACGACTCGGCAAGAAACTGCTGGATTAGACGAGCGCGTCCGGCACCGAGAGCCGCGCGGATGGCCAGTTCTTTGCGCCGGGCCGAGGTGCGCGCCATCAGCAGGCCGGCGACATTGGTACAGGCGACCAAGAGGAGGAGGCCAACGGCTCCCAAGAGAGTGAGAAGAGAGGTCTTCACATCGCCAACGATGGCGTCCATGAGAGGCACGACTGCAGCGTCGTTCAGATTTGTTTGCGTTCCATACTGATGCCGGATGCGGCGGGCGATCGCGCTTAGGTTCGCACGTACCTCGGCAACAGAGACGTCGTCGCGAACACGGCCAATGACGCCCCAGTTATGCGCTGACCGGCTGGGAGCTGGCGGGTCCAACTCGCGCGGAATCCATGCACCCACGCCGGAAGGAAAGTCGAACCCCGGCGGCATCACGCCAACGACCGGGTAGGATACTCCTTCGAGATCCAGTTCAAACCTGGAAAGATCGGCAGCGCCACCGAGGTAGCGCTGCCAGTAGGCATAGCTGACGATGATGGCTGGCGCGCCGTGCGGGCGTTGCTCGTCCGCGGTGAAAAGGCGGCCACGCAGTGGCTGGATACCGAGGGTTAGGAAAAATCCACCGGAGACGGCCGAAATCGTAAGACGCGCGGGCTCGGTGCCTCCGGATACGGAAGCTACTCCGTAGTTATAGGCAGCCAAGCTCGCTAACGTATTGTTCTGTGAGAGGAGATCTTCGAAATTAGACTCGGCCAAGTTCGACCTGTGACCGTTGGGCAACTGCTCCCAAACGCGCACAAGCTGCTCTGGATGCGGATAGGGCAGTGGACGTAGCAGCACCGCATCGGCTACCGAGAAGATTAGCGTGCACGCACCAATGCCGAGAGCGAGCGTAAAGATGGCGGCGAAGGCATACCCTGGAGACCTTCCAAGCTGCCGCAGTGCAAAGTGCAGGTCCTGCATCAGACGTTCGAAGGACGCCCAGCCCCAGGCTTCGTGAGTCTGTTCCTTGATCAATGTGGAGTTGCCGAACGCGCGTCGGGCTGCGTAATGCGCCTCTTCCGGTGCTATCCCGCTCGCCCGTTGCCCTTTTGCTTCCAATTCCAGATCGGAATGTAGCTCCCGTTCCAGCTCTGCGTCTCTCTTCTTCAATCGCCACGATTTCATCTCAGGTTTCCTCTGCGGTGGGCCACATCACGCGCGCAACAGCCTCGGCCATCTGCTTCCACCGCGATTCTTCGGCCACAAGCTGTTTTCGGCCCTCCACCGTCAATCGATAGTATTTGAACTCCCGATTGCAGTCCGTTGCAGTTTCCCATTTGGAGACAACCCATCCTCTTCGTTCCAGGCGGTGCAAAGCGGGATAGAGTGAACCGTGTTGCATTTTCAGAAAATCATTCGTGGTCCTCTGAATGTTCTTGCCGATCTGGTGCCCGTGGGCAGGGCCCTGAAGAAGCGTTCGTAGGACTAGCATGTCCAGGGTTCCCTGGAGTAGGTTCACGCGTGGCTTTGTTCGTTTCTCCATGGAAGATATCTGACTCTCGACAGGGAAGCGATGGTAGACGATCTGCCATGAACTGGTCAAGGGTAAATTCTAGGGGGGCCGTCGAGCATAGATTGTTAACGGAGCCGACAGCGTGGACAGCAAATTCTGTTTTAGTTTTGCCCTATGGGCCAGAACTTCTATCGTGACGCGATCAACCAGACGCTGATGTTTCCTCACTCTCTTCATGAGAGGCTTCCAGAGGCGCACTTGGCGCGGTTTGCCACACAAGCTGTAGCGGCGAAAACCGCGCTGTTCCTTGATCTGTCCGAAGACCGGCTTGACGATCGCCTTGCGCATCTTGTACACGGCACGTCCGTCCCCGGTTCGCAACTTGTGGCGCATCGCCTCTTTCGGTGAGGCGTCAGGAGGCGGCGGATCGCCGATCGTCTCCACCGCCACCGCGCCGCTGTGCTTGTCTCGGCCCGTCGCTACATACAGGTCAACGTCCTTTACGGACTCATCGGTCACATTCGCCTCGGCGAACTAGCCCATGTCGCCGCTGATCTTCTCCGGTATCTGTTCCAGATGCGTCACGATCTGCGCGATCATCGGGATCAACTGCATTTTGTCCCTTGTCTCTTGCGTAATCTCGGCTGCCACGATTACCTGCGATGCGGAATCGACCGCGATCTGGCCGTTGTAGCCCTGCACGAAGCTCCCCTTGTTCGCACCGTCCGGCATTATGCGGCTCTCCGGATCGACGAAGTTGCTCTCCACCCCGGCGCTGCGCCGTGTCGTCTGGCTTAGCCTGCTCGGGATCGGACGCTACTAGCTTGCGGCCACGATTCTTCTTGCCCGTACGCCGCTCTTCTCCTTCGCGCTCGGCCAGCTTCTGCTCTGTCTCGGCGCGTTGCTGCGCGGCCTTTTCTTTGGCTTCCTGTTCCAAAGCCGCATGGCCTCGCTGATCTTCTGCAACCGGCTCTCACGCCGCTGTAACTCGACAGGCAGTTCGTCGCCGCACCGATCCTTGCCGTACCGCGCGTCCTCTTCGGCATCGGTCTTTTCAGTGGCAGCCAGCAGCGTATCGATCTCCTGCTTCAGGCGCGCCTCGGTCTCGCCCATGCGGCTATAACTCATCGCCTTGTGCTTGCTGGCGTTGGCCTTGATCTTCGTTCCGTCGATGGCCACATGGCCCAGCTTCACCAGTCCGGCTTCCGAACACAGCAGCAGAGCCTGTGTGAACAGACCCGAGAGCGCATCAGATGACGCTTGCGAAACTCGGCGATGGTGGCGTGGTCGGGCGGAAGGCCACGTCCTCGAAAGTGCGCATCTGAATCTTGCGCGAACTGTAGACGCCTGTCGCATAGCCGTACAGAAGCAGGCGGACCATCATCTCCGGCACGTAGGCCGCCTGACCGCGGCCATCCTTCTCTTAATACGACTTGTAGATGGCGCTCAGATCCAGCGCCGAAACTACGTCGACCAGAAACAGAATGTCCGCCGCGAGTGGAGACTGGTGTGCGCGGTCAGTAACCTGCTGAAGTTGTTCCGCGCCGGTTGGGTTCTGGAAATGGCAAAAAACGGCGGGGAAAGGGGGCCGTTTTACCCGAAACTGCACAGACGGCTTGCTATAAGCACCAACAGGATTACTGCCTGCGCGCTAGAGTTCGAAAACTATCCCTGCAAACCGCTGGATCAGCCATGGCAAGAACGCTATGCCCGACAGCCTCCTAGAGTAATCGCTTGGGGGGCACAGTAAATTTCGCCGCAGCCTTGGACGAGAAGTCGGGGCGTCACAATTTGTCTGAAACGCCTTCGACCTTCGTTCGCGCAGCCAGAGGATTGGAAAGGCGATACGTCTTGCGATACGTTGGTTCTCGGTGTTGCACGTTCTTAGAAGTACTTAAGAGTGCCATCGTGGTCTTGTAAGTTGCTGAATTACCTAATGTTGGCTCCATGGAATGGAAGAGGGGCGCTGTGCAACTGGCCGAGCAGGAAGCCGAAATTTCAAGGACAGATCCCGACTTTTCTGCGTGAGTTCCCTGACGGTGGTAGGGGGACTTCACCACGAGGTGTTGTTCCCGCAACTGCGCGACATGACGCAGGACTATGAGCGCACGTTCAAGGGCATGACCGCCCTGCCCGTTGCGTTGACTGAACTGTGGGAGACTCGGGACCAACTACTACGCCGCCTGCACAAAGATCTGGACGACGACGAACGGAAGTTCCTGTTTTCGGTCGTGCACAACCAACCGGAGTGGGAACTGCTTGGATTCACGAACCTCAGTGAATTGCCTGGCCTTCGCTGGAAACTGAGGAACATGGCGGAACTGGCAAAGTCCAATCCGCGAAAGTTCAAGAAACAGGCCGACGTCCTTGCGCGTCTGCTCGGCTGAAGCCGATTTGGATGCTTCAGCAGCCCTCCGATTTATACTGCCCTCATGGCGCTAAAGGACATTCTTGCTCAGATTGATGCGGAGATCGCTCGCCTCCAACAGGCTCGCACCCTACTCGTGGCCACCGGTGTACCGGCTGCTCGCAGAGGACGGCCGAAGCAACAAGCAACGGTTCCAGCGGTCTCAAAGCCCGCGAAGAAAAAACGCAATCTTTCACCGGAAAGCCGTGCGCGAATTGCCGAAGCCGTAAAGCGGCGCTGGGCCAAGCAGAAGGCAGGTAAAAAGTAATGCGCACGAGGAGAAAACCAAGATTGACTGGCGCCAGCAGGAACCGCCTACTTGCAGGCGTCCTGCAGTCGGAGGGACGTTCTATTTCTTCACGATTGCAGTCTTTGAGAGATTCTCGGCGTAAGTCCAAAACTGCCCAATAGACATCTTGAAGTACGCGCTCACTGCAGCCATCACATCGCAGCTGATGTTGGCATTCCCTCGTTCAATCTTTCCAAGGTAGTAAGTGCTATATCCGAGCTCTGCCGCTAGTGCAACCTGAGAGAGTTGGGCGGCTGTTCGCATTTCGGTCAACGCTCGCCCGAAGACCTGATTCGGTGTCTTCGACCTTCGCTTGACATCCGCGCCTCTCGGTTTTGCCACGAATTCATCGTGGCTGAATTGCGTCTATTGATATAGCAACTATTGTTGCCGATACAAAAACTCACTTCTGCCTTGCTGCCAAGCTCTCTGCGAAAGACCAGAAATTGCTCAGGGGAAGCATTCTGAAATAATCCACAATTGCGAACATTAGGTCGAATGAAAGATTCTCTTTACCCTGCTCGATATTGCGCAGGTAGAACTCTTCACAGCCCACTTTTGACGCGACTGTTGCCTGCGACTCTCGTCGCTTGAGGCGCAATTCAGTAATCGCGAGCCCGAAGATCTCTCGTGGCGTGCCCGATTTTCGCGAAATATCTGCCCCGACCTGTTTCCCCACTTTTTTATCGTGGCCAACAGATCGCAATTGATATAGCAACTATAGTTGTGTATACTCACACTCAGCAACTATAGTTGTGAACTCTGAAAGCCCATGCTGTTGCTTCCTTCGGCTCAGTCGATACTGGGCACGATAGTACGCCATTCTGCCGCGCGTCTTGATCTACAGTCGAAGTTCAATATGAGGCTTCATGAACTCAGAGGCCGCCTATTTCCCGGATGCTCTGGCAAACGCTCCTGAAGCGTGCTCGGCAGCTGCGTGTGCGCCTGAAATTCCGGCATATCCCGAGAGGGGGGCTTCAGATGTCTCTGCCGGGATCGCTGATCGAACAACTGAAGCTGCGGATGACCAACTCATGGAACAAGTCCGTGACGGCTCCAAAGACGCCCTTGCCGTTCTATTCCGTCGCCACGCCCGCGCCGTGCGCAATGTCGCCTATCGCATCCTGCGCGACAAGGCGGAAGCGGACGACCTCGTACAGGAGGTCTTCCTCTTCCTTTTCCGCAAAGCGGCCCTGTTCGATACCAAACAAGGAGCTGCGCGCTCCTGGATATTCCAAGTCACTTACCACCGCGCCTTCGACAGACGTCGCTACCTCAGTACGCGCCACTTCTATACGAATCAGGACCTGGAACACACAGCGCGTCATCTGGCCGATCCGCGGGATGAACTCCAATTCCATGAACTGTCAATGGAAGGCATCTTCGGCAAGCAGTTGACAGCGCGGTTCAATGCGCGGCTAACGCCCGAACAGCGAGAAACCATTCAACTCTTCTTCTTTGAGGGCTACGCTCTGAAAGAGATTGCGCAGTTGACCGGGAGGAGTCTGGTCAATGTCAGAAGCCATTACTATCGCGGGCTCGAACGGCTGCGCCAATACGTTGTCCCGGAAAAAGTACGGTCAAAGTGAGCGAAATAGGACAAAATGGCTCCAGTCAGGGAGCTTCGATGCTGCAGCCCGATCCCCATCAGGAATTCCAGGAACTTTGCGCCCTGTCGACCACAGGGGAGTTGGCCGAGGAGGAATGGCGCCGCCTGAAAGAGCACTTGGCGACTTGCGCCAAGTGCCGGGCTGCCAAGCAGGAGTACGAGCACGTGATCGCCACGGCAATTCCTTCGCTGGCGGACGAGGATGCGGCGCATGGCTCTGGTGATGCATTCTCAGACGCCTGGTCCATCGAACATGCTGAAGCCCAGTTGATGGAATCGCTCCGTGAGGAGCCCTCGCCTCGTCGCAATAGAACCATCCCACGGAATCCCCGTTGGCAGCGCGCGCGTCGCTATGCCATCGCAGCGTCGATTATGGCGGCCTGTGGCCTCGCAGGTTACCTTATCGGGACTCGTCACGAACTCGGCGCAAATCCTGCGATAGCGTCATTGCCCATGCAGGTAAAAGTCGTTCCGCCTAGCCCTGAGCAATCCACCGCAAAAACAGATCGATCGGACGCAAGAGCTGCGCAGGAAGATGCGCGCATTGGCGAATTGCGGGAACAACTTCGGCAGGCACAATTGGAACTTGTGGGTTTGGAGGGCAATCAGTCGGACCTGCAGGCAGAACTGGCCAAACGGAGCGCAGACCTCGATCGCAGCGCGCAAGATCAAGCGGATCTGGAGAAGCGGCTAGCGGACGCACAATCCGATGCACAGAGCCTGCAAGCAAGACTGAACCTCGTCGGCTACTCAACTTCGCAGGACACTGCCCAGGCAGACGCTCTCAGATCCCGGGTTAACGAACTCAGCGCCGCGCTCGACGAGAAGAACAAGGAGATTGCGAGAGAGCAGGAACTGCTACAGCATGACCGCGACATCCGTAACCTGATTAGCGCGCGCAACCTCTATATCGCGGAGATTTACGACATCGCCAAGACTGGCGATACCCAAAAGCCCTTCGGTCGCATCTTCTACACCAAAGGGAAATCGCTCGTCTTCTATGGATACGATCTCGACCAGCAGCATGGCGTGAAATTGACCAGCACGTTCCAAGCGTGGGGCCGTCAAGGTGCTGATACGAAACACGCGGTCAGCCTGGGCCTTCTCTATCAAGACGACAGCGCACAAAAGCGCTGGGTGTTGAAGAACAACGACGCCAAGACAATCGCCTCGATTGACGCGGTGTTTGTTACGGTCGAGCCTCAAGGGGGCAGTTCGAAGCCAACCGGAAAGCCGCTGTTGTTCACTTATCTGCGTCTCGATCCGAATCATCCATAAGACTCAGCGCAATTGCTGATGTCGGACTATTTGCAGCAATCTCCGTCACAATTTCGCCAAGGGCTCCGTAGACCCAATGAACCAACATCATTCGGTCCCAGAGGAGCCTCTCCTTGAAACGCTTCTGTCTCTTTCATCTGTTGTTGATTCTCTGCATGACGGCGACCGCCAATGCTCAATCCACCGCTGCCACGATCAGCGGCGTGGTCGTTGATCCTTCCGGCAAGGTCATTCCAAAAGCCGAGATCCTCATATTCAACGAAGCCACCGGCGTTCGCTATCCGAACTCCACAAACGACGCCGGAATCTATGCTGTGTCGATTCTTCCACCCGGCCAATATCGCGTCCAGGTTTCAAAAGACGGATTCAAGACCATCGTCAAGCCGGGCGTCGTCCTAAACGTGCAAAGTGCCGTGGCCCTCAACTTCACGCTTCCTCTGGGCGCCACATCAGAAACCGTGACCGTTGATGCCGGCACATCGGCGATCAATACAGACGATGCCTCGGTCAGCACCGTGGTCGACCGTAAGCTCGTTGAGAATATGCCGCTCAACGGTCGGAGCTTTCAGGACTTGATCTCGATGACACCCGGTGTTGTCACGCAGAGTCCCCAAACCCTTGGCGCGGTTCAGTCTATGGGCGATTTCAGTGTCAACGGACAGCGCACAGAGTCGAACTACTATACCGTCGACGGGGTATCCGCCAATACTGGAGCTGGCGCTCCGACCGGATACGGACAGGTCGGCACCAGCGGCTCTGTTGCAGCCTCAACAGCGCTCGGGACCACGCAAAGCCTCGTGCCAGTCGACGCGCTGCAGGAGTTTCGCGTTTCGAGTTCCACGTATTCGGCCGAATACGGACGCTCACCCGGCGGACAGTTTTCGCTTTCCACTCGCTCAGGAACAAATCAATTCAGCGGCACGGCGTTCGATTATCTGCGCAATGACATCTTCGATGCCAACGATTGGTTCAACAACCACGATGGCATCGCCAGAACTGCGCTACGCCAGAATGATTTCGGCGGCACCTTGGGGGGACCGATCATCCTCCCGCGTATCTATCGTGGCACCGATCGCAGTTTCTTCTTTTTCTCGTATGAAGGACTTCGACTCACCCAGCCAGTTGGAGCAACGATGCAGTATGTTCCGTCGTTAGAGGTGCGGGCCCTAAGCGCAGCGGCTATCCGGCCCATCTTCAACGCCTTTCCTGTACCAACAGGTTCGGAAATTGAGCTGAATGGCAGCCCAAGCGGGCTCTCTCCGTTCATTGCCGCGTATTCCTTGCCTAGCCAGATTGACTCGACTTCAGTACGTCTGGACCATTCAATCACCAGTCGAATGTCTGCCTTCTTTCGCTTTGCGAATACACCAAGCTATGCCCAGACGAGAAACCTTTCCGCTATCTCGGACACGCACATCAACAGCCAGACCTACACGGCAGGAGTGACCAACCAGTTCTCCAGGCGTCGAAGCAACGAGTTTCGATTCGGCTACGTCTCCAGTTCTTCCTCAATCAATGAGTATCTCGACGATTTCGGCGGTGCAACACCGATTGATATGAGCGCCGCGATGGGCGTTCCAAGTGCGACGAAATTCACAGACTTCTACCCGTTTATCACCATTACAGGCGTTGGGAATTCGACCATCGAGCAGACGAATTCGGCCAGTCACCTGCGGCAATGGAACCTTACCGACACGGTGAGCCTGACATTCGGCCGGCACCAGCTCCGGATCGGCGTCGATGAGCGCCGCATCCATAGCCCGCTCACTCCATCCTCGCCCTATGGAGGAGTCGACTATTACGACCGGGACTCCATGATCCAGAACGTGGCCGGCGATGGCGCCATTGCCAAAGTCGTCTCATCCGAACCCATCTTCCAGGAGTTCGCGGCATTCGCTCAGGATGATTGGCGTTTGAGTCACAGCATTTCGCTATCGTTGGGACTTCGGTGGGAAGTGAATCCACCTCCTACCGAAGCGCATGGGCAAGGAGCCTACACATTGTTGGGCGATGTCAGTGTCCCATCCTCATTGACCTTGGCGCCGCGGGGAACGCCGCTCTGGCACACCACCTTCTTGAATTTTGCTCCGCGTCTAGGCATCGCTTGGACTGCCCGCTCCCGGCCCGGTAAGGAGACAGTCTTCCGCGCCGGCGGCGGCGTCTTCTACGACACCGGAAACCAGATAGCCGCACTTGGCTTCAGCGGCGCCGGTTTTCTTGGGCTTGACTACTATTACGATGTAACGCTCCCGTTCACTCCCTCGCAGTTCGACATTTCGACCGCCGCAACGCCTCCCTATACTTCAGGCATCTATGCATTTCCTTCGCATTTGCAGCTCCCCTATTCCCTGCAATGGAATATGAGCGTGGAACAGGCCCTGGGAAAATCGCAGACCATGACATTTTCGTACGTAGCATCAAGCGGCCGAAGGCTGCTCCAAGAACAACGTCACGTCGTTAGCGCGTTGAACCCCATTTTCAGCACGATCCTGTATTTTCCCGGCGGCGTCACTTCAAACTATCAAAGCCTGCAGGTCAAATTCCAGCGCGGCATCTCGCGTGGTTTGCAGGCGCTGGCGAGCTATACATGGTCCCACTCGCTCGACTTTGGCTCGACGAACTCCGCCTTTCCCTTGACTCGTGGCAACTCAGACTTTGACCTGCGCCACAACTTCGAGGGCGGATTATCCTGGGAACTTCCGCATCCGCCATCGAGGCCTTCCCTGCGTCAGATTCTTGGCGGTTGGGGGCTGGACGGGCGCGTGATGGCCAGAACGGCTTTCCCGATTACGTTGCTGGGAAGCCTTCGGACGGATGCAACAGGCAACCGGTATTACAGCGGAGTCAATTATGATGCTTCGAAGCCTGTATACATCTACAGCAATCAATATCCCGGCGGAAGAGCGCTCAATGGAGGCATTCTTCAGTCGAAACCTGCATTCACATTGCCCTCCGGCACCGCGTCCGGAAACGCCGCAAGGAATTTTGTCCGAGGGTTCAACGCGGTTCAATTCAATGCTGCTCTCAGAAGAGATTTCCCAATCGGTGAACGCCTACACCTTCAATTCCGAGCGGAGACGTTCAATCTTCTGAATCGCGCGAATTTCGGTTACGTGGACCCGATACTCTCAGACGGCCAGTTTGGCCAGGCAACGAAGACTCTCGACCAGAGCTTGGTATCGATGAGTTCGCTCTATCAACAGGGCGGACCGCGTTCGATGCAGTTTGCGCTCAAGGTCCTCTTCTAGGACTCCATCTCGTTCAGCTCACTGAACGACTGTCCCTGCAGTCGGAGGAAGAATTTGCGCGTATTTGCCATCCTGTTATCCATACTTGTTGAGGCCAGCATGATGCTCCATGCGGGCGCGGAGAAGGGCCAATCCCGCCCTTTGTCCGTGCGCGATGGAATCGAGTTGAGCATGTTCAGCGATCCGTACACGAGATCTCCGGATGCGCAATGCCAGGTCTCGCCTGACGGAAACGCATTCTTCGTGGTCACGACCCGTGGCATCCTGGCTACGGATCAACTCCAGTCGGACCTATGGCTGTTCAGCTCGAAACAAGTTTCTGACTACCTTCATGAACGTGCATCGCGCCCTCCATCACCTCGGCTGCTCGTCAAACATACCGTCGTTCCCAAGGCGCTTCAATACAACTCCTACGGCGCCGTGATCACCAAAGCGCAATGGTCTGCGGACTCCCACTCGATCCTGTTTCTTACTGAGGAAGGCGGTGGCAAGCAGCGCCTCTTTCGCGTCGGCATCAGCGATCGAGCGTTGAACGCTCTCACCCCGGCTGAAATCAACGTCGAAGATTTTAGCGAAGCAAGAGGCACGGTTGTCTTTTCGGCAAAGAGCGCGCCCACAAGGCGAAGCAATTTACTTCCCGGCGTCCAAATCAACGGAGATGCGACTGAGGTTACCGGTCTGGCGCTCCCGGATGTTCTCTTTCCAAGCCACCTGCTGGATTCTGGGTCGCCGGACCTTCCGAGAGATCTTTGGGTGAAGCGCGGGGCGCGTCTCACGCGCATCAATCGGATTTCCGGAGATGGAGCCTGGCATTTCCCAGAGTCCGCCGCCGTTCAATTCCGTCCGGCGATTTCGCCCGACGGCAGCGCTTTTATTGCGGCAAAGCCCGCCGACCATATTCCAGATGCCTGGAACAGATACCAGTTTGCCACCGACAAATATCGATTCGAAAAACTCGAAATCAAGCACGATCCGTCCGGACTCATCTGGAGTTGGCCGTGGGAATACGTCTATGTCAATCCTGGCCGGCGCGAGGTGTTTCCGTTGGTAGACGCACCGAGTGCGATCCAGGCAGGCTACTACGATCCTTTTCTGGCCAAGTGGTCTGGCGATGGCAAACGTGTCCTCGTAACCAGTACGTACCTTCCAGCCAAAGGTCCAACAAAGGACGAGTCTCGTCCCTGTGCAGTCGCAGTATTCACGGCGGCGGACCGGACAACGTCCTGCGTGGCGTACACGCGCTTTCCCCAATCCGATGTACATCTTGACTCGGCGTCCTTCGGAGCTACCTCCAGCGAGGTGGTGATTCTGTGGACGTCCACCGGACAGACGGAGAGCGAGACGTTTCACGAAATGAATCGGACGTGGGTACGCGATGTGAACTCGACAATTCGCCCCGAAAAGTATGTCGGGCTCAGAGTTTTTCTGAAACAGGACATCAACCAGCCACCCAGTCTGTGGGCGGCCGAAACGACAGGCAGCAACAGCAAGGAAATCTGGAACCCAAATCCCAAGCTTTCCCAAATCGATTTCGGCTCGGCCTCCGTGTACCGCTGGCAGGACAGGACTGGATACAACTGGAGAGCCGGCCTCGTCCTTCCCCCGAATTTCGCGCCTGGGCACCGCTACCCTCTGGTCATCCAGACGCATGGGTTCTTCAGTGAGCATGAGTTCCTTCTGGATGGTGCCTATACCACGGGTTCCGCGGCTCGCGCCCTGGCATCGGCCGGTATGGTTGTCTTGCAGATGGGCGACCGGACGGACCGGCACATCCGCCCCGCCACCGAGGAAGCTTCCCTGATGAGCCTCGCATTTCAGTCAGCCATCGAGCACCTGAATTCCGATGGTTTGATAGATCCTGCGGAGGTGGGAATCATCGGCTTCAGCAGAACAAGCTGGTACGTCGAAGATGCGCTCATTCGGTTTCCGCACCTGTTCAAAGCAGCGACGATCATCGATGGCGTGGACCAAAGCTATATGAGCTACATGCTGTTCTGCACGGAGTACTGGGAGTGCCGTGTCGATCACGAGAACGCAAATGGCGGGGCACCATTCGGCGAGCATCTGGCGACATGGCTGCGGTCAGCTCCCGGATTCAACCTGGCCAAGGTCCAGACCCCACTGCGAATCGAAGCCATCGGCGCCACTTCGATTCTCGGCGAATGGGAAACCTACTCCTCCCTGACGCTACAGAGAAAATCAGTTGACCTCGTCTACCTGCCGAATGCGCAGCATATCCTTCAAAAGCCGCTCGAACGACTAGCCTCGCAGCAGGGCAACGTTGACTGGTTCAGCTTTTGGCTCAAGGGTATGATTCCACGACAGTCTCCATTTCACGATCAGGAACTATCGCATTGGACTGCGATGTTCATGCGAACTCCGGCCGACAAGCCGCGGAATTGATGGATCATGACATGCATGACAAAGGCCGGCGCACGTTCTGCACCGGCCTTTGCAGTTGAGGGAATGATTCCCGGTTACTCGTCAGCTTCGTACGCGGCACCGTTCGTACGTTGAACCGCGTCAATGCTGTCGCCTGGCAAGCCCTGCTTCGCGCCCTGGATGATCGACCCAGCGGCAACTGTGTTGATGATTGTCGGTGTTTCGTAGCGCATTTGGTCCTCTTTTCATGTTCGAATTTCCATCCACCGGTGACACCGCGCGCTGGTTTGCCGGGAATGGAGCCTGATCGTGACATGGCGCCTGGCTTCTACGCCGCAAGCCGCCTGGCTGTCACGGAAGTCTTGAGCCAGAGTTCAAACTGAATGGCCCTCATCATGGATTGCCATTCTGAGTTCTGGCCCGATTGAATCTGTTGGAGATGGGCAAGGAGAAACCGCTCATCGGCCAACAACAGCTTTCCGATCTCAGACCCGGTCAAAAGCGATCGAATTTCCCTTGCCTGACTCCGAATCGCCGCCAACGGTCCGCGCATCACGTAGGCTTTTCTCGTCCTTTTGAGAACCTGTGCCGGGAGAATTCCCCTCAATGCTCTGCGCTGCAGCGAACGGCGCTCCCCAGGACGCAGCAACTGATTCGCGGGAACGCGAAGCAGAAAATCCGCAAGGTCTCGATCCAGGAATGGGTATCGGTACTCAAACCGCGTGCATAGATAAGGAAAGTGTCCGGGCAGCGAGTCAATGATCGACCACCAGGATCGTGCTGCATCCCATGCGCTCGCGGTCGTTCCAGGCCGGTAGGCCAGGGGCGGTCTTTCCAACTGGCACTCGCGAACCAGTAGACGACCTTGTGAAGTGATCCAAGACGGAATCGCTCGCGGAGGATTCTCCGTCGGAAGAATCATTTCCACGCCGAACCGCACGGCATCCGCCATCGTATGGTAGATTGGCGTTCGCTTGGCCAGGCTCCAGGCAAACGCCTGCCGCAGAAGCGAGCCTGCCCTGCCCTCCAGGAAATAGTCCAGAAGCTCCGGCGCCGGGTTGGGAACCCCACCAAGCAGTTCATCTCCTCCGATGCCGGACAGGATCGCTCGGTATCCGCGATCACCAATCGCCGCTTCAAAGTCCGCTTCTCCCTGGGCCGACGCCGCGTCTGCTCCCGGCAACAGGTAAACCGACGACGATGGAGTGAAGCCGGGCTTTCGATTTGAGAGGTTGATGTGGATACCTCTCTTGCCGCGCCATGATTCCACTGCTTCGAAGTACGGCTTCTCGTTCCAGTCCGGCTCCGAGTCGTCAAACCGCGAAACCGTGTCGAGGAACTGATCATGCGATTGGCCTCGTGCGCGTCGGAGTGCATCCGACATGCAGACAATGGAACTCGAGTCCATACCTCCGCTGAGTTGAGCAATGACCGGAGATCCGTCACAGGTGCGGCGTTCGACCGACTGACGAAAGAGCAGGCGGAAGTGCTCTTCGTATTCCTCTTCGCTC
>JAKAJO010000100.1 GCA_021813745.1 Acidobacteriota bacterium
TCTATGTCTTCGATCGACGCCGCGACCAGTGGTACATGTTGTCGTTCGAAGAGTGCGAGGATCGGTTCACCTCGGAGAAGTTCGACCGCGCTTTCTCCGAGTACGACCTGTTTCGTCTGGTCGAACAGCCCGGTCTCTTGATCTCCGAGTTGCAGCCGGCCAACGCCTAACCCGCCTCATTCCGATCCCCTCAACAGCCCATACCAAACCACCAAGGAGCCCGCCATGCGTCTGTCCGCAAGCCGAATCCGTTCGATCAACCGCCGTCTTGCGCGAGTCCAGGGATTCACCTGGCCCGCGCGCGACAAGAATTGCCAGCCGATGCCCGTAGGCATTACGCCGCCCATCGTCTCTCGAAACATGCCGGCGATCGTCAAGGTCATTGCTGTGGCGAGAAACGCCGTAGTGTGAGGCAAGACAGCCAAGTTCAAAGGACGAGTTGAGCCGGAGATGACACTCACGAGGCCATCTCCGGGCTATTTGACCGAGTTTTAGACCCGGGGTACAACCACAGAGCGGATGAAGGAGGCCGGATGCCATGTACGCGAAGTTTTGCGTTAGCCGGGAAACAGCCAACGCGTTCATTCGCCTCTTCGTCAACCGGCGCGCCTACGCGATCCAGGCTGACCGTCCGCTGCCGAACGGAACCGTTCCTTACTACCCCGCGCGCGACTGGAAGACCAAAGAGCCGAAGCCGCTCGATGAAGGCGCCGTGCGCATGCATCTGAATGGCGATATCACGGTCAGCCTTTACGCCATTAACCCGGAAACCCAGCGCTCGAAATGGGTCGCGATCGACGCCGATTTCGACGGGGCACTGGAGTCGCTCTTCCAGTTGCAGTGGGAACTGAAACAGGATGGCGTCGAAGCGGCGCTCGAACAGTCTCGCCGGGGAGGTCATCTCTGGATCTTCGGCGCGGAACCGCTCCTGGCGTCGGAATGCCGGATTTACGTCTACAACCTCGCGCTTCGCCTCGGCGTTCCTGTTAAGGGAGGCGGTCTCAAGGAAGGCATCGAAGTCTTTCCCCGTCAGGATCGGCTCGGCGACGGAGAATTCGGCAACGCCATCCGAGCACCGCTCGGTGTTCACCGGAAAACGAACCGGCGCTATTGGTTCTATGAAGCCGACCTCAATCCGGAAGCGCAACTCGCCTACCTTGACGGGTTGACGAAGCTTACCGAAGCAGAGCTTCGCACGTTCACTCAGGGGATGAGACTCCCGGAAGCTTACAGACCGCCCGTCCCGGCACCGTACGTTCCGCGCAATCCGTCATCGCAATCTACGGAGTTCCGCATTCTCAATTACGTCCGGACCACACGCAAGGACAGCCGGAACTGGTGGGCAAGATGTCCCTCGTGCGCGGCTGCAGGACGTGACCGCTCGGGCGATAACCTTTCGATCCAAGTCAAGGACCCTCGCCTTTACAAGTGCTGGGCGGGGTGCACAAAAGACGAGATTCGCGCCGCTCTCGGACAGCCCATTCGAAAACGGGCGCTGGCATAGGGAAACAGAATGAAGAACCACTCCAAACGGCAAGAACTCCCATCCGAAGCCTCCCGGTACGCTCTTCATGGACTCTCGTTGCCACGGAGCGTGCTCAAGGCGCTTTACAAGCGTGGAATCCATTGCACTCCTAGTGTCTCGGTTGAGCACCAACATCTCGCCAGGCGTTATGTGCTGCGGGGCGTGGAATCAGGTGGCGCAGTTTCGGACATGGGCAGAGCATGCGCCTTTGTTGCTCCTGACGGTTCGCCGTTACCTTGGTTGCAATTTATTCACTCGATGGCGGTGAACGGGCGTCACGCAATCTTTCTCGCGGAGAATCTGGTACGCCTGGAGATGCTGCGCACGGTGCGGACCTACGAACTGACGATCACATTTCATAGCACCTCGGCGGAGGCAGGACAAAAGCGACCTCGGATTACATCGAAGCTGCTCTTTCGCGGACAGGATGGCGAACTGCCCCTTGACCTCTGGAAGGACGCGAACAAAGCGCTGCGCGGAAAGCTCGTTCCTGAGTTTTACGACCGCAGCGGCGAGGTCCGGCATCTGCCGCATGAGTTCGAGGAAGCAATCAAGCAACTCACGGCCGCCGTTTGTTGCGTCGGTTGCAAACACGCACATGTGGGGGTACCGCCTTACTGGGGGGGCGAATAAGCATCATGACTGAGCGCACAAAGATTCCTATTACAGTTGGCGACCCTAATTGGGCTCCTCTTGAGGCGGTTCTTCCCGCTTGCGAACTGGAGAACTTCATGTACATGGGCTGTGCCGGGGAGATCGAGTTGTACAAACACCGACTGACGCGGCGCTACCTCAACATCAGCCAGGACGGCCGCAGATTCTACCGCTGTTGCGACGGAAGGTACGTCGAGATTTCGCGGTCCGATGCGCTCGACCACGTGCGCAGTTAGGAGCACGAAGAGAGAGGAGTTCCACCATGGCAAAATGTGTCAACAAAGCGCTGCTTCTCGGATACGTCGGAAAGGCGCCCGAGATTCATTCGACTGCGGGCGGCACCGTAGCCGCAAGCTTTTCGCTCGCCACCAGCGAACGGCAGCAGGACCGTCAGGGCAACTGGACGGATAAGACGGAGTGGCACAACCTCGTCGCTTTCGGGCGGACAGCCGAGATCGTGCGCGATTACATCAACAAGGGCACACAGCTTTTCATCCAGGGCAAAATCCAGACACGTTCCTGGGATGACAAGCAATCGGGCCAAAAGCGGTTCCGTACTGAGATCGTGGTGTTCGAGCTGACGCTGCTGAACGGCAGTGGAGGCACTAACGGCCGCTCCACCAACGCCAACGAGCAGAGTCAGTCGGGCCGGAGTACGCGCGAGCCTGGGTACCGGGAGTCCGAGATGGACGCCCAGTTTGGCGACGAAGCGCTGGATCCGGCCGAAATCCCCTTCTGACCTTCTTTACATTCTGAATCACGAATCGGGCGCTCTTCGGAGCGCCTTCGTTTTTTGAGGAGCATAAGCGATGACAAACAGTGAAACAAAACCAAGTCTGGATACCGATGCTCTGTTCACGCAGTTGGCCGAGCCGTTTGACTCTTCGGAGATCAAGTGGCGCGTCACCCACACCAGCCACGATGGCAGCCGGGGAGCGGTCATTGCATTTGCCGATCCGCGAGCCTACACCGACCGTCTCAACCAGCTTTTCACTCCGAGCGGCTGGACGAGGAATTACGACGTCACAACGGTCTCGGCGGTGAGCCGGCAGAAGCGAGACACCATCATCCAGACCGGCAAAGTCCTGGTCACCTGCACGCTGACAATCGCGCGGATGGGGACCCACTACGGAAGCGGCGAACAGTGGGCCGATGAAAAGAACGCAATGACCGCGGCGGAAGCGCAGGCATTCAAGAGGGCCTCAAGCTGCTTTGGCCTTGGCCGGTATCTCTACAACCTGCCGGAAACCTGGGTATCGCTCGACGATCACGGCAAGCCGATCAAGCTTCCAACGCTTCCCGCCTGGGCGCTTCCGAAAGGAAATCGGACTGCAGGTAAAACCAACCCGGCCTGCGGGCCCAGGCCCCCCGTGGTGCAGCGCGGTCCCATCGACCAGGAAGCGACAAACAAGATCCAGGGATTCCGTCGCAGCCTGGGCGATCCGATCTACGCGGAGATACTGTGGCGCGTCGCGCGGGCGCAACAGGCAAACGCGATTGCGAATGCGCAGCTGCAGGCAACAGTTGTGGAGGCGATGGAACGCGCATCGCGCGGAATTTTGAAGACGCAATCCCTTGCTGAGTCGATCGGCGACACCGAATTTGTCTCTGTACTGGACCGGTTGCACATCCGGTCGATGAGTTCGATCCCGAACCTCGAAACACTGATGCAACTCGTTTCAGAACTTGAAGAGGTGGCTGCACGGTCGGCCGCCTGATCTCGAATTGCTTCACGGCGATTTCCAAACGCCCTGCGAGCTGGCTCGAT
Source organism: Acidobacteriota bacterium (assembly GCA_021813745.1). Taxonomy (GTDB): domain Bacteria; phylum Acidobacteriota; class Terriglobia; order Terriglobales; family Acidobacteriaceae; genus Telmatobacter. The sequence continues at coordinate 3,948 of JAKAJO010000100.1, forward strand.
CAGGGCCGCATTCAAGGCACAAGCCGCTGCCCGACGGGAGAAGTGCGTCCTGCAATCTATCGCAACGGTCAGTCTCACCCCGATCTCCGCATGCAAAAGGATGCACAGCGTGCACCTGGAGGCTAAATGGAAAACGAGGAACAGCGCCCGCAAACCTTCGTTGAGAGAGTCCTGGCACTTCTTGAAGAGCACTTCCCATGGCTCGGCTCAATTCAGGACGAGCCTGTCAGTGGAGCAGACACCGTCAGTGAAGTCGTCGACCTCTACCAGTCGCTGCTTCTGGAGCGCGACAAGGGACATGGCAACAACGACGCCTCGGAGTCTTAATCGGCAGCGATCGACTCAAGTGAACAACGAGTGACTTTCCAGAGCCAGCATCGGGAGGCGGCATGCGCAACGTAACGATGATTCACAAAGAGCCGGATCTGGTCTCCATTCCAGTGGAGAAGGCGGTCTATTGCGGGAATTGCGAGACTGTTTCGTCATCGCACGGGAAGCGTTGCGGTCTCTGTGGATCGGAAGACATTGTGGTCTTGGCCTCGTTATTCCTCCGTCCGTGGGATCCGAGTCCGGCGCCCGCTGCAGCATTGGCTGCATAGCGGCGCGGAAATGAGATCCCTTTCGAATTCAAAGACGACAAAGTTTGATCCGACATTCCCTAAGTCACACACAGAACGATCACCACAATGCGAGGTGAACTATGCGGAGCGCCGCGCGCCTCAAAATGGGGTACTACCCATTACCTGAGAGCGAAGGGATCAAACTTCGCTCCCTTGTTTCGTACTCCCAACTGGCATCGGTCATCGACCCGTGTGTCGGCCAAGGCACTGCGCTCCACCTGATTACGAAGGCCGCTCCTGTTCGACTCTATGGCGTCGAACTTGATGCGGAGCGCGCGCGGATCGCCGGTTCTAAAGGTATCGAGACTATCCAGGGCAACGCCTTTGACGCTGTCGTAAAGGCGGAATCCTTTTCGCTCCTTTACCTGAATCCACCTTATGACTCCGAGATCGGCTCCCTTGCGAATCGCCGCATGGAGGCCGTATTCCTGGAACACACCTACCGCTGGCTGGTGATGGACGGAGTTCTCGTCTTCGTTATTCCCTTCGAGCGGTTGCCGGATTGCGCCGGCATCCTGAGTTCCCACTTTACCGCGTTGAATGTCTTCCGCATGACTGATCCGGATTCCGTGCAATATCGGCAGATCGCGGTTCTCGGCGTGCGCCGCGATGTCCGGGGTATCTCCGTTGAGAACAACAAGCGGCAGCTTCAGAGCCTTGGCCTTTATGGCAGCCTCCAGAAGCTGCCTCAACTTGAGGCAGGCTGCTGCGCGCCCTATGCTGTGCCCGCATCCGGCGAAGTCGAGATGAGCTATCGCGGGCTCCCTTACGACCTGCTCGAAGACCTTCTGCCGCACTCTGGGGCCTGGAGGCAGGCAGTACCGCTGCTGTTGCCGCACGACGATGTCGCCACAGGGCGGCCGATAACGCCGCTTCACGGCGGCCATGTGGGATTACTCTGTACCGCCGGACTCCTTAATGGCGTCTTCGGCGATGGAGACGACAGGCACATTGCGCGCTGGCGCTCGGTCAAGCACGTGACCACGTTTGTGGAGGAGGAAGGCGATGCGCAGATCATTCATTACCGCGAACGATGGGCGAATGAACTGCGCCTGGTCTATGCCGACGGGAGAACGCTCAAGCTGACCGAGACTCCGGCGAAAAAGGAGGACGAAGCCGATGGAGAATTCACACCTGCGGCTCGGGCTGCTTGAGTATGTGCGCATGACAGAGAAGACCTCGACCCGCATTCGCCTGCGGGTCGATCGTTATATGGGGGAAGACCGGCAGGCGCACCTTTTGAGCGTCTTCGGCAACGACGCGGATGTGGGCGCGATTACAGCGGCCGTTCACGAGAGGGCCACATTCACACTCACTTTTCCCGATAGCGAGACCAAGGAAGTCACGTTTGGCGAACATGCCTGCTGCTATCGGGGCGCCGTGACAATCCCTGGCCGGAAGCATCCCGTGCGTCACCTGCTGGCCGTCTCCGAGGAACTTCACAACAACGGAACCGCCGGAAGAACTCTGCTCTTGCGCTACCGGCGCGATGAGGCATGGGCGACACTGGTGAATTTCCTCGGCCTTCCCGCCGATCCTGCGTGGGCGGATCATGTTCTGGCAGTCGTTGAGCAGCAGAAGCGGATTGAGGAGATTGACGGGATCGGCTGCGAGCCGGTTGTGATTTCGGCGGCGACCGAAGAGATGATGGAGTGGGTGGGAGACGGCTTGCGGTCCCAAGTCCTCAGCTTTCCGGTAGACAGGGGGCCGATCGTCTGGCCACGTTGCTCTTTGGCTCAAGCGCTTGAAGAGAGCGCCAAGGGGTGAGCTTTTCCGCGACATCTCAGAATTCCTGTTGACCGGAGGGCAATTACGATCTAATATTTAGATTGTATTGGAGAACCTTCGATGCCGCAAAGAGCATTAAAACTGAAGCAAGCGAGCGCAGTCCTGAAAGTTCCACCCAAGGAACTTCAGAATCTCGTGCAATTCGGGATTGTGAAGCCCAAAAGAGTCGACGGCACGTACGTCTTCGATAAAGGCACGCTTCTTACGGCAAAGGTTGCCTTCCGTCTGAAGGATTCCCTGGGGACACGCACCAACGTGCTCACCCGGCTCATCGAAGTCTTTCGCGCCTCAGAGAAGGGATTTCGGCGGAAGAATCCCGCCTACATTACCTTCACCTGCCGGACTTCCGGCGAGGAGGAGCCCATCCGACTCGGTGTTCCATTCCGATCCTTCGACGAACAGATCGACGAGGGCCTGAGCCGTGCCGAACTCTACAGGGACATGCCGCGCGGGCGGAAGCGTGCGGGATGGAAGAAAGAATTCCTCGCAACGATCACGGAAGCGGCGAAGGATCTAGGGGACGTGTCCGACGAGGAAATTCAGCGAACAATTCGCAGCTACCGCGAGGAAAAGCGAATCCCGGAGATCACCGTTCGTGCCGAAGTCTAGGAAAGGAAAGCATCGGGCTGTCGTCGACACCAATGTTGTCGTGGCGGGTATCTCCGGTTTCCGGGATCAATACGTCCGGGGCCGAGTGCCGAGCGCAGACCTGATGTACCGCTGGGCGGATGAAGAATCCTTTGTCTGGCTCTACACCGAAGATATCCTCGCGGAGTACAAGGAAGTCCTCATGCGACTGCACGTCCGGCCCGCACTGATCGGCGCATTCATCAATCTGGTCCGCGAGCGCGGAGAGGTTGTCGAAGTGCGTTCTGAGGCTGAAATCTCGCCTGATCCCAAAGACGATCCTTTTTGCGCCTGCTCCGAAACGGGACACGCGGACATAATCTTCACTTTGAATCCGAAAGACTTTCCGCAAAGCCGACTCAAGGCCAAGGTGCTGGTTCCAGCGCCTGCAAAGGCCCCGCGAAACCGCTAACGCGGAACTTCCCCAATCATCCTCATCCATCCCAATCGCAGTTTCGCTGCTGTCAGGAGGCGTGCCAGTGGAGACGACCTTCGACTACTTAAGGCATTTTGGCCCTGCACTGGCCGAAAGAATTCTGTCGACCTACCCACCGCTCCAGAGCACGAAAGACCCCGTTGCACCCGCTCTCACAGGGCTGCTGCGCAAGCCGCTGCCGGCTCAGGCGCTCGCGATCACCGGAACGGCAAAGTATCTGCGCAAAGCCAATGCCGCACGTATCGTGGCTGAGTGTGGCGCGGGGAAGACGTTCATGGCGTTGGGCGCCATTCACGTCCTCTCCGAGGGCCGTCCGACCACCACGCTGGTGATGTGTCCCTCGCACATCGTGCACAAGTGGGCACGCGAAGTTCTATTGACGATCCCTCGCGCTCGGACCTTTCTTGTCGAGGACATGCGCAACGGCGGCGATCACACGAAGCCCCACGGCGTCTGTGAAGTGAAGCTAAACAAGGGCAAGATCGTCTACGAAGGCAAGAGATTCAGCCTTGCGGAAATGCGGCGAATGGGCCGCATGGAATGGCGCAATCGATTTGTCGGCCCGACTTTCTTCATTACCGGCAAGGACAAAGGCAAGCTCAGCTACTTCTGGGAGCACGTTTTTCTCAAAGCAAAGTCCGGGCCGAACCTGGGAGGGGTCGTCAATCCCGATTCAGGTATGGTCATCCTCGACTCGGAGATGGAGAAGCTCACCTCGCTTGATTTCCGCGACAAGGTAAAGGTTTCAGAAACTCTGACCGCGCCACGGGCAGGGACGACGCGCTTCTCAGCGCTTTGGCAAGCGGATCGAGGAAAGATTCAGCGCATGGCGCCGATCGAGTACATCGGCCGCTACATGAAAGGCTGGTTCGACTTTGCGATCGCGGACGAGTTGCATCAGTTGGCTGGCGACACGGCGCAAGGCAACAGTCTTGGCGTTCTCGGTCGCGCTGCGCAGAGATTGATCGCGCTCACCGGGACGCTTATGGGCGGCTACGCAGACGATCTCTTCAACATCTTCTACCGCATGGAGCCGCGCGCCATGGTGCGCGAGGGCTTCACCTACGGAGGCCAGGGTAGACGGGACTTTCAGGAACAATACGGCGTTCTCGAAACTATCGAGAAGGTCGAGGAGGCCGACAACGCGTGTTCACGGGCGACGAAGAAGACGGTTCGAGTATTGCGCAAACCGGGCGCTTCGCCGCTCTTGTTCGGAAAGTTCCTGATGAACACGACGGCCTTCCTCGCCCTCGAAGACATCTCGGACAATCTCCCGCACTACGACGAGAGAGTGATCTCGGTCGACATGGATGATGCGCTCCAGCAGGCCTACGAGCGGCTCGAAGGGGATATTCGGTCTGCGATGAAGGAACATCGAGGCAACAAGAGCCTGATGAGCATTTTGCTCAACACGCTGCTCGTCTATCCAGACCATCCTTACGGCTTCGACGAGATCTGGGCGCGGGCCTTCGATCCGCAAACGAAAGAGTACGTAAAGTTCCTCGTGACTGTGCCGGAGAACCTCACACCGGATGCGCTCTACGCGAAAGAGCGCGCCCTTGTCGCCGATGTGAAGGAGGAACTTCGCCAGGGAAGGCGATGCCAGGTCTATGCGACCTACACAGGCGAGAAGGATGTCACCGAGCGCATAGAAGCGGTGCTGCGGCGGGAGGGCGTGCAAGTCGCCGTGTTGCGCTCTTCGGTCGCGACCGACAAACGAGAGGACTGGTACGAGCGGCAGGTGAAGTCTGGAGTCGAGGTGGTCATTTGCCATCCGAAGCTGGTTGAGACCGGACTCGATCTTCTGGCCTTTCCGACGCTTTTCTTCTACGAAACCGGCTATTCCCTGCACACATTGCGTCAGGCGAGCCGGCGCTCGTGGCGCATCGGGCAGAGGTTCCCGGTACGTGTGAAGTTCGTGACCTATTCCGGCACCATGCAGGAGACGTGCCTCCGGCTCATGGGCAAAAAGATGCTGGTGGCCCTGATGATGGAGGGCAAGTTCTCCGGCGAAGGCTTGCAGGCGCTCGACACCGACGAAGACCTGATGAGCGCGATGGCGCGCGAACTGGCGGAGAAGGCCGGGGTCGGAGAGTCTGCCGACTCTGTGTGGCGGGAACTCGGCCAGGAACGCGAGAAGGTTCAGCCGCACCCAATCGCAGTGGAGTTTGAACCGGAGGACGAACCTGCGCCGGTTCTGGCATTGCCAACAATGCCGGCAGAGCAGCCCGTGCCGATGATCTTCGGCATTCGCCTTGCGGAGCCGCCTCCCGCCATGAAGAAACGGAAGAAGACGGCAGTCTGGCCGACGGCCACTGAAACCAATGTGCAGCTCAGCCTGTTCGACTGAGCCGCGCGATTTCAACCTGCGAGGTGTCACCATGAGCGAGGAACGTGAGAAGGTTCGCTGCGGGCGCTGCGAACTCGTCCAGTGGAGGGTTGGGGCAAATTGCCGGCGCTGTGGCACATCTTTGCCTCAGCCGATTGTGAAGATTGTTGAACGCGTCGTCGAGAGAGTTGTCGTCCGGCACGACCCGCAGTGCCTGGAGAACCTTGAGCAGGCACGGAAACTGATCGTGGCAGCGTCGGGCCGTCTGACACAGCAATGCACAGAATCCACGACACCGCTTGTCCTGGCGCACGCGCCACAATCAGGCTCGTTTCCCACCATGGCGGAGATGGAGCGGACGATGATCCTGGCCGCGTACCAGAGATCGAATCGCAAGCCCCTCGAAGCCGCCCGGCTGCTCGGCATCGGCAAGACGACCCTGTACCGCAAACTCCGGGAGATAAGCCAAATGGCTGCCTGATCCAGTTGCGGAATCGGCCGGCACGTGACGGTGAATCATGAGCCGCTTATGTTCCAACGAGACCGGTCCGCCCGGTTTCAAACAGGCGAAAGGTCAGCTTCGGCTGGCCTTTCTTTCTTGCGAGGAAGTCATGCCGAGAGGCCCATTTCTCCCCTCAGAGTTCGTTTCCACACAGTTCTCCAGCGCAGCCGACAAATCGAACTTCGGAAACACGCTTTTGCACTTCCTCGATTCCGACTGCCCGCGCGAGCTATTCACCAAGAAGTTCTACGACCGTCTTTCGGTGACTTTCGGCCACATCGCGCATTATGTGGAGTACGCAATTATGCGGAGTACCGGTCGTTCAGCCGCCTCGAATCAACGAATGAACGCTCTAAGCACTCCGCATAATCTCGCAGCAAGCCACCGGAACACCACGCAGACGAAGTCAAACCTTGTCGGGATTTCGTGTGCAGGCGGTTGCTTAGCAACGGAGACAGGAGGTCAGGCGAGCCGGGCACGTCTCGGTTGCGAGTCAGTCGGACACTCAGTCATCGGCGAGCAGATGAATGATCGGGCAACGCGCACCAGAGGATGACATCTCGCAGGCGCGCACGAGGCGGGAAAGTGCCTTCTTCATCTTCGAGAGGTCCGCAATCTTCTCTTCGATCAATTCCAGCTTGTGGGCCGCGATCCCTCGTGTTTCCTTGCAGGCTTTTCTTTCATCGAGTGTGAGCAGTCCTGTGATCTCTTCCAATGTGAATCCGAGAGCCTGGGCACGCTTAATAAAGCGGACTCTCTTAACTGTGTCCGACGAGTAGTGACGAAAGCCTCCCTGCGGTCTGACCGGCTCATGCAACAGGCCCCGTCGCTGGTAATAGCGGATAGTTTCGACATTCACGCCACCTTGTTTTGCCAGTGTGCCGATGGTCAGATTCTCGCTCACGAACCGCCTCCCTTGACTCCGTACCATAGTACGGAGTTTAGAGTGAAATAAGGAAGATTCGTCAAGTATGCGCTCTGTACTGAATACGAAAACAACCCTTATCGGTGGCGTGCTCGCGGGTATCGGCGCTTCGGCTTGTTGCGTCGGGCCACTCTTGCTCCTGAGCCTGGGTGTCGGCGGAGCTTGGATAGCCCATTTGACCGCACTCGAACCGTATCGGCCTGTTTTCATTGTTCTGACGGCTCTGTTTCTTGGATGGACCTTTTGGAAACTCTATCTTGTGCCTCAGAGCTGTGCCGTTGGCGACAACTGCATTGCCGATCGTACCCGGAAGGTGCAGCGAATCTTGTTTTGGGTGCTGCTTCCGATTGTCCTTCTGCTTATCGTCAGTCCTTGGATTTTGCCTTACTTCTATCGCTGAAAGGAATTTGAGATGCGTAAACTGCTCGCTGCGCTCTTCATCGGTTTGCCGGTATCGGCATTTGCTGCGTCTCCGCAAACGGCTGTTCTCGACGTTCAGAATATGACCTGTTCCATGTGCTCGGTCACGATTCGCAAAGCGTTAGAGAAGGTGCCTGGTGTCATTGATGCAACGGTAGACTACGAACACAAGACTGCGACGGTGAAGTACGACGGAGAGAAAACAACTCCATCGGCGCTGACGAAGGCCACTACGAATGCCGGTTTCCCTTCGACCGTGCATAGCGGAGCGCAGAAGCCATGACAGCAATGGCAGCCATTCTTGAATCCACACTGACCTGTCCTCAGTGTGGTCATGCCACGCTCGAGGAGATGCCTACTGATTCATGCCGCTTTTTCCATGAATGTGTCCATTGCCACGCGGTCTTGCGCCCTAAAGCCGGCGATTGCTGCGTCTTCTGCTCTTACGGCTCGGTAAAATGTCCTCCAGTGCAACTGCAGGGGAGTTGCTGTAGTTGAGCGTCCGGAAGTCTCGCAAACCCTGTTGGTCGTAGACTTCAATTCGCCAGGAGATGTCTCCTTGAAAACAAGGAGGCATCATGCTTGAGAAACACGTACACGCCGCAACTACCCGTCGAAGGCTCCGGTCCGGTCTCGCTGCGAATCATGTAGATAATTTTGCAGAGTGGCTTCATGCCCGCGACTACAAAACTAGGACCGTGTTCAGGTTGCTTCAATCCCTTGCAGCCTGGACCGATTGGCTAGCAGTGACTGGTCGCTCTAGCAGCGACTTTGTATCCGGGTACCGGGACTGTTCGAGGTACGTCCAATCCACACCGCACGTCCTGTACAGCCGCGGACCAAACCAAGACACATTGAGAGCCGTGCGCCTGTTCTTGAACTTTCTAATTGAACGTGGCGCGTTATCAGAAAACCAACTTGAGGCTGGAAGTGATCGCTTTCCTATCCTTCGCGAGTTCCGGGCATGGATGCTGGAACATCGTGGGGTCATGACAACGACACTCGATGTGTACAAACCGGTTCTGGAGGAGCTTCTAGACTCACTCGGCGAAGTTCCTTCGGAATACGGCGCCGAGAACCTGCGCAAGTTCGTGTCTCGTCGAGGAGCGCGCCACGGTTCCTCTTACGCCCAACTTACCGGAACCGCCGTTCGAAGTTTCATGCGGTTTCTCGGAGCAACTGGGCAATCACCATCCGGCCTGGAACATGCGATCCCACCTTACGCCGGTTGGAGACAGGCCTCCGTTCCGAGATACCTCCCAAAGGAGGACATTCGCAAAGTCATTGCAGCCTGTCCGCGAACCAGCATAGGGCTACGCGATAAATCGATACTGCTTCTGCTTGCCCGTCTTGGACTGCGCGCCGGCGACATCGTACGACTGCGCTTGAGTGATATCGATTGGAGCGGTGGGCAAATATCCGTCTCTGGCAAAGGACGCCGCCAGGATCTGCTGCCAATGCCTCAAGAAATCGGCGCGTGTGTTTTGCGGTATATCGGGAAGGGTAGGCCCCAATCAAATGTTCCCGAACTGTTCCTGACCTGCGCTGCGCCATTCCGCAGATTGAGTGTTCAAGCCGTAACGGGGCTCGTCCGAAGAGCGTTGGAACGCGCTGGGGTAGATTCCCCGGTTCGAGGTGCCTATCTTTTGCGTCACTCGGCTGCAACATCAATGCTGCGGCAGGGTGTTTCTTTGCCCAGCATAGGGGCGGTACTTCGACATCGCTCACCTCGAACCACCATTCACTACGCCAAAGTTGACCTTCGGAGCCTATCTGCAATCGCCCAGCCGTGGCCGGAGGTGGCTCAGTGCTAAGCCAATCTGTCGGTCGCTACATAACGCTTCGGCGCCACTTCGGTTACAAACTCATCCAACTCAATCAGCTTCTCCTCGGATTCGCTCAATTCGCCGAAGAGCGCGGAGAAACTCACATTCGGAGGGGTACCGCCCTCGCTTGGGCAACCGTGGCGTCGACAACTGGAACCCGCTACGTGCGGTTACAAGCTGTGGTAATGTTTGCCAGGTTCTTGCACGCCGAGGACCCACGTCATGAAGTCCCCCCGCACCAGATATTCCCCAGTCCACAGACGCGGCTGATGCCGTACATCTACTCACAAGAGGAAATCACACGGCTCATGTCCGCGGCTGGACGTTTAGCCAGGACATATCCTCTGCGACGTCAGACGTATGCCACTTTGTTTGGTCTCATTGCGGCAACTGGCATGCGCATATCCGAGGCCCTAAGCCTCAAACTGAACGACGTCTGCGAGGACGGACTTCTCCAGATTCGCTACGGAAAATGCGGGAAGGCTCGTGCAATTCCGCTGCATGAAACTACGCTCAAGGCATTGAATTCCTATTTGCTCTTGCGGCGGACGATAGCAACGACCGACAACCACCTCTTTCTCTCAGCCCACGGTAGACGAATTTCCCGCAGTATGGCGGACTACACGTTCCGTCGTGTAGCTCTGCTCGCCGGCATAACGGAGACCGGAACTCGACCCTGCCGGATCCACGATCTTCGACATACATTTGCGACTCGCTCATTAGAACAGTGTCCGACCGATCGAAAGAATGTCGCTGCTCACTTTGTGGCGCTTGCAACCTATCTTGGACATGCCGACATTGCACACACCTATTGGTATCTGGAAGCCACTCCGGAGCTCATGACCGACATTTCCGCCGCTGCGGAAGTCCTCGTCGGCCGGGAGGTCGCATGACGCCGATTGCACCTCTCATCACAGCTTTCCTGCGCGAACACATGCCGGTCGAGCGGGGCTATTCACCTCATACCTGCGAGACATACGCTCATGCATTCCGATTGCTATTCATCTTCGCTGCTGATCGTCTCCAGAAGAGACCCTCACAATTGTGTGTCGAAGATATTACCGCCAAGCTTGTTCTCGGCTTTCTCGCACATATCGAGAAATCCCGTTCGAACAGCCCTGTGACGCGAAATTCTCGGCTTGCAGCGATAAAGGCGTTCATGCGGTATGTCGAGTTGAAAATACCGGTGGCAATCGAACAAGTGCATCAGATTCGAGCCATCCCGACAAAAAGGCACGATCAGAGCCTTGCAAAGCACCTGACGCTGGCTCAAGTGAAGGCTGTTTTGGATGCGCCGAACCTCAACAGTCGATCAGGCATTAGAGATCGGGCGATGTTGCATCTGTGCTTCGCTTGCGGACTGAGAGTGTCGGAACTCGTCGAACTGCCGATCGAAGCCGTCTCATTGCGTCAGCCTCCAAGTATTCGAGTCAAGGGCAAAGGTCGCCGAGAACGATGCCTTCCACTTTGGAAGGACACTGCGAGGGACCTCCGAGCGTGGATGGCAATCAGAGGACCTGTGGCAACACCTGAGCTGTTCGTAAGCGGAGCAGGAACGGCAATGACTCGCGCCGGCTTCGAATACATCCTCGAGAAGCACTTCCGCGCCGCGAGCAAAGTTGTTCCTGAGCTTCAGGGGCGCACAGTGTCACCCCATCAGCTAAGGCACAGCTGCGCCGTGCTCATGCTGCAGGCGACACGCGACGTACGAAAAGTTGCGCTCTGGCTTGGGCACAGCGACATGAGAACCACCGAAGCCTATCTGCGAGCAGATCCCTCGGAGAAGTTGGAGGCGATGGAGGCGGTGTTGCCTCCTAGTTTGCGTCGTGGACGGTTCAAGGCTCCGGACGCCCTCCTCACGTCATTGCTGAGCGCATCTTAGGCAGACGTTGCTGCGAGATTATGCGGAGTGCTTAGAGCGTTCATTCGTTGATTCGAGGCGGCTGAACGACCGGTACTCCGCATAATTGCGTACTCCACATAATGAGCGTTATGCGGTGCATCGCATAACGCTCATTGCGATATCGAGGGCTTCTACTCGACATGGTTTACGAGAGACCGCCACAGGCTGGGGTTTGTCACGAGACTCCTGCGCTGGCCCTGTCATGGAGACCCGAAGTTCACTTTCAGCGATGTGGAGCACGCAGTCCAGCGAGTGATGGTGGAGCGCAACTATCTTGCCCGATTCGAGCTGCGAGCCGCCGAGGCGTTGCGGTCCGCCGAAATGAAGGACCTTGAACGGTTAGAGGCAAAGTACCGGATGCCGAAGAAAGCCGAGTGTACCGCAGAGGAATCAGCAGAAGCGCCCCGCATGTCGGCAGGTTCTGCGGCGGACCCCACGACTGCCCCTGTCCAGTTCAGCCTTTTCTAACCCAACGCAAAGGAGTCTCTATGGGCTATCCCGTTTACTACAACGGAGAAATCGAGATCGTCCCTCCGTTGACGAAGGAGCATGCGGCGCTTGTGCGCGACTTCGCCCAAGGAGAGCACACGGACCTCACAGAGCCAATCTTTGCCGCCATTGAGGCGAGCGAAGAACCCGACTTGCCTTATTCCTGTGGCCTCTTCGAAGTCTCCGAGGACCGCTCCCTCCTCGTCCCGGAAGAGGGTGAGAGCCGGCATGGCCTCGCGACGTGGGTCGCACTCCTGGTGAAGCACTTTCTGGGGCCGTCGGGCTATGTCCTTAACGGCGAGGTCGTTTGGAGCGCAGAAGAGCTGGATGATCGCGGGTGTCTCTTCGTCAAGAACAACCTGCTGGAGGCCATCGAAGACATCGTCGTCAACCCCGGACCAAGTTGGGCGAGGGAAAGTTTCACCGACCGGGCATCGTTCGAGACAATCCAGGCGCTTGTGGAATCGGCAGACAACGACGGCTGCTCGCAGGATCTTACGGCTGTCTCCGCGGCTCCTGTCGCGGCCCTGCGGGAGGCGCTTGCGAAACTCAAGGAATTCGTCACGCTCCACCTGCCATAAGCTGCAAGAACATTCATCGAGCGCCAGCCCGAAGAGGATGGCCGATTCCAAACCTCACCCAATGACACTTCAGAAGGAGAAATGCGATGAGCACCCTCAAAGCCGAAGCTCTGGTCCGCGAATTCCACTATAACGGGATTCGAATTCCCGATCCTGGTGCGGACCTTACAGTGGAGCAGGTTCGCGATCTGCTGTGAAAGAAAACGCCAGCCACGCAGTTTCACCGTAAATACATCCAGCGGCAATGAAGGTATATGTGGCGTCATTGCATAGTGGAGCAGAAAGGTGAGGGCAGAAAACACCAAGCATCATTTCGTCTGTTTTTCGTTCTTGTTCGGGAGGGTTGCCGCCGGTGAAAAGTCTGCACAAGCTGATTTCCACACCGGACCTCACCTATCGGTACCAGGTGGTGGACAGTAGTGGCTTCCCCGAGATTGCACTGACTCTCCTTGCACACGACCTGCAGAAATCGCTTTCAGCATCCTCCGTGCCGCTGTACATGCGCGAGATCATTTCAATCGCGAACTGGGCAAGAACGGATAGGGTCGCTTCGGCTCATGGTTGGACCATCTTCGGCACACCGCAGGAGGTGCGCGCACTGGTCCGCGAATACCTGACGGTTGGCGCGCATTGCAAAGTTACCGTACGGGCTGACCTGTGCGGCCTTAAGGTCTCTTACATCAACGCTACGAATGGGACACGAGTCAACGTGCGTACATTGTTGTCGGCGCTCAAACGTCTCTACGACTTCCTGATCGTTAACGACCGGTATTCATTTCCGAACCCAATGGTTCATGAGGATGCCGCCAAGGTCCGGTCCGAATTGCGGGAACAGCACCGGATTTCTATCCGAACGCTTCGTGGCCGCGACCCCATGCCATCCGAAAGTGGGGTAGACGAGCGATCTGGAATTCGGTTGTCGGAGAATTACTTCCGCTTCATTCAGCAGGAGTGGAAGCCGCAGACTATCGACGACCCTGAGTTCCCGCATGTCGTTCAGGAGGCCGGCAGGCGTTTCGGGTGGAAGCTTCGGGAGTTCTGCGTGAGCCGTACGCTATTCGAATCAGGCGCTCGCATATCCGAGGCTGTGGGCCTCACTGCGCTGGATTGGGCACAGGCAGGATTCCGCAATGTCTTGCAGAGTCGAAACAAGGGAAGCTTTGGTCTGAGAACCAAGACAATCATGATTTCTAACCCAACGACGAAACTGTACAGACGCTACTTCGATAACGACGTGCACGGCAGAGCCGCGGTGGATCGCCAGCGCCTACGGCTCGGCGCGCTCGCAGCCATCTACAGAGCGAACCCGCAACATCTAGAGAATGTGCCGCTGTTTCTTACTGAACAGGGCATGCCGTTGACGGCGAAGCTCTTTCGGGAACAGTATTGGAAGCCCGCGCTGAGCGCAGTGGGGATTGATGCAGATCCTCACCAGGCACGCCATTGGTTCGTGACAAATGCTTTGAGGAATATCGATCGTACATGCAAGGATGAAGCCTCGCGTGCGAGACGGCGTCAGGAATTGATCCAATACATGTCGTGGAACTCAGGCGAGCGCACCTTGCGTTCGTATGACCATATACGGCGGGAGGCGACTTTTCACAGCCGGCTCGAAATCATTCATAAGGAAATGAGGCGCCGGGAACGACAAAGCCAAGCACCGAGCAGTGCTTCGAGTCCTCAATCGATTCAAGTGGCGACTGCTGCTGCGGAGCGCAGCAATCAGGATCTGGCTTTTCTCCTCGGGGAGGATGATGACGATTGACGACGCGGTAGCGACTGTGCAGCAAATCATTGGTCCAGGGTGGCCGAAGATGATGCCTCTGCCTGAAGCCCCGGTGATTGCGCTGTGCGAAGCCTTGTGGGTTGGTGGTAAACGTCCAAACCACAAGACGCTCGCACCGTACTTCCCGGGCACATCAACCAGGCCATTTATCGCCGGTATAGCCGCCTGGCGCCATCTTCGCGGCTTCAAATCGAAGGCAAGATATCCGCAAGTTGGAACGCTCAGAGACCTCATTCCTCATATCGCTCCGGAAATCGCCACTGCCCCGTTGACATGTTTCGACCCAAACAACGATGGCCGCTGGCCCATTCCAACCGCAAAAGTAATTGGCTACATCCGCGCAATTGAAAATCTGTCGCTACGGAATACGGTGGCGCTCTTCGCAGGCCTAAAAGATTCAAGCCAGTATCAGTTTTACCTGCAACTCGCCGGGTGGGTCCCACCGATGCGCATCGCGATGAAGGATCTTCAATTGGATGACATTACAAAGATCGATCCAGATGCCATGTTCAGGCGGCTCCGGGAGGAGCGCGTGACTTCTGGGCTGACGGAATACCAGCGGGTCGCCCTGTCCGGTTTCTGGAACAAGGTCAGGCACTGCTTTGACGACTATGCCGAAAGGCTGTCGGAGTCGCAACGTGAAGTAATGGAGAGGTTCTTTCTCAGGCGCATTGTCGATCAAAGAAAGATCTCGATGACCGGGGAGTGGTCGGCGTGGAACCAGCAACGAAAGGCAAAGATAAAAGCGAAGACCGACACTGTCCATAGCAGATTTCATCAGTTGCGGCATCTTGCCAGGTCCCGCCTCAACCAAATCACACGAATGCACAGCGCATGCCAACGGGCGGCGGCCACCGTCCAGGCAAGGCGACTTTCATTCCCGTATAGCTTCAGCTACGAGGAGACGGCTCCCCTGGAAGGTGGCCGACTGGTGCGTCAAAGGGTACACATGACGCTCTGGGATGCGATTTCCAGATGGGACAGGTTGATTGAGCTTGGCTATAGCTCAACGATCAAGCCCCGTCTTCGCCGCAGAATGTCCGGCGAATTCTCTTCCGAGAATAACTGCCTTCACGTAGAACATCGACGCACCGAGTCGCTGGAAAGTGGTGTTACACCCGCGGAGCCGTGGTTTCTTGAACTCTGCGACAACTACGTTTTCTCCGATGTGAACAATACCGACCTGACTCGCAAACGTGTCGAGTTCTACGAGCGGTGGGGATACGATAATTCCGACCACTGGTATATGCCACAGCGCATCGTTGGATGGAGTTACCATCTGGCAGAATGGGCCTGGATGAGGGAGAAGGGTGGCCATCTTTTATTTTCGATAGAAGGGCTGTTGATCGCAGCGATGTTCGCGCATCTTGCGATTCGTATTCAAACCATCACTGGCGCGAGACTAGGTGAAGTTCAGCAGATTGCCCAGAACTCCGACTGCATCAAGCAATTGATCAACGTCGGACCAAAGGGGACGGCCCGCTGGCTGCTGCGCATGGTTCCCAAAGGATCGACGGAACGGCAGAGCTACTTCATAGATGAGCGCACCAAGGACGACCTGATGGAGGTCATCTCCTTTCTACGCGACCAAACACAGGCAAAGAAGATACCTGTGGTTGCCCCGGAATTCAACAAGACCCATCCGGATCGGTACGTTTTTCAATGGGGCGGGAGGTTACTGAACCAATGCACCCTGAATAGCGTGATCCGGTTTCTGCTGCACGGTGCTGTCGTTCGCACTTCGGACGGCCAAGGTGTTCATCTGACATCGCACATACTACGTCATGCGTTTGCCACGGAGATGGCAGGCATGAAAGTGCCTGTGGACGTAATTGCCGCCATGCTGCATCAGCGAGATACGTCCGTGACGAAATACTATTCCCAGCCTACCCAGACACAGGTGATGGAAGCTGCCGAAATGGTGTTCGTCGATCGGATAGATGTGGCCGCGGAGGCTCTTCGAAGCCCGGCAGAAATCGGCCGCATGCTCGCTGAGGCGGAAGGACATGTGGGCGCTCTTACAGAGGTGATAGGTGGCACTTGCGTCGTTGCGAACCTTTGCCCGGCTAAGTTCGCCTGTATCGGTTGTGCCGGCAACGCTCCGGATCCCGCCAAGCGCTATCAAATAGAGCAGAAGATGGCGTGGGCCAAGGAACATTCAGAGTGGTCTCGTCGGGAGAAGTTGTTCCCGGAGGAACGGCGCTTGACTCAACTGGAACAGGATTGTGAGTTGGTGCTCGAGGAGATGAACCTCATAGAGCAGAGTTGCGCGGATTCCCTCCAGGAAATTCGGATCCAGACTGACGGGTCAGAAAAAGCGTGAAGACGGCTCGACGGAACCGAGTAGACCCGGTCTGGCTCACTCCGATGTGGGAGGCCAGGAAGAAGGAGACGGTGGTCCGTGTCCAGGCAGCCATTGATAGGCTGCGCGAGGCGAATCAACACGCGACCTTCTCAGCCATTCGAGAGACGGTACGTGATCTCTTCGATCGGTCGATCTCGGCAAACACGATCAAGCGTAACGATGTTGCATATCAGTTGTATCTGGAAAATCGGCACACACCAAGGATGAGTCTGGTTAAAAGTCAGAGCGTCCTCGAATTTTATGAGAATACCGAGCCGAGTGCGAGAGCAGCGGCGCAGGCGCGAGTAGCGCGACTGCGACGCCATACCAAGGACGACCTCATCGTTCGTCTTCTGCGCGCGGAGGAAACGCTTAAGGGATCGAGAGACGTGGAGAATCGGTTGCGCGAAGAGATTATCCGGCTGCACGTCGCACATGGCCCAAGACAATTCTGAATGGAGAAAACATCATGCACATTGAACCGCTGGAACGAGAATTCACTCTGAACGGTCTGCGTCTTCCGGACCCGAGCCCCACACTTTCGGTGGAACAGGTTCGTGAGACCTATGCCATGACCTATCCAGAAATTGCCACCGCTTCGCTTGAGGGTCCGGAGACCGTCGGCAACAAGCTCGTCTATCGTTTCTCAAGAGCAATCGGATCGAAAGGCTGAATTCTGGTTGATCCGATACCAACGCGAGCGAGGTTAAAGCACCCCACCGGATGGTTTGCTGCCGGGAGGGAGGTGGCTTCTGCGTTGACGGTGCTCTCGGATGGAGCTTTTAAGCTTTACATGTTCTTGTGTCTGAGCGCGGACCGAGCCACGGCGCGTTTAGAGATCGACCAAGGGAGCATCGCAAAGTCCCTTCGGAAAAGCCGGCGGTCAGTGATCGTCTATTTCGAAGAGTTGAAACTGCGGGGCGTGTGCCACGTGGAATTCGCAGTCAACCAGCATTCTCACGGCTCGGCTAAGATTTGCGAGGCATTCTGGCCGTACGAGACCACCGAACAGGTGGCCGATGACGCGGAAGTCATCAAATACTTGAGGAGTATCCGTGGCCTGCTTGAGAGTCGCCCTTGTGTCCGATGTTCTTTTGCGCCAGTAGACGATAGGCTGGCCCGGATCCTCTTCTCAAATGATGTTCCATTCGAAAACATCGAACGCGCTTTCCTGCTTGGCTGCACACGAAAATATATCTCCTGGCTCAATGGGCAGATCAGTGCGCCGATCGCCAGTCTCGAGTATTTCCGATCTACGATTGATGAGGTCGAGAAGTTGGAAACATCGACCGAGTATTGGCGTTACGTCAGGGAGAGCCTCGATAAGTATGAAATTGCATGGCTGACGAAGGCCGGCAAGAGAATCGAGAGTTCAGGTACTGTGGCCGGATGAGCTATTCGGTCCGCAGCGCCTGCATCGGATCCACCGCCACCGCCCGCCGCGCCGGCAGCAGGCACGCCAACACACCCACCGCCATCAGCACCCCAATTGCCATGCCTGAAACCACCGGATCGTAAGGGCTCACTTCGAACAGTAGGCTGCCAATCACCCGTGCCATTGCGAACGCAGCCACAACCCCTGCGACCGAGCCCAGCGCGACCGGCATCAGCCCGTCGCGAAGGACAAGCGTGTAGATGCTGCCCTTGTCCGCGCCCAGCGCCAGCCTCAACCCGATCTCCTGCTGCCGTTGCACTACGGAATACGTGACTACGCCGTATACGCCAAGCCCCGCCAGCAGCAGCGCGCTCGCTGCGAACAGCAGCAGCAGGTCCATCTCGAACTGCCGGTTGGCCACCGAGTCCGCCACCACACCGCCCAGCGTCCGCACCTCTGGCACCGATGCATCCGCATCGACGCTCCAGATGGCCTTGCGCACTTCGTCCGCCATCGTCGCGCCGCCCATCCGCGTCCGCACGGCCAACGCGCCCCCGATATCCGCTCGGAACCAGTACGGCATGTACACCATCATCGGGTCGCGCTTGGCCAGCGTCACCGTCCGCGCATCCTTCACCACTCCAATCACCGTGAATGGCTTTTCGGTCGTTCCTCCGCGTGTGAATTGCTGTCCCACGGCGTCCTTGCCCGGCCACAACGTCTTGGCCGTGTTCTCCGAAACCAGCGCAACGTTCTTCCCCTCGTCGCTCGCGCTCAAATATCGGCCCTCCGTCAGCGGCAGCCGAATCGTCTCCATATATCCTGGGCTGATCCAGCGGAAATGCTCTGATGGAAGCTCCATATACGGCTGCGTGTTTCCAATCACGCGCGCACTGTCACCCCACGCGTCGCCATTCAGCGGCAGCTCGCTCACCACTCCCGCCGATTGCACTCCCGGCAGCCGCCCTAGCGCTTCCAGCACACGCTTGTAGAACCCTTCCCGCGCCGTGTGGTTGTCATAGGCCTTGGCCGGCAGGTCGATACGCGCCGTCATTACCTGCTCCGCATCGAATCCGCGGTCGATGTTCATCAGCCGAATTAGGCTCGCCATCAGCAGCCCTGTCATCAGCACCAAGGTCACGCTCACGGCAACTTCCAACCCCACCAGCGCCCGCCGTAGCTTCTTGCTATTCCGTCCTGAGCCCGACATGCGCGCCTCGCCGCGCATCGCCTCCACCGGATTCATGCGCCGCGCCATCCATCCTGGCGCCAGACCGGCCACCAATGTGGCCGCCAAGGCGAGCAGCAGCGCGCATCCCGCGCCAACCCAATCCACGTGCGGTGTTCCCAGGTAGCTCAGCGACTGCGGCATGTACCGATGCATCACCGGGATCAGGCCCATGGCCAGCAGAAGCCCCAGCCCGCCGCCTGCAACCGCCAGCATCGCTGTCTCCCGCATGGCCATGCGGATCAAGTCGCCGCGTTTTGCGCCCAGCGCGGCCGCCACTGCCAACTGCTGCCGCTGGCCCACTGCCCGGCTCAGCAGCAGGTTGGTAATGTTCATGCAGCCCACTAGCAGCAACCCTGCCACCGCCACCAGCAGGATCAGCAGCGGCTTGCGGTTGTTGCCTACCAGTTCCGTCTGCAGAGGCGTGAGCGCCGCCGAGAGCGTCCCCTTCTCATCCGCCGGCAATGCGACCTGAATCCGGTGCTCCAGGGCATTGATCTCGGCGTTGGCCTGCACTAATGTCACGCCCGGTTTGAGTCGCGCCACGCCGTAGTAGTTGAAATCCCCCATGTCCTCGGCCAACAGGTCCTTCGAGAACGCCATCGGCACCAGCACCTGGGTGGGTCTGCCAACGTCCGAGCCGGTATGGAATTCATCGCCGGCGTACGGCAAACGGAAGCTTGCCGGCATCACGCCGATCACCGTGTATTCAAAGCCGTTCAACCGGATCGTCTTGCCTAGGATCCTCGGGTCGGAATTGAACTGCGTCCGCCAAAGATCGTTCATCAGCACGGCAACCTGATCGTGTCCTGGTACATCCTCTTGAGCCGTGAACGGGCGCCCAAGCTGCGGGCTCACGCCAAAGACCGCAAAGAACCCTGGCGTGGCACTCACCATCTTTACCTGCAACGGGTGCGTGCCCAATCCGAGCGGTACCGAGCCCTCAGCCATCACCGTCATGGCCTGAATGGTCTTGGAGTTCCGCTGCCACATGTCGAAGTGATTCGCGTTCATGGGCAAGGTGGGGTAAATGTCTTTGAACTCGGCCACCACTTCCTGCATCATCACCAACTGCCCAGGGTGATCGAACGGCAGAGGTCGCAGTAGGACATCGTAGACAAGAGTGAAGATTGCCGTCGTAGCCCCAATGCCTACGGCCAGCGTTAAAACCGCAGTCGCCGTGAACCCCGGCGTCCGCGTTAAGGTTCGCATGGCACACTTCAGGTCTCGCCACGCACTTTCCACCACCACAACGCTGTTCTGCCTCCAGAGTCGCTCCCGCACCTGCTGCGCATTGCCCAATTTGATCCGAGCCCGCCGCCGCGCCTCTTCCGGCGTCATACCCCGCGCGAGGTTCTCAGCCGCTTCTTCTTCCAAATAGGACTCGATCTCGTTTTGCACCTCGGCGTCCGCTTGCCGACGGCGAAAGAACCTGTGCCAGCTCATACCGCCTCCTCAACCCAACGACTCTTCGCCCATCACCAGCCCGATGGCTCGGGTCATCTGACGCCAGCGGTCCCGCTCACGGAGAAGCTGTTTCTTCCCGGCCACCGTCAGCCGGTAGAATTTCGCTTTGCGGTTGTTCTCGCTTGCGCCCCAATAGGACGAAACCCACCCGCGATCTTCCAGACGATGAAGCGCCGGATAGAGCGAGCCCTGCTCCACTTCCAGAACATCCTCCGAACCGCGCTCGATGATTTTCGCAATTGTGTGCCCATGCGCATCCCCGCCCACGAGGGTCCGCAGGATCATCATGTCCAGCGTGCCCCTCAACATTTCGATGTCCGATTGGTCCTTCTTGGGCATGAACGATCTCTCCACTAGAGTTTCTATGGAAGACAATGATATACCACTCGACTTTCTATGGGAAGGCGTGTTGAAAGTGATGCCGCTTACCCTCAGTACTCCGAGAGCTGCGAACTACTCCTTGAGTCCGGATTTATGTCACGGAGGTCAGGCGGGCCCGGGGATCGAGTTCGCGTGGCTGAACCGCAGACCTGGCTCGGAGAGGCCGAAGTGCCTAACAATGCGGCGACGCCGCATAGAAAACTCTTCTTCAAAGAGGATCTTCAATGAAAATCTTCAACGCTGGCAGAAAGACGCCCAATTATCCGGAGATCGCCACCGCGTCGGTATCCGGGCCTGAAGTTACCGGTTCGGTCTTGCGCTACACCTTCAGCCGCGCGATTGGCACAAAGGGCTGAACGATGCCGAAACCACCGAAGACGGCGGAGGAACTGATTGCGTTCTTCGCGGCGAAGGCCACCGCTCCGCCCCCGGAGTCGAGCCGGATGCTTGTGAGGCACTTTCAATGCAAAGAATCTCTCGAACTCTCCCGCATTCTGGTCGAGGCAATAGACCGTTACGCCACAAACGACAGCCAGCAACTCGCAGCTCCTTCAGATCTCCTGCCTCCGCTGGCGTAGAGTCTCTTGCGCCCGTCTTTCGGCAGGCGCTGCCTGTTCTCGACACCGTACAAACTGCATACAGCCATGAACTCCGCGGGGAGCTTCTCTATGATTTCTGCGCAGCTCTGGTGCGGGAGGGATTGGCAGGCCCGGAGATGTGGCGGAAGTGCGAAGACAGTTCTGTGGTCTTTGCCCAACGCGCTATCGTAGAGAGCATTGGCGAAGAGCGGTGGAACCTCCTCCGGCGCAACGTCCAGTTTCACCTCTCCGTAAGCGACGTAGCCGAGCGAGATGGTGTGGAAGCGCCTCTCAGCAACGGTCGCCTGGCCGTGACCATCGAATGCGGCGAGGTGGGGTATCTCAAAATCGGCCCGGCAATTGCGGCCCTTGAAGAGCAGGCTGCGGGCTTGGGTGCTGCCTTTTACTGGACGCTGACTTATGCGCTTTACCGCGTCATGCGGATTTACAACCACGACGACGCTTTCGAGTACGAAGACCGCATGAAGGAATTCGCCGAAGAGGACGAGGAGAATCGCGCGCAGTATGAGTTTCCCGAGGTCGAAAAGGCGCTGCCGGAGTGCATTCAGGGGACGCTCAAGAATGACGACCACTGCGCATTCCTTCGGCGAGCCCGGCGTCTTCTTTCCGAGCACCGGAGAGGGAACTATGGCTCCTGGATCGAGCGTTTGCGCAGGATCGATCGGCTCTCGCGGGTTCGGCTGCGATCCGATGCATGTTTTTGCGAGGATGGCGGCTATGACACCATCCCGTTGCCTTCCCTGGTAGTGGCCTTCAAAGATCACGACGCGATCATCGCCTGTTTCGACGAGGAAAGCCAATACATGCTCGAAGGCAGCGCGGAGCCGATCGTAGGTGTGGTCTTCTCTCCATCGAAACCTGAGGAGCTAAAGCGCGCGCTGCGCGTGGTCAGCCGGTTCGTTGCCCTTAGCTTCGAGCTCTTCCAGATGGCCGAGGAGATGCAGGAATGGGAGAAACGCCATGGAGGTACACATCTCGATCGGGGAGAACCATCGCTTCGAGCTGCGTGAGGCGCTGTTGGTTTACGGTGATCGCCAGCGCAGCTTCGTAACCCGGCACCAGGTGACGCTCCACAATGACGCGCCGCCAACGCTTGAACCGGCCCAGCCGCTCACACTGGGCTTCGTCGAATCGCTGGCCCGTTCGCTCTCGGGCGAGTCCAGCGCCGAGATTCTTCCCGAGAACGTGCTCGCCAAAGGCGACCGCATGATTGCCTGGTGGACCCCGGCCTGCCGCCGCCAGATGTTCTACGAGAACTCGGAAAACAAGGCTGCCAAGCTGAATGGCCGCACCTTCCCGCAGCCGCCATTGGTATGGCACGTCGATAATGGCGACCTGAGGATTCGCGCTCTTGTCGAGAACAAACGGCCGGACGCAGCAACGACCCTGGCGGTCGCGCCGTTCTGGAACCTCTCCGACGATGGCGGGGTTTGCACCGGCACCATGCGCCGGCCCGATAGCGCGACTGTCGCCTCGATCCCTGAGTGGGAACGCGGCTTCTACGAGAGCGCCTTCACCCACGCCAATGTGGGTCGCCTGACGCGGCACACAGGCGGTTTCGAGGCGCTGTGGAGCGAACTAGCCGACAGGCGCAGGCCGTTCCCAGCGGGGACTTTGATCAAGTTGCCGCAGACACTGGCGCAGTTCGTGCGCGGGGACAGGAGGTAGAATGCGCATCGAGCACACACTGCCGCCCGACCTGTTGCAACATCGCCCGATTCGCGTCTTGGTGATCGGTGCGGGAGGCACGGGCAGCGCCGTCGTCATGGGCCTTCCATATCTCGACCAGGCGATGCGCGTCTGGGGCCACCGCTATGGCCTTGCCGTCGCGCTGATGGATGCCGATACGGTCTCCGAAACCAACTGCGTGCGGCAGCCGTTCTCGGCCTCGGACATTGGGCAGAACAAAGCCACAGTTCTCATCAATCGGATTAACCTGTTCTGGGGCACGCACTGGCAGGCCGTCCCCAATCACTTTCATGCACGCTCCTTCGACCGGGCCTACGATCGATGCCCGGACCTGGTGATCGGATGCGTCGACACGCGCGCCGCGCGCAGGGCTATCGAGGATTCCTTCGCTCACGCCCTGAGCCCGACATGCTACTGGCTTGACTTCGGAAACAACGCTGCCAGCGGGCAGTACATCCTTGGCCAGCCGTTAAACGCGCGCAACCGCAGAAAGGCGGAGCGGTTGCGCACAGTCGGCGAATTGTATCCGGAGATATTGGACCAGCGGGCAGGTGAGGATCCACTGCCAAGCTGTTCGGCAATTGAGGCGCTCGACCGGCAGGAGCCGTTCATCAACCAGACGCTCGCTACCAGCGCCCTGGCCATGTTGGCGCAGCTCTTTCGCTATGGAAAGATCTCGCATCACGGCGCCTTCTTTAATGCGAAGACAGGTCAGATGTGCGCTCTGCCCGTCGATCCGGCGCTGTGGCGGAAGGTAAGAAAGCGCACAAAAAGAGCGATTCAGAGTAAACGACGTCATTAACGGAGCCATGCGCGCAATGAAGGTGTGATATGTACTATCAGGTGCATTTGGAGCCCTTCATGAAGATGACGCTCGACCCGGAACTTGCCAGCGAAGCGAAAGCGCTGGTGGCCCTGGCATTTCGTAACGGCCCTATCGAAGATATCCACGCGGGAAAGCCCTGCCCAGTTTGCAGCGGTAATCCGGAGATCTCGCATATCTCCGATGCGGAAATGAAGGCGATCATGAAATCGGCGGTCGATACTCTTTATCGCCTGCTGTGGCAGCGCGACTGCGATCCCATTGCCTACAACGAAAATCTCGCGCTTGGACGACGTTACACCTTGCATTGGGACGACCCTGAACTCAAGAAGCCAAGGAGGAAAGGGTCACACCCCCGATGATCTAACTCACCCAGGAGATCCCCATGTTCAAAGAGCTTGCACCCTACCTACGGCAGCGTGCTGTTTTGCTGACCGTTACCCACCTTGGAGAAGACCAGATTCGTGTGAATGTCATCCCGCAAAAGCTCAAGGAAGGCGAGAACGCGGCGCTGACGACACCGCTCACCGTATCCGGCCCCGTGGAGGAACTTGATCGAGACCTGCCCGCAACGCTGGTCAACTTCGTCGCCGCCCACCTCGAACTGAAGAACACCCTGGACCGGGCGAAAGCCGAAATGGACGCTGCTGCGAAGACAGCGCAGGCCGAAGCACGTTCGAAGAGCAAGACAGCAGCCACAAAGGTTACGCCGAAGCCGGAACCCGAAAAGGCTGCCGAGGCCACGAAGCTTCTGCCGCAAACGCCGGAGCGTCCAAAAGCTGCAAGCCTCTTCGACGCGCCTGCGCCGGCGAGTCCTGCCCCGGATGTGGACGAAGACCAGGAGATTCTTGCAGAAGCTGGCAAGTCCGAGCAGATCGGCGAGGACGAGGAAGAACTGGACGACGCTGCGTGACGTAGATGCTGCGCCGCTGGCTGGCTGAGACCCTGCGCGGATGGTTCGCATCGAACAGTGGGTGAGATTATTGAGATAAGTATGAATTCCATGATAATCTCAACCTAGTAGCGATCCTCCGAAAGGAGGCTGTATGTCAGAAGCCAAGCAAATTCAAAGTGTTACATCGGCCGTACTGAGCGGTACAGGCAACGAGGTCATCCGGCTTCTTCACGGTTCCGGGAAGCAGAGGACCGTGGCTGTCACCTTTGCCGACGACGAACAGGGAGCGGCGGCCGAACGTGTAATCCACCAGGTCGTCGAGTTCTTGCCGCAGCTGATCGAGGTGCGGCAGGAAGACACCCTGAAGAAAGTCGTCAATGTGCTTCTGACGGATGTGGCGCCATCGAAGGCGGCGCGCGAGCAGGCGCGGATGCTCATCGAAGCGAAGACTGCCATCCTGAACAGCGGCGACTTTCTGCCCGCAACCGAAGTTGCACGGCTCGCTGGCTTCAGCGCCAGCAACCTGAGTGTGCAGCCGAACAAATGGAAGCGTAACCGGGAGATCTTCGCCATTCAGCACGGCAGAGAGGATTACCTGCCGGTCTATGCACTGACTCCAGACCATCGGCCGCGCAAAGAAATGGCGGAGATTCTCAAGGCCTTTGGAGATGCGAAGGATGGCTGGGGCTTGGCCTTCTGGTTCGCAGGGCTGAACAGCTTCCTTGACGACGAGCGCCCCCAGGATGTGCTGGCGACAGATCCCGAGCGCGTGATCGCTGCGGCCAAAGATGAGATGGCCGAGATCGGCCATGGCTAAGCGGTCTACACGCTACGTTCCGCCGGTCGTTCCCACGAATATCAAGCTAACCCTTTGGGGCGCGGACGCGACGATGTATCGCGTTCATGAGACGATTTACGCCGCCGACCAATTCAACTCGAGCCCCAAGGGCAATGCGCGCTTCAGTCCGATTCATGACCCATCTGGGAGCGTGATTCCAACTCTCTATGCTGCGACTACGCCTCGTGGTGCATTGATGGAGAGCGTCTTTCGTGACGTTCCGTACCGCGCCGGATTCAAGAATGTCGCCCCGACGAGGTTAGAAGGCAAACTCTGCTCGACCCTCGTATTTGAGTGATTTGGCGATTTGCATCAACTGAGTCATAAAGCCGGACTTTATCCCACCGCTTAAGCACTTTCTTCGGGTCGCAGACTCTTAGCGCACAAGTACCCCCAAATGGCCGGAAGTCGATGACTGCTACACGCCAGCCAGCAGTGCGAACTCGCCTGGCGACTCCCATGCCGCGATTCCGGGTCCGATGATTATCCAATCGTAGGCACCCGCCATCAGCATTGACTCCTTGATATCTTTGTCGTCAACCTGCGCAGCAGGACAGCTGTGTCACATTTTTGTTGAAGGTTTGAGCAGCGAGTTTCAAGCCCTCAACCATCGTCAAATACGGGAACAGTTGGTCAGCTATATCCGGCACCGTCATCTGTGCGCGAATGGCGAGAGCTGCTGTCTGGATCAGTTCGCCCGCTTCCGCTGCCACGACCTGCACGCCGATCAGACGGTTGGTGCCAGCTTCAGCGACCAGTTTGATAAAGCCGCGCGTGTCGAAGTTGGCGAGCGCACGCGGTACGTTGTCCAACGTAAGAGTACGGCTATCAGTCTCGATTCCGTCGTGAGAAGCCGCCCCCTCACTGAGGCCGACTGTAGCGACCTGCGGCTCGGTGAACACAACTGCGGGCATCGTGGCTAGATCAAGCTTGGCATCGCCCCCGGTCATATTGATCGCGGCGCGAGTACCGGCTGCCGCCGCGACATACACGAATTGCGGTTGATCGGTGCAATCGCCTGCGGCATAGATGTGAGGTACGCTCGTGCGCATCCTCTCATCTACTAGGATGGCACCCTGTGAGTTGAGTCGGACTCCCACAGCTTCCAGTGCGAGATCGCGCGTATTCGGTGTCCTGCCGGTGGCAATGAGCACCTTGTCGGCACGCACCTCGCCCTCATCGGTGGTCAGCAGAAACTCGCCATCTACATGGGCGACTTGACTGGCCTGGGTATGGTTCAGCACTTCGATTCCTTCGTCCTGAAACGCGGCTGTAATAGCCACGCCGACAGCGGGGTCATCCCGGAACAACAGCGTGTGGCGCGCCAGGATTGTCACCTTGCTGCCTAACCTCGCAAAGGCCTGCGCCAGCTCCACCGCCACCGCCGACGAGCCCACCACGGCCAGGCGCTCAGGTATGGCGTCACTGGCCAACGCCTCAGTAGAAGTCCAGTATGGCGTGTCTTTCAGGCCGGGAATGGGTGGAACGGCGGCACTCGCGCCCGTAGCGATCAGGCAGCGGTCGAATACCACCTGCCTCTCGCCGCCATCCTTCAGGCGCACGATGAGGCTGTGTCCATCCTTGAAGCGAGCGTCTCCATGCAAT
>JAKAJO010000032.1 GCA_021813745.1 Acidobacteriota bacterium
CTGAGCGTTAGAAGGTCCGGATCATCGGAGGCCACATCAATGAAGTAGACGCTTCCTGCTTTGGCGACTTTGGCATTCTGCAGCATCACCCGCTGTTCATCATTAGTTGCTAGCCGTGTTCCCTCCGGCTTGGACTGAGGAACAATGCAGCTACTTCCGTTCGCGAGCGCAGTAAGAATCTGTGTGCGTGCGTCGCCTGGAGGTACCGTTTGCAATATGTTTCTGCGAATTCTCCCCAAACGTTCGAGCCACTTCCCAAGTGACAGCGGCAATACGGAATCGATGTCCTCTTTTAGCTTTTGCGCAAATGCTGGACTTTGCCCTGAAGTCGATATCGCAACCTGCAAACTGCCACGTCGAACGATTGCGGGAAAATAGAAATCGCACTGCGGAGGCGAATCCACGGCGTTAATCAGAATCTTTCGTTCCTTTGCGTCGCAAAAGATTGTCTGATTGACTTCTGGGTCGTTCGTCGCAGCGATAACGAGGAACACGCCCGCCAGATCTTCTTGGCTGTACCGCCGAATAGAAAGTTGAAGCAATTCCTGCCGCGCCAGTTCTCGAACTGGGTCGATCGCGTGCTCCGCGACGACCTGTATCCGAGCGCCACACCCGAGCAACGCTTCAATTTTCTTGAGGGCCGCGTGTCCCGCTCCGACGACCAGGCATGATTTCCCTGCAATCTTTACAAAGATGGGAAGGAGTGATTGTTCTCGTGAATTTGCAATTGCCTCCTCGTTCTCGACGATGTCAGCATTTCCCATACCCGCACTCCTTCGGGACTTCCACATCAGGCCGTCCTCTTCCGCCTAAACAGCACTCTGTCCCGGCTAATATATATCCTCAACCACAATCGCTCCCACCTACAACATCTGTTCGGCGACTTTGCCGATCAGCTCAACGTTGCTGTCTGTCCGCTCCCCATGGGGCCGAGGGAGAACAAAGAGATTCGGCCCCGTTAGCCTGCGGGCCTCGGACAGAAGGAATGAGCGAAACACAGCAGCCTCACATGCTGGGGATTCCGCTGCACGGCTTGCGATGAACATCGAGTTTGACATGTGCAGTCCACGCACCTTCACCAGTTTGACTCCACCCAGAGCTTTACGGTTCTTGACCGCCTGTCGGGAAATGATCGTGATGCCGAGCCCGGCCTCCACAGCATTCAGCAGCCCCTCTGTAGAATCAAATTCCATAACCACCGCGAGATCCTGCTTCGTGAACCCCGCACGCGCCAGCGCAGCCTCAACAGCCCTTCGCGAGCCGGAGCCCATCTCGCGCATCAGAAATGGTTCTCCCTTCAGGCGGCAAACGTCGATTTCATGTCCTGCCCACTGGTGATTTGGTGGCACTGCCAGCACCATTCGATCATGGAGGAATGTCTCGATGTGTAATTCCTCGCGATCTGATGGCTGCTCGACAAGCGCGAGTTGTATCCGCCGTCTCTTAAGTGCAGCGAGGACAGAATCCGTGTTCCCACTGTTGACGGTAATAGAAATCTGAGGGTTTTCCGCAGCGAAATTCGCAATGAAATACGGAAGCAGATACTGAACGATCGTCGTCGATGCGCCTAATGCCAGGCGACGCTCCCTTGCTCCACCAGCTCCCGCTACAGCCCCTTGAGCAGCATTACAGATCGATTCAATCTTCTCGGCAAAGGGTAATAGCGCCTGGCCGGCAGCCGTAAGAGCAATACTATTTCCCTTTCGGACAAAAAGCGCGGATCCTAGCTCCTCTTCGAGGGTTTTGACGTGTTGGGTAACGGACTGTCGAGAGAGGCAGAGGGCCTGGCTGGCACGGCTAAGGTTCAGATTCGACGCCAATACACGGAATACTTTGATCTTGAAATTGTCCATACTTCTCTTCTCTCACTCTCCACGACCTGTCCTTGACCAAGCAAACATCACGTTGTGGAGCGACCTGGACCGTCAATTCGTCCGCGCACTAATAGACCACCGTATTTCGCCACCCGGCCACAGCTTGGCGAATGAGGGCTAAGCAGTATTGGGCTGCCACGTAGGAGACTCCATACATTGAGATGAGCACAAGCGCATCTGAAAGAGTTCGTCCAACTTCATCCACTACGCCACATAGAAGGCCAATAATCCAATGTGGTGAAGTCATCTCGGCCTCCATTGAGCTGTTCGAGCACCCACCAGTACGTGACACGATCGCGGCGTGATATGGCATTCCCAGTCTCGTACCCTGGCGGCTGGTTCAGTAGTTACACATTAGTCTTCGCCGTACCGAATGACCATTTCAAAATACTTATGCGTTATAAGCGGAGATGATGTGGCTCGGGAACATTCAGCCAATGGCGCACGACACTTTATGACGAACTGGCCCTCTACAACCGCCAGGACCTCCGCAAGTACAGCAATAGCTAAGAAGACTGCTAAGCGATCATGCTTCCTATGTGCTCTCACAAACCGCAGTATCGATCCACCTCCCCGTCTGCCATGACGCCTTCATCTGCCTGAACCGTGTCGCGCAAGGTCATCGTGCGGTATACAACGCGATGTGCAGTATCTCGACTCTTCCTCTCGATGCCGCCCACCGTGGGCACACGTGGTTATCAGACCGTACACCGCAACCATTGCAATCGTTGGGACACTGCACGTCTCGGCGGCTATTGTATTGCGCACGTCATCAGCAGTGAACTTCCTCTAGTACGGTCATCAAGAGAGCCCCAGTTATATCGAATTAGTATTTCTGCTTGGACGGTTAGGCAACACCAATAGGAGTATAAGAACAAGCTTTAGACACTGACTCGAAGAATGAGAGATGGCAAGTATACGCACTAGATCGCTTCTTCTTGCGATCGCTCTCTGGACACAGACAAGGAAATAGGTTCGCAATGTGGATTGTTAAGCTCGCCCTAAACAGACCGTACACCTTCATCATTATGGCTTTGCTGATTCTGCTTTTGAGTCCGGTGATGATCGAGCGTACGCCTGTCGACATGTTTCCCAACATTAATGTCCCGGTGATGTCGCTCGGATGGCAATACACCGGTCTCAACGCCGAAGAACTTGAGGGGCGCATCACGACGCCATTCGAGAAGTGGGTCACGACATTCGTTGATGATGTAGATCACGTCGAGTCAAATACGTACAACGGCATTGCGATTGTGCGTGTTTACATGCGCCCTGGCGCAGATCTAGGCCTAGCGAACGCTCAGATCTCCTCGGCCTCCAACTGGGTATTGCGCATGTTGCCCCCGGGCGTTCAGCCGCCGGAGATCATCACCTACAGTGCATCGAGCGTGCCTATTGTGCAAATTGGAGTATCGGGCGAAAACCTTTCCGAGCAGGCATTGAACGATTTCGCGACCAATACCATTCGTCCCCAACTTGTCACGGTTCCCGGCACCCTGATCCCGCTGCCCTTTGGTGGCAAGGTACGGCAGGTCACTGTCAATCTCGACCAGGCTGCGATGCAATCCAGGCATGTAGCGCCGATTGACTTGCTCAATACCTTGTCGCAGCAGAACGTCGTTACGCCGACAGGCACTATGAAGATCGGCTCCAAAGAATACGACGTGCTCTCGAATGCAGCGCCGCGTACCATTCCAGAGTTGAACAATCTGCCAATCAAACAGAATGGCAGCACGACCGTCTTCGTGCACGATGTGGCGACCGTCAGCGATGGCTTTCAGTTTCAAACCAATATGGTTCGTCACAATGGAAGCCGCAGCGTGTTGTTCACGATCTATAAGAATGGCAAGGCGTCAACTCTGGATGTCGTCAGCGGAGTTCGAGGTCTACTACCGCGCATTGCGAGTCTATTACCGCCTCAGTTGAAAATGACGCCGATTGCCGATCAGTCGGTATTTGTCCGGGCAGCTGTGAACGGAGTCGTACGTGAGGCGATTATTGCCGCAGTCCTCACTGGGCTGATGATTCTCCTTTTCCTGGGGAACTGGCGCAGTACGGTAATCATCGCGATATCGATTCCACTCTCGATTTTGACCTCTGTCATCTGTCTGAGCTTTGCCGGGGAAACGATCAACACCATGACATTAGGTGGTTTGGCTCTCGCGGTAGGCATCCTGGTGGATGACGCCACTGTAACTATCGAGAATATCGAGCGTTTCATCGAACATGGTTATCACCTTCGCAGGGCCATTCTGAAAGGCGCGGCGCAAATTGCTGTTCCGGCATTCGTTTCGACATTGTGCATTTGCATCGTATTCCTTCCTATGTTCTTTCTCAAAGGGGTCCCACGATTTCTCTTCGTGCCACTTGCCGAATCTGTAATCTTCGCTATGCTGGCATCGTATGTGCTCTCACGCACTTTGGTTCCAACCCTGGCAATGTTTTTGCTTCGTTCCAAGTGGCATAAGGGGCAGGGAGCCAAAGGTGAACATGAATTCGACGGCTGTCATGAACTGGACGATGAGCAATACGAACGGGCGTTGGCAGAGCGGCGTGATTTGCACGCGCACCTCCGGCATTCCAGAATCTCAAATACGATCTTCTCTCGTTTCCATCACGGCTTCGAACGTGGCTTCAGAAATCTGCGTAATGCATATCAAGGTTTGCTAACCACCTTCGTCCACCGTCGCAGAATCTTTATCCCTGTGTTCTTGCTCGGATGTTTGCTGGTAGCTGCACTGCTCCCATGGTTGGGCCAGGACTTCTTTCCCTCGGTCGACAGTGGCCAGTTCATCCTGCATATGAGGGCGCCCACAGGTACCCGCATTGAGGAAACCGCTCGCTTGGCGGATGAAGTCGAAGCTTATATTCGGACGGTGGTGCCGCGCGGTGAGATGGGAGACATCCTGGACAACATCGGCATGCCTTATAGCGTCCACAGCACGCAATACATGAGAAACGGTACGTTGGGCGCGGCGGACGTGGACATCATGGTGAACCTCAAAGAAAAGCATGGTTCTACTGCAAATTACATGCAAACCCTTCGCGAAACTCTTCCCAAGAAGTTTCCGCAGGTAGCCATGTTCTACTTCTTGCCGGCCGATCTAACAACAAACATCCTGAACTTCGGGCTTCCTGCTCCGATCGATGTCCGTTTCGAGGCGGATGACATTGATAGCAGTACACGGCTGGCTCGTGAAATTGTTCCCGAACTCCGTAGGATTCCCGGTCTCGTCGATGTCCGTATTCAGCAACCCAACGACAATCCAACTCTCCAGGTGAATGTCGAGCGCACGAAGGCCTCCCAGGGCGGCTTTACCGAGCGCGATGTAACAACCAGCATTCTTGACAGTCTGAGTGGGAGTTTCCAGACAACACCGATGTTCTACCTGAACTGGAAGAACCACGTTGACTACAACATGGTCATGCAGAACCCGCAATACAAGATGGATTCACTTGCCGATCTCGAGAACGTCACCGTAAGCCACACCGGACAGGTGGGCGGAGGCGGTGCGGCGAGTGGAGGCAATCAGGGCAGTGAAGCAGCCAGGCCTTCTGAGATTCTCAGTGATCTGTCCACGATTACGCGTGGAAACGAAAAGGCTATTCTCTCTCACTTCAACACCCGCCGTGTGATCGATGTATACGCCGCAGTTCAAGGGCGTGATTTGGGCTCTACTGCCGCCGATGTGAATCGCGTTGTGAAAGGAATGCAGGGCAAACTCCCGCGCGGAACATTCCTCACGGTCCGTGGGCAGGTTGAAACGATGCACGATTCGTACGAGGCACTGCTCGCAGGCCTGGTCTTTTCAATTGTGCTGATCTACATGCTGATCGTAGTCAATTTCCAATCATGGCTTGATCCCTTCGTGATCATCACCGCACTGCCCGCGGCACTTGCCGGCATCATATTGTTCCTCTTCTTCACTCACACGCATCTCAGTGTTCCCGCTCTTATGGGAGCAATCATGTGCATGGGTGTCGCGACAGCGAACAGTATCCTTGTGGTTTCGTTTGCAAAGAATCGCCTTCAGGAACATGGGGACGCCATTCGCGCGGCGATCGATGCAGGCGTAACACGCTTTCGCCCGGTTGTCATGACAGCACTGGCAATGATCATTGGCATGGTCCCCATGTCACTCGGACTGGGTGAGGGTGGCGAACAGAACGCCCCGCTGGGCCGCGCTGTCATTGGCGGTCTATTGCTGGCGACTGTGGCCACGCTGATCTTTGTGCCTGCCGTGTTCGCAATGGTGCATGGTCGCAGAAAGACCGAGACAGAATCAAGCTCCGAACAATTCGACACACAACTCGCTTGAACTTCCAAGTAGGAGAAGACAGTCATGAACAGTCATGAAATACAAGAGTCCCCGCAGGAGTCGGCATCTGCCGCTGCAACAGCCGCAATTGGCCAGGTAAAAGAACAGACTCCGGCACTGAAGGGAGGCATAAGCAAGGTCACTCTTGGACTCGCGTCCGTGGTAGTGATTCTGCTGGCCATTGGGATCTATAGCGGCATTCACTTTCGCGTAGCCGCAGAGACATCGCTCGCCAAGGAGGCGGAGCAGACCTCAATTCCAGAAGTCCGCGTAACGCATCCGAAAGCTGGACAACAGGTGCAACAGATCGAAATCCCAGGCAATGTGCAGCCCTTCAATGACACGCCTATCTATGCACGCACAAGCGGCTATGTGAAGCGGTGGTACGTCGATATTGGCGCACACGTTCATCAGGGCCAATTATTAGCTGAGATTGAAACGCCTGAACTCGATCAGCAACTCCTGCAGGCGCAAAGCGAACTGAAGAACGCTCAGGCCAACCTAAATATGGCAGTCATCACCAGCAAACGCTGGCAGAACCTGCTGGCGAAGCATGCCGTTTCGACACAGGAGACCGATCAGGCTCTTACTGACCTGACCGCGCGGCAGGCTGCCGTTGCAGCAAATGAAGCCAATGTGCGCAGACTGCAACAACTGGTATCGTTCGAGCGCGTCGTCGCCCCCTTTGACGGGGTCATCACCGCCCGCAATACGGATATCGGTGCACTGGTCGATGCGGGCGCCAATTCCACACCCAAGGAACTCTTCCATCTGTCAGCACTCCACACATTGCGGGTGTACATCGCCGTCCCGGAAGCATACGCGGGTGCTGTCAAGGACGGTGGTTCGGTCGCGATGACGGAAACCGATCGACCCGAGCAAAATATCGAGGGGATATTGGTCCGCAATAGTAACGCCATCGATCCCCAGACACGAACTCTTAATGCAGAGGTCGATGTAAACAACTCGGATGGTGTCCTGCTTCCAGGCGCCTATGTCATTGTGCACCTGCGGTTACCTGGGGATGCGCATTCTTTCACACTCCCAACAAATACCCTGCTCTTCCGCTCCGAGGGGCTTCGTGTTGCTATAGTCCGAAACAATCATATCGTGCTTACACCTGTTTCCATTGGACATGATTACGGCAACTCGGTCGAGGTAATATCCGGCGTGACGCAGCAAGATCCCATCGTGCTCGATCCCCCAGACTCGCTTGCTGACGGGGCTCCTGTCACCATCGCCGCGGCAGGAAAGGACGGTGCAGCGTGACTTGGAGAGACATCGCCCCGCTATTGCTGTTCTCATGCATTGGCTGCAAGGTCGGCCCGACGTATGTACGGCCGCAAGCCACTGCGCCCTCGGTTTACCAGGAGGCGCCAACGGAACCTCGTGAGGCCGGAGTCTGGAAAGCCGCTGCCCCTGCCGAAGCCGAGGTCGGCGGCGACTGGTGGCAGGTCT
Source organism: Acidobacteriota bacterium (assembly GCA_021813745.1). Classification (GTDB taxonomy): domain Bacteria; phylum Acidobacteriota; class Terriglobia; order Terriglobales; family Acidobacteriaceae; genus Telmatobacter. Next base: position 7,652 of record JAKAJO010000032.1, read on the forward strand.
TTAGTGATACTGACCTGAATGACCTTGAAGTACGGGTGGCACAGGCCAATCAAACCCTGAAAGCCGCGGAGGCGAACTTTCGTGCCGCTCGTGCGGCGATCGGCGTCCAGCGTTCTCAACTGGCTCCAACCATCGGCGTCGGCGCGTCTGCGGGCACAGTTCGCGACTCATACAACCAGCCATATCTGAGCAAGACCCAGGTGAACGACGGTGATGGGGATATGTCGCTCCCCATCGATTTGAACTATGAAGTCGATCTCTGGGGACGGATCCGTCGCGGTGTTACAGCTGCCCGCGAACGTGCGCAGGCCGACTCTGCCGATCTTGCTGTAGCCCGCCTCAGCCTTCAGGCCGAACTCGCGCTCGACTACTTTAATCTGCGCTCGGTAGACGCCCAGATGCAATTACTGGACGACACGGTCAAAGCGTACCAACAAGCTCTTCAACTTACCCAGGACCGCTACAACGAAGGCGTGACGAATCTCAACGATGTCTCACAGGCAGAGACTCAATTGCAAGCTACCCAAGTGATTCGCACCGATCTTGAAAATGATCGTGCCAGGAATCAACACGCCATCGCGATTCTCATTGGCATGCCGCCGGCGGACTTCCATCTTCCCGCACGAACTGTCAAGGATCCGACAACTTCTACGCGAACCCTGCCTCGCATTCCCGCGGGGATACCTTCTCAATTGCTCGAACGACGCCCTGACATTGCTTCAATGGAGCGTCGCATGGCTGCAGCCAATGAACAGATTGGCATTGCTCAGGCGGCTTACTATCCGACGATGAACATTTCCGCTGTTGCAGGCTTGATGGGTACATCGGCACTGAATTGGTTTACGTGGCCTAGCCGTTTCTGGGCCGTCGGTACCTCACTTTCGGAGACTGTCTTTGATGCCGGCAGACGCCGCGCTGGGGTCGCCGTTGCGCAAGCTGACTATGACGCTACCGTCGCAACCTACCGCCAGACGGTGCTCACAAGCTTTCAGCAGGTTGAAGATAATCTGGCGGCTATACGAATTCTTGAAAGAGAGGCAGAACAACAGCATACAGCGACTCATTCGGCTGAACAGACACTCGATCTTTCGGAGGCGCGCTACGAAGGGGGCGTCGATGCGTATCTGCAGGTCATCACATCCCAAACCGCAGCCCTTCAGAATGAAAGAAATGACATCAACATACAGCTTCGACGGGAACAGGCCACTGTCCTGCTCATCAAAGCTCTGGGTGGAGGCTGGTCAACGAACAACCTGCCATCTCTTTAATTGATGTGGAACATCCAGCCCTAACCATTCTCATCGCGGGCCGGACTTCCCAAGTGTAAAGACATTCAAATCAATAAAAATTGGGGGGGGCGACACGATCACCGTCACAACGAATAGGAATTCGACGACTTTCGGTCATGGGGCAGGAGTCTATAGGCATGAGTCTTTCCCCGCAAAACGCGGGATGAATTCGCTTGATCTGGCGTGGATCGTGATGTGACCGCACCAGGGTCGCAGTCGTCGACGTTCCACGTCTCTGAAGCATCGTACGGCGCCCTGTGAACTCAAAATGTCAGAACAGAGGAGACCTTGACCGGTGGTGCGCATCGACCTCGCGCCGACGCTCAGCTTGCCTGGAACTCATTAGCTAATCCACCACCCGCCACGCGACGATGTCCCTCTTAACCGAGGAACCAGTGAGATTGATGCTATCGAGCACTAGTTGAAAATGAGGAATTGATCCGTCAGCGCGCCGTATACGGTTTGCGAATGGAAGAAACGAAGAGTCATCGGTGACAAAATCCCAGGCGCACTCGGTGCCGGCCATGGATGTTCCCTCGATAATCAATACGTCTCCTGTTCCACTGAGATTAGGCAGAAATGCCAGCACCCCGTAGACGCGGTGCTGCGCATCGTCGTAGTTTGCTGTCCAACTAGATGGTTCCGCCCCCTTCGGATCTCGATTGAGTACCGTGTACTGACGTATGTGCGCGTTAGAGAACACAAAGCTCATCTTCGGCTCGAATAGTTCCACCCATGGATTGGCTACCGCTGCTCCAATGAGAACAGCGTTACCTTCTTTCAGGTCATTGGGTCGCACGTCACGGGCATAATTCACTTCAAGCTTGCTTCTTTGAGAATCAGCAATCTGGGCTAACCCTTTCACAATGTCCAAATCGACAATCGACGTGTATCGTCGGCTCGCGAGATCGCCAGGATTCACCTGTCCCGTAGGAATGTCTCCGGTGCTTTGCGCCCGATACCCCCCACTTAGGTAGCGCTCCAGATCTACATTCTGTCCAGTGGCACTCTGCCACATAACCAACCCGGTGTCGCTGGGGACAACGATCGTTCTCTGATTGGGATGAAAGAGGAGGCTCCACAGAGGATTCGGAGTTGATGGGGGCGATGTAACTTCGGGAACGCGCCTCGCACTTCTAACGCCAACCGCAAGCAGAGCAGCGACAAGAACTGCCACCAGCGTCCACAGAAGTAGTGTGTTTCGGGAAATCGCGGAAAAGGAAGATGCTACAGCAGCTTCAGAGGGACACAAGACTGGAGAATTGACAGGAGAGATCGAGTGAGCATCGACGGCGTGATTTTGATTGGAATTGGGTTCAAAGACAGGGACATAGCTTCCCCTGGGCAAGGTTATGCGAATCGGCTCGTTTGCTCCCTCTCCAACGAAATATTGATCGAGGCGCTGCCGCAGGCGGCTGGCTTGGGGTCTTACGATCCCATCGATCGACGAGTCGTAATCGGGAGGACGCCCGAAGACTGCGGTTCCGATTTTTTGCTCGTTGATCTCATCGGCGTGCCCGCTCAGAGTCAGATTACAGATACAGCAGAGGAAACTCGAGAGCCGTTCGCTCTTCGCGAATGTGGACGATTCCACAACCCTTTGCACCAAGGCGCGCTTGGCCTCAATCGCGACATTCCTGGACGAGAGGCCGTTCCTGGCACTGACTGTACCCATCTTTGCTCCAACCGTATATCTCCTAGTAAATCACGGCCGTGTGAAAGGGAGGTCAACCAACCTTAACGCCTTGCTAACGTAACAGACCAGCCGCTGCGACCTGATACATGACAGAGGATAAATGACTTAGGCGATGTACCCGTGTCGTAGCCGCGAAATGACTTGGATCATCTCTGTACTGCTGCTAGGTTCGGCCGTGGGTGACAGCCTCCATTGGTTCACCCATATCCGATTTAGCATTTTCAGGAGTAGCCGCCGTGATCCGAGAATTTTTGCATCGTCCAGTTTCTGAAATCCACAGGTGCGCTAGTATGCGCTTTACTCGTGTGGGTTGTCATTCCGCGGTTCAATACACGATTCTCACCATCCTGCTCTTCCTTACAACAATCCTTTCCCACGCTCAGTTCGATACTGCTGAAGTTCTTGGAGCCATCAAGGATCCAAGTGGCGCTTCGATCGCCGGCGCCACAGTCACATTGACGGATGTGGCAAGGGGCATCAAGGTGTCTCGTCAAACCGATGCGAATGGCAATTATGAATTTACGAATGTGCGGGCTGGCGACTACATGCTAAACGTGCAGGCTGCCGGCTTCCAAGGTACAGTGACTGACCGCTTCACGGTGAATGTCAGCGCAAGGCAGAGGGTTGACGTGGGGTTGAAACTCGGGGCCGACACGGAGAGCATCACCGTTTCGGGAGCCGCCAGTCAGTTAGAGACTGATAGCAGCGACCGTGGCCAGACGATTCAGGCGACTCAGGCTGTCACACTCCCGTTAAACGGCCGCGCCTACGCAGACCTCTCAAAGCTGGTTCCAGGCGTTCGCCAGTCACTGAACGGAGTTGTCAACAACCCTCCAAGAGAGGCCTCTTACAACATCAATGGCTTGACCTCGCAGTCCAACAATTTTGAACTGGATGGTATCGACAACAATGGCTATCAAGAAGCGAACCAAGGTTTTTCAAACGAGGCGATGATACCGTCGCCCGATGCCATTCAGGAGTTCAAGGTCCAAACCGACAACTATTCTGCCGAGTATGGTCGCGCAGGTGGCGCCATTATCAACGCCACCACGCGAAGTGGCACGAATCAGTTTCACGGAACTGTCTATGATTATCTCCGAAACACCGTCCTCAATGCCTTTGGTCCCTTTTACGGCACGGGCGTGAAGCCAACCTTGGTACAGAATCAATTCGGCGGCACATTCGGGGGGCCTATTTTGAAGAATAGGCTCTTCTTTTTCGCTGACTATGAGGGATTTCGTTCTGTCGCCCACACCCTGATGACCGCGAACGTGCCCACAGAAGCCGAACACGGAGGTCTCTTTACCGCGGACGGTACTACATCCGGTGCTCCCATTCCGATCAAGAATCCATACACGGGCGTCGTGTATGCCAACGGGCAAGTGCCGCTGACGGACCCCAACATCGATTCTCTGGCCTTGACCGCAATGAGGTATCTGCCCCTGCCTAATATTTCGGGCGCTGCAATCACAGCGAACAACTTTCAATTTCTACCGGCTTCCACCGACTTCGAGAATAAGGGAGATGCGCGCGCCGATTTCGTCATAACGCCGCGCCAAAACGGCTTCTTCCGCTATAGCCAGCGCGGTGCATCAACTTTCCAGCCCGGCAATATCCCCGGTTTAGCCGGCGGAAATAGTGCTGGCACGCTGTATGCAAATACTCGCCAACTGGCTGCCGGCTACAACTGGATCGTTTCCCCCAACTCCATCCTTGAACTTCGCTTTGGCCAAACCTGGACGGAGAGCGGTAAAACACCGCAACTGATTGGCCAATCTAACCTCATGGCCGGAATTCCGAATGTTCCCACCGATCCGGCTCTCGGAGGAGGCCTCAATACACAGAGTGTCACAGGCTTCTCCCAGTTTGGGACGTCTGCCTCGGCTCTTCAGTACACCAATCCAACGCAAGCCAATCCAAAGGTGAACTACACCTGGGTCAGAGGCAAGCACAGCTTAAAGGTCGGATACGAGTACGGCTGGCTCGCTCAGGCAATCTCCGATTTTCATCCGAAGTTCGGCTCCGATACCTATGCCGGGCAATATAGCTCGGTGGGTGCGGCAACCACGGTACAAGCCGCTAATCTCAGTGATTTCTTCTTTGGCGCCAGGAACAACTATTCCCTTAACGCACCAAACGAAGTGAACTATCTCCGGCACTGGCATTTCGGGTACATCCAGGACGACTGGAAGGCCCTTCCCAAACTCACCATCAATGCTGGCCTGCGCTACGAGTTCATGCCTCCGTATTATGAGCAGAACAACCTAATGCTTAATTTCGATCCGGTCAACCAGCAACTGCTTCATGCCGGCAGCGGCACCGATATCAGCAGCACCGTAACGGGCCACGTTTATAAAATTCACTATGTCGGGAACTCTTCCCTGTACGACCGCGCACTCATCGATCCCGACTATAAAGACTTCGGCCCTCGGGTCGGTTTTTCCTACCAAGCACTGCCCGGGACGGTGATCCGAGGAGGTTACGGCATCAGCTACGCCTTCCTCTTCCGCTTTGGCGGAGAAGGCCTGCTGGCCTATAACGGGCCGAACAACTATTCGGCGACTCTACCCAACAACCAGACACCATCCCAGGGCATTTGCACCTCTCTGACACAGGATCCGACGACATGTTTTCGCCGCACGCAGGATGGCTATCAGACCAACTTCGCCGGACCGAGCAACTTTACAACTGTGCGTGCCCAAACCCGCTACACGCCGAGAGACTTCAAGAACGGCTACGTACAGGCTTTCCATCTTTCGGTCCAGCAACAGTTGCCTTGGAATACGACGCTTGAGGTTGCCTATGTTGGGAGCCACGGTGTCCATATCCCGACTCTCGCCAACTACAATCAAGCCAGGCTTTGTACAGCAACGGAGATTACCTCTGGTGCCTGCACATCGGGCGGCACTGCGTCGCTGCTCAACCGCAGGCCTATCGCAAATTTCACCGACATCCTCACTGAAACCAACGCCAATTTCCTTATCTACAATTCATTGCAGGCCAAACTTGAGCACCGCTTTACAAACGGTGTCTACCTCATCAACTCCTTTACCTGGTCCCAGGCGTATGACGCATCAGGCGCTGACCTCGAAACGAGCAACGGTGACAGCGCCCTCGTCAACATAGCGAACATTGCCGCAGATCGCGGCCCTTCTGGATACAACCAACCTTTGAATGACACTACGTCGTTCATTGTGGACTTGCCGTTTGGAAAAGAGCGCAGATGGGGCTCCGGAGCACCGAAGTGGGAACAGGAATTCATCGGGGGATGGCAGTTGACAGGCATCAACACTGTTACAAGTGGCGTCCCTCTTAACTTGACCTATACAGCGAATTCAAATCAGGTCGTTTCGACAACCAGCGCTGCGTATTCGCTCCGTCCGAGCCTAGTCAGCACACCTCACGCTGTGTATGCTCATTTGCTCACCAAAACGAACAGCGCTTTGAATGGATACCTGAACATCGCAGAAGTGTCGGCCCCTGCCGGATCACAACTATTCGGCAATGCTGGACGTAACAGTCTTCGCGGACCGGCCTACGGGCAGTTCAATCTATCTGCACACAAGAGCTTTCCGCTCCTCTCTGAGGCTCAGAGTCTCGAATTCCGTATTGAAGCCTTCAACGTATTCAACGCGACGAATTACATCAGCCCCAACACCAGCATCGGATCGGTAGGAGCTACTGGTGTATTGAGTGCGAATGGAAGTTTTGGGCAATTCAGCGGTGGCTCAAGCGTGTTTCCTTCGCGTCAGGTACAGGTAGCGCTGCGTCTAGCGTTCTAGGGCCGAAGAGCCATTTGCGTCTGCGTGGTGGTGTTAGAACAAGGCGCCACCGCGCAGAGAGCACATTCCGCTCAGAATCTTGGTACAGCGTACCGATTCTTTACGAATCCATTAAGCAATCCTGGAGCTAATTACACAAGTATGGTCTATTTCTCCCAACCCACTCAGAACCGACGTCAGTTCCTGCTGCGCTCATCGGCCCTTGGCTTGAGCGCGCTCCTTCCACTGCGGCTGAACGCCCAACTCATGCAGTCTGCGCCTCCTGCAGAAGACAACCCTCAACTGGCGACGATCCCGAGAGACACGCTGCTAAAATTCAATCCTGATGGCAGTCCGCGATTCTTCGCAGGAAATACCGTGATCTGCCACTTACTGCAACAAACCCTTTTCCGCGACGCCGTTCTGGCGTTCGGGAATGCACTGCGCTCCAGTTCCTTTAGCAGGAAACTCGCGATACTGCCAGGCGAGAGCTATCACGTCACCATTCTGAGCGGACCAAACGATCGGGATCGCAACAGGTATGGCTGGCCGTCCGATATTCCACTCAACGCGCCGATCGCTGAATGCAATCGCATAATCGGCGAAAGAATCGCTCGATTCAAGATGCACGCTGAGTTGCCACTACGCTTTCGCTTGGGAAAAGAGAAGACATTAGCTCCTCAGCGGCCGAGTGGTTTGCAGCTAGTACCGGCAGACGCCAACGAAAAACTCAAGATCCAGACATTGCGCGACAGGATGGCAGATGAGGTGTTTCGGTATCGCGCAGCGGATCATGACACCTTTGGATTCCACATCAGTTTGGCGTATCAGACACACTATCTCTCCGAGGCAGAGCGACAGGAATATCAGCATTTGTTGGCACAGCATCTTCTGGCCATAGATGCCACCACTTCGATTATCGAACTCGGTGTTCCCGAATTCTCTACCTTCGAAAACATGTATAGATTCGAGGTGCAGACACTCCTTCGGACCTAACTCCATCGAAGGCCGCCGCTTGTTGGACAAGCCCACTCTTGGGCAAGTCTCCTGCTCACGGGAATACTCCATGTGAGTCGTTCTTTGTCAGGCCGGCTAAGTCGGAGAGGGCGCGCACAATCATCGATTGTGCGCGCCCTCAATTTGCAGCGGGTTTACACGAGCAGCAATGTGTCGGAACTCGGAACATAGATCCAGACGGAGACCATTGCGATGCAAGACCTGCCGCGCGCAGCAATCTCTCTATGGGAGCATTACAGATCGATGTTGCATTACAGGACTTTTCGCAGAGCGTATAACCCGCTGAACAATCTGTATACATGTGGAGAAACATTCATCCTTGACCATGCCTACCGCAGTTAGAATCTTCCGCGCATAAGAACCGGCTTGTCCCTCACATTGTGAGAGTTGCCATCAAGCAGGGTCCGGCTGGTTAGGCAACCTGCCTATCAGGCTCTACATCAGCACTGCCGATACGAGGCCGGAGATTACGACATAGAGCCAGTCGCGCTCAAGGGCAAAAGCCACCACGGACAACAGGACTCGCGCAATCGACATCCCGATGATGCACCAGTATTCCGCAAAGGATGATAGCAAGAATGCGGACGTGAAAGACCCGTTTGAGTGATCGGTGGGATCGACCTTACTTCTGTGGGCACACCAACGACTCGGCGATAGTTAAGGGGTGTCTGACCGTGGCGTGCAAGATATGCCTGCCCACCAAACGCTATAAGGGCAGATGATATACGACTCCTGTGCGGAGCACCACTCTGATCTCTCTGTCAATTGCACGCTCACAGCACATGGCACTTGCATCATATTCCCTGCAGCCTCCCGATCACCTGCCATAGATCACTCCCCGCCAAGCACGGTCATCACGATACGAAGACAATGCAGATGACGATGACAATTGCTCATGAAGGACGCTGTGCTCTGGCCTTCACCGAGAATGACCATGTTGTCGCTACTAGGGGTTCACAAGGCCGCGCCTCGCTAGTCATTAAGGTCGTATTCACCACACAACCAATTTCGACGCCGTCGGTAGGCGAGATATTTACGCGCACGATACGCTCCGTTGACAGTGATAAGAGGATGATCGCAACACTTGGTACCAACAGACGCTTTTCCATACCGTCCTGAATTAGACATCATGTGCGCGACCTCACTAGGGCACCAGTTTCTCTACGCGTTATATGGAATAACAATTTCTGTTTGGACATCTCTGGTTTCGAGCCATCAGACTGCTAATTGATTTTCACTTGAATACTAGTCACGAATGATCGGCGGCATAAGAATGTCGCCACCCCCATCGATTTGCATGTACGGATGGCGTGCTTGGATCATTGCGTGCGTTGAAAGGACGATGCAGTTGCCATTCAAAGGATCGATTCAATATAGCGTTTGTAGGGCCATACGTTACGTGTGCTCGTGCTTTGCGTGTCTCCTAATTCTTACCGTGCCGTCATTTTGCAGCGGACAAAGCACTCAGAATGGCTTTGGCCAGGATCCTCTCCTAGAGACCTTGCAATCGAAAGGGCTTTTAACGTCCGCCGAGGTCGCCGCAATCCGTAGGGGCGACTCACACGAATCATCTACCAAGACTTTGGCCACCCTCCTGCTGAGGAAAGGACTTATCACGAAAGTCGATTATGATCGCATCATTCAGCAGAATGACGCTGCCGTCTCTCGCACTGCCCAGTCTGCCATTCCAGGTCCTCCGCTAATTAGCCCTGCCGCACCTGCTGCTACAGAAAGAAGACACAATTCGTCTGAGCCAGTACTCACGCGTGCGCAGCAGCCCCCCAATTCGACGGAGCCGGGAGCTCCGTCCATTGTCGAGCGCAGTGCTTCCATCGCAATCAACGAGGCACTGGCTCCGGTCCGCGTGTTCCCCGTCGGCGGAGTCGCGCTCGACGATCACCCGCCCATTTCGATCAATGGTGTGGGTTTCATGCCGTACGGGTTCATCAAGACCACCGTGGTCGAAGATAGCTCGTCGCCTAACGGCGACGACTTTCCGTTGCCAGGCTTTATTTCGGACACAGGTCCTGACGGCACGCCGGAGTTTCGTGTGAAAATACGCAGCACTCGGTTCGGTATCAATTTACGCTGGCGCGACATCAATCCCAAATGGACTATTACCGGCAAGATTGAAGGCGATTTCGAGGGGAATTACAACCGCTCCGATAATCGCAACCTATCTAGTATCCGTACGAGCAATCCGTCGCTGCGCGTTGCATGGGGCCGCATAGATTACCAGTTCAATAAATCGAACAGTATCTCGGCGCTGTTTGGCCAGGATTGGACACTTTACGGGTCCTCCACGTTGCCGAATATTTTAGAAACTACCGGGCTGGGTGTGTCCTTTGGAACCTTGTATGAACGCGATCCACAAATGCGGATCGGCTTTACGCACAAGGCACGTGGATTCACGGCTATGCCCGAGTTCTCTGTGAACTTGCCGGTTTCGGGACTGCCGCCGAGCACCGCCAATCTTGCGGAACAACTCGGCTATGGCGAACGACAAGGCCCTGACTCTAATCGGCCCGAGTTACAGCTGCGCATGGTGGGGCAGTGGCAGTTAGATCATGCCCAAGGCGTTCCTCCTGCGCAGATTATTTTCAGCGGGTTCGAAGGACGGCGCACGGCCGTCGTCGTGGGTTCTGCCATTCCGACTGCCTACAGGAGCACCTTCTCTACCGGCCTCAGCACTGGGAGCAAGCAAGATGGCTGGGACGCAGAGTGGCAGTTGCCAACCCGGTGGCTTACTTTGGTAGGCAAGGTCTACAGCGGCGCTGATCTCCGATGGTTTTTCGCCAATGAACTCTATTCCTTTTTCAATGACGCGACTGGCTTGACCAATACGGTAACAGTACCCTCCGTCGATGGAGCATCTAATGTGGTCCTCGGCACAAATCCAAGCGGACAGCAAGTTGTTGCACCGGAACGGCCCGTGCGCGATATTGGCGGATTTGTGCAACTCGGACTTCCATTGTCACGCATTTTCAATGCAAACCCTTCGGGTCGAATGGCCGGATGGTCGATTTATGGCCTCTTCGGAGAAGACCAAGCCAAGACTCGCGACATTAACTGGCTTGCAGGAACGCGCCACGGGAGCGCCATGATCATTGGTACTCTCAACTACAAGATGAACAAGTCGCTGTCGTTCTCGTTCGAACAGTCGCTCTATACGACTCGCGCCAACCCTGAACAGTCACTCCCACTCTATCGCGGAGTCCCGTCGCGTGTATGGAATGACATGCGCGAAGAAGCCGGTCCCATCTTCTTCTTTTAGCTTTGCTTTACCCAGAAATGTTTTTAACGTGAGGCACAATGAACACGCTCGCTTTACTAGTTGGCGCTTTATGCGTTTTTGCTCTTTGTTATCGATACTATTCCGCCTTTCTGGCCGCCAAGGTTCTTGTGCTCAACAACAGGAGAACCACGCCAGCTCACACCTGCGGTGACGGCCAGAACTTCATACCGTCGCCTAGATTTGTGCTCTTCGGCCATCACTTCGCGGCAATTGCTGGAGCAGGCCCGCTAATCGGGCCCACGCTCGCTGCGCAGTTTGGTTTTGCTCCCGGATTTCTATGGATTGTGCTTGGAGCAGTGCTGGCCGGTTGCGTGCACGATTTTACCGTCTTGGTAGCGTCAGTCAGACACAGAGGGCGATCATTGCCTGATATAGCTCTTGCTGAAATCGGCCCTTTTGCCGGCATCGTGACCATGATAGCTGTGCTATTCATTCTTCTCGTAACGCTTGCAGGGCTCGGAATCGTAGTCGTTAACGCGCTCTCCAGAAGCCCGTGGGGCGTTTTCACTATCGGCATGACTGCGCCTATTGCCATCGTGATGGGTGTGTGGATGTTCAAGTCTACGCCGGGAAGGGTGCGTATAATCGGCCCGTCAGTTGTCGGCGTGTTTCTCCTCTTCCTGGCGGTTATTGGGGGGCACGCTGTTGGGCAGTCTTCGTTTGCATCTTATCTAAGCTTTTCGGGACACCAAATCACCCTGATTCTCATGCTGTATGGTCTCGTCGCTTCCTCGCTCCCAATGTGGCTGCTCCTTGAGCCGCGCGATTACCTGGCGACTTACGTAAAGCTTGGAACTATCGCCCTGCTCTGCGTTGGCATCTTCGCAGTGCACCCACAGCTTCAGTTCCCGATGTTCAGCCAGTATGTCCATGGTGGCGGGCCAATCATTCACGGACAGCTTTTCCCATTTCTCTTTATCACGATTGCGTGTGGTGCGATCTCGGGTTTTCATTCTCTTATTGCATCCGGCACAACGCCAAAGATGTTGGATCGCGAATCCGACGCCCGGCTAGTCGGATACGGCGCCATGACGGCTGAAGCGCTTGTCGCTGTCATGGCGCTAATAGCCGCGTGTTCCTTGTATCCGGGCGACTACTACGCAATCAATGTTCCGCCTGCGGTATTTGGCAATCTCGGCCTTCACACGGTGGAACTCGGCCGATTCTCCAGAGAAATCGGAGAAAACCTGTCAGGTCGGACAGGGGGCGGCGTTTCGCTCGCAGTCGGTATGGCGCATATTTTTAGCGGAATTCCCCATATGGACAAGATGGTCAGCTATTGGTACCACTACGCGGTGATGTTCGAAGCGCTATTCATCTTGACTACTGTGGACGCAGGTACTCGTTCTGCTCGATACATCTTACAAGGATTGCTTGGCAAAGCCTACCGCCCCTTCTTGAATCCGAGGTGGATTCCCGGTATCCTCGTTTCTACCACCATTGTTGTTGGCGCATGGGGCTACCTGATTTACACAGGCTCGATCTCAACAATCTGGCCGCTGTTCGGAACAGGAAATCAATTATTAGCGACGATTGCATTGGCCGTTGTTACAGTCTACCTCGTCAATAACAGCAAGTTTAAATATGCGTGGACGACGGCACTGCCGATGCTCTTTGTGGGGGCAACTACCATCTCTGCCGGTATCCTCTCGACAGCCTCTATTTTTCTACCGCTTACTCATCAACCAGCCACAAGACTCCAAGGGTATCTTGACGCTACGCTAATGGTTCTCTTCATGCTGGGAGTAATTCTTGTCATGGTGGCATCAGCCCGGCGCTGTTGGCAAACATTGCATGGAGTCGCCGTTCCTGCCCCAAATCCCGACAATGGCACTGCAGTACACAATTCCCAGAACGACGACGTCAAAATGGGATGTTGCTAGCACAATAGTCAATCACACTTTGATCCGAAGTCTTTACTACGAATTCGAATTATTGCATGCGCATTCACCCCAGAAACAACACGGTAGTGGGTCAGTTTTTCCAAACTGACCCAGTATCAACAACACGAACTGTGGATCGTGCCGCTCTACGACATCTTAGCTGGAGGAGGATTGCAATCATTATGCTGTTACGAAATCTTATACTGATGATTCTCCAATGCATCTTACTTGAGCCAATATTTCGTCCATGGCGCGAATCCGGAATTGTGTCGGAGCCCTCATCTCCTGAGCGCGGAGTGTTCAACAAAAGCTCTGTGGCATGCGACTTGGATCTTTTAAGTTGAGCTACGACTAACTTTGAGAGTTCATACAGTATAAAGGCATTGGCTCGGCTGAACAGACACTCGATCTTTCGGAAGCGCGCTACGAAGGGGGTGTCGACGCTTATCTCCAGGTCATCACATCCCAAACCGCAGCGCTTCAGAATGGAAGAAATGACATCAACATACAACTTCGCAGGGAGCAGGCCACCGTCCTGCTCATTAAAGCCCTGGGTGGAGGCTGGTCAACCAGCCAGCTACCCACGCTTTAATCGTCATGAAACGTCCAGCCCACTCATCCATAATGTTGCGGGCTGGACTTTCTGAAAGTTAGAAGTGATTGCGTTTGCGCCGTGCGTAGTGGGCTCGTTCCCTTTACGGACTCTGATATCCATCGCCTAACGCAGCTCATTATCGAGATTCGAGTCCCCCACACTCATCCCCCTTTTCGTCTCACCAGTCGCACGGCCGAGAAACGTAAGACGGCGTCACCCTGAATTGACCGACCAGACATTGCTCGCCATAGGCACAACAGATGGTCGCAACAGACTTTACAATCCACGCTAAGGTAGAGTCGTCTTAGGAACCGATGACGTCCGCTCGAGAGCCAATCTATGTCAAAGCACACGCCCGATTTTCTCGCTGGCGCAAGACGCTATCAGGTGTAGTACCGATAATTAGGCTGCGTGTCCTATCAAACTGTATATCAGTACGGCGAGCACAATGCAGGAAATTGCAACATAGAGCCAGTCCCGCTCGAGAGCGAAGGCGATCACCGAAAACACCACCCGTGCAACTGGAGTGGCGATGAGCAGCAAAATGCCAAACTGAATGACCGCAAGGCCATTGCCGCGAAGCGCTTCGCGCACAATTTGAGGAACAAACCTCAGTCCATCGGGAGCACCGACAAAGTGATGGTAGCTGACAATTGCTGTTCCACTCTGAGATAAGTAGATTAGGCCACCAAGTGCAATGACGGCAGCTGATAGCAGTACACCAACACGAAGCAGTATGCCGATCCTTTTGTCGATGGCACTATCGTTCCGTGAAAGAACTTGCATTGTGCTCACGAGAGTCTCCCACTGAAGGCGTTGTAGATCATCTCCACACCCAGGGACGCAATCACGATAGCGAAGATGATTCGAATTGTTTTAACCTTCGCTCGAGTGAGGAAACGCGCACCCAGGATCGAGCCGGCCAGTACCCCGAGCGTAACGGGCATCGCGAGCCCTGGTTGAATATAACCACGACTAAGGAAAATGCCGGCGCTGGCGGCAGCGGTTACGCCGATCATGAAATTGCTGGTGGTTGTCGACACCTTGAACGGGATCTGCATGGCTTCATCCATAGCCAGCACTTTGACCGCACCGGAGCCAATGCCGAGCAGACCGGACAGTGTACCAGCTCCGAACATAAGCCCAAAACCAAGCGGCACGCGGCGCGTTCGGTATGGAATCCAATCGCCGTCCACAGGCATGGCACCATCCAGCCGAAGCATCCGAGCGATGCGGTCAGGCGGTCCATCTGTAGCGGCTGGCTTTCTGCGGCGAACCGACATGCCTGCTGAATAGAGCAGAACGATCCCAAAGACGACCGCCAGCAGCCTTGTTGGAGAACTTGAAGCAAGCAGCGCCCCAACAATTGCACCAATCGTCGTAGCTATTTCAAGGAACATCCCGATGCGAATATTAGAGATCCCTTCCCGGACATAAGCTGCCGCCGCACCGGATGAGGTTGCGATGACTGAGACCAGAGAGGCTCCCATCGCATAATGGATATCGACACCAAAGGCCAAGACCAGGAGCGGCACAATTACAACTCCACCGCCCAAGCCACTGAGCGCGCCCAAAAAGCCAGCCAGAAATGATGCTGCACCAAGAAAGCCAGAGATCTCCAGTTGATTCATTTCTTCTCCACACTGTGCATAATGCCAGCCAAGCCTAAGGTGTCATTCCACGCTGATAAAGAGCCTCTCGGCCGCCCCTGCAGTTGCTCTCCTGTCGGACGGAAAACATCAGACATGGCCCCGCAGCATACCGTGCCAGTAGTACGGCGGCAAAAGATGCTTTTTGACCAGATACATGCTCAGCCGCTCCTTGGACTGATCGATCGGAAACGTCTCCTGTGGTTGCAACTCATAATCGAACTCCGCCATGATGAGGCTCCCATATCCGGTCACCAACGGGCATGACGTGTACCCGTTGTACGTAGCTTTCGGAGGCTTTCCCAGCATAACGGAGATCAAATTGCTCGCCACTACCGGAGCTTGTTTTCGCGCTGCCGCCCCCGTCTTCGATGTGGGAAGGCTGCTTGCATCACCCAGTGAAAAGACATTTGGATATGCGACGTGCTGCAGCGTGTGTTTATCGACATCGACCCAGCCACTGCTGTTGGCAAGAGGAGACTTCTTCACAAAGTCCAAGGCGCACTGCGGAGGAGTGACATGGATCATGTCATACTTCAGAACGACATCAGTGCCATCATTGAGATTGCGAAATACAGCTTCCTTTGTATTCGGATCGAGCCGTATGAGATTGTGCCTAAATCTTGCGTCGATTTGTTTGCGTGCCACGACCTTATCTAATGCGTCCGCATATTTCCGCACCGCAAAGATTCCTGCTTCCGCCGAACAAAAGACGACATTACTTCTGTCACGCACGCCACTCTTCCGAAAATAACTATCGGCAAGATAGGCAATTTTCTGCGGTGCGCCACCGCATTTGATTGGAGGCAAGGGCTGAGTAAAGATCGCCGTTCCTCCTCTGAATGAACGGATATTTTCCCAAGTGGACTCGACGCTCCCGTACGAATAGTTGCTGGAAACGCCGTCTTTACCGAGACTCTCACGAAGGCCTGGAATGGAGTCCCAATCCAGCTTAAGGCCCGGGCACACAACGAGGTAACGATAACTGATTTTCTTGCCGTTCCGGATCTCGATCTGGTTGCTCTGCGGGTCGAATCGCGCCACTGAATCCCGCAGCCATGCTACTCCGGGCGGAATCAGATCCTGCTGCGCTCTGCATGAGTTATGTTTCGCGTAGATTCCGCCTCCTACGAGAGTCCACATCGGCTGGTAATAGTGATGCCTCGATGGATCGATGATGAACACCGTTGCGCTGATGCGATGCTTCCTAAGCTGCTTAGTTATTCTCGCCGAAACTGTAATTCCTGCGCTGCCTCCACCTACGATGACTACATCGTAGCTACTGGCGAAGGGTGATTTACCATTTGGCTCAACGCTCAAGATTGCACTCCATGGGAAGATTTAGTCAGATGTGGCAGGAGTTCCCCCGCCGTGCATTCTGCCGGTTCATGGTCTTATCCATTTTCTGGATACAGAATCAAGAAAGGGATGCGTTAAACATCTGTAACTATCGTCTTCCTTTCAGGAGAGTTCGTCCAAATGGAAATCCTTATAGGGGATAAGCGGCTCCTGTTCGTCTGGAAGGGAAAAGAACATGCATTCGAAGGGCCCGGTTTGTAAATTCGCGATTCACGCGGAATGCGACAAGCCAGTTGATCACCGAGCCCAACATTTGCATGACAGCGATGTGCTGGAACTAACGCCATTCCCACTCAATAAAACCAGGCTTCACATCTGTCATCGCGTTGACAATGAGTTCGACAAGCCCGCCATAGAGAATGCGATGCTTCTCCCAGATATTCCAATAAGAGAACAGGTCGCGTATCTGGCCCTTGCAATTACTGCACGGTGCACACGCGTACTTAGGGATTGCCGGATCGAGCGAATCCGAGAACGCGTTCAGAATCTGCTCGAGCTTCTTGCGGCCGGAGACCTGTGCACGCCAGTCGGCAAAGTTGTTCGGGTTCATGATGGCGAAGCCACTGCCACCTCCGCAGCAATAGTTGTCGACGCCGTGTGGATCCATCTCGCGGAATCGAGGTGCGATGGCCCGCAGAATTTCCCGCTGCGGCTCGACAATTCCCATCAGGCGCACCATATTACAGGGATCGTGTAATGTCACGGGAAAATCGTTACGGGTTGGATCGAGCTTGAGCTTGCCGCTCAGCACGATATCCCGCAGCAGCGTCATCGAACTCTCGCGCGGAATATCGAGATCGCCAAGCGCTATGCGATCTGCGATGACGCCAAGT
Source organism: Acidobacteriota bacterium (assembly GCA_021813745.1). Taxonomy (GTDB): domain Bacteria; phylum Acidobacteriota; class Terriglobia; order Terriglobales; family Acidobacteriaceae; genus Telmatobacter. The sequence continues at coordinate 25,029 of JAKAJO010000032.1, forward strand.
GCCTTGTGCGCATGTCCGCACTCGCCGATAACAATCTTCTTGACCCCGAGTTTGCGAGCTACCTCAAGATGCTTGAGCGCGACGCGGGCGAATTGCGTGTCGTCGTACCAGAGACCGTAGTTCACCGCATCGTAACCGGCAAGTTCGGAAGAGAGCGTCCATTTGATACCGGCGGCATTGAGGATGACCGAGAAGGCGCCGGGATTCTCAGGCCACGCGAGGATTTCACCGGCATTGTGAATCAACAAGACATCGGCGCCTTCAACATCCCAGGGTGTGTGGACATCGAGGCCTGTCTTCTCACTCATGTCTTCATCGATGAAATCGATGTTGTCTTTCGCCGCTGCTGACGGCATGCCTGTTGTGGAGCCGGTCTTCAGTTGCAGCATCGAGCCCTTCTCGTGCAGTTCCTTTGGACTGATTCCCATCTCCTGGCTGAAAAGCTTGCGCAACTCATGAGCAACCAGTCCGTTGTCTGCCCCGATGGGGCAGACCTGCGCACAGCGCCGGCAGAGGTTGCAGCGATAGGAAAGTTCGGCCAACCTGGCGACAAGCGGCCAGTTCAACTCGATCGCGCCGTGCTGCCATGCACTGAGCAATCCTCCGTGCTTCACATATTTGAAGTAGAGACGGCGCAAGATCTCCGTGCGGAAGGTTGGACGGTAGATCTCTTTGCGCCCGCTCTCCTCGTAGATGTGGCAGGAATCCGAGCATGTCTGGCAGCGCGTGCAATGTTCCATCGTCAACACGAGAGGCTGCAGGAACGTCCAGTTATTCTCCTTTGTGAATAGCTTCTCGAGCCCGGAAAGGAAAGACGCTACAAGCTTATCCTCTTCTTCCCGTGACTTCGGTCTGGCGAGGTTGAGCGCGCAAGCGCCATCCAGCCCACACTCACAATTCTGGAGGACATCGGGTTTCAGCGGGAGAAGCGCCGGGCCATTTTTCCCCGCATCAAGATTTGCGGGTAAAGGTTTCAAATCAGCCTTGTCGAGGGTGCAAAGCGGTTCACGATATCTGCGGGACACATCATTGATCCGGGTGAGTTCTCTCATTTGGGCATCCTTTCCACGGAGACGGGGTTCGTTGTAACGATCTCCGCCCAGCTTCTCTTGCCATCGCCCGCGATGTGAGAAGCAGACCACGTGGGAAGATAGGCTAGATTCTTGGCAATTCCGGCTTCAATCGCCTTGTTCTTCTCCGCGTCATCCCAACGCACCAGGTGATAGGTGAAGTACTTTGCAATGAAATGCGCCATGTGCGTGTAGGGGATGTACCCCGTCATGGCCGCGCCGACGATAATGCCGACGTTGACGAGGATGGGTAGCTGCAGTTCCGGCTGGAATGTGAGCAGGCCATATGCCGCATCCCGAAGCGCCGGCATGGTTCCGCCGAAAGCACCCGCCAGAATCAGCACGCACGCCAGTGCGAAACCTCCAAGGTTCATCAGATCGCCTGGAACGGTATAGATGCGCAGTTCCTTGTCGGTCATTCTGCGCCACGCGAGCCCCGCGCTGCCGAGGAGCGTGAGTGAGAGGCCGGCCCACGCGGAAATCCGCGCAAAAAGAAAGATCAATCCGGCGAGCTGGCTTTGTGCGCTCAATGCTCCGAGGGCAGAAAAGCAGCATCCTGCGATCAGCAGATAGAGACCGGTATGAAATGGGAACGAACGCCACCAGAGCGAACGATTGGATTTCCACACTCCGTGCAGTAGAAAGATCTCCCTGAACATCACGCTCACTTCATTCAGAAGATGTTTTTCGCGCGGACGCTTCCACCAATCGGTTTCCTCGAAATAAGAGCCGCCATGTTTGGCGCGCTGTCTTCCTTCGCCCGGAACCGGATAAAGTTCCCAACGGAGATGGACCGGGGTCCGCGAATACTGGAGAATGCGGAGTAAGCACCCCACAAAGAAGAAGCCAAGCCCGACATAGATTGCAATCGATGTGAGTAAAGACATAAACGACTCTCCGATCAGCCTGCTCGCAGACAAGATGGTTGAGAATTCTGTTCGAGGGCGGGTATGCGCCGCAGCGAAACCTGTGTGAACGCATGCGCGCGTGCCGCCCGCAGCAATCCTATTGCCCACTCCGATGATGCGGATGCGTGCAGGTGTGTGTAACTCGCCCACACGCTGCCGTGGACGACGCCGTCGCGTTTGTTGAACGTCCCAGTACCTCTACATACGGCACACGCTGTCTGCGGCAGATCCGCTTGCGCGATGATGCGCGAGTAATGAAATTCGTGTCCACGCAGCTTTGTACCCAGCGGATAAAAAGGGTTCTGATCGGTCACGGTCATTTCCACATAGCCGTGCCCTTGCTGCGCGTCTTCGACAACGACGTCGATAGGGAGAACGCCGGCCATCGGGTATTTCCGGTCTTGCCATTCGATCGTCCTGGCCAGCAACATGAGTCCTCCGCACTCGGCATAGACGGGAATCTTGCAGGCGGCCGCTGCAGCGAGCGACTTAAGGAACTTCGCATTCGAGCTGAGTTGCGCCGCATGGACCTCCGGGAAACCGCCGCCGATATAGATCGCGTTCACATCTTCGGGAAGCTCTTGCGCTTCCAGCGACGAAACGAATACGAGATCGGCACCACCATTAGTGAGGGCTTCCAGATTCTCTGGATAATAGAAATTGAAGGCAGCGTCGCGAATCACCGCTATCTTCGGAGTTAGGTGCATTTCGCGTGCCTTATCGAAATCCGAACAGCACGCGACCGAATCAGACGCAGGAAGCGCGGGCGCCGATGCGGCAATCTTCAGAATCCGCTCTATGTCGAGTTTTGCCGCAATCTTCTCCAGCATCCCGGGCAGACCATCGATCCTGGGGTAGTCCGACGGAGTCACAAGTCCGAGATGCCGATCCGGGAGAATGCCTCCGTCGAACACAGGGATAGCGCCTACCACTGGAAGGCCGGTAGCTGCTTCAATAGAGGCCCGGACGACGGATTCGTGTCGCACTCCATGAACGCGATTGATGATGACGCCTGCAAGGTTCAGCTTTGGATCGAGGTGTTGGCAACCCAGCACAAGCGCTCCGGCGGTGCGTGTCATCTTGGCGACATTCATTACCATAAGCACTGGGGCTTGAAGCGCCTTCGCCAGTTCCGCTGTGCTGTGCGTACCCGCCGCATCCGATCCGTCAAAAAGTCCGCGGTTGCCTTCGATCAGATTCAGTCCTTCGCCCGCCGCATGCTCTCGAAAAGAATCCACCGCGCGATCGAAGCCCATGAGCCACGTATCGAGGTTTCTTGCAGACCTCCCTGATGCCCAGGACAGCCATGCCGCGTCGATGTAATCCGGCCCCTTCTTGAAGCTGGATACCGGCACTTCAGCCTTGTGTAACTGGTAGAGGATGGCCAGAGAGACAATCGACTTCCCCGAATCGCCGGCAAGGCCGGCGATCGCGAGTCGGGGCGCATTGTGAAGAGCGTTCATTGCTTTAACCGGTTCGTTCAAATGGCTTCGCTGCCGGGAGCAGGCGGCAATTGAATGTACGAGCCCCCGAGGTAGCTATAGATGCAGCGCTCGGAATCGATGAGCTGACGAATTGCGTGTTTGCACATGTCCTTGGTGCACGCTTCTTCGCCGTGTTTGCCGATTGCGAACTTGGTCAGATCGCCGGCCTTCAAGTTCTTTTTCCCGGCACACTCTGACACGTACTGAAACATCTCTTCGGCAATGGTTTCTACTGTGAGTTCTGCCATGTGAATCTCCTTTTCTGCTTAATGTGTCAATGTCACGGCAAGTTCGGAGGCGCGCTGCTCCGTGCACACGGATTCAGGAAGACCGTTTTGAAGCTCGTGCGCGGCAACCTTCAACTTGTCGTGCATCCGCACCACCTCCCCGATAACGAGGGTGGCAGGCGCTTTAACACCTTGCCTTGCCGCCTCCTCCGCGATCGTCGCCAGTGTTGCGATTACAGTCTTTTCCCCCGGCCAGAACGCTGTCTGGATCATCGCCGCCGGCGTTGAAGGATCGCGGCCGGCTTCAATCAGCCTTTGCGAGATCGTCGCAGCGGTATGTACTCCCATCAGTACGATCAACGTTGGCATCCTGCTCAGCGCGGAAAAATCCAGCGCCTGTTCGTTTTCTTCCGTCGAGAAGTGTCCGGTAACAATTGCTACACCGGAAGCCATCTCGCGATGGGTCACTGGAATTCCGACGCCGAGCGGTGCGGAGAGCGCAGAAGTCACGCCCGGGATCACGTCGAACGGAATTCCGTGATCGATAAGGTATTCGGCTTCTTCCGCTCCGCGCCCGAAGAGAAACGGGTCGCCGCCTTTCAGCCTGACGACGGTCTTTCCTTCACGCGCCTTCCGGACCAGCATTTCGTGAATCTCCTGCTGACGGGATGCGTGACCGCAGGCCGATTTACCCATATAGATCCACTCGGCCGCAGGGTTGCCGAGCGCCAGCACTTCTTCCTGGATCAGCCGGTCATAGACGATCACATCCGCTTTGCGAAGCAGATTGACGGCCTTAACTGTTAGCAGTTCCGGATGTCCCGGCCCCGCGCCCACCAGATACACCATTCCAATTTCGTTCATCGCAATCCTCAATTAGCTTTCGGCTTCCTGTCGCACCGAAAGAACGATCTTGTACAGCACGGTAATCAGAAAAGCTCCGAGGGCCCAGATGCCTGCCACAACCGTCCACTCCGGAAGCGTCGGCACATAAGACGTCACCGCACCAAGCGGCGACGGCTCATACCCGCCGATCACCAACCCGAAACCTTTGTCGATCCAGACGGAGATGAATGCGGAGGCACAGGCAACCAGGAGCAGTTGCGGCCGAACTCGCAAAGCAGGCACGATGAGTACCAGCAGCGCAGCGAGCGCGAGCGCACCGGAAAGCCACATCCATGGCGTAATAGGAGAGCCTCCGCTAAGGCCACCGTAGAGATAGTCAATATGTTCCACCTCGCGCGGAATCCCGCCGTAGAAGGTGCTGAACATCTCGACCAGGCTGAAGAAAATGTGGACGACCAGACAGTAAGTAGCTGTTACGGTCAGTTTTCGAATTGCTTCTCCGCCAGCGTCGAATAACTTGAGGCGCTTGAGGAGCAGCAAAATGAGCACCAATAATGCCGATCCTGCCGTGAAAGCAGAGGCGAGGAAACGAGGAGCGAGGAGCGCCGTCATCCAATAGGGACGCGCCACCAGACCGCACAGCAGAAATGCAGTCACGGTGTGAATGCCAACGGCCCAGGGAAGAGAAAGCAGAATCAGCAGCTTGGTCCAGCGCGGAGGCGCGCTCTGTTCCCGTTCGGCGATCAGCAGTCTCGCGATGATGACGGCGTTCAAGGTCACGTAACCACTGAGCGTAAGCAGATCCCAGAAGATGAGCGAGTTCGGATGCGGATAACGAAGCACATTGATGAGCCGCATCGGCTGGCCCATGCTGACAAAGATGAACAGCATGGCCATGAAAACACCCACCATGCCAAGAATTTCGCCGAGCATCGTGATCTTGGCGTAGGCTTTCCAATCGTGCAGGTAGTAGGGAAGCACGACAACCAAAGCCGAGGCGCCCACGCCCACAAAGAATACGAATTGCCCGATATAAAGTCCCCAGGGCAGGTCACGGCTGAGTCCGGTAATCGCCAGCCCTACCTGCTGCTCGTGAATCCAGTCGAGCAGTGCTGCGAACATAAAGAGAGCGAGCACACCGAGCCAGGCCCAATATCGGCGACTGCCCACAAACGCCTTTTCAATCAAGAACACAGCTTCATCCTCACAGAAAATAAAACACGTTGGGACCAGTCCCCAACTCCGGCTTTCGCCGGATGCTGTAGCTTGCATCAAGCGCTTTTGAGACATCGGATGATGCATCGAGAACATCGCCGAAAACGATCGCCTTTTCCGGACAGGCTTCGACGCACGCAGGCGCCTCGCCCTTGGCCAGGCGTTCGGCACAAAAGTTGCACTTCTCCACAACACCCAGGCTGCGCGTGGGGAAATCGGGATTGACTTGCTGGAGTGCTTCGCGTGGTTCGGAAAAGTTGAAGCTCCGCGCGCCATAAGGGCAAGCGGTGATGCAGTATTTGCAGCCAATGCAGCGATGCCAATCCATCATCACTACACCGTCTTCGCTGCGTTTCCAGGTCGCGCCAGTCGGGCAGACCTCGACGCACGGAGGCTTCTCGCAGTGATTGCACAAAACCGGAAGAGGGCTGCCGTTATAGTTGCGACGCGTATAGCCGTTCTGTTCCAGGGGGAACACCGAGGCGAATCCTTCATTCCAGATCCACTTCACTTCATGCCTTGGATCGGCGATATGCGGTACATTATGCGTCGCGTGGCACGCCTGGCTGCAGAGATTGCATCCGGGCCTCCGGCGGCACTTGCGCAGATCGATTGCCAGGGCCATCTGCTTCTTTGGCGAATCGCTTGGGAGGGAATTCGCGTGCGCGGACTCGGCAGCTTTGACCGCGTGCACTGCGCGCAACGCCCCTGCACCTAGAATGGAAAGGCCGCTGAGTTCCAGAAATTCCTTACGAGTTATCTTCATGGCATCACCTTCGCCGTTGCAGCCTGCGGGTCGTTGTGGCAGCTCCAGCAGTGCGGACCGGACACGCCGGAGTAAGCGTGGCAGCGATCACAGAATTGCTGCTTGTTGTGGCAACCCAGGCAGGTGCGCGTGAGGCTCTTGTCGTAGACTTTGCCGTTGAAGGCCACAAATCTGCGGTCGCCATGGCGTACCACATCTGTGCGCCACTGGCTTAATAGCCGCATGTGCGAAGTGCGCATGTAGTCAGTGGGAGCAACACACGTCGAGCCTTGAGAGGTCAACCGAAGTTGTGGCGCTGAGGTTTGCGTATGGTAAACTGCCGCCCTCAATACCGGATACGCGAAGAGAAGCAGGAATAGCGCAAGCCCGCCGACAATGATCAGACGCTCACGCATGGGCCGGTTCCTCCTCTGCGGTCTGAAGCGGCTGGCCACGCAGATCGGTCGTGCGCGGCTTCTCACCCTTCATCACCAGGGCGTTGCCAAGCAACTCGTGAACTCCTGCGACCTCTACGCCGGGCACCCAGTATTCGAGCAGCGGAGGCAGAGTAGCCTTGTCGATTGCGCAAATGCAGGCGAGCAAATTGACGTCGTGATGCTCTTTCACGTGCTTGACGGCCATGGCCCGTGGGTATCCGCCGCGCAGGCGCATCTCGAGGTTTTCGTCGGTTCCCAAACCTGAACCGCTGCCGCAGCAGAATGTGTGCTCGCGGATCGTGCTTTCCGGCATCTCGTGGAAGTGGTTACACGCATTGCGCAGGATGTACCGGGGTTCCTCCAGCAATCCCATCGCACGCGCAGGATTACAGGAATCGTGATAGGTGACTCTCCAGTGATCATTGCGCCGGGGATCAAGCTTGATCTTTCCCTCGTGAATCAAGTCCGCCGTGAACTCCGCAATGTGCAGCATCTTCGTTGAGCGAACATGATCGAATCGCGTGCCGGTGATGGGCGATACCGGAGTCTCAAGAAAGTCTGCCGGTCCGTTCATCGTGTCCATGTACTGGTTGATCACGCGCCACATGTGGCCGCACTCGCCGCCAAGAATCCACTTCACCTTGAGCCGCTTGGCCTCCTCATAGATTTTGGCGTTCAAGCGCTTCATCAGATCGTGCGAGCTGAAGAGGCCGAAGTTTCCGCCCTCGCTGGCGTAGGCGCTGAATGTGTAGTCGAGGCCGATCTCATGAAAGAGCGCCAGATAGCCCAGCAGCGTGTAATAGTGCGGCGTAACGAAGTAGTCGGCTGAGGGCGCGACAAAGAGTATCTCCGCGCCTTTTTTGCCAATCGGCACATCGACGCGGACGCCGGTGATCTCCTCGAGTTCGTCGACTGCGAAGTCGAGATTGTCCTTGAGCGAGTGCGGCGGAATACCGAGATGATTTCCGACGCGGTAGCACTTGGCTGCGGGGTCGAGAACCCAATTGGTATTGCAGCCAATCAGGTTCAACAACTCCCGGCCGATCATCGTGATCTCGGCCGTATCGATTCCGTAAGGGCAATAGACCGAGCAGCGGCGGCACTCCGTGCATTGGTAGAAGTAGTAGAACCACTCCTTCACCACGTCTTCGGTAAGCTCCCGAGCTCCGGCCAATTCACCAAACATGCGTCCTGTTGTGGTGAAGTACCTTCGATACACGGAGCGTAGAAGTTCAGCCCGAAGCACCGGCATGTTCTTCGGATCTCCCGAGCCGAGATAGAAATGGCACTTGTCCGCACAGGCTCCACAGCGGACACAGATGTCCATGAAGAGCCGGAACGAACGATACTTCTCTAACCGCTCCTTCATGCCGGTGAGCAGAATCTCCTTCCAGTTCTCAGGGAGCTTCCAATCCTGCTCGGATGGCTGCCACGGCCGCGGATTCGGTAATTCGAGATAGGCGAGGTTCTGCGGTGTCGCGCTATAGCACCACGTTCCCTTGCGGAAATCAGGCTTCGTCTCAGTCCAGTCGCCCGCAGGAGGATGCGGCTTAATTTGAATAAGTTCGTTAGACATCGTCTTCCTCCAGCGGAATTCCCGCACTCTTCAGCTTGTCTTTGTTCTCTTCCTGCCATTCTGCATAGGTGTGTGTCTTTACCGGAGCGTTCCAGGGGTTCACATGACGAACCGCGCGATTGTTGTTCGCCAGGTTGCGCGTGGGGCTGAGCCACACACCCGCTCCGTGCATGATCTTGCCCGATGGAATGTAGACCGCCAACACGCAGACTAGAAACAGGTGCGCGAAGAAGACAGGGCTGATTCCCTGCGGAAGAGTTGGCGAAAATGTTGCGAGTCCGAGTGCGAACTGCTTGATGCCGGCAACATTGACATGTCCCCAATAGCGCATGTAGACGCCGGTCGCGCCGATGCCCAGCAACAGCCATAACGCGAGGTAATCGCTGACCAGCGAAATGTATCGCACCGCCGGGTCCGCGAATCTGCGCCAGCAGAGATAACCGACACCGGCCAGGAAGGTGATGTCACTTACGAACAAGTGCGGAAAGCCAACATCGATCGGCGAATCGAGTTTTTCAAGCCAGAACACAAACGCCGGTATCGGCTCTACGAAAAACCGCAGATGCCGTAGAAAGATCAGCAGAAACGACCAGTGAAAAAGGATCGCGGCCAGCCATAGCCCAAGACTCTCCCGAAAGATCATTCGGTCCTTTGTGATCCGGGCCCCCGTATTGCGGAACAGCGAACGAAAACACAGAATCTCCAGTGCCATGCGTCCGGTAGCGGCAATTCCAGTAGCGGGATTATCCAGCTTTGCCGGACGAATCCAGGCAAGCGATTTCTGTTGCCCGGCCGTTGTGGGAATGCGAAATGGAACCGGCGTATTTGCCCATCGCAGCACGCGACTCTGGATGCCGACGATGAAAAAGCAGCAGGCCGCATAAGCAACCGCCGCGGCGATTGGCAATCGTGCCTGTGGGAATAGCGCGAGCGTGAAACCTGCGCAGGCAGGCGTGGCGGCAATCAGGAAAGCGATCGCGGGTTTATTTTTCATTGGACCTGCCTCATCCATGGTTCCAGCGCCTGCAATCGCCATTCTGCCCGGGAACGAACCTGGGCAATTTCTTTCCTGCATGCGGCGTACTGTTCGAGAGCGCAATCCACCAGCAAGCAGATGCGCTGCTCGACGTTGGGAAAAAGTGCTTCAGCGTGTTGTTCGCGGATCACGTCGCCCAGTCGCGGCGCAAATGCGAGAGCCGCTTCGGGCGTGTACTCCTGCACCGCGCGCAGGCGGACGATTCCATCGAGCGCCGCGGTAATCGCGTCGATCTTCATCTCTCCGGCCATCTCTTTCACCAGCATGGCCAGCGATTCGCGGAGGCTGAAGGCCGCCGGGCTCCGAAAGCGATCGGTCATCCGCGTCATTCCGTCACGCACGGACTGCGGATAAATCTCAATCGCCTTCAGGAACCATGCTTCGATGATGGAATCAAATGAAGACATCACGGACTCGCCTACACGCACCCCGTCGGTTTCGGAAGCCCAGCGATCTTGCAGGCGCCGTTCGCAGGTCCGGATGGGAACAGGTCGTAAATCTGATTCAGCTTGAAACCGGTCTCTTTGCAGACCTTTCGCACCATCGGCGCAACGCCGAATTGCAGGTAATAGTCCCGGAGATACTGAACCACCTTCCAGTGGCCGTCCGTCATATCCGTGATGTGCTCCGTCGTTGCCAGGTCCTTGGCTACATCCCGGTTCCAAATATCCGGGTTCTGGAGAAATCCGTCTTCATCGACGTCGTATGTATGTTCACCTACTTTGAATTCAGGCATTCCTGTCTCCTCTTTGTGTCATTCCTGTGTTTACTGCATCTCCAGGTAGCCGCACGGACATGCCTCCGCGCACTTGTTGCATCCGTTGCACAGTTCCAGGCGGACCTTGTAGTGCTCGCCCTTGGGCAACTTGACGAAGCAGTTGTTACTGCAATACATCCAGCACGATTCACAATCCATGCACATCCCGCACGACATGCAGCGTGTCGCTTCAGCGATTGCTTCCGCCGCCGTGAAATTGCCTGCGGCTGTCACGCCATCGCTGTTTCCCTTCCACCTGTCGCGCGCCGGATACCAATCGAGCTTCATCCGGTCCGCCTTGATGATCGGTGGAGTGTTCTGTGCTGCGCGAGGCTTCCCCTGTAACGCCACATCGATCTCTTCAGCGGCTCGTCCACCCTGAGCTATGCAGGGAGTCACCATGTTGAGCGTTCGCGGCTGGAAGTCCGTTGCCGCGATCACCGCGCCAGGAAGATCCGCCGGCAACTCGCCGCAGACCCACGCTCCGCGTTCGCTGCGTCGAAGCGCCATCGCCGCAGGCTTCTGCAGTCCAACGGCATAAACGACTACCTGATATTCGGTGGCAAGTGTTTCCACCGCAATATCGCGGCCCACGACGCAGTTGCCGCGAAATTCAATTCCAAGATTCAGGACATTTTGAACTTCGTACTCAAGAATGCCCAGCGGGAGAACATCCCGAGAAATGCCGTAGAGCATCATGCCGCCCGGCAGAGGAGCAGCGTCGAAGATCACGACCGAATGACCGCTTTGCGCCAACCGGTACGCACAGCTCAGACCGCTTGGCCCCGCGCCGACGATGGCGATCTTGGCGCCTGATCCCGCAACTTCCTGCTTAGGTAGCTTCAGTTGATGAGAGATGGCGAAATCGCCCACAAACCGCTCAAGATCACGAATCGCAACCGCTCCATCTTTACCTTTGCGATTGCAGGAGTTTTCGCACGAATGCTGACAGACGCGCCCGCTAATGGCTGGAAAGGGATTCAGCTTTGTAATCGTGGCCCACGCCTGGGCAAACGCCTCGTCTTCCGATCGGCCGTATGCCTCATGCTGCGCAAGCGGAATGATCCAATCGCGCACATGATTGTTCACCGTGCAGCCTGCAATGCAGGGGGCCTTCTTTTCGATATATGCCGGCCGGTGGGAGCTGACTTCGCTCCCCGTGCCGGCATTCCTTAGTTCAGGTTTCTTGACTTGTTTGAATAAAGCCATTGCATCAGCCTTTCGCCGCTCTAGTAACGTATGTGAGCGGAACGAGCAAAGCTCAGACCTGCATTTTTGAAGTCGTCGATGTGATAGCGGGTAAATTCAAAGCCCGTCAGTTGGAAGAACTTCGGCCATCCGATCCGTTCGATCCACTCGCCAACACGCTCGTACTTCCTCGCGCCCTTCGCATAGAGATCGACGATCTTTACAACTGCTTCGACGACCTCGGGCCAGCGCGGAGGATTGTTGGGAATAAACGGCACCGCAAGCTTCGTAAACATGGGCTCGCTGCGCGCGTTACTTACCTTGCCTCCAACCCAGATAGACAAACCATCTGTCTCCGGGTTGTTGAGGGGCATCGCCGGGCAGACCGTATAGCAGTTGCCGCAGAACATGCACTGTTCTTCGACCACTTCAACCGATGCATTGCCGTCGACCGTAGCAGCGCGAATGGCTCCCGTCGGGCACGAGGAGATCAACGTAGGCACTTCGCAGACCTTGCGAAGATTGTCATGCTTGATCTTGGGAGGAGTCCGATGGACGCCCAGGATGGCGATATCGGAGCAGTGGACCGCGCCGCACATATTCAGGCAGCAAGCCAGCGCAACACGCACTTTGCCGGGAAGGTCCTCGTGCGTGAAGCGGTCATGGAGCGCATCCATCACGGCTTTCACAATGCCCGAGGCATCGGTTGCCGCCGAGTGACAGTGGACCCAGCCCTGCGTGTGCACGATGTTGCTGATTGAATTGTTGGTACCGCCCACCGGGAAGCCCAAGGAGTGCAATTCCGCCTTGAGCGGCTCGACGTTCTCCTGCTTTGCGAGCAGAAACTCGACGTTGTGCCGGCTGGTGAAGCGCAGATAGCCTTCACAGTATTTGTCGGCCAGATCGGCAAAGTTCCGCAGAGTCTGGATGCTCAGCAGACGCGGCGATCCGGCGCGTACTGTATAAATGCGCTCTCCGGATTCGGACACGTGGCAGAGGACACCTGGCGCCACCTTCTCGTGATACTGCCATTTCCCATAGTTCCGCTTGATGACAGGGTGCAGAAACTTCTCGTAGTGCGGCGGCCCGATGTCCGTAATCCGCTTGACTGGAACGACTGTGCTCACTGTTCACCTCCCGTTTCATGGGCGTAGATGTATGGGTTATCGCGTGGTGCGGCGACCATCTCCGGTACGGGATCGAGGCCGATGCCATCGAGAAAAGCAGGCAAACCCACGCGCTGAATCAATTCGCCCACGCGCTCGCGGTTCTTTCCGTATTCGCCCCAGAAGTCCCAGATGCGGGAGACCAATTCGGTGATCGTCTCCTGCAACTCGTCCTTTGGAACGAACGGGATCAGCACCGATGCCAGCAGAGCACCTTGAACGATGGGAGCTTTGGCACCAACCAGGATCACGGCGCCCTGTTCCTTGCCCGGCCGCAGCGCCTTGTGCAGAACATTGATGCAGTGCATGCAATGCACGCACTCTTCGTTGCGGATGGTCAGGTGCTTTCCGTCCCAATCCATCGCATGAGTCGGGCAGCGGTCGCATACGTCCTTCTGAATGTCCACGCCCTCTGCTGCATGCTGCGCAACAGCGGCATCATCCTGTTGAATAGCGTCTTTCCAGGTTCCAATGATGGCGAGGTCGGAGCGCGCTGCTGCCGCGACACAATCATTCGGGCAGCCGGAGCATTTGATCTTGAACTTGTACGGGAAAGGAGGCCGATGAATTTCGTCCTGATATTGCTGCGTCAGATCGTTGCAGAGCTTCATCGTGTCGTAGCACGCCCACTCGCAGCGCCCTTCGCCAACACAACACGACGGCGTTCGCATTGCCGACCCAGAGCCGCCAAGATCGAAACCCGCAGCGGTCAGTTCATTGAATGTCGGTTCCAGTTCGGCTGTGGTTGTGCCCAGCAGGACAAGATCGCCGGTTGTGCCATGCACGTTTGTGAGACCGGAACCGTGACGCTCCCAGATATCGCAGATCGTCCGCAGAGCTTCGCTCGAATAAAACCACCCCGCCGGCTGGTTGACGCGGAGCGTATGGAATTGGCTGACGTGAGGAAATTTTTCCGGTTCATCGCTGTAACGTCCAATGACGCCGCCGCCATAGCCACGCACACTGACAATGCCACCGTGCTTCCAGTGGCCTTTCTTCTCTCGGTAAGAGAGCTCCAGTTGGCCGAGCAAGTCGGCCGACATCTCGCTGGTTTTTGCAGCTGATTTGATCTCTTTAACGAAGCTCGGCCACGGTCCTTGCTCCAACTGCTCGAGCAGAGGCGTTTCCGGCTTTCCGCTTACATCTTCAGGACTCGCCACAATTCGTTCCTCCGTTTCCATTTCCTGTCCGTACAACCGTTCGTATGTTCACAAGCGGTCCTGAGGACACAACTCTCCCGCACGCCTCGATGTGTATCGATTCCGTGTCCGCCGTATAGGCGGAGATCTTGTGATCAGGACGGATTTCGAGTGAAACTCGAATAAATAATCGACCCGCCTGGGCAGGCGCGTCCAAGTTGTAATTCTTATATGAAATAACCTGGCGTTATAGCGAACTGCGGCATCCTGAACCTCGTTCAGGATGTGAATCAGCTATTACCAGATAGATCTGAAAAGGATTCAGGGAGGAGTCATAGTAGATGTGCCAACAGCGATTCATCCCTGCTGGCGCATAAGCCAAGCGCAGTTGCGGTCAGCCCTTCTTCACAATCTTACGTTTTGCGCTTGGCGCGAACTCTCTCGAGTGCGCCAATAGATGAAGACGGAACGCAGCCGCATTGCCGGTGGGGTTGGGTCCGGCAGGATAGGCGATCGAAAACTTTCTCGTGAGCTTCAGGCCTCGAACTCGCGCAAGTTGCAGAGTGCCGAGCGACAATTGATTTCTTACAGCCCAACGCGACACAAACGTTACTCCGAGTCCGGCCTCAACAGCATTCAGCAGTCCTTCGGTTGAATCAAGTTCCATGTGGACCTTCAGGTCCTTCCTCTTGAGCCCCGCGCGAGTCAACGCGTTCTCAACGACACGACGTGAACCGGAACCGAACTCTCTCATGAGAAGCGGGGCATCTTTTAATGTCTCGATATCAACTTCAGTATCGGCCCATTCATGGCTGGCCGGAACGACCAGGGCCATCTCATCCTCCATGAAAGCCTCCGTGCGCACATCCTTGCGAAGCGCAGGCCCTTCGATCAGCGCAATGTGAATGCGATGCGCAATCACCGCCTCAAGCATTTCATCGCTGTTTCCACTCATCGCCGTCACATTGACCCGCGGATTCTCCCGAAGAAAACCTGCGACCAGGTTCGGAAGCACGTACTGACCGATCGTCTGAGATGCACCGATGGCTAACTGTCCTGCCTGTTCTCCGCTGGCGCCTGCCACGGCGGCAAATGCCTCATCCGAGATATCCTTCAGTCGTTGAGCAAAAGGCAACAGTGCTGTGCCGCTCGGCGTGAGAGTGATTCGTCCACCGGTCCGATCGAACAGAGGCACGCCATAGTCCTCTTCGAGACCGCGAATCTGTTGTGTCACCGCAGGCTGTGTCAGCAGCAGTTCCTCGGCTGCACGGCTGAAATTAAGGTGGGTCGCCACAACCCGAAACACCTTCATACGAAAATTCTCCATCACTTCCTCCACATTCCGCATGTCCAACCTCCCCGATGCCCAAAAAATCACCGGGAGCCAAGTGCGTGGAAGGCTCGATGCGGTGGGCCACCCTGAGACTAAACACGAATAGATTACTTTTCGAAACGCACAACTATTGATTCTCGACCTCGCCAAGCGGGAGATGATTCAGCCAACTCTCCAGGCAGAGTATCGCTCGTTCCTGTAGTCCAAACCTGATATCGGCAAACTGATTCCGCAGGCGAACCGGGTCGACTCCAGCGTGATCGAGTTCGCATGCATGTCCGATCAGCCACCGCTCAAATCCGGTCGCAACGCCTTCGGGGTGAAATTGAAAAGCTATCACATTCGCACCATACGCGTACGCCTGGTTCCGGCAAAGCGGAGTGGAAGCAAGCAATGTCGCACCATCAGGCAGGTCGAACGTATCGCCGTGCCAGTGGAGGACGGCAGCTTTGTCGAAGGCCGACAGACATGAGTCCTTTCCTTCTTCAGTCAGAGTGATTGGCTCGAATCCGATCTCTTTCCCTGGACCGGGATATACATTCGAACCGAGCGCCCGGGCTATCAACTGTGCGCCCAGACAAATACCCATGAGTGGGTGTCCCGCCTGAAGACGCTCGCGGATGATCTGCAGTTCTTGCGAAAGAAAGGGGTACGCTACCTCGTCACAGGCACCAATAGGGCCTCCAAGAATGATAAGAAGGTCGACATCCGAGCTCTTGAGACAAGTCAGATCGTCCACGCCCGCATCAAGGTAGCGAACTTCATAACCTCGAGCTTGCATGGGCTCCGCGAAGCAACCCAAGTCTTCAAAACTGACATGACGAACGGCGTACGCGATCCTTTTCATACTATCGATCCCTGTTGTCAATATTCCATATTGTGCCGCGCGAGCGCCACTTTCAGAGACTGCGTTTCGAACTTATACCGTATAAGTATTTCTGCTTGGACGATCGTCGGAACGCGCCTGAATACTACGAGTAGCAACAAGATCTCGCGCACTCGCCATTAAGAGTGGCTGATCTTGAAGACGGTGCTTGGCGCTTCACATTCTTCTCCCCTCATCGCGTTTCCCCGCGTCCTGAGAGGCCACCCGGCACAGTCACAAGGAGAATTGCAGTTGAGTATCCGGAGGTCAGGATTTGCCACACCTGAGGTGTATCCAGCCGCTCCCCGGTGGAACGCCTTTGGAAATGCCGCCAGTTTCTGGAAGACAGCGGGTTGGCGTTGTCATCCCGAAGTTCCTCGGCGCGAGAGAAGAGCTTCTGGACAGGAAAGCACTGATTCTTGTCATTCCCAGTCTTGTTGTCGGGCGCTTCCCCTTCAAAAAGTGACAGGCACCGCATTCGGAATAGGGATGCAGATTGCCGCAAGTCACTATCACAGCTATGGCTACGCACTCCTGTTCTTTGTTTGGATTCCCCTTCAGTCAGGTGTCTACGAGTGAAGAGCTTAGCTGTGCGGTTTTCTTCTTCGTTTATAAGTCATAAGAATTTGCACTTAGACTTCGTGTCGCGGAGTCGCGATGCTAGTCACAGTTGGGCTTGGTGCAATAACTGCTGATTTCGGGAAAGGTGAACAAGAAACGATGATTCGAGATGCGAAATCCGCAGGGCAACTGACAATCGGGCAGCGCATCTTTGTCGTGATCATGCTCTTCCTTGGGCTTCTCTTCTCGATTGTGGTGGTGCGCTACATCGATCCGACTGCCACCATCGGTGTTTTTGAACAACACATGCAATCGGAGAAGCGGGGGAACTGAGTATGACTTCAGACCAGATTAGCCTCGCGAACAGATACAAGTTCATCCGGGCACATACATATGCAGCTTTTGCGGGCCTCTTAGTGTCGGCCTTCTTCGGTCTGCTTGTCTCCATTAAATTCCATGCGCCGGGATTTCTTGATGGCCATGGCTGGGACACATGGGGGCGCCTGCGATACGACCACACACAAGGCATTCTCTACGCGTGGCTGGGAAATGCATTCCTTGCGTTCCTCTATTATGCCGTTCCTATCCTGGCCCGTCGCAACTACACCAGCGAGCGGCTTGGCTGGGTCATATTCTGGGCATGGAATGCGGTAGCCGTCGTGGGAGGATGGAGTCTCGTTCTCGCTGGAAAAAGTCAGCCGTTGGAATGGGCCGAATTCCCCCTCGTCATTGCTGCGGTTATTGAGCTTTCTCTTCTTCTCTTGATCATTCAATTCGGATTGCCTTTCCTGAGAGGTGGCTCCGCACAGCTCTATGTTGCCGGATGGTACCTCATGGGCGGAATCACATTCACCGCGTTTGCCTATCCAATTGGGAATATCGTTCCAAATGTTCTCCCGGGGGCAATGGGTGCCGCTTTCAGCGGACTTTGGATTCACGACGCGGTCGGCGTGTTCATTACGCCTTTTGCAACCGCTATTGCATACTTCGTAATTCCAGCTGTAACGAAGAAGCCCATCTACAGCCACTTCTACTCGATGATCGGTTTCTGGCTCCTGTTTCTCGTCTATCCACTGAACGGTATCCATCACTACGTCTACTCGTCGGTACCGATGAGCGCGCAGCATGCCTCCGAAGTGGCTTCGATTTATCAGGGGATAGACGTCATCATTGTTGTAACGAATCTCCTGCTTTCGATCGGCGTTGCCACTGAAGGGACGATCCTGCGGGACATCCCGCTACGCTTCGTATGGACGAGCGTCGTGCTTTATCTTATCGTCAGCATTGAAGGCTCGATTCAGGCTGTAATGGCCTTCAACAGCTTCATTCACTTCACCGACTGGGTGATAGGCCACTCGCATCTGGCGATGATTGGCTTCGCGTCCTTTGCCGCGATGGGAGGCATTGCTCATGTCTGGCAGCAATTGCCGGATGTACGTTCCAGTCGCAGGCTTCTGGCCTGGTCCTACTGGCTGATCGTCATCGGTCTTGCCCTCATGGTTCTTGACCTGACCGGTGCTGGGCTTGTACAAGCCGACCTCTGGCAGCAACACCTGCCATGGATCGACTCGGTCAGGGCTTCGCGTCCCTACTGGGTATTCCGAACGATGGATGGCTGTCTTCTCCTCACTGGATTCGTTACCTTTGGCTGCAGCTTCTTTGTCGGTAATCGGCATCCCGCGGCGGCCGGGTTGAAAGAGTTGTCTTCTTCTTTTCCTTCGTCGATCTCGGCGGATTCCCATACAGATCATTGGATCGCAACTGCCTATGCCGCGACATTCGGTGCCGGTCTGCTTTTCTTTGTTGTATCGTTTACAGCGCTCGGGATACTTCCAGCCATGCAGTTGCACAAGACAATTGCCCACACCACACCGCCCGGTTTCCAGCCAACGCTGACCGCTTCGGAAAAGCATGGCCAGGAAATCTATGCTCGCAATGGCTGCGCTTACTGTCATACTCAACAGGTTCGCTTTACGCCTGCAGATGAATGGCGTTTCGGTTCTCCGACGCAGGCTTGGGAGACGCAGGCCGAGTTCCCGCAGATGTGGGGCACACGCCGGATCGGACCCGACCTCGCGCGAGAATCCGGCAAGCGGACCACGGACTGGCAGCTCGTACATCTCTATGATCCTCGTGTCACGGTGCCCGATTCAATGATGCCCGGATATCGTTGGCTCTTCCGAGGCTCTGCCGACCGGCCATCTCAGGACGCGCTAGATCTCGTCTCCTATCTCAACCAACTGGGTCGAGCCGCGCTTCTGGCCTCCTCTCATGAGCAGACCACGCCGGCGGCGGTAACAGTTTCCAATACTGCCACACGGTCCCAAACCGTCTCCGAGCTTGCGATGGGCAAAAAAGTCTACATGGCAAACTGCTCTGGTTGTCACGGCATCGATGGTCACGGTCATTCCTCAAGCAGCCGCTCCTTGCGACCAGTTGCATTCGATCTCGCTGGGTTCCGGCTTCCGCCAGATAGGATCTGGAGCGCGCTGGCTAACGGAGTGCCGGGAACATCGATGCCTTCCTGGAACGAGTTGCCCGGATCCCAATTCCGGGCAGTCGGACACTATGTACTCTCGCTTCCGGATATTGCGGCTCTTCGACCAGACAACCAGTTAGCACCACACGACACGTTGATGCTCGCCGGCAAGCGCATTTTTGACACGCACTGCACCCGTTGCCACGGTGACACGGGAGACGGAAACGGGACTGACGCATCCCACAACCCGCGACCTCCAGCAAACTTCCAGCAGCTTGAGGTTTCTTTCCCCGGTGCCACATATGTAATCCGCAACGGTGTTCCAGGCTCTGGAATGCCGGCGTGGCCTTTACTGACACCCTCTGAGACACAGGCGGTGACTGTCTACATGCGATCGATGTACCGACCAGTTGGACCGACACAGGGAACCTCCGGTCCGATTACGATCTCGTCTTCGAAGGAGGACACGCGATGATCGCCTGGATTATCAGCATCATCTCGGCGATCTTGCTGTTCTTCATCGTCTGGCGGAAGGTTTCGAGGAAGTTCCGTGAACGCTGTGAGCTGCCTAAATTTCTTTTTCTCAAAAATCTCGATGCCTTTGGCCCGACGGGCAGAGTCTCGACACAAACACAAGCTTCTCAGGAGAACCACCATGGATCCAATCACTCGTAGAGTCTTCGTATCGCAGGCTGCTGCTAGTTTGGCAGCCATCAGCGCACTCGGAGAACCGCCACGCACCCCAACTGCACAGTTGGTCTGGAAGAGCTCACAGTGGAAACTCAAGGAGTTCCAGAAACTGGTAGAGGATCCGGCCCGTGTCAAGCAGGTATTCGACTGCACCCAGATCGGTGGTGGCAAGTTTCTCAACAACATCAAAAACTCTCTAAACGGCCTCCACTTCGGCTTTGATATTCCTGCAAAACAAATCAAGATTGCGGCAGCTCTTCATGGCCCGGCAAACATGCTCAATTACGACGATTATGTCTGGAGCAAATACCGCATTGGCGAATGGCTCAACGTTACCGATCCGTCGACAGCGAAGCCTGCGGTGCGCAATATCTTCTATTCAGCCAAACACGCGCTCGACGCTGTCTCGTACGCGAAAGATCCTGATGACCGGGAATCGGTCTATCAGGACACAAGCGTTCAGGCCCTCACAACGCGCGGCGTGCAATTCTTGAGCTGTCACACCGCCACAGAAGAGCAAGCACGAGTTCTTGTCGAACACTACCAACTGTCTCAGTCCCCCGAAGAGATCGTGCAAGACATGCTCGGGCACACAGTTCCCGGTGTCCTTGTTGTTGCGTCGATGGTTGCGTCGGTAGCACTTCTGCAATCGGAAGGCCACTTCAGCTACATCACCGTATAGGAGATAGAAGAGCAACATGAAATCCACACCGATACTTGCAGCAGTTCTTTCCAGTTGTGCCCTCAGCGTCCCGGCTCAACAGATGCCTCCTTGGAGCAAAGGCGCCAATAATCCGGCGAAACAGACAGGCTACACCTTCCGCGTACCGGACATCGACAACGTCCCCGATCTGCATGGTAATCCTGCCGACGCGCAACTGGTGCTCTTCATCGGGGGCAATCAGTTCTTTGTACTCCCGCAGCTTGTCGCTGCGTTTGAAAGGCAATATCCGGAACTTAAGGGACACATCTTCTATGAAACCCTCCCACCAGGAATCCTTCGGAAGCAAATCACACAGGACAATACCATCACCCTCGGCAATCTCACCATCCAAGTCCGTCCGGACATTTATGAAGCCGGTGCAAGAGTTCTTCGTCAGATGGAGAAGGATGGACAGGTTCACAATGTTGTCGAATATGTGACCAACGATCTGGCCATCATGGTTCATTCTGGAAATCCAAAGCAGATTCGGTCCCTCAGCGATCTCGGTCGGCCGGATGTCCGGTTATCGATGCCAAATCCTGCGTGGGAAGGCGTTGCCAATCAGATCTCCGATTCATTGCGCAAAGCGGGCGGCGATGCGCTGCAGCAAACTGTCTACAAAGACAAAGTCACAATCGGTGTAACTTCCCTGACCGAGATTCACCACCGGCAAACTCCGATACGCATTATGAGTGGCGCGGCAGACGCGGGTGTCACCTGGGCCTCGGAGGTTCGGTTCCAGGAGAGTATTGGCAATCCAATCGAAGGAGTGGTCATACCCGACGAGCAGAATACGACTGCCACCTATGCCGCTGGGATCTTGAAGGACGCTCCGCACCCCGATGCGGCAGCACATTGGCTCGCGTTTCTTCAGACCGAAGAAGCCCAGGCAATCTACCGTCAGTTTGGGTTCAAGCCGGCCCCTCACGGAGCAAAGTAGGACAAAGTTCTATGCTGATCTCCCTGAAACATCGTTGCAAACCGGCCTGTCTCGTCCTGGCTGTCACGCTTCTGAGTATGGCCAACATCGGCTGCTCCTCGCACCAGGGGCATGCTGCAGCCAAAACTGGGGAGAGCGCAACCTCGGACGCAGCGACAATCAGCATACAGAGTCCGCTCGCAAGCCGCGGGAAGCTCATCTTCGACCAGACCCCGAAGTATGCTTCTGCCTACGTTGGCAACAAGCTCTCATGCAACGACTGCCACATTCAAAGCGGCACAGCGGACTACGCTGCCCCCATGATTCATCTTGCTGGGCTCTTCCCCATGTTCAACAAGCGCGCCGGCCACGTCATCTCACTCGAGAATCGAATTCAGGAGTGTTTCTCTCGCAGTGAAGCGGGACGCCCGCTCCCGGTTGAAAGCGATGAGATGCACGCGCTGGTGGCCTATATCGACTCGCTCTCACGGGGCGGCGGGAAGGGAAAGCCATACAAGGGCCGCGGCCTGGTCAAGCTTCCCAGTCTTGAGGGAGACGCTACCGCGGGAAAGCAGGTCTACGTCTCTCAGTGCGCGAGTTGCCACGGCACCGATGGCGCAGGTGTGCCTCCTGTGCTTCCAGCTCTCTGGGGACCCGATTCCTATAACGACGGTGCAGGTATGAACAATCCGGCAAAGATGGCCGCATTTGTGATCCATAACATGCCTCAAAACCATCCTGGCACGCTCACGGCGCAGCAAGCCTACGACGTCTCAGCATTCATTCACGCGATGCCGCGTCCCCAGTTCAACCAGGCTTACAAAAACTACTAGTAGTTGGCGTTCAATGAAATCGATTGGATTCCGTCACATGATCACAGTTCGCAATGTTGTTCTTTCTATGCTACTGACTGGAATGCAACTGAGTGCAATGCCCATATCGCTTCCAGCTCAATCTGACACCGGCATCAACGGTCCGGTTCTCCACGTCTACGGTCCTGGTGGCCCACTGCCGGCAATGAAAGAGGCAGCCGAAGCTTTTCAAAATACAAGGCACGTCCGGGTCATTGTGACCGCAGGCCCAACTCCCAAATGGCTTCCTGATGCGAAAGAGAACGGAGACATCATCTACAGCGGATCGGAGGAGATGATGAGCGATCTTCAAGTCGCACTCGCGGGAGTCCTCGATCCGGCAACGATTGTGCCGCTCTACCTACGCGAGGCAGCAATCCTGGTCCGTCCTGGAAATCCATCACGCATCAAGGGGATTGAGGATCTTCTGAGTTCGGGACATCACATCCTCGTGGTGAACGGTGCTGGTCAGAAAGGTCTCTGGGAAGACATCGTGGGGCGCGACGGGAGAATATCGTCAGTCGCGAGATTCCGATCCAATATTTCCATGGTTGCCTCAAACAGCGCAGAAGCGAAAGCCGCATGGCAAAGCAACTCAACGCTCGATGCATGGCTCATCTGGACCATCTGGCAAGCCTCTAATCCATCGTTAGCTGATGAAGTTCCCATCGACGGTACGCATCAGATCTACCGGGATTGCGCTGTTGGGATCACGGTCCGCGGGAAGCAGACTCCTGAAGCAAGCGAGTTTGTTCGCTTCCTGGAATCCGCCGAAGGACAGAAGATATTCATCAAGTGGGGCTGGAACGCCCGCAAATGACTCGTTTTATCCGAAAGGTCCCTTTCAGCCATAATCGAAGCACCTATGGCATTCTCTCTCTTGGCGCGTCATCTCTCGAAAGATGATCGGATCAACTTCAAAGCCCCTTGATGCAATGTTGAAGGGTGAGACGCTATCGATGATTGGAGGAGAGCCTTCGCTTCTCCTCCAATCTACTGTCCTTAATAGTTGTAGACCACGTTGATGAAAACTCCATTCGTGTCCCCGCGTGCAGCCCCCAAGATGCTCCCGGTCAGGGCGGAAGTTCCGGTGTAGTGCAGGAAGCCATTGAGGTTTGCGAGTTGGGCGCTGTTGAAGTCATGGAGATAATGAAGGTTCGAGTTCTGCAGTGCAAACTCAGTATGCTTGTTGACTGTGTAGCTGATGCCTCCGACCGTGCGTTCGAAATCGAAGGGATTCCTCATGCCGAAATTGGTATTCGAGAGCCAGTACGAATAGAAGCCGAACAGCTTAAATGGCGACTCGCCAACGCGATAGTACCCGAAAGCACCGTACGCCTCCTGCCGGCCATGCGCGCTGTTTAGGATGGCCTTCGCGAGGTTGTTGAAGGGCGCATACGCCGTCGTAGTCGTAGAACTGAAAGCGTCAGCTGGGCCGGCGCCTGAAAAGAAGTTCGTGTTGCTCATAGCATTGTGTCCCAGATCGAATTCAGCTCCCAGTTCGTAGTTCTTCTTGGGGGCTTGGTAAAAAGCGATTGCCGCCGCGCGGTTGATCACCTCGCTCCGTGTATCGGGAGTCTTGTTAGCGTAGCCGTAGTTTTCAAACGCGGTAAAGCCGAGGCCCGTACGATCGTCCTTCGTGCCGAACGGATAGGCCGTCAGGCGAGCCATGCCTTGCTTTTTATCGCTGTATTCGATGCTGTGGAAGCTGGCATTGTTAAAAACGCCAAGATCGTAGTCCAAGTATTCCTTACCCCTGGATTGGATGGGGCCATGCAGTTTGACGCCTACATAAGTAGAACTCAGCGTCAGATAATTCCATGGGGTCAAATAGACGTAGCGGTAACCATTCAGTCCTTCCTCCCAATCGGTAAATGGCTGCATGGTCTGGCCGATGGTGAGCTTGTCCTTGTTAAAATGCTTGCTCTTTGAGAAGAGCGTATTGAAGTCGATGTATCCATATTTCAGACGGTAGGCAAGGTTACCATCCGCAGAGGAAGCGTAAGCGAAGCTTCCATTGTTTGCAGAATTGCCGGAAATGTCCGGCCCGGCTCCATCGATTTGCCGATAGACGTTTGGTGTAATCCGAAGAGTGATTGCTTCTGATGGAGTGAAAAAGACGTTGATGTAGGCACGGGTTATATCAAAAGTATTGAACCCCGCATTGAACGGACCTGTCTGATTCATCTGGGCAATGAACTGTGGACCGAATCCAGTATGCGTATAAAATCCAAAGTCCCCGAAGAATTGTGTGGTGATCTTGACTTTGCTTTGCAGTTCTACGAGTTCGCCGACTCTCTTCTGCTGGTCCTCTATTTCGCTTGTTACGCTTGTGCTTGCAGTTTCAACGTCCTTCACTGCACCTTGTAGGCGAGTGACTGCGTCGTTGTTCTGCTCTGTGGCCTGCACTTCGCTCGACTCAAGCTGATCCAACTTGCTCGCCATATTGGCGAGCACCGTATCTCTCTTTTTGAGATCTTCCTCAAGTTGATTCAGTCGCTGTTGCTGCGATACGACCTGATCGCGAAGCGCCTGAACTTCTGCGGTAACTGGGGGCATTTCATTCTGAGCGTTCGCGTTCGCGGAAGACCTGTGGCCATGTTCGGCCTGTACTGTCGATGTGCTGCGTTGCGACCACCCCGACTGGCAAACAACTACAATAGCTACCAGACACGTTAATACTTTCATCATCTCTCCTTGGACTAACATGGAGAGCCTAGTTAGGCTCACGACCAGCTATTTGCCGCGGGTCGCGGGGCCAGGGTATCAACGTGTTACTACAGGCAGTTCAATAGTAGATGTACGTTCATTTAATTTCGCTACTACATATCACGGTGTATCTATCGCACTCAGATATTCATCCCATTGACTGCCGATTGCGCCGCAGAAAGACGCATCTTTTGCGGCGCATGTTACCGTTCTCTGCGGCCGAGTACGCTCAGGCGCTGTGATCACGCAGAGCCTCAAACCCGATCAGATGTGAAGGACGTGAGACTGTGTCGTGAAACCTTCTTCGTTGCAGGAGTCATTGAGAGGCTTTAAGTGACGCCCCAATTCGCAGTATGAGCTGGGCATGAATACATCGTCCAAATAGAAATTGTTATTCCATATAAGCCATGGCTTGAGCAGTTACGACTTGCTCATCCGGCTATATTCACTGATTAACCAGCGCTCGTCTGGGCTGAAGATGTGCATCGACAGAAACACAGTTCTTGGGCTGAGGTATGGACCATGGATAGACCTGCCGCAATACCCAGCAGATCGCTACCACGCCCAGAGCAGCGAGAACCGCTTCCACACTCGCGCGCATCAAGCTCACATGCGTACTGTTGTAGTGCCCTATGCTAGGCAATGAAGAGAACTGCACAACACCAACCAGGACGCTCGCATACATGACAGATGACATGGAAACGAGGAAGAGCGGCCACCAGAAGCTCACAAGATGGAACCGACGCCAAGCCACAAACGCCAGCGCGGTGACGTAGACAACCAGAACTGAGAGTCCACTCGTCGATTCACAACAGTGCGGCCGATAGAGAAGTCCTGCGATGCTCGTGCACAATGCACAACGAAGGAAGAATGCGGCATGCGTACAAATCAGGCGGCCGCCAAGAGCATCTAGCAGAACGACCGCACCTGCGATGACTGCGGCCATATCGCACGCAATATAAATAGACGCAACTAGCACTGGTCTCCCTCCCTTTTGCGCTGCCTACCTTTGATGCGGCTATGCAAGGCAGTGCATCCCTCGTCACGCACGTCCACTTCTATTGACTTGTGGCAGGTGCATTACACGATTCGTAGATCATGGTGTGAGTCTCGACGCGGCAACGGACAGAACAGTTGAATTGCACCCTCGAACGCCAGATCCATCAGTTCGCAAATAGCGATGATGGCGATCAATAGCGACTTGAGGGATGGTCCGACGGATGAGCGATGATAGACCCTCGTGGATGCCTGCATAACTATCCTCCTCTCGCGTTAACTCAATTGCAGCCTTTATGAACGGATGTAGCGACCGCACTGACTGACAATATGCTCGAGTATGGTTTCGCTCCTCGTAGCGCATTATCGACCGACCTGCGCATTCTCTCTTCCTAATACTTCCTGAGGTATAACAAGCACTGATTTGGCAGATGAGACCCATACGTCAATCTGTCAACCACTGCTTAGCATCGCAGCTAAGGCGCAAAAGGTCTAAGTGCAAATTCTTATCGGGAATAAGGGCGCTACGATTCCTGCCTGACTCGCCAAGAGCCCGGAAATCCAACCAGCAGTATGCGGGAACCATTGGACGGCGCCGGCGAATCGGCGTCGCGTTTCGCCGCGGTGGTATTGTCTTGCTGAAGAATGACAATCACGACGAAGTTAGAGATAATGTGCTGGTGTGATGCGACTTTACTGGGAATTCGGTGCCGCAGCAATTCTGGCTGGCCTCGCACTGTGCTGGTGGCAATTCCGTCGACGTTCCTGGTCTGGACCCCGACGTGATGAAGAGATGCTGCGCCATATCAACCGACACTACTGAGCGCGGTACCACTGGTCGCTTTACAGCTTAAGTTAAACTCTCTACACAATTGTCAGACGTCCGCCTCCTCTCTCCTTCCATACCTTCTCCAATTCGAGCGTTTGCAGAGCGGTGGTCCAGATTCGTCACTACCCGAGCGGCGTTGCGCCATCTGCACAGCAATGGACTCAATCCCTGATAGGACTCTGCACTTATACCTCATAACAATTTGCACTTAGATTTCCGCGTTCCAAGATGCAATGCTAGAAGAACAGCACCCCACTGATGGTCTGAAGTCGCTTCGCCATTGGGAGGAGGGTTGACATGAAGTCTATCGTTGCTTGTATCCTCTTGCTCATTCTGTGCCTCAGCGCCGATCGAGTTTTCGGGATAATGCGTTCGCCTAACCCCGACTTCGATCTGATTTCGGGATCCGCGCTTCCTGCCGAGACCAGACAACCAGCGCAGGACCTGCTGCTCTATTCAAATCGCTGGTACAGCAAATGGCTCTATCTTGAGCAAGAGCACGGCGCACGCCTCGTCGTTGTCGATGTCTACGACCCAACAAAGCTCAATGTGGTTGCCATAGTTCCGACCGGGCTCGCCAAACCTTTTGACCTGATTCAGGTGCCGAATAAGCACTACGCCATCGCTCGTTTTCGCGATGGATCAGGGGCTGAAATGCTGGATTTGTCACGGCCTCGCGCACCACGATTAAGCGCAGCGCGTCCCCGTCTCGGCGAATATTCCCTGCCCAAGCAACGTGCGGACTTTCCCGGCATTGAGCTTCGCGCCGAAGAGTCTTCTGTGGGAGAAGGTCAAGATCTCGAATTCGTCCGGCAGGGTGCTGTGCCGAGGCTGCTTGCCGCAGTTCCAAACGTCAGCCGTCTGGCCTATCGCACAGAGACAGGAACATTTTTCCTCGCCGGAAGACAGGGTCTCGTCATCATTCGCCAGCACAGCATCGAAGAGGCTTGGGATCCAACGTACTAGGTCGTGTTAACACTGTCTGAGTGCCTCGACGATAGGAGTGAAGCAGAAGAAGGCGGGGAAGATGCAGAGAGTGTTGGCACGCGCTAATCCGATCTTAGCTAAATATGACCAGCGCACGAAAGTCCGATCCCAGGGTAAATGAAGAATCTCCAGGGAAACGTTGGCTTGCCGCTCACAGGTGTTCAAAGTGCGGAAACGTGCTCAGCCTGGACAGTATCGATCTTAGAGAAGCGACGACTGGTATTGTTCTGTGTCCGTGTTGCGGCACATCTGAGTCGATCGAAATTGAGATCATTCAACCCAAGGGTTCAGTAGAACTCTAGATCGGTAGGAACCGATAGGCATCGATTGTGCATGACTTTCTGAAGCGCCTCTTTTATCTCGAAGACATTACAGGCGCCCTCTGTGGTTCTTGTAGTGACTTTCTCTGACACTCGTTCACTTGAGCAGAACAAGGCATGCTGCTAAGCGGCCCGTTTCGCTCCGACCGCAAGTACGAACGCTTTCACAAACTCACTGAGCAGTTTCGACTGATTGTCGGAGCGACAGGCGAGATGAGTCCTGAGCATCAAGTCATTCTCAGTCAGAGGACGTACCGTGAGACCATTGCGCGCAATACGTAGGGCCCCAGCTTTTACAACGACAGCAATCGCTGAACCGTCCGCCACGAATGGATAGGCCTCTTCTGGAGCGATGATGTGCTGAACGCGAGAGGGCGTAACCTTCCTCATTTCCGCCACCCGCATAATCGAATCGTAGAGCGGCGGGTGCAAGCGGCGTTCGAAGAGTATCCACGCGCGCCCCTTCATCTGGTCTAGCGTGACTTCGGACTGAGCAGCGAGTTCGTCGGCTTCGCGCATGGCAATGTAGAACGGAGACTCGGCAACTTGGATAGTCGACAGCGCCGGCGAACGGGGAGGCTCTGTCGCAATCGCGAGATCGAGCGTGCCCTCGAGTAGTTCATGTATCAAGTCATACGAATACTGACTCGACAAGTCTATTTTGAAGTGCGGGAACTTCCTCAGCTGAACCGCAAGAAGAGTGGAGATTAGAAACGGATCTGTATAAGGAGACCGCCCGACGTTGAGAATAACGTCTGCGTCTTGCACGACCGCGCGGGCCGCATTAAGAGCTCGCTCTCCATATAGAAGAGCGAGACGTGCCTGCTGGACATAGGCTTTGCCTGCCCGATTCACCTGCACGGACCTGCGGTCCCGCTCGAACAGGCGAAATCCGAGCATGGCCTCCACATCGGCAAGATTCTTGGTGATCATCGGCTGACTAATGCGAATCTTTTCCGCTGCGCGGCTAAAATTGAGCTCTTCCGAGAGAGCGACCACTGATTCCATGTACTTCGTTTCATTGCGTGCCATAATCTAGCTCCAAGGTCGACCTTGAGGGGGACGGATTGGGAATATGCATTGCCGACTTCAGTTTCGTCGCTTGCACGCAGATTATCGGGAACGATCAATGAATGCCCTATAGTTCTCTTCCGCGCAGTTGGGGGCCACTCCGTCGCGGAATACTATCTCCATTTAGACGCAAGAAGACGCCGAAAGATGCGGAATAGAACGATTTGCAACCTGCTCTTATTCCTGTCAAGAATAAGAGACCTTAAAAAATGAATTGGACTTTGTTGTCCCTTTAGGACAATCGTATGTGCAAATCGTGCCGCATTCTGCGCACGATGCGGAGCAGAGCGATTGACCGATCGATCGTGAACTCGTGCACTGCAGAAAATCGATCCATCGCAGACAATCCCCCCAATTGGAGCGTGGAGATGATCCCGGTAACCGTCGCTAGAATCCTCGCATCGAAGACCTGGCCGGACACAATCTGGCTACAATCCAAACCGTACGCCCTTCCCTCGACCGCGGTGCTTCAGAGCTCGAACATGTGGCTTCCGGCGGTGACAACAATGTAGCTGCTATGGCACCCCGTTCCCCATCACCGGTCCGTTCTACGGAGTGGAGTGTGGAAGCGAAGGCTATGGCCGTTCAGGCAAAGGTGCTCTCCGGAAACAAACTTGAGCAACTCGTGGTTCGCATCCAGCGGCACTCGGGCCGCTCCAAGCAGGAGTGCTGGCGTTTCGTCATCCAGTACGGGATCAAGGGGAGAGCCGACCAAAGACGATGGACCGAGGCCGAAATCGAGCTTGTTCGTGAGGAACTCGTCAAGCGTTCGGTCGAAGACATCGCTCGCCGATTGGACCGCACGCCCAAAGCGATTCGCAATCTGCTCAGAAGACTGCGCCTCAGTGTTCGCGATATCCGCTGTGACCAGTTCTCCGTTGCAAGCCTTGCGAGCGCACTCCGGGTTCGCAAAGAGGAGATTCTCTTCTGGATCGAACACAAATGGCTCACAGCCTCAGAGGTTCCCCGCGGAACGCGCCATTTCTATACGATCACTCCAGAAGCGCTGATTGATCTTTTGAAGCATCACCAGGCTGACCTTTTGAAGCGCGGCCTACCAAACCTATCGCTGTTCGACGCCTATGTGCAGTATTGCTACTCACCGAAGCACACCAGCGGCGAACAACTCCTTGATGTACGCAGAGACAAGCGGGAACGAGAGGCATTTGCTGCTGCAATGCAGGGCGGTCAAAGCAACATTGAAGAAGACGAAGATGACGAACTCGACGATGAAGGAACATATGCCGTCAAGCTTTAGCCTGCTGAAGTCTGGAAACGCAACTGCGGAGGACAAGGGACGAACCCGTTGCGCGAAGTGTCCGCCACCGGCTTGGCTCTTCACCGTTCTCGACGCCGTAGTGAGCGGAGTTTGCGCCGCTGCGTTAATCATCCTGTTGCTTCCGCTGCTAAAGTTGGCGATCGGGTTCACTTCTGAAGTGGAGAGTCCGCATGCGCACCAGATGGTGTGGCGCGAGCCTCTCGACAGTTGGTCTCAGTAGACAACCATTTCGATCACCGTCCCTCAGGGGGTCTCGGGCGCGTTTTCCAATCTGCAAAGCTCCAGAGACCAGATCAGACTGCTCGCTCATTCTGTCTATCAATGTCGTCCAGCCGGGCAAGAGTAGTCGTGCAGGACCTGTGGTTCCCCACCCTCGTCCCGGATGTGTTTCGCATCGATGTGGACGCTGGTCCTCATGCTGGCGCTGAAAATAGTGCCGTCGGTAAACTCTATATGAACCTCGGGACAGGAAACGCCATCCTCATAGAGTGTGAGGAGGCGCACGACTTTTCCACTCAATTCGTTACAGTGAATCATTTCTGTTGTCCAATCTATTCAGCAGATCACGGCTTTCGGTCGCTGCCTGTTTATTCTCGGCAAAATCTCAAACTGTTAGGAGGTGCGCAATCTCGTCCCGAAGAACCCGGATGGACCAACAGACGGCATACGCCAAAGAGCGCATGCACTAAATATAGTGTTTACGCTAAGTCAATGCTAGATAAATGCATCCCGACGTGTGCATTGAGCTTGGCAAGCGAATTCGTGAACTGCGGAAGAAGCGCGGATGGCGGCAGATTGACCTTGCTGAGCAATCCGGCATTCATGAGGTCCATATCTCCGATCTCGAGCGTGGTGCGCGAGAAGTGGGTCTACGCAACCTGTCCGCACTCGCCCAGGCCTTTGGTCTGACCATGAGCGAATTCCTGAAAGGGGTCCGAGACCGGTAATCTGGAAGCAAACCGCCCAGCCCGACATCGCCCATTTTTTGCGCGCGAGTGCGCCTGACTTCAGGCGCATAGGAATACTACCAGTCCATATTCGCGGCATCGTCGACTTCCTTCGACAAAGCCCTGATGTAGTCGTCCATATTCTCCTCGGAAGTCATCGCGCGAGCGTAAACACCGTTGCTTGCGTAACTCAAGATCACCGGAAGGCCATCGTCATCGAGATGTAATTTAGCAGGTGCACGTTCACCCTTCCACAGCTTTTCAATGAACGACTCCATCACCTCAATTGCACGAGATTCCTCAAACGACGGCACGATCCATATCGATAGGCGGCCATCATTCCCTGTCAGGTTTACTGGTACGGCACCCGTTGCAGTGTGAAAGCTAAATGCTTCGCCGTTTTTGCCGAACGCCCCGTGCGCCATATAGTTCCGAACCTGACGTTTGATTTCCAACAGTTCCTCGTAAATGTCCTTCATTTCCTTCTCGGCAGAAAGATCAATGGCTTTTTTGACTTTCTCGGACCATTCGGCCTCAGCCAGTTCTGCAACATCCTCACCTGTCCTGAGTCTGCCGAGCAAAATTGCGACATGAATGAGAATGTGTTCTGTCCAACTGAAGAATGCTTCTATCGCGGCGACACCGATCCACTTCGCTTCTTCAGCTGCCGAATAGTCCAGCGTGAACGATTTCGCCTTCCGGTCGCCCGACAGTTTGATTTCTTCC
This sequence comes from Acidobacteriota bacterium, assembly GCA_021813745.1. Lineage (GTDB taxonomy): Bacteria > Acidobacteriota > Terriglobia > Terriglobales > Acidobacteriaceae > Telmatobacter. The sequence continues at coordinate 57,088 of JAKAJO010000032.1, forward strand.
TCCTGGATCTCATAAGGGCTGTTGCCTTGGATCGAGGTCGCCATTTCCCTGAATAAGTCCCTGAGATATGTGTATCGGCTGAATAGAGATGGGCCATTGTTTTTGACGTTCAGGCTCATTCCACCAGCCGCCTTGGCAGCCAGATTATCGAAATATGCGCGCGATGCACCTATTCCTCTCTTAGCCGCAGCGACAATCCCAGCAGCTGCAGCCTCATCCTCCGGAGAATTAGACGAGAAGACTCCGAGTCCCATTTTTCGATACTCAATGGTTGCCGTTTTCCCGTTGAAATCCACCGGTATCGACCACGCAACTTTTTCTTCTTGGCCTGTGTGAGGGAACCTCAACAGATCTGCCAGTAGAAAGTAGACCAAGTAGTACTCCGGCAATTCACGACCGGCATCAGTTCGCTTCCCACCCCAGGCATATTCGTGAACTTTTTCGGCAGGTTTTAGCGGAGCGATTGCGCGGGTTGCTTGTGCACGTATCCGTTCGACCTCTTCCTCGGTCAGTATCGTTCTTGTGCGGACCATAATGGTCGATGATAGAACAGCGTCCGCCGTGTTGCCCCGTGAGTCACCGACTTCGGCTATTTAGAATCGCTTTGATGAAGCCGCTGTCAGGCCTGCTTGAACCCTTCCCTCTGTTGCGCCACCAGTAGACCGCTTGGATGGTGTCGGGAAGATCGTCTCTCGAAGCGCCTCATGTTCCGCGAGGATTGATATGGTCCGGAACGATGTTGCTCTAATCAGTTCAGATTGCTTCGCAGGCCAATCCAATTTCGAGCTTCGTTTTGGCCCAGCATCCCAGCCGGACGTAGCCGTCATTTCAGACTTTGGTAGCGCCGGATGTAAGCAGCCAGTTCGCGCTTCGGCAGTCGAACTAAGAGATCCGCAGCGAGCTTCGAGAGGGCTGTATGGAGCTGTTTCGCCGTCGACAGTTTGCCTTCAAAGAGTTGGTCGCAGACCCAGAGGACGCCATGCACCTCGATCCGGCTGCGTTCGGCCAGGGTACGCAGTGCAGAGTCACCCGTCAGCAGGATGCAGCCGGTATGAGCTTCCGCCAGGACAAAGGCAAAGCCATCGTGAATGCTGAGCCGAGGCTGAGCAAGGATGGCCTCGCGCGCCCGCGAGACCTGGGGCCCAGGCAGGTCCACAACCTTGAGTCCCGCCGCAATCAGGTTCTTCTTCTCTTCGGCGGAAAAGCTCAGCAGTTCATCTTCGAAGAGCGTGTTGGGGATCAGAATTTCGAAGGGCAGCCGCAGGAAAGCCGCGAGCAGCGCGGCCTTGCGCAAATCGATGAGACAGCTTGTATCACTGATGATGATCCTCATCGGTTCCGTACGGTCCCTTCAGCCCGGCCTCCACGCGAGGCAGTGATATTCTCAGCAACTCAGCCGCTTTACTGAGCGACACGAAATCTTCAGCCAGCGCACGATAGCAGAGCCGCTCAAACCGCTGGGGCCGTTCCCGTTGTCCCCGGCTATTCTCCGCTTCGAGTTCCTCCGGTTCCTGAGTACGCCAACCCCGCGCAACCGTTTGAAAGGCATAGGTCAGGATCGCCTCGTTGATGACGCCGACCTGTTTGAGGCGCATCAGGAGCGCAGCACCACTGACGCGATAAAGCCGCTTGAGCGCGATGATTTCCTTATAGCCGAGAGCATTACGCTGTTTACCGACTTCGCGCAGAAGATGCTCGCGCGGCATCAAAAAGGCGCCGGCAAAGAGATTGGCCGCCTTCTCCTCATCTTTGTCCGGCAGGCTCGTAGGATCGATGACACGATGAGCCAGCTCGTGCGCGAGGGTGAGCCGTCGCCGTTCGAGCGGAAACAGCCGATTGACCACGATCACCGGCAACCCAGGAGCCCCGCTCTCCCGTGCAACGATGCAGGTGAAACCGGAGACGCGATTGGGAAGGTCGACAACGAGAACTTTCAGCCCTTTTTCCTCCAGCAACTCGGTCATGTTTGGAATCGGATCGATTCCGAGCATCCATTTCTGACGGACCTCTTTCGCCAGTTCCTCTGCGTCCTCTATGCTCCTGAGCTTCCGCGGAGAGGCAAACGGCGGCTTCCATTCGGCGCTGTCGAGATCGAGGATGTGTTCGATCTGCAAATAGCGCTCGATCCATTCGAGCACTTCGGTTTCGACGGCTGCCCGGTCGCCAGCCGTGGTGTTCGCTTTGGTGCGGAATTCGACGCCGGACAACACAAGTCCTTGAGTATCCATCAGATAGCTGACGGATACATGAAGAGCCTTCGCTAGAGCAATCAGGACCCCGGAGCTGGGGATGTCTTCGCCGCGCTCATACTTGCCGATTGCCTGCGCGGTCACTTTCTGGTCCATCGCGGCAGCGAGATCCCGTAACGAGTAGCCGGCCTTGCGGCGGGCGAGACGAATGCGATCTGCGATCATTATGGACGCTCCTAGCGGTTTCCAAAATTACATTTTCAATATTTATTGTAAACTAAGAGCGTTGTCCCGATCACGCCCCGGAGGTTAACCATGGGAGCACTCCTTGCACCCCTTCAAACCGAGACTACACCGGCAACGCAGATCCCCGCTTCCGTGCCATGGGCGCTCCCGTGGGTTGCCGTCCGTCAGCGCTTTCAGCAGTTTCACCAGAACATCAGCCTGACGCTCATGCAGCAGGTTGATGGCTGGAGGAAGCGCAGTGGTGTCATCTCCTGCCTGAATCAGCACTACCACAACATTGATTCCGAAGACGCCAATAGCCGCTTGATCGGTTCGTGGGGCAAAGATCTCGCCACCCGCCCGCCGCGCGACGTTGACGTGTACTTCGTTCTTCCCCCCGAGGTCTACTACCGGTTTCAGAATCGCATCGGGAATCGCCAGTCCGCATTGCTCCAGGAAGTACGGGGAGTGCTGTTGCCGACATACCCCGCCACGGTGATCCAGGCAGACCGTCAGGTTGTCCTCGTCAGCTTTGGCAGCTACGCCATTGAGGTTGTCCCAGCGTTCCTGCTCACGGACGGATGCTATTGGATCTGCGACACCGCCGGTGTCGGCCGCTATAAGGTGACCAATCCCCAGGCGGAGGCGCAGTACATTCAAGATGTCGATGTTGCCTGCAATGGGAACCTGAGACCGCTGATCCGGATGCTGAAAGGGTGGCAGGCATATTGCTCGGTTCCCATCAAATCGTTTCATCTTGAGCTGGTCGCTGCGGAGTTTCTCCTGCAAAGCCCCTGGCGCCTGCATGATTACTTCTGGTTTGACTGGATCACACGGGATTTCTTCGCATACCTGTACAGCAAGGCGTCCGCTTCAATGCTCGTTCCGGGCGTACCCGAAAGCGTCCTCCTTGGCGACCTATGGCAAAGCCGGGCGCTGACGGCGTGGAACCGGGCTGTCAAGGCCTGCGAATTCGACCAATCAAACCAAGTCGATGCTGCTGGCGAGGAGTGGCAAAAGATTTTCGGAGCGGATCTTCCGCGGAGGCCGCAATGGACGTAGCCGTCGTCGAAGCCCTCAAGCACGAATGCGAACGCCAGGAGGAGTCGTGCCTCTACACTTCCACTGCTCTCTTCGAGTGGCTGAAGGATTTGCGCCTCTGGCGAACAGCGTTCATCGCGCTCCCCATCCTCTGCGCGGCAGTCGCCACCTCCGCGCTAGTGAAACACTGGCCGTGGGTCGCCGGCGTTGCGACGTTTCTCGCGGGCGTGCTCCCCGCCATCTTCAAGGCGCTCGACCTGGACCGGGACCTTGCCGTTATCACGCGCTTCGCCAATACATTTAAGTCGCTCCAGGACCGGTTTCGTCAGGCAAGGAACATCACCGCACTCGGTGAACTCGATGAGATTAAAAAAGAGTTTGCCTCTTTGCGCGCGAGGCTGGATGATGCCCGGATGGCCAGCATCCCTCCGCCGGAGAGGTATTTCAAAAGAGCGCAAGACAAGATCCGCAAGGGGCACTACACGTTCGAAGCAGATGGCTCCCCACAAACGTCCGAGGGAGCCGCATGAGCACAGCATGCAAACCGCGATCTCCGCACCGGCTTGAAGATCTCTTTCATTCCGACCGCTTGCCGCAACTCATCGCCTTCATGGAGTCACTGCCGGTCCTTCGGGACCTCATGCCGTATCCATTTCAGGTACGCCTCGTCGCAGACGCCAATCGTATTCAGGCAGAGCTGCGGTGGCGATTGCGCAGACGGCGTCATCCGGAGCATCGCAGCGCCATTCATGAGGCAATCGAGGCCGGTGTAGCGATGTTTCTCGCGCCGGAGTACGTCAAGCAGGAGATCGAGAAGTACTACGAAGCGATCGCCGCGGACACGGGCACTACTGTTGTCCAAGTAGAGAAAGAATGGAACCAGTTCCAGCAGTATGTTGGCTTTTACTCTCCGCGGCAATGCCCATCGCCTACGGAGACCTACGCCGATATCAAGGACTTCCCCTATCTTGCCACCTGGCGAGAAGTGGACGCTAGGGCCGTTTACACAGAGGATCCTCACCTGGCTGCGATGGGAGCGGCGGTTGTCTCGGTATTCATCGATACGCAGCTGAGGGACTATGCCCGAGCGAGCACGGTTCAAATCGCCGTTCGAATCGGCTCCTCACTCTCCGTCTTCGTCGGCTGGGGGTTTCTCTGCGGCCTCTGTCGCCTTCTCGTCCATCTCGTTCGCGCTGTTCGTAGGCTGCCGCCTGAGATCCAGATTGTCTTGGCGTCTGCCGGCGCACTTGCTCTACTGCATCCAAGAACCCGAGCAGGGCTTCAGAAGGGGTGGAATTCTCTCAAGCGTTCTGCAGCATTCCAGACTCTTTGCAACAGCTGCGTGGAGTTTGGATCGCAAGCCGCAGAGGCTGAGGAAAAGGCTCACTTCAATTTCGAACGCCTGCAGGCTGTTCTGCCAGCTAGGCAGAAACGGCCGCTGGTGCAGCGCGCGCGTTCCGTTTGCATCGCTGCACATTCGGCTCTCACACTGGTAGAGCTGGAGCGGAGGATCCGTCGCGGCGGATTCGAGAGCCAGTCTCTGAACTTCCGGCAATACCTTCGCCGCGTGCTTTTGAGCGATGAATCCTTCATCGAGGTCGAGCCAGGACGGTGGGCGATTCAACCTACGCCACATTGCAAACAGGCAAATCATCGTCCGCTCGACGCCAAACTGAGACGGAGAAAGCGATGAATTTGGACGAGGAATCCATCGCGCTTGGCGAAAGCCGAACCGAGGGCGAGAACACATGGTACGACGAGGTCTCAGCCCGACCCTCGACACTTCCTGATTTCACGTTCTCGTTTACAGACTTTGCACGCGAAGAGGATGCGCGGCAGCTTGCCGCAATTATCGAAGGGCTTCTTTCGTTTTTCGGGAAGCTGATGAACCTCAGCGCGCTCTCCCGCGTCTGGGTCACCTATGATTACGCAGGAACTCTGGCAAGTTTAGAGCGAGGTTTAGACGCCGGGAAGAAACTTACACCGACGAACGATGCGATCGGCGTAGGGATCGCGATGACGCCCGCCATTCTCGTCGACGGCAAGCCGAAGTCTGTCATCGTGCTCAACGCCTTGCACATGATGGCGCTGACTCAACCTGAGAACGAAGAATTGCGGCCCTATTACCGGCAGATGGTGTACACGCTGGCCCACGAGTGCGGTCATGTACACGATCTTGGCATGAAAGTGGCCTCACTTCCCGACACGTGGCTGAAACGGCGGCTGAATCCCTATGACGGCCTGCTCTTCGAGATTGCCGATGCGTGCTGGAGCGAATACATCGCTTCACGCCTGAGCGCACTGGTGAGCCCGACCGAATTGACGAGTCAATATGAAAGTACTTTATGCGAACAGCTTGAGACGGGAATCCCCGCAATCTGCGGCTACCTGCGCCAGTATCGAATGCACGCAGATGTCCCTCAAGTGCTGTCCGAGTGCACGTATGTTGTGAGCAAGATACTAACCTATGCTTCCTATCTTTTTGGTCAGTTGCATGGTCTCGGACAAGCCTTCGACAACGCGGCGCCTAAGACGAGGGAGGCACTAAACGACCATCCCGACGTTCTCAGCCTCGTGAGCCAGCTCGAGCCCGAATTACAGGCGCTTCATGCCGGTTATGGGAACTGGCAAGGCTTCGAGGTTTTTGAGCCTCTGAAGAAGATCGCATTCGATTTGTTCGCAGTCGTCGGACTCATACTCGAAGAGCGAGGGGATGATGGAATGGCCGTACGCATTCCATTGACACCAGATACCACGCCGAATTTGGCAGAACAGTTGGAGTTTCTGGCTTGCCGCAGCGCAGAAGCAGGAAGCTGCAAATGAGATGCATCTTCTGTAAACGCGACTCGGCGAACTCGAAGGCTGTCGAACACGTAATTCCAGAGTCGCTGGGCAATGTGGAGCACGTGCTCGATCGTGGTGTCGTCTGCGATGGGTGCAATAACTATTTCGCTTCGAAAATTGAAGAGCCTCTCCTAGCGGACCCGTATTTCCGCTATCAGAGGTCGGTGGCAGACATTCCGAGCAAAAAGGGGCGGCCAGCGCGTGTCTCCGGGATTCATCCCGCCAGCAGGACGGAGATCGAGATAGTCCGGCACCTGGATGGCTCTGGGGTCAGCATTGGAGCGGCATTCGAGAAGGATGAAAATCGTTGGGTTGACTGGGTACAGAAGTCCAACGATGGGCGCATTTACATCCCGATTCCAGTTCTTCCAGAGGGCGAGGTGGTTTCCCGCTTTCTCGGCAAGACCGCGATCGAATGCCTCGCTCTGGCGGTCGCGGATGAACCGCAGGGAATAGAATCTTTGGTCGATGCTCACGAGTTCGATGCGCTCCGCGAGTTTGCAAGGAGAGGGAGTGGAGAGAACTGGCCCTTTCACAACCGTCCGCTCTATCCGGCTGATTTCGTTTTCTCCGATCGTGAAAGCGAATCCTACGAGGTCCTCCACGAATGGACCTATCTTCAACTCGGAAGTGGTCTGCACTTCGTCCTCGCGCTCTTCGGAGTCGAGTACTGCATCAATATGGAAACTTCGGAGATCGAAACCTATCACGCGTGGCTCGCGGAGAATCCGGAGCAAAGTCCTCTCTATTTGGGTGGCTTCCCTTGAGGAGCGCTCGATGCCCCCGGATTACTGACGATGGAGGTTATGCAGTCGCGCCAGCAAGCCTGCTTCGGAAAAGCTTTAGCTCCGGACTACCCTCCTCCAGCCTCTTAAAGAACTGAGGAGGATGAAAGCCCTTCACCTTCGACCTGATCTCGGACAGGGCTACTCCGGGTGAGACGTCTTCGACCGTTTTGAAGAAGATTGCGCAGCCCGTAGAGCTCTCCGCGAAGTATGCCTCGAACTCATCCCAGGAGACGCCAAGACGCTTCTGATGAGATGCCCAGATTTCGTCCGGAGTGCCAGTAACAATCCGGTCCACCGTGACGCACATCGAGATAACCGCTTTCGGCGCCTTCGTGTAGATCCACACCCGGCAGCCAGGCTGAATGCGCGGCGCGCGACGGCGCAATTCGGCCGCCTTCTTTCCCGCAGCGATCCGCGCGGCGAACTTCGCATGAACGGATATGACGATATCGCCTCTACTCACAGGTCCCCTGCCCCTCACTAATTATCATCTGAAGCTGGTGCGATGAAATTCGCCGCGAAGTAACTAGGTTGGCGCCATCCGCGCACCCGAGCGCGCGCAGCCGCGCGAACGGCACCGGTCTCCGCAGTTTCAAAATGTTGTCCACGGTCGTCGCGGCTATCCGCTCTCCAGAGCTGAGGCCGCCGATTTCCTCTTCGTCTACAACGCCGCCATCGAGAAGCGAGGCGGCGATCTGACTCTTGGGGACGATCACGGTACTCGTCACTCTTGCAATCGCGATAGCCGAGCTTCGTCCCGTGGCCTTCCCTGACTCGTAAAACACGAGTGGTGCGCCTTTCACGAACAACCGCTCATTCCTGGCAGAGCTGAAATATGTTCGCTCATGGAGCACCGCTGCTTGCGGCTTTGGCAAGAGGGATCCCTGGGCGGCTGTCCCGAGGAGGTCGTCCGCATACGCGGCACGGATCGGAACTATAACCGCACTCCTGTTTGCGAAGAGAAACAAGGTTGGCGAGAGGACTGTCTCCAGATCGAAGAGGTCGATCACGTACTCTTTGCCGTCCTTGTGCTGGAACTGGATTCGGAAGTCATCATCGGCGATCGATTCGAGATCTGCCGCGAATCGCATGTCCGTCAGCGCATGGAGGCATTGCCGCGTCGACGGCCACGCTGCCGCGTCCACAACAGTCCCGACAGCGAGCCTCTGATAACGCGAGACTTCAGAACCGGCATTTGAGCACCGCGTGTAACCATACCGTATCGCAATGTCCTGTGCCGTAAGCGTGCTATTGGGAATCACCACCTGAACGCGCGCGGGGCCGCGCTCGCAGGCGATTCTGGACAGGCGATTCAACACGGCATTGACTGCGATGGGAGACGCAGCCTCGTCTTCGTCCGTGAGCAGCAGAGCGTCTATGCCGCCCTGGATGGTAGATTGAGGCTGCCAGAAAGCGGCACAGATCACTGAATCGTTGAAAGCAATCGCCAATGAGCGGCGTTCCCCCGCTTGCACGCCTTCGGCCAACGCCAAGGTACGATACTCGACTGGAAGCGTTGCCGATTCCACCAGCGCGCAAATCGCCGGAGAATGCTCTGCCGAAATTTCGGTCATCCGCAAATCCTTGTCCGAGAATCCCAGGTCCAAAGGTGACGCAGCCTTTGTTGCGGCCTGAAGCGCTTCTGCCAGGTCCTTGACATGGACGATCTTGAGTCCAAGCTTTTCCTCAATCGCTGCGCTGGCCCGCACCAGCGCATCTTCCGCCGTGATGAAACCGGTGAGCTTGTGATGAGCAGCGATGACAATGTGGCTCAAATCCGACCGGTCTTGCGCAGTGAGAATCTTCGCAGCAGCCCGTTCCGGAAAGACAATCATAGCCAGTTCCTGGATGAGCTGCTCGCTGATCCCACCGGGCGGCGCTGGTAATGTTGGGAGCGCCAGCGCAAACTCCAGCACTGGATCAGGACTTGCTTGAGTGCTCCGGCGCAGCTCGTTCGCAAACTCCTCAGTCACGGTCAGCCGAACGATGTTATTGAATGCCGCGCCCATGACAATCGCGCCATACTCGGCGCGAGGCCGACGCTTGGCAACGTCAAAAAAAACGTTCAGATCGAGTGCAAACACGGTCGTGAGATTCGGAAGCGGTTCCGTGAGCGGAATCCCGCTTACTGGTTCCCGATAGCCGAAGAGGGCTGGCGTATTCAACTGACGGACGCGAATATTGATGGTTCGTCCACGGGTCACTCCACCTGATCTCGTCCCTACGATTTCAAACTTCGATGCCTCCCAAAACGCGTTGGCGGGCAGATCCGCTGCGACGCGTGCGGTCACAGTAAGGTAGCTTCTCTCTTCTAGGATCTCAATGAGTCTCTCGATCATGAGCCGGCCGACGCCGTGTTTTCGATCCGCCGGAGGAACGAATATCTGAAAAATCTTGGCCCTCGGGTATGTCTGTCCGAAGAGAATGTGGCCCGCATAACGAACTCCCATAGGGAGTCGTTCCACGACAACGAACAATCCTCCATCTGTCGCTGCTTGTTCATAGGCCTGGGACGGCAGGAACCCGAGCGCCTGGCGCTGAGAATCAGCGTTCTCCTGCACGCTTCGCAGGAGTCCCGGAACCTCGTGCGGGTGAAGTTCGATCTCGTACCGTCGCTGGCTTCTGTGCAATTCAGGCTCCAGGCAGATCCGGTCCACGCCGATGCTCGATTCAAAATCGAGCAGGATAATCTCAGATAGGTTTATCTATTCAAGCCTAGACCATCTCAATCCGGTTTGTGAATCATAGAGTTCTGGAATCACACAAGCCTATCAACATTACTCTTCACCGGCCCGTCCGTTGCGTAGTATGTTGGCCGAGCGGATAGGTTACACAATCCGCAGGTGCGTCCCTCGCCTCACCTCCGCTCCCGGAACAATTTCGTTCTGCGCCACCGCTGCCTTGATCGCATCGTTATCTGCTTGAGTCTCCTGAATGGAGAATTCCAGCGCCTTGGCAAGCTCTTCTGGCAGCAGGGACAGCATGGTCTCCCATATGACTCCCGAGATCCGCGCCTCAATCCTGCAATAACACTTCGGCACCGCTGCCTCGTCGGTAATCCGCACCGAGTCCTGGCTGTTCTTCTGAGCGCGCAGTGTGAACTGCTGCCCCTCGATCTTCTGCAAATTTCGGCTCAGGAGGTAGTAGAGGACCATATTCTTGGTTCGCTCCACTTTGCCGGCTGTGGCACGGGCTCTATCGCTGAGGCGAGATGCCTCAGCTCGGCAGAACTGCTCGCGCGCCTCCATTCGACGCAGGAAGCGCCCAATTCGGTCCACCTTCTCGCCGTGCGCCGAGCAGAATTGCTGAAAGCGTGCGACAAGTTCTTCTGATGGATCGCCACCTTGGGCGGTCTGCTCCTCGATTTCATCGAGAAGGCTATCCAGTTCCGCGTCGATCTCAAAGAGCGAATTTGATTCAGCAAGCGTTGCCATGATCTTCTCCATCATTCGTATCGCGGCCATTCAGAAGTATCAGGCGGCAATTTGTTCCTGAACGGCGGCTGTTCTGGCTGCCTGGTAGGCTAATGCGTCGGCGCGGGACTGGATCGGATGGCCGCTGTGTCCTTTCACCCATTGCCAGCGAATCATGCGGTCCGCATTCAGCAGTAGTAACTCCCGCCACAGATCCCGGTGCTGTAGCCCGAAACCGCGGCTGTTGCGCCAACCGAATCGCTTCCAGCGAAAGACACGGAAGCGCATTCCCTGAATCAGCAGTTCCGAGTCTGAGCGCAGCTGGATTTTGGCGCCGACCGGTGTCCGGCGCAACGCCTCGACAGCGGCGCGAAGCTCCATTTCGGAGACGGTTGACCACGGAACCGAACCGGCGATTTCCTGACGTCTGGTTCCGTGGATTAAGATGGCTGCCCAGCCGGCAGGACCGGGGTTGCCGAAGGCCGAGCCGTCGGTGAAGATGAAGAACTGTTTGTTCATGGGATGCTCCGGTAGAGCGTCAGCCCGATGCGCCGGGCATAGGCTACGCCGCTTGCATGGGGATGACACAGCCGAAGGGCGCATCGCGGCCACCCGTCGAAGCCCAGAGCACCGGATAGTCGGGCACAGAGTCGGGGAAGGCTCCGTAGAGATCCGTCAGAAAGACCAGTGTCTGCGGATGGATTCCATGCGCATTGAGCCAATCAAAGCAAGGTCCGAAATCGGTGCCGCCTCCGCCGACGGGATCGAGATGAAGCGTCTCGCCGGCCGAGTAGGTATCGACCTTGTGGACCTCGGCGTCGAAGTAGAGGACATGCACCCGCTCAGGTCGTTGGCCTTCGAGGATGGAACGGATCTCGGCCTCAAAAAGCCGCAGCTGCCGCGCGTTGACCGAACCGGAGCAATCGACGGCGATGGCGATTTCGCCGATGCCCTCACGCACGACGCCGGGCAGATAGAGGCCGGACCAGATGTGACGGCGATTGGGCCGCATCCAACTTGAATCGGCCAGTATGGTGTCGGACCAGAGGCGGCGCAACAGGTCCCGCCAATCAACTTTGGCTTCCGCCGCACCTTCCATGGTTCGCTTCAGTCCAGCAGGGACTTTACCGGCCTGCTGGGCCAATGTCGCGGCCTGGTTGACGGCGATCTCCCATTCGCGCGTCTGTTCGTCGTTACCGGATTCGTCCTCACCAGCCTCCGGCGCGTCGATCACCTGACCGACTCCGCCCTGGCTCTCTGGAACGGAACGCTGATCGTCGCTATTCCCGTTCCCAGTCGAATTGTGCGATTCAGAGTCTTGGCTCTCTGCCGATTCGCCTTCAGTGCCGGACTCGGGCTGTGTCTCGGCCTCGCGCAGGTTGTAGATATGCTCGGCGCTCATGCCGCGAAAGCGCGGATCGACTAGCACATCGTCCGGCAAACTCAGACCGGCATCGAGCAGCAGCGGGTTGATGGCGTAGTCACAAGCCTCGTTCCAGCGCACGGGGTCGCGCTTGGCACGCCGCGTGTGGTGCTGGAGCGCGGGGTGCATGACCTCGTGCGCCAGCACCCCGGCCAGCGTGGCCGCGTTCAGCGTATCGACGAAAGCCGGGTTGTAGCGGAGCACCACGCCGTTGGTCGCCATGGTCAGAATCGAGCGGCACTCCTCGCTCTTCAGCCGAAACAAGAGCGAGCCAAAGAAGGGATGATCGAGCAGAAGGGCCGTACGCGCCTTGCGGATGCGCTCCGCCGCAGGAATTTCGTGTGTCATTACAGGCATAATTTGACTGAGCCTCCAATCATGGGTCAGCCGCGAGTGCGATTCTCCAGACAGAACTTGGCCGTGGTGGCTACGACACTCTACGCGCATTTACCATGCAATCGGAAAGACCGCTGGCGCTCCAGCGGGCTGCTTCCAAGACATTTAAGGGAAATCCGTCGCTCAGAAGCCCATGGGGCGATAGAGAGCGGGACTGCGAATCTTCGGCAAGGAGCAGAGTGCGCGATTAACTGCCCGGAACCCGGGATTGGCAGCGTGAGCGAGTTGGCGGAGATAACCGGCCAATCGAGAATCTCCCCGGCGAGGAGCGCGGTTATTCGGTACAAAGTTGACGTGCACATCCGAGATTCCACAAAATTCCCGATTGCTCCGTCTTCAAATGGAACAATGACAATGACGATAAGGGCAGCGATTGGACTCGTAGTGGTGAATCCGATGTTCGCAGCAAATTCAATATTTCTGCGCTAAACTAATCACTTCACAGCGATAAACCTTCGGGTACTTCATGATTAGCCGATTCGTCCTTTGGAATGACGGTGAGATCATTTCCTCCCCACAGGAGGAGACGGCGATCCCTCAAGCACTTCCCCTGGCTAAGCGCTTGGCTGTCCGACAGCATCTTATGGAGTCTGGCACCGGCGCCGAAGTGGTCCTCAACCTCATAGATGGTCGACCTACGTTGCGCCTTGCTTCTGGAGTGACGATCGACGAAATGGAGCTGTCGGTTCGCTCGTATAACTGTCTTAAAGCCGCTTCAATCGAGACGCTAGATGAATTGCTGAATCGGAAGCCTGCACAATTGATGGAACTACCCAACTTTGGCAGCAAGTGCCTTAGCGAGATCATCGATATCGTTCACCACTTTGGCTATCCTTCGTTCGGTGATGCAGTCGCATCTGTGGCTGCTCGGCCAAGACCACTACTGCAGTTAAGCGATATGTCACGCGCTGTCCAACAGGACCGCGCGAAGATAATCGCGAGTGCTGATGATGTCCTCAGCACTGTGAACGATCAGATCATCCTCCGTCCCGCTTCCAAAACGATGATCGCCGATCTAGAACTTTCTGTCCGTACGTATAACTGCCTGAAGGCTGCCTCAATTGAGACATTGGATGAACTCCTGAAGTTAAAACCATCCGAGTTGATGGACCTGCCTCACTTTGGCCGCAAGTGTCTCAACGAAATCACCGAAATCGTGCGCGAACTCGGCTATCCGCACTTCGGGGATGAAGCGACCAAAGCGGAGTCGGACAGAGAACTTTCCCTTCGAGAGGGAAGCTCACCAATGGCGTGCCTTCTAGACATTCGCGAACTGGTTCCAGAAGGAGCCCTTGCTGAGCGTTTCATCGCGCATGGATGGCACAATGTGGCTGATTTCGCACTGCATAGTGTGGAAACTCTAGTCAGATTGGCGGGCGTTCCGACAGAGGAGAGACTGCAGTTGGAGCGGGCGCTTGGTACCCTCGCTTTAGAACTCCCTATCGATCTCCCAACTTGGTTCTTGTATAACATTCCTGCGTTGCGCGCAGCATTCGGCGCCGAGTTAGATCAATTAAAGCTCGCAATGACACACCAAAAGATTGATGGCAGTCGTTGGAGAGAAACCAAGCCTGCGAAGTCACTTAATGAAGAGCTTCTACTATTGGTCCCAAAATCTTATAACGATCAGAAGCGAAAGGTCATATCGGATCTCCTTGGCTTAGGCGGCAAGGACCCTCTTACACTTGATGAGGCAGCGAAGATTCAAACGCGACCCATCACGCGAGAACGCGTCCGGCAGATCGCGCGACCCGTTGCCGATGCACTGAGGGAGCGGGGTCACCAGTTACCGTGGCTGTTGAAGGCTGTTGCCCAGCTAAAGAGGATCGCTCCCTGCCGACTCAAGCAGGCAGAGCAGGTGTTGATCGACGAGAAGATTCTTGATTCGCCGATAACCGTAGCGGCAATCATGGGTCTGGTCCAGCGCTCCGACATTGAACATGACCTCATTTTAGAAGGCGATTCTCTCTTGACCACCGATACAGCCGTGTTGATAAACGCCGTGATGCGAGCTGCGGGCAAGCTTTCGTCGCATTGGGGTGTCGCAGATTGGCGAGAAGTCGAATTGCTTGTTCCAGAGGTTGAGACTTCGTCGATCAAAGATCAACTTCGAGATGTTGTGTGGCTGGATACGGAACAGCTTTATTTTGTACTGCCTAACCGAGAGAACAGCCTTGCTAACCGGTTGGCGCGCATTCTTACGGTAACACCGAGGTTGAAGCTGACAGAAGCATACCAAGGTGCATTTCGTGACGCGCGCATGGAACAGGAGCGCTTGCCGGAGGCGATGTTTCCGGCCTTTTGCTGTCTATGGCCTTGGTGCCTTGTTGAAGGGGATGAGGTCGTAGCAAAGACGAGTTTACCTCCCTCTGAGGCTTCAGGAGACGATCTCCTGGTTTTGCTGATACGGGAGATCGGCCGTCCGGTCCGCCGGCGTGAACTAACTAAACGAGCTGAAGAGCAAGGAATCAGTCTGGAGACGGTGACGGTCTCCCTATCGTATAGCAATGTCATCGCCTCGAAAAACGGATACTTCGCTGTCATCGGTGATCCAAGGTTGGAGGAGTTTGGAGATAGTGAGGTAGCTGCGCTGGTAGAAGATTTGACACCTCCAAAAGAGTCCGAGGAAAGCCAACTCGTGCCGGATGAGAATTCAGACGAATTTCCCGGGCTTTTGATGTTTGCGGTGGAGGCACGAGTAGCTGAGCTTGAGTTAACGACGCCCTGGTCAGTGAGCGAACTTCGTCTCAGCCAGCATGACCGTGAGCGGTTGCTCGCGTGGGGACAATTAGCTGAGTGGGATTTTCATGACGATTTCCGTAATTACCAGACCAAACGCGGCGAAAAAGTGCGAAAGCGAACTACGTTGGGACTCGCATTTCTACTTTTCGCATCGGAAGCAGTCCGACGATTTGGTGACTCCAGTTCTGTATGGCCAGCGATCGAACGAGTCCTGGGTGAGCATCAGAAGAATTTGTTCATGTTTCGTACCGGTCTCCCAAAACCTGCTCTGCGGGAGGCAGTGGAAAGCGCTTGCCGGACATTCGGCCTGCGGCACGGATTTGAGGACGTTGGCCAGCAGGTCTGGGTGCGGACTATTTGGCTACAGTCCGGCCTGTTGTGCTCGCACATACCTGGGCTCGCAGCGATGCTGACGGAACCCACAAATTTTCTTCCTCTAGCAATCCAGCTTTTGCTAGATACGGAAGGACCGAATGCATCGCCTTCGTTCCAAGCATCGTGGAAGATGCTACAAAACATACACTTCGGGGCAGTGAACGCGCAGGCTGCGGTGGAACGCTTTGGCAGAGATGCTTGGCTATCGCCCTTTCCGGTAGAAGATCTACTCGCGCAGTGTCTGACGGCAAGGCACAGGCACGAGTGTGACACGATTGAACCTCAGTCCGCGATTCCGGAAAATGCTTACCACTATTTCCAGGCTCCAGCGCTCCGATGGGAAAGTGATGAGGCTTATCTGGAATATGACTTAAATCAGTCGGCCCCGCAATGGCGCGAAGCGGCAGCGCTGGTTTTTCTATGCGAGGATCCTTTCCGGAGAGAACGTGTCCCGATCGAGAATGATCGCTGGCGATTGCCGGGCGGCCCTATGCTAGTGCCTCTGACACGGCGGGAAGAGGCCGGCTTCCGCTTTAAGTTAATGCAGGGCAAAGAAGAAGTCTTTTCAGGTTGGGAGGGTATTGGTCTTCAGCCTAAGACGTTCTTTACGTTTTTTCGTGCGTCGGGTGCAATGGTGCCGTCGGCGGACGACGTACCGCAAAACGAGGAAGTTGTATTGCTGCATAATGCGGCGATCCAGGTCAACGGGCTCGACGCCCCGCCAGTTTTCCGTGTGGTTTTACGCGGAACATGCCGGTTGACGCGCCTACCAGTGGGCGCGGTCACGCGAATCCGACTGCTGAATTCTGACGGCACTATTCTCTGGAGTTTTCCTCTACAAGAAGCCTCCTCTGCTCGCGAAGTCATGCCGCTATTAACGGTACGCAGCGGGAGATGGGGCACAGCAGTCGATGTGGCACTCCCGGAATTGCCGTTCACTGCGGAATATTTGCGGTTAAACAGTGGAGAAGTGGTTCAGATATCTCACTCCAACGGCCGCGTATCGTTGCCGGAATCCCCAGGCTTAGGACGAGCGCAGATGGGGCGGCTATTTGGGCCATCGAGTACGTGTACGCGCTCAGCGAGGGTAAAGTTGCGCCAACTCGGCACGGACTTCGGAGCCGCGCTTGAAATGAATGGCTGTTGGCTGCCGCTTGATGGATCTGCGACTCTCGATGCTGCAATGTTGCGAACCCATCGCTTGCTTGCAAAAGTGAAGGCCCAGCTCAGCACAGACAAAGATTGGTGCTGGATGGAAGGCAGTCGGGCGCTAGCCGGCGTGCGCAGTTTCGGAACATTTCTGGCTGGTGTGCACGGATTGGGCGAGTGCCTTAACCTGGTTCGCGGAACCTATAACAGCTCAGAAATCGAAGTAGCGGCTGCGCGCGCAGTGGTGGATGACGGTTTCTTGCGATCTGTGCAGATCGAGACCGATGGGAGATGGTGCGCGCAACTGCCCTTTGAGGAGCCTCTCGAAGCAGAGCATTCATTGTGGATATGGGCAGAGGATTCACCCCTTCCTCGGAAGGTACCAAGAGATCTGATGGAGAAGAGTGGCTTTACGCTACGGTGGAGTGGTGCCACAGAAGCACCTGTATTTGGCTGGGCATTCTCGGTTGCTGGCGCACGGGTAGGTTCGATAGTCCGTCCGGAGATGCTGGGCAAATTGATAAAAAATGTGATAGGCACACCCTGGGACGAAGCAGCGATGTGGCTGCGTTGGTGGCATGTTCCTGTGCTTCGCGCCGATGTGCGAGATATTGTGGCAAAACGCGTATGGGAACACCCGGTGGAGACAATAAAAGCCTGGCTTCTACCTGCGCATCCGAGCTCAGGAATAATGTTTGATGAGCTTCGGGAAGAGGCGTGGAGCGCCGCTGCGCGAGAATACTTGTGGGGCTGGCGGCCCGATCCGAAGCAGGCGGTGGAACTTGTAAAGTTGGTGGGTATCTGGGCAGGCGCTATCGAGCATGACAGCCGAAAACCGCCGTCCCTCGAATCCGTGGGGCTGCTGGCCCGAATGAGCCCAATTCTGCTCACTGATGTAATCACTAAGGCGCTGCCCGAGTTGTATCAGTTTCCGAAGCCGCAGTTGGCCGTGCTTTTAGGAATGGCGCTAGAAACGATTAATCCCAATGCGCTCGATAGCACCTTTCGATTGGACGACCTGTGCGAGCGTTATGCAAAAGCCGAGAGTAGACTTGACGGGCGCTTTATTATGACCAGCTTGATTGGTGCAGCACACGCCTTGTTGCGGGATGAGACACCGGAGACACATAACCTTCGGATCGCATTTCATCAAGCAGGACTACGGGAATTAATTTGCGTGGCGCTGCTGCGCGACGTTCTGGATCGATGGCGGGAAGGAGCCAAGGACTGAGAATGCCAATGCAAGAAACCCTTCATCTCGACGCACTGGAAGCACAAACCAAATTGCGAGAGCGGCTTGTTGGACTGGCGCGAGATGAAGCGTATTTGCGGCGCCCGGAACTTCGGCAAGCATGCGAGGCCCTGTGGCTCGCAAACAGCGACTCACAGGGCCTGATGAGCGAACTGTGGGTCGAACCACTCTTCCCCGCCGAATCGTTGAACAATACGCTCAGCAATATGGTAGGGGGCTCGTCCTTACTAGTAGATCAGCTTAGTCGTACAGGCGTGATGCCACTTGACCGTGCACTATATCAACACCAAGCCGAGGCTCTGAGCGCAGAACTTGCGTCAAGATCTCCTGGTTCACGACCTGCGCTAATTGTTACTGCACCCACCGGGGCTGGTAAAACTGAAGCCTTCCTGCTGCCGATGCTGAACGATCTGTTTTCGCATCCCCGAAAGGGAGACGAAAAGGGTGTACGAGCAATATTGTTGTACCCTCTGAACGCTCTCGTAAATGATCAAGTGGAAAGGTTGGCCACATGGTTACACGGGCAGAGCAATGTTACCTTTGTGCACTATACCGGTGAGACCCCCCGAGAAAGTCCAGGGGAGTTGGAAGCGCAGCGGGATCCCTGTCGCCTTCTAACGAGGCTGGAGGCGCAACGCAATCCACCTGACATCCTGGTGACGAACTACTCGATGCTAGAGTACCTGCTGTGCCGCCCCCAAGATGCTCCTCTGTTCGGCAATGCACTGCGAACCTTGGTGCTCGATGAGGCACATCTGTATAACGGTAGTCTAGCGACTGAGATCGCACTTCTGCTGCGGCGCGTAATGCTGCGGTGCTGCGTGCGCCCCGAAGACGTCCTTCAGATTGCAACCTCAGCGACGTTGGGTGGATCCGAAGCAGACCTAACTACTTTCGCTAGCGATTTATTTTCCAAAGACGCTGATATGACGTTTCATATCGAGGGCAAAACAGCACGGCGCGAGTTGCCCCTGGTGCATGAACGCGCGCGACCGCTAGATCCAAACATGCTGGTCGAATTTGTGGATGCACTACGGTTACGACCCATGCTAGACCACAGATCGTTGCTGGAAGACGCCGATTTGTGTGCGCTGATCCGCGATCACGCAACGAAGCTTGTAGAGGGTTCACAACGGCTAGATGCCGCTGAGACAAAACCAGCACGCTTACTCGCCTCTTTGTTGCGACGGACGCCTGAGCTGCACGAAGTTGATGAACTCTTTTGGGAGAACCACTTATCGCGCGCAGTGATTCCGTTGGCAAAGGTAGTAGAAAAGCTTTGGGGCCGTCAAAGTGCAGAGGGAATGCGTGCAACGATCGCGTTCTTGCAGCTAGGAGCACAAGGTCGCGATCGCTTCGAAGAACTTCCAGTACTTCCGCACAAATTGCATCTCCTAGTGCGTGCGCCGGGTGAGGTATCAGTATGTCTGAACTCCAACTGTGCGGGTGACGGCCCGCGGATGCCCGGATATGGTGCGTTGACGCTCGATGGTGGACAGCAGTGTGCTTACTGCGGCAGCCGCGTTCTCACACTAGCACGCTGTAGCCGCTGTGGAGAGGATCTGGTAGCAGGCGTAATGCCCCGGAGTGAGCTGTATCCGGTTGGTCAGATGAGACATGCAGGGCGGAACAATGTACGTGGTGCGCAGCCCAATGACCCAAAGTTCTTCCATATTGACATGGAGAGCACTGCATTTTTTAACGTGCACACGGGCGAATTGGAGTTCGATCGTTCGGATACTGTCGTGGCACTACAGCAGGTAGATACTTGCCCGAACTGCGGAGCAGAAGATGAGCACTTCCGCACAATGCAATTGTCGGATGGCCTGGTACTGCCGGTGGTTGCGGAAACACTGCTTGCTACGCTTCCAGTGATGCCCGCGCCTCAACGCGGATGGCTGCCGGCAGGTGGGCGTCGCTTGCTATCGTTCAGCGATAGCCGCTCTCGCGCCGCGCGGCTTGGGCCCATGTTGACACGCAGCCATGAGATTCAGATGGGGCGCGAGCTGATCGAACTTGTACTCGCCAAGGCCGGGGGAGGCTCTGGAGTTGTGCGGCTGCGAGAGCATAGAGTACAGCAACTAAAGGAGCAGCTTGCCGATCCGCAGTGGACAGGCGGCGCACGCGAAGAACTCGTAGCTGAACTACACCGCGCGCAAAATGAGTTGGCGGCTGCGGGCCTGGGTTTGGAGGTTACCGCTCTCGAAGAGCGAATTGCACGGGAGTCTATGCTGCGGGAGTTCTATGCGCGATCCAGTGCGAGTAAACAGACGGCCGCGCAGTGGCGTGAAAAAGGCCAGGCCCTCTGGGATCTGAATGGGAGCCTGATGGCGAAGGAAGTGCCCCGGATTGTTGCGCGCGAGTTGGCCGTTCCTACCTGGGAGCGGATCACGCTGGAGTCGTGCGGACTAGTGGAGATCGTATATCCAGGTACGGAGATGCTCAAGCCGCCACTCGGGCTGGGCTTTACGGCATCATTCACGGCGTCACTGGCGGCCATGTGGCCACAATTGGTTGCTGCTTTGCTGGATATCGTACGCAAAGACCGTGCGATCACATTGGGTTCGTATGAACGTGACCGTTACGAATATGCAACGCCGTTAGGCAAGTGGATTGCGTTGCATGCGCGAGCGAACACGTCGCTGGTGCCGTTTGGAGGATCGACCACGGACAGCAGAGCTCGTCGGCCACAACTCGTGCGGAGACTGGTTGAGCGACTAGGGCTGAGCGGCGATCAGGATGAGTTAGTAGGGAGGATACTGGAGGCCATCTTCCAGCAGATCGTGGAGCGAGCGCACGGTGACTTTGCGTCATGGGTGGAAGCCGAAGATCGTGATGCTGGGTTTGATGCTCGATACGCTTTTCGGCTGAAGCTGGCCGGACTCCGTGTGCGCCGGCCTCTGCAATTGTACCGATGCAAACTGACTGGGGAACTCTGGCCGCGCTCGCTAGCGGGTCTCTCAACTGTGCCCGGCGATGGCGATTGTGACTTGCAGCAGATCACCCATGAGGATGCTGACCACGACTCGCGCTTTGCACGGGCACGCGAGGAATTCCGTAACTCTGAAATTTTCCGCATGGGGAACTGGTCCGATGAGCACTCGGCACAGCTCAAGGCAGAGGAGAACAGGCGTCTGCAGCATCTGTTCGCAAGTGGCGCTCGCAATGTGCTGTCGGCAACAACGACACTCGAAGTCGGCATTGACATTGGGGGGCTCTCAGCAGTCTTGCTCGGGAATGTTCCCCCCTCGCGCGCGAGTTACCAACAGCGCGGTGGACGTGCTGGTCGGAGGGCCGATGGCTCATCGATGGTGTGCACGTACGCGCACCATCGACCATTCGATCTCGCGGTGTTTAGCGCATTCAATGATTTTTACAGTAAACCATTGCGGAAGCCGGTCGTGAGGTTGGAGCGCGAACGTTTCGGGCGTAAACACGCACATGCGCTGCTTCTGGGGGAATTCTTTCGTCGCATTTACCCGCCAGGGAAATGGACCGGCACGATGACGGCATATAACCAAATGGGGTGGCTGTGCGACGAGCCAAGGATACCGAGGCAGATACCGGACCAAGCGCGTATCGAGGTGCTCGAAACCCCGCAACGCTGCGCACTCAACGGTAATCATCCATGGTTTGTGCCTGAAGATGCGCCGTTCGAACTGTTCTGCCATTTTTTGCATTATCTGAGACGGACCGATGAGGAGATAAAAGCAGATATTGCGAGGTTGCTCAAACGAACTCCCCTCGAAGGACATGTGGATGCCGTTATTGCATATGCACATGAGAGCTTTGTTGAGGCTTGTGCAACATGGAAGAAGGACTATGCAGGGCTGAAAAGCGCATGGCTTGCCGCAGTTGCAGCGGGTGCTAAGAACTCGGTGCTTAATGCGATCCACTATCAAGCGAAGGCTCTGTGGCAGACGGAGACGATCGCGGCCTTGGCAGAGAAGCGATTCTTGCCGCGCTACGGTTTTCCCATTAGCGTGCAATCGCTCACTGTTCAAACAGATGGCGCGGAAGAACCTGTTCAGTTCCAACGAAGCTCAACTTTGGCGTTGAGTGAGTATGTGCCGGGCTCTGTCTTGCTTGGAGGTGGCAAAAGCTACTCATCGCACGGGGTACTGAGCTTCTGGTCGGAAACCGCCAATAGAAGCTTCGGACTGCGCAAATATCTGTATCAGTGCGCGAATGGTCATCAATGGACGGAACTCCAGCCATTGGTTGTGGAGGCATGTCCTCGTTGCCAGGCACCATTGGCGTGCTCAAACAAGGAACTTTTGTTGCCACGTTTCGGATATTCCACAGCAATATGGGATGGGCCGACCTGGGAAACAGACCAAGAGCGAGTAGGGGTTACGCAGGTATTGGCGTCGATGTTGCTCTCTGCGACCCCAGCACACACGGTAGAAGATTTCGCAGGTATAACAGGGTTAGACGTGCAGTTATTCGAGAATGCCGATCTGTTGGCAGTGAACGCGGGACAATACGAGTGCGGTTTCGCCCTGTGTACTCGCTGTGGTTTTGCAAACAGCATGCGCAACGTGACTGACGATCTGCCCGGTCTCGACGGCGTTCCGTTCTGCGAGCATCTAGCAATTACAGGCAAAAGTGGTAATAATCGTCCTTGCTGGAAGCAAGGCGAGGATGAATTGGTGATTCGGCACCTGCACTTTGCCGCTGAGCACAATACGGATTTGCTGCAACTCGACCTTGAGCGCACCAACTCACTGCGGACGCTTTCCATGGCCGTAACCTTCGCGTATGCGATCCACCTTGCAGCAGCAGAGCTTCTTGAAATTGACATTCGCGAGATAAGCCTATCGACTGAAGATCTCCGTCAAGGAACCAGGTGGCGTTTCTATCTCTACGACAGCGATGCTGGGGGCTCCGGGCATGTCGCCGAATTGCTCGCGAGAGAAGCAGGACTTAAAGAAGCTCTTCTTAGAGTTCTACGGCGCGATTCTCCTCACAACAGTCGTTGTCGTGATGCCTGTTTACGATGCCTGCTCACACAAGATAGCCAAGAAGCATATGCCAGAGGTTTGCTTGATCGCCGTGGGTTGCTTGAAATGCTTGGTGGCTAATATCTCTTCGCTGGCTAAAGGGCGACAAACGGGCAGTCGACACGAAAGTAGATGGGGGTGCTCCCGGCGCAAGAGACCCGGAAAAAATGCGCCTGACCGTCTCACAGAGGCCGATGTAGTCTTGTAGCTCCTCCCAGGTCTCTCGTTTCAACTAGTCCCGTCTTCCAGCAGCGACTGCAATCGTCGCGCACTCACCGACAAAAGATCAGTAAAGCGAAATCGCAAGCGGATGTTGTTTGCCACTTAGAAGTTAGCGAGTGCCCAGCGATCTACAGAGGACTCCGGTGCTGGGTGTTGACTTCGGGGCAATGCGCTCAACGACAGGTTATGGACCGGTCGTCGGCAAAAACTGGCTACACCGACTAATGCATGGGTGCAGTGAAATCGTACCTCACGCTGCCGTGGGCGCCTCCATGTACGCCGACATGTGATCGAAGATACCCTGGACCGAAACGATGGTCTGCTCTGCCTGTTCGGCCTCGCGATTGCGGATCGCTTCATCCATGCGGGAGACAATTCCGGCGGCCTCGGTAGCCGCGGCCACGCGCAACAACTCGTGTTTCTTGAGATCGTGTGCCGTGTAGGTGCAGAGCTTCTGGCGCGCCTCCTCTGCGAAGCGGTTCAACTCCGGATCGCCTGTGACGTTCAGCTTGGGCAGCAACTCCACCAGGTCGAAGATGTTCGTCACCAGCGTCGCATGAAACCGTGATTCGGGCTCATTCAGTCGGTCGACCATGTGTGAGACGACATCGCGCAGCCGCTTCCAGAGGTCTTCGGCGCCGCGCACCAGTGACTGGCGCACATTCGCGTCGATTTCGCGGGCCACGCGCGCCTGCTCCTCGGCCGACATCTCGACGCGAAAGTCGTTGCCGGCAGGGATGGGCAGGACTTCAAGCTTGACACCGAACTTGCGGCGTAGCTTTTCGGCATTGGGGTAGTCTTCCTCGCGGAAGAGTCCGTTCAACTCCGGCCGCACCTGCTCGATGTACTGCGGATAGACCTGGAGAAACGCATCGACGCCCTGCTCGAACTGGGCCTCGAACTCCCGCATCCGCGCCGTGAGATCGAAATAGAGATTTCCGGGCAAGAGGCGATATCCCTCGTCGGTCCACGGTAGCGTGATCTTGTAGAAGTACTGGCGGACCTGACCGGCGAGCGTGCGCAACTGGTCGAGTTTGTCGGCGCCGCGCAGCAGTTGCTTGTTGTAGCGGCCTGCGCTCTGGTGAGCGCCGTTGCGTTCGGCTACGTCGCGGCTCACTCCGCGGTCGTGTTTGACGGCCGTCCAGATGCTGATGTGGACAGCGGCGAGCATGGCACGTTCTTGAATCATTGGACCACCTCCTGGTGCTCGATGCCGAAGCGGATGAACTCCGGCGTGTGGGTGATGGCGCGATCCCGCGCCGCCGCGTCGCGCATCGCCATGACGCGCATCTCGGCAGGCATCCGTTCGAGATACTTGAGGCCCCGCGGGATGGAGCGATCGGTCATCACGCGGCCCAGCGCCGTCGAGATGGCGATCTGGGCTGAGGGTTCAGTTGGAAGCGGAGCGGTTTCGGGATTGAGCAGGATCTCGTCGATCGACGGCAATTGGCGGAAGAGGCGCAGAAAAGCGAGCAACTCGCCTGATGCAGCCTGCCCCACCGTCCCGTCGAGCAGTTGTGCCTCGAACCCCCCGGCACCGGTCAGCATCGCGGTGTTCTGCCTGCTAGCCATGCCAGAGAGAACGTGCGAGGCCATCTCCCAGGAACGCGGAGTGGGCCAGGCATTGGCGTCGGAGGTCGCGTCGGCGGCGTGCAGTAGATCCGGCTTGAAGCGCAGGAAAGCGATGATCTCCGGCCGCACGCCCGCGCCCACGGCCCACCGGCACCAGTCGTTCAGGTCGGCTTCGAGTTCGAGATGGACGAAGCGATTGCGCAGCGGCCGCGGCATTGAGAAATGCACGCCACGCTCCGATGCCGGATTGCCGGCGGCGATGACAACCCACCCCTCGGGGAGGACGTATTCGCCAAGTTTGCGGTCGAGGACGAGTTGGTAGCAGCCAGCCTGCGTCATCTGCGGCGCCGAAGTCAACTCGTCGAGAAACAGAATGCCACTGCCCGCGGTGGGCAGGAACTTGGGCGGAACCCACTCAGTCTGGTCCGCTGCAATGCGCGGCAGGCCGCGCAGATCGACCGGATCGAGTTGCACGGCGCGCACGTCGAGGAAGTCGATGCCGCGATCGCGCGCCACCTGGGCAACGATCTGTGACTTGCCCACGCCGCACGCGCCCCAGATGTGCAAGGGCACACGTTCGCCAATCAGCGCATGAAGCGCTTCATAGAGCTTGGATGGTTTCATGGATTTGGATCCTTTTGAATGTGGCAGGAGAATTTCGGGAAGTCAGCGACTGCTAATAGTTTGCCAATTAAATCACACAAGTTGCTGATTATATGAAGAATGCACGTTTTTTCGAGGCAGAGGGAATAAACTTCGCGTGAACGGTCACCTTAATGTTGTGAGGATGTTCTGTGGTGCGAGTTGATGACAAGACCTTCGACGGTTGGGTGCACGAGCACCATCGGCTGCTCTTCGGCCTGGCCTATTGGTGGGCAGGCTCGCGCAGCGATGCGGAAGAGTTGACGCAGGAGGCATTCTTCCAAGCGTACCGGTCGAGGCACACGTTGCGGGATGCGAAAGCGGCGAAAGCGTGGCTGGTGGGAATCCTGCGGCACACGTTCCTCCATACGCTGCGAAAACGGCGAAGCGTAAACGAAGCTCCGCTGGAAGACGCGGATCATGTCCCCGGCGCCGACCGTTCTCTGAGTCCCGATGTGCTGGCCCTGCACAAAGCGATCCAGCAATTGGACGAACGGTATCAGTTGCCTGTGATTCTGTACTACTTTCAGGAGCTTTCATACAAAGAAATTGCCGAATCGCTGGACCTTCCGATGGGAACTGTGATGTCCCGGCTGTCTCGCGGTCGGCAGCTTCTGCATGAGAAGCTGCAACGCACTGAGCGGCCAGTCCTGGTAAAGGAGATGCGGCGAGTATGACGTGCGAGACCTTTTCTACGGAGATGTATACACAGAGGATGGGCGACGATGCGGCCTTCTCGCAGGAGTTCGCCGACCATCTGCGCAGTTGCGCCGCGTGCTCACGACAATTCGCCCGCATGATCGAACAGGATGCGACGATCCGGCGTACGATTCGTTCCGTTGAGCCTTCCGCGGCGCTTGAACAATCCATTCTGTCAGGGTTGGCGGCAGACCGCGCCGCCCATGCCTCGATAGTCAGCCGTGTCCGCTGGCCGCGCTGGATGCTGGTTCCTGTCGCAGTCGTTTTCGTGATGGCTGCCGTATTTATTCATGTGAAGTGGCAAACCCATGCGGTTATCGAGCAGGCCGCAAGCATGCTTCGTTCGTCGCCTGCACTAGGTGTAGAAGGTGGCGACCGCAGTCAGATTCTTCACTGGGCCGCGCAGATCGAACCCGGCGCGGATTCACTCCCCGGGCGTCTTGCGCGGGTACAGTTCCGAGGAGCCAGCGCAGTCAGGGTGGACGATCATGCCGCCGTGTTGCTGCGCATGAAACACGAACCGCGCGCCAGCCTTCTGATCGTAGACAACCCTCTCTTTGGCTCACACCAGATCGCGTCTCGCAGCACGGATGCAGGGAGCCTGGCCTTCTGGACGGAACAGAAGAAGACTTACTTCCTCCTGTTTCAGGGGAACATCCAGGAACTGCAGGGGTATATGCAAACCATGGGGATCACCTCGTGATTCGAGCCGCGTCGGCTCGAACAAAAGGCCCCTTTGATAGTTGCTCTCGATAACAGTTGCGGCAGCTTCACAATCAACTACAGGAAGAAGTTGTATGTCAGTGGTTACAACCCATGATGGTACACAGATTTTTTACAAGGACTGGGTTTGCGAAGGATGTAAGTGAGGTAGAGGCATGGCCCTCGGTGGTATCTGACAGCGTGAAATTGCTGTGAGAGCGTGAAATGCCCAATCCAGATCCCTACCGTCCTTCGAAAGAGAGGAATGAGACCTTTGAAGTTTTTATGGAAGTTTGCTATTGCGATTGCCGCTGTCTTTGTCATTCTCCAGTGCGTGCGTCCGAGTATCCCTGCTCGCCCTCCTACCGCGGAGATTCAGGTGCCGCCGAGCATTCATCAGATTCTCGAAAAGGACTGCTCTAGCTGCCATTCCGATCAGCGACGGCTTTCCTGGTTCGATGAGATTCAACCGGGCTACTGGCTTGTTCGCAAAGACATCCTGACGGCACGCGAGCATCTCGATTTCTCGACACTCGGAAGCAAGCCGGCGGCTGCGCAGAAAGCGGCGCTCTATGAGGCTGTGAACATGATCCAGCTTGGCGCCATGCCGCTGCCGCGCTATGTTGCGCTACATTCGGAGGCGAGGGTTTCTCCCGAAGATCTGGCCGCGCTGAAGGCATATCTCTCCCCATGGGCTCCGTTGCCAACTCCACCTACAGCCACGGGCGGCTCTCGGCGTCCAGTACCTTCTGCCAATACACCTTCAATTCGTCTCGAGAATGTCAGCCCCGAAGGGAATGGTATCGCTTTCGATCCGTCGTTCGAGAGTTGGAAGTCTCTGAGCTTCTCGGATCGTGGCGACAACAACACGTTTCGCTTCATCCTGGGCAACGATATCGCAGTCAGGGCTGCAGAGTCTGGTCACATCTCGCCCTGGCCCGACGGGGCTCGTTTCGCAAAGATCGCCTGGCAGCAGCAAACCGGCAGCAACGGTATGGTCTACCCCGGCAAGTTCGTGCAGGTGGAGTTAATGATCAAAGACTCAAAGAAATATGCTTCGACCGATGGCTGGGGATGGGGACGCTGGCGCGGAGCTGATTTGAAGCCTTATGGCTCTGACGCCCGCTTCGTCAACGAATGCACAGGATGCCATCAGCCTGTAAAAGGCAACGATTACGTCTACACGCCTCCGATCGCTAACGCTCGCTCAACCCTTCAAGAGGCCGTGAACAATCGCGCGGCCGCACTTCCTGTCACCCTGCCCTTTCAGCCTCTTCGCTGGACACCGATCACCATGTTCGTCGACCAGAGGACCCACACGATGTCGACGCTCTACGGCAACGAGGCAGCAGTGAAATCTCTCGATATGCGGAGCACATCTCCATCCTCCCCTCGTTATGATCAGGGAGCCGTCCTCGCGTTAGTGACTTGGGTTCAGCGCGACGATCCGCACTGGTTCGGTGCGAGAATCCCCAACACTCCAGCATCGGTAGAGTTCGTTACCGTGGGGCCTGGGAAGACATCTCTCTACCGTCGATTCGAGGGCCCTAATCTGGCAGAGGCGCATCCGCCAGCCAATCTGATCGCACAGCGTACATCGTTCGTAATCGAGTTGAAGCCGGCATCTCTCCCGTGAGAAAGGCTTGCTTATGCAATGTCGGTACGTGACTCGATCTTCGGTTAGTTCCGGTGAAACGCGGCTCTTGATCTTTATGCCGATTGCGAATCTAACCTCGCGAATCGTTGCGGTCCGGAACCGGGCTTCGAACCGTTTGTCTTCTCAAGCCGTCGACCGTTCGGCGACCAGCTACGACTTCGGACAAAACGCTAAGGCTACAGAGGTGGGCCGCAGTCAGGCCGCCTCGTCCAATTCGTCGCCCTCCTCGGGTTCAGCGGTGTAACCTTCGTCGCCAGTGGAATTGTCTTCACCGTCGGACTGCGCCGGTGCGTCAAAGAGCGAAGCAGGCTTGGCCGGGGCAGGCTTCACTGGTTCGGGCAACCGAGTGGTGGTTGCCGTCGGTGCAGATTCAACCTTCGCCGGTGTCTTACTGGCTGGAGTCTTCGCTTTGGCGCGCGCCTCAGCCTGTGCAGCCTTCGTAGCAGCATCCATATCGGCTTTGGCCTTCTCTAGAGCGTTCTTCATCTGAAGGTGCGATGCCACAAAGTCCACCAAGGTCGCTCCCAACTGTGTGTCCAATTCCTCAGCCGTGCCGGTGACGCTCAGCGGTGTGGTGAGAGCGTCATGGTCGCCATCCTTGATCTTCTTGGGAACAACATTGACGCGAATTTGATCGTCGTCGAGCGCGGTCGCCGTCATGAGCACGGCGCGGCTGCGCAGAATGGGAGCAAGCTCTTTGAACATGAGAACTCCTTATGCGTTGGATGGAAGTCTGATGGTTGCCGGAAAGGTTCAGCGAGCCGGCAGGTTCGTCCGCATCTTGCGGCTGCGCCGGCGCGTCTTTCGCCAGAGTTCGGGATCGACGGGAAGCGCGGCCATCTTGCCTGTCGTGGCATTGAAAAAGCCGCCGTGGTGCGCGATCTTTCCGTAGCGCAACAAGCGCGCGAGCATCGACAGCGCACTGGTAGCAAGCACTTGATTAATAAACGGCTCCTGGCGTTCGAGGGCCTCAATAGCCGAGCAACTTGGGATAGGGTCTTCGCCAGCATCGGCGTCGGCAATCTCTTCGTAGAGCTCGGCCACAGTGCGTAGCCGCTCCGACTTGCGACGGTTCCTGCCGTTGAGTGGCTGGCCCAGCACAAACTGTCCGCTTGACGCGTTGTTACCGAGATCGAGCCAATATGCACAGCGGTTGTTCGCTTTGGCGAGGGACTGCGCTATGACACTCCTGGCCGCACGGCTGTCTACACAGCCGATGAGGAAATCGACCGAGGTGTCTTGAATTCTCTCGAAGGTCAGCCCGTCGAAGTTCCTCGGCTCAGCCCGCCAGCTTGTGCCCCAGAACAGATTGATGCGATTGATGAGCACGGTCGCCTTGTTCTGCCCGATGTCAGAGACCGAGAATGGTTGGCGGATGCAGTTGGTCTCCGAGATCGTATCGGCGTCCATCAGGATAACGTCGAGTCCAGCAAACCGCCCCCAGACGCGCAGCGCCTGGTCGAGATATGGCAGGCCCATCGAGATGGCACTTCCCGTTCCGCCCGCGCCGACAATGAGAATGCGTATCGGCCGGCGCGTATCGGCGCGGAGCGCGAGCGTATGTTCAATCCGCATGACTGCTCCGCTCTCCGCGCACGAATTGATCGAGCGTCTGTGGCAACTGAATCAACGTCTCGGCCGGGAAGCGCCTGCGTTTGCCTTTAAGCGACTCCCAGAGTCCATCGAATCCACCCTCATGGCGCGTGAGGCGGCCGACGTTCGCGTGTGTGAAGGCGCTCTCGTAAAATCCGCGCTCCCAGGCTGGGATCGCCGCGACCGATGTGCTCTCTGGCCGGCGCATGGTGCCGGTGCAAACCCGGCCGTCGTCCGACAGATTCCAAAAAGGCGCCACGGCAAGTGTTGTCGCGGCTTTGGGCCGCCTATTCTCAGTGAGCGCTCGAATGCACAACTCACCGTTAGCAACCTTCCAGACCAGGGGTGGTTGAGGAAAGATGCCACCGTTGAGATCGACTGCCTTGCCCTCGGCATTCTCAAAGAACATCTGGTGGCGTTGCTCGGGGGTCCACCAAACGATCAGGCGATCGCCCTTGGCAAGAATGTTTTCCGGAAGCACCTCGGCAACAATACCGCCGCCGAGCGACCTCATCAGAGACTCGACGAATGCGAGGGTGAGCGGTCGCGCTGGACCGAGCGTAGGCGGACTACTTTTTGGGACCTGAACCTCATGCCTGGTAATGAAACTCGATTGGCGGTCGCGGTAGATGAGCAGTGCCTCATGCAACTCGAAGTGATGGTTCTGACCGATCGAGAGGTGGATCTCCACGGCGGGCCTCCAGTTCATGAATCGATTCGACAAGCGAAAACAGTTCGGTGTTAATCTGAACGAATCGCGAAACGATTCGCAGCGCGTTGTGCATCTCTGCCGGGTCGGTTGGCGAGAAGAGGACGCAGAGTGCAGGCTCCGATGTCGCTTCGAGCATCGATTGGCTTTCTTCATCGAAACAGGCGACGATGGCGTCCTGCTCTTTGAAGCAAATGAGTAGGCAAGGCAATGGCGGTTGGTCGTAGTAACCCTCTTCGAGATACTCACGCGATTGCTTGAGAGGTAGCCGCGCGAGTTGCTCGATGCGGCGCAGCCGTCCAATCCAGTCTTTGAAACGCCCTTTGCGATGTTGTCGCAGCAATGCCCGGTCCAGTGCCTTGCCATCGCAGTGATCGCGCTTCAAGGTCTTCCGGATACACTCGGGCAGAGCCTTTTCGACCTCCGGGAACTCGTACTGGCCCTGATTCTCTTCGTCATCCTGCGCGACCCATTCGCGCATCTGCTCTTCGTACATCAGTGCGTCGTCATGGTTGTAGAGCCGCATGACCCGATAGAGCGCACGCGTCAATGTCCAGTAGAATGCCGCCCCCAGCCCTTCGACTGCGGCCTCCATTGCCTCAATTGCCGGGCCGATCTTCAGGTAGCCAGATCCGCCGCACTCGATCAGGGCGGCGAGCCTGCCCGAACCAAGCTGAACGTCTTCTCCGTACCTTTCCAGCGCATCGGTGACCAGAAGGTGATATTCGACGTTGCGGGACAGAAGCTTGTCACATTCGGCGCCGATCCCACCTGCGATGGCAGCTTGCGCGAATCGAATTGCGCTACCGTGAGCTTGTTTCCAGGTATGCGCGTCTCCCAGTTCCTCGCGCACCAGCGCGGCGCATGCCTCATAGAGCAGTTCGCGGTTGGACTCATGAGTGTAGTCGGTGCACACAGCGTTAAGAGACGGCAGTGCCTGGCTGAAGGCAGGTGCCAGCGTCGCTGTAGCTATTGGGGCAGGAATCGTTCTTTTCCGGCGGATCGGCGCATTGCGTTCGCCATGCCGCGGCCTGGACTGCAGAGCTATCCTCATAGACCTTCAGCCTTTCTGACTTCCTTGGACACTGAATAACCATCTGATTCAACAGCGTCTTATGGACGGTCAAACAGCGCTCGGCCGAAATGCGAGTATTTCGCAAATTGCGAGTATTTCGAGTAAATGCTATCCTTCTGGTATGTCTTCTCCGGCCCTCAAACCGATTGCCCTTCCCGACGCAGAGCAGCCGCAGGCTCAAGCATTGCAGCGCCTTCTCGACCGTGGAACGCTGACAGTGGTCTCACCTGCGGGAGAACGAATGGACCTCCCTGGATCTATCGCTGAGGTATTGAGAACGGCAGTTGGCTACCTTTCTCATGGTCAGACCGTCACGCTTGTACCGGACAATCAGGTGATCACAACGCAGCGGGCAGCGGATCTGCTCGGGCTTTCGCGTCCTTTTTTCATCAAGCTGCTCGATGCCGGCGTGATGGCACATCACCGGGTGGGCAATCAACGGC
This sequence comes from Acidobacteriota bacterium, assembly GCA_021813745.1. Classification (GTDB taxonomy): domain Bacteria; phylum Acidobacteriota; class Terriglobia; order Terriglobales; family Acidobacteriaceae; genus Telmatobacter. The sequence goes on from JAKAJO010000032.1 coordinate 89,242, forward strand.
GAGTGCACCTTCGCGATGTTCTTGCCTATGCGAGAAAGCGCGATGCCGAACGGAACGCAGCTTTGGATCGACTTTCTCGCGACGCTCTCGAAGCCGGTCTGTATGATCGGAACCGGATTCCCGCAGGCGGATCCGACGAGTGAAAGAACCGCTGATCGTTATTCTCGATGCGTGCGTGCTCATCCCGATGCCGCTCGCTGACACGTTGCTTCGCCTTGCTGCACAAGGTCTCTATCGGCCCAAGTGGTCCGAAGCAATCATGCTCGAAGTGAGCAGAAACCTTCGCGAGAGTTTTGGACTTTCAGAAGAGAAGGTGCAGTATCGGGAGCGAGAAATCCGGCGTCATTTTCCGGAGGCCTGGGTCGGTGGCTTTGACAAGCTGATTCCGAAGATGACGAATCATCCCAAGGATCGTCACGTATTGGCCGCGGCGGTACAGTCGAAAGCGCAGATCATCGTCACATACAATGGCAAGGATTTCCCTCCCGCCTCACTTGCTCCATACGCGATCACTGCGTTGGGACCATCAGCCTTTCTCAAGGCTCTCTACGAAAAGTCTCCATCTTCGATGATCGAAACTTTACATCGACAGGCGGCGGCAATCGGCCGATCGATGGACTATCTGCTCTCGCGGCTTCGCATCAATACGCCGGCATTTGCCGAATTGATCGAGAATGAGATAGGCCATAATCAGAGCTGACCTTACTGTCGGCACAATCTTCAAGCGAGCGGCGCGAGCAGATCCGACGGCGCTTGGAGCGAAGTCCTGTCTGTCCCGACATGGCGTTGAGTGGCCTCAGCGATTGCGCTGGATAGAGCGCATGACTCTTTCGATTGGAGATGCCTCGTCAGAATCTGATTGGCTTCGGGAGGGGCCTCTGCAGCTTTCGCCAGGAATACAGCCGCCAGTTCCTCCCGTGTCATTGCGCGTCTGGCCACGGCTCAGCCCTTCGACCCGATGGCGCGGCTGAAGGTGTAGCGCAGCGCGCTGCCGGTATCCTCCGGCCCGGCCAATGTGGCCGTGGCGATCTCCGGATAAGTCGGTGTGAGCAGGTCGCGGACCTCCTCGGCTGTCATCTGTGGCGCGGGATCGGGAATGCGCGTGCCATGGAAATAGAACTCGCGCGGCAGTGCTTCCACTTTGAGCGTGGCCATATCGGTAGTCTCCTCAACCGCCCGCGATGGGCGGATTCGTTTGACTTGCTTGTTGAGCTTCAGAAAAGGCTGGCCTGTATCGGCATTTGTTCGATTTCTGGAGACGGCGACTCCTGCGCATCTACAACGGGAGCCGTTGCATCTGCGTTAACTGCCTGATTGGCAGGAACACGACACTTGGCCTCCAATCGCCGAAGCATTTCCATCTCGCTTGCGCGTTCCACTTCAGCTGTGCGCAGTTGGTAGCGGGCTATATAGTTACGCTTGCGCACTTCCTGCTGAATGGCGCGCTCGACATCGGAGAACGTGTACTCCGGATCGCCCCAGCACGGCCAGTTGAGCGTCTTCTCGATGAAGCGCAAACGGTCTCGATCGGAGGTGAACCAAGTCTCGTAAAAGGTCGGCCTATCCGTGTGGGCAATATGCCCAAAACACATCGACAGGCGGTGATAGAAATCTCTGTTGAAGAGCGTATACGTCCACTCGGCATCGATGAACCGCAGGAAGTGATTCCCGAATTCAGCTTTTTCGGTCGCTGTCGTGAACTTGGTTGGCGAGAATTCTTCTGGAAGGAATGGCCCCTTCGGCATGAGAGCCTCCGAAGATGCTTCGAGCCAGTTCACGCAGGCTCGGGCGGTGTCTTGATAGCGAACCGGAAGTTGCCGGTAACGATTGGAACTGCTTCTCCCTCGCGAGAGGAAAGATTGTGGCACGCCAGTTCACTCCGTCCAGCAGACGTAAGCTACTTGCCGTTTTTCCTGACAGTGCATTGATCAGTTCTCCGTCGGCTCTTGAGTTCACAGTGAAGATCGGTCAGCTGATCGATGGTATCGGCTCCGCTGATCTGCGTCTCCTCCTCCGTGCCCAGCCATGGAAACCGCTCTTCGAGCAGTTGGAGCACCGACTCGACAAAAGTCTGCGGCAGGCGATTCTCTTTGGTCACAAGATCACCTCGATCGTTGTTGTGAATGAATGGCTGATTCGCAATCCTGCGTAGTCTCAGCCGAAGAGGCTGAGTTGTACAGGAACCGTCGTCGCAGGCCAGGGCGTGTCTTTGATCTCGACCCGGATGGGTTCGACCAGCGCAACGCCGTCTCGATTCGGAGACGCACTGGCGGTAAGGAGTTCCGGCAAGTCAAGCAGCGAGTTGCCTTCCTGCTGAATTTGCTGAGAAGGTTGCGGCACAATCTGCCCGCGCTCTTTCTCAAGCTGACGCCAGACAAGATCGGCAGATTCTCCGATACCGGCCTTTTCAACCAACTCGCGCGCCATCGCGCTCATCAGGTCTTCGTCGGCATCAAGCGCCATCAAGCCTTCGCCGGAGAACTTTCCCTCCATCATCAGCGCGACGAGCATCTTTTTACCCATCAGCCGCAGACAGGTTTCTTGCATCGTGCAGGCATAGTTGACAAACTTTACCCGCACTGGATGCCGCTGGCCGATACGCCAGGATCGACGGCTCGCCTGCCGCAGCGTGTGCAGCGAGTAGCCGGTCTCGTAGAAGTAGAGCGTCGGAAAAGCCAACAAATCGAGTCCCGTTTCGACCAATTTGGGATGGCAGACGACGATCTCGATTCCTGCCTGCAATTGCCGTTCGTACCAGTCCTCGCGCTTCTCCGTTGGAACCGAAGATCTCAGTACGGCAACCCGGAAGCCGGCCTGCCGTAGAATCGTCTCCAACCGCAGCGTGACGTCCTTCTCCCCGGTGTAGGTGGCATAGACCTGGCAGCGGCGGCCTTGGCGCAACTCCTCACCAACGTCCGCGATAAGCGCGCGCTCTTTGGCGAAGAGCCGGTCTTCGGAGAGATTCACTGGTGTCGCAGCCAGAAACTTCACGTACTCCCGTGTTGAGGGATCGAATGCCCGCGCCCAGATGGCATCGAAGTTATATGGATGATCCGGGTACAAAAGCAGCGTGTTCAGCAGAATGCTCATCAAGCTCTTGTTGCCGCGGTGTTGGCGCATCGCCGAGCGAATATCGTCTTCCAACTCTTCGTAAGCTTTGGCAAGATCGGTGTCCATCTCGACCGAGACCACGCTCTCGTCGTAGCGCGGCAGGTTGTCCGCGATGTCTTCGAGCGAGAGAAAGGCTGTCGTGTTCATCAGGAACTTGCCGAACAGAAGCGGCGAGGCTCCCGGCTTCCGCAAAACCTGAATCGTCTTCTTCGCCGACCGAGAGCAGGCGTTGTCCTCCTTGCGCACCTTTTCGATGGTCTCAAGCACGCCGTACTGTTCCTGAAAGTCGCGCCTCCCCTGACCGCCGTAGGCGAAGCCCTCGCCCGCCATCGCGTGCGGTTCCATGCGATAGAAGATGTTGAAGAGATCGTCGGCGTAGCCACCCATCAGCGTGCCGGTCAGCGCAATCAACTTACGAGCCGCACGCTGCAATACTCCAAGGCCATTACCTTGCGCCGTGTCGCCGGCCAACTGGTGAAGCTCGTCGGCAATGGCGAAATCGAACCAGCGCCGCATGTAACGGCCTGCGAACTCGATAGGCGACATACGTTGAATTCGGCTGCGGTCAGCTTGCCAGAGAGGCGAATACCGTATTGTTCCGTTCTGCGGCCTGGTCAGCATCTCAGAGAGCTTCACCTTGTCTCCGAAGTCGAGATAGGTCAGCTTCTGCCGCTCGGAATCAAGGATTGGCTGGCCAGTGTCGGGATTGACGACACCGCCGAGATTAGGCCCCGACTTCGCCTTGAGAAAGACGTGTTCCCAGAAGTAGCCCAGCTTGCCTTTATCCTTGCCGGTAATGAAGAAGGCCGGCGCCGAACACTTCTTGCGCCACTCCCGACGACTCATTCGCCGCAGATCGGAGAGCGATAGCCGTATCCCGTCATAGATGATCCGCCCCTTGCGGAGCTTGACCTCGCAGACGCCGTGCGCCTTTCTTGGATCGCCACCATTGCGCAAATCCTCGATCAAGAAAGCGCGCGCGTGCGGGATGGTCGCCAGCACCTCGCGCGCCCACTTGTGCGTGATGTGCGACGGGCACATCACCAGCGTCGTCGTGGGCCGTCCATCGGCGAGTACGTGAATCGCGCCCAGTGCCATGTACGTCTTGCCGGCGCCGCACTCAGCCACGATCCGCGCCGCTTTTGCTTGGCGTAGATACTTTGCCGTCCCGGTGATCGCCAGCGCCTGCGCCGGCAGCGCCTTGCGAAGCAGAGTCGCAATACGCGGAGCAACAGCATCAGTTGTGTTCTGCAACGGGGGGAAAGTACTGAGGATGCGCGATCCCAATTCGTTAGCGTTCGCGCGAAGGTAAGAAGCAATATCAACGATGCTCTCTTGGCTCATGTATGGAACCTCGCGGCCGAACTGTGGATTTGGAGTATGAATTGGAAATGAGCCAGCAGGGGAGCTACTATTTGTCCTCCTCCCGAATCCGGCGTAGTGTCTCGAGCAGCGAGTGTTTCGGCCATTTGACCGGACCATTCTCTTCGGGAAAAACAATTGCGCCGGACTTCAGTGCCGTAGAGATCCAGGCGAGCATTTCATCGGCCGTGACGGTCACCAACTCCGGGTCACATCCAATGCCGTCGAGCGGTTGAAAACGGCCTTCGGCTTCAAGGATGCCCGAGATGTGCTCTGCCCATTCGGGCACGGCGGGAAGACCCAGAAAGGTGGACAGCCACGCCCAAACTTCTGCATTGCTTTTGCAGGAAAGAATTGTCCGGCCTACGCTACCATTTGCGTGTACTTGTTCCGATATGGCAATCAGATGCCGTACCGGGTGTTTCCGTCCAGGAAGAATCACCGAACTGCGATAGCACGAAGCGTGCTCGCCAAGTGTGATCTCCTTGATGGTGCCATCGGGAAAGGTCAGCGTGAAATACGCCTTCTCGTGAACCGCCGCCGTAATCGCGCCGATGTCGGAGTCGTTTCCGAACACGCCAATCAGATGCGCTTGCTCGTCCTCTCCTATATAGGAGGAAACCCTGACGCGAATCCTGGTTGAAGTCTTCTCTGTAACGCGGTGATACTCAAGCAGCCCGAGCCGCAGGTGCGCATTCTGCATCCGTTTCTTCCTCCTGCTGGATCGGCGTTTCGGTCAGCTTCAGCGTTCTTCCGTCGGCGTAGACGAGCCGCAGTTCGTTGGCCCATCGTTCGCGGTGATGGACAACCTCGTTCTCCTCGTCGTGCTCGACGAAGGTGGTGACATGCTTGACCGACCGCCAGCGCGCAATGTGCCGGTCGTCGCCCTGGCCGAAGACGCCATTCAGCAAGCCCGCCGTACAGAGCAGTCCGACGTGGCCTCCATGTAGAGGCGTGATCGGCTGCCCAGAGGCCACATCTTCGTGCGGCGCGAGAAACGGCATGACCTGCTTCCACGCGCCGGACTGCTGCAGCAGGTCTTCGAGCAGGTCGTAAGGAAGGCCACGATAACTGAGCGCCGTTTCGCCTGAAGGCGGTACTCGATATGGCTCGCAGGCATCGGGTCCAAGTTCCGGCAACTCTTGATAGCTCCCGTAGAGACCGATGCGCTGCAACAGGCGCTTGTTCGCGTCCACCGCCGCGCCGCGAACGTTGCTGCGTACGCCAAGCACAGCGATCTGCCGGAAGCGCACGGATTCTTCGTCGGTCATGCGGAAGACGTTGAGTGCGGTGAAATGCGAACTCAGCAAGCCTGCGCAATCCATCAGCCGCTCAAAGGGAATGACCATCACGAGCACGCCATCTATCGCCAGCCAACAGTAGGTGTGATCGAGAAACAGCCGCTCCATGCGGTTGTTCGCCACCAAGCCAATTTCGGAGTCGTATGGGGGATTCAGATAGAGCAGCGAAAAGGACTCCGGCTTGACGACGGCGTCGAAAGCGTTGCCCTGGATGATCTCGATGCCTTTCGATTGGGCGATCGCCGCACGCTCGGCATCGAGTTCGACGCCATAACGGCGCAATTCCGCGCCTTGCGTGATGATTTCAAATGCCGTTCCTTGCCCAACGCAGGGATCGACAACGGACGCCAGGGCGGTAAACTCAAGCAGTGCGCGAAGCCGCATGGCCTCGCTCTCAGGAAGTGGGTAATAACCCATCTTCAACCGCGCCGCGCTACGGGCCATGGTTCCTCCTTGGGCTATGAGCTCTGGGTTGTGAATCGGGTCGCGTATTCTTAGGTGGGGGGTGCTTAGCGCACCATGCTGAAAGACATTCTTGCCGCGATCGACAGTGAGATCGCTCGTCTCGAACAGGCCAAGGCTCTATTGAGCGCATCGGACGTAGTTGTCGCCAGGCGCAAGCCAGGCCGGCCCGGAACAACTGCTTCTGACATTGCTCCGAAGGTTCAGAGGACCAGGAAGCGCCGTAAGATGAGCGCGGAGGCGCGGGAGCGCATCCGGCAAGCGCAGATCAAGCGGTGGGCTGCACAGAAGGGCGCACTCAAAGCGAACATGAACGCCACAGTTGCACCACTGCCCAAGGCGAAGAAGAAGCCCGCAAAAGCTGCTTGATTGGACGGAGGGTTTTTGCCAGTTCAGGCCAGACGAATACCGTGAATGCGCAGTGCTTCCAGAAGATCCGGATCATCCTCAGATAGATTTTCGGATTGGGGATTCTCCAGTGGGAACGGCTCAAAAATTGCCCAGTTCTCTAGCGAGTGACCGTAGCGAGAGCGATAGAAAATCCCGGCAAAGTTCATGCGGTAGGCCTGCCGCGAAGCGAGTTGAGTGAGTCTTCGCGGTTCTGCTGTCTCGAGCGTGCTCAGATCGATGTCCCGTATGCCAAGCCGCAACGCTTCTGCGGCAAGAGTCCTACGTAGCAATCCAACCCAGGCCGCCGCATAGATGTCGGCAAAGATGCCATTCAGTGTGGCTTTGCCCATCGTTCGGCCCGTCAGCCATTCGCGCGGCAGCATTCCGACAGCGAGAAAATCGTTGTCGCCTTCGATCTCATCCAGTTCTGCGAGCAGGGACAGGTCTGGGCGGAAGCGGGCCAGCGTCTCAATAAAACAGGCCAAACGCTGCGATGAAGCATAGAGGACACGATAGTATCCATCCGGATCGTCGAAACGGTTGCCGAAGGTGCCGTCGTTCTGCGCCAGAAACCAGTCAGGCGGCTGCCACGCATCGGGGCGTCGACCAAGGCGAAAGACTGGTCCTTCGGGGCGGCGGGTTTCAAGTTCCACTGGCCTATCCTCCGGCGAGAAACGCGCGAGCGGCGCTCAGAATGGCAGGCGCCACTTCATCAATTTCACTTTCGCGCATCAGGCGCAGCGGCACTCTGTCTCCCAGTTCCGGATTCACGCCGGTCAGCCATGCCTGCACGACGCCAGGCGAATCGTGCTCGCTCAAGGTGAGCGCTACCTGAAAAGCGAAGCGTAGCCGGCTCTCCGCGTTGCCGTAAATTTCGCCGCCGGCGATCCAACGATCAACGGCGCGCACATCCTTGACGCCGCCAATATACGCGGTCAGTTTCCGCCCAACGATCTCAACCAGTTTCTCGACAATCTTTGAAGCGGGAAGCCGCAACGCCTCCCTATGGGCGAACAGATCCGGTTTGGGTAGCGATGCGGTGGCCAGAGTTGCCATTGCGGCCCTCCTTGTAGAGCATCCACAGAGATTATCGCACAATTACGTCTTAAATACCTTACAAATCACACTTAAATATCACTTCTTTGACAAATCCAGGCAGCGGTTCGACCGTATGTCACTGATTCCATTACGCCGCGCGAGGCAATCCGCGGAGCGAGACAGGAACTGGCTGCAGAGTCGGCACAGTCTTAGGACCTGGGTTATTCGGTGGCTGAGGCACCAGTTCGGCCAGCGGCAAAACGGAGATGTTCCCGCACACACCGCAAGATCCTCCGGTGGAGTTCGAGACTGAGGTGCAACTCTCGCAGTAGACGGCTTCTACAACCGAAATACTGATGAGGCTGCGCCGAGGACGTAGAATGCTGAGTTCTCCCATGATGTCCTCCTGGGGTAAAGCTGCTTGCTAAGCGATCTGCTGGTTGGCCACGGACTCGAGTTCGTCGACCAGTTGCTTCAACGCCGCCAAGCTCTGCAGTTCCGTGACTGATGCAATCTTGAATCGCTCAGCCACGGCGAAGAACCGCGCTTCGCCGGCCATCTCGGCCAGACAGCGCAGCCGCTCGAAGCCGCGCGCCGCAGCCTGCATCTTCTCGAGGGCTTGCTTCTGCCGCTCCGCATTGGGGATGGTGCGCGCGTCAGCGCTGTGACCCGCCCGCCGCAGAATTTCCGCGTAGATCGGCCCGCCCAGCGTCGCGCAAAAGCCCTCAATCTCGGCCGTCAGCCGCTGATCGACCGGGCCGCGCGTGTCGCCGGCCAGGCCGTTGGCCTGAGCCAAGGTCATGCCGGGCGGCAGCGCCCACTCGGGCAGGGTGGGAATCGCCATCGGCTCGCCGCGGGAGTTCAGCCGCACGCGGGTCTCCCCGAAGCGGTAGAGGTAGCGGCCCAACCCGAAGCAGCTACAGGCCCGCTTAAAGGCCTGGGCGTCCGCCGCGGTAACGGCGTTTTCGCGATCGGCCCATTCCTCGCCGGTGCCGGTGTGGCTGCCCAGCCGAGCGATCGTCACTGCGGTCGCCACCAGCACCTTGCTGGTCACGATCGCCTTGCCCCGCTCCATGCGGCAGAGCGACGGCACGGTCGAGATCGTGTACTCGCGCGTCCAGCCCGACGGCGTGAAAAGTTCGTTGAGCCGGTCCGTGTAGGCGCGCGGATCGGCGAAGGGCAGGATGACGCCGCTCCGGCCATAGTCGAAGGTGCGCATCACGCGCCACTTCACGAGCGCCGGATCGAACGGCGCTTCGATCTGCGCGAAGAACTTCTCGCGCTCGGCTTCCGTAAACTTCGTCGCGGCCATACAACACCTCCTTTGGGTGGGGGGCTCGTGTGCCCAGCCACAGAAAAACTAAAAGCACTCCGAAGAGCGCTCACGGCGACGGCATATTGAATCGGGTCGGATACTCGCCGACTTAGGATTTAGATATCCTGCCTGGCAAGTGTCCGACGTGGCGACTACGGCTAGGCGCATGGCCGAACCACGTCCGAGGCCCATTACTCCACTCTCCCGGCAAAGCAGCGGCCTGGATGAGTGAATTGAGCCTGTACGCATCATTCAGCGCGGCTTCAGGTTGGCCGAATTCCGGATTAGCTTCTGGTCCGAATTCGGGTTCGTGGTGGTTTTAGAATAATAGTTGACATGGAAACTGTTTCTATGTAATCTATTTTCATGAAAGACGCCAAAGCATCTTCCGTCACGGTAAGCGACCTGAAAAAACACGTTGGATTCTGGCTCCGCTTCGTCTCCAATCACGTCTCCCATGCCTTCGCCCGCAAGCTCCAGGCAAGCGGTGTAACCGTGGCGGAGTGGGTGGTCATGCGAGAGATGTTCGACGATCAAGAGACCTCGCCGGGCGTGCTTGCAGAGCGTATTGGGATGACGCGCGGCGGGGTTTCAAAGCTGGTCGACCGGCTCGTAGGTAAACAGCTCATCACACGCACTGATCGCTCCGACGACCGCCGATTTCAATCCATCGCGCTAACGGCAACCGGGCGTCGGCTCGTTCCCCAACTGGCGGCGCTTGCGGATCAGAATGATGAGGAGTTCTTTGGTCCGCTCTCGAGCAAAGAGCGAGCCGCATTGCTGGCCTCGATGAAGAAACTGGTCCAGGCCCATGGCCTGGAGACCCTACCAACCGAATAAGGAGAACTATGAACAAGCAGGTAATTCAAGAATTGACATTGGCAACGCAGCAGGGCAAGATCACCTTCCCCGAGGTCGTCAAGGGTTTGCTCGAAGTGGGAGTGGAGTCATACCTGGTGAATTTTGCAACCATGCAGAAGACCCACTTTCTGCCGGACGGAACCACGCACATGGTACCCATGATCCTGGACTCCGGGTCCGTCGCGGCGGAGTTCGACAGCGATGCGCTCGTGGCGGCACTGAGCGATGCGCAGGCCGACGTCATCCGATACCCGGAGTTCGTGAAGCGTGTCGTGGCAGCGGGGGTCATCGGCTACTGGGCCTTTCTGACCGGCAAGAAGGTGGTCTATCTGGGCCGCAAAGGCGAGCAGTACGTTAGAGAGTTCCCCAAGCCGCGGGCGTAATGGAGCGCCCCAACCAACAGTTCGGAAAAATGGAAAGGAAGGACCGGGTGGAAACAATCTCAGTGACACTCTCAGCTCAAATTGCGTGCCCGGCGGCTGAAGCCTATCGCTTTGTCGCCGATCCAGCCACCATGCCCCAGTGGGCCATTCACAACGTGAAGGGAATACGGCCTCTCGGCAACAACGAGTGGGAGATCGAGACGCCGCGCGGCGCCGGGAAACTGGTTCCGCATTACACACGGGAGTTCGGAATCCTCGATCATGAATTCATCGATCCCAAGGAAGGATCGTGGGCGGTGTCTGCACGGATTGTGCCGGCTGGGGCAACAGACTCCGTCTACATGATTACGCTGGTCAAACCACCAAAGATGCCGGAGGAGGTCTTCAGGAAAAGCATGCCGCTTGTCGAGGAAGAGTTGCAAGCGATGAGACGCATCCTTGAATTGAGGTAAAGCGCGAGAGAAATGGATGAGGGCACCATCAGCAACTCACTTACTGACGCAATGCCGCACGCAGGTTGCCAAAGCGTCATCATTCCTGGCAACCTGCCGCACAACGGCCGCAAAGCTAGCTCCAAGCGACTCGGAAGTCTCCGCAACTGACCATCTTCCGTCGTTTTGGGAACAATACGTCCCGGAAAACGGCCCAGGGCCTAGAATTTTCAATTCTCGATCGCTTGAAGGCTGTTCTGGATCAATACGGTACCTCTGCTGCCTCAATCTCCGGTTCCTCGCTGAACTCGGGCGGCGCGAAACCCTGCCCGTTGACGTAGTGCTCAACATCGTCGCTGCCGCCATCTGGCGGGGGCGAGAGGAGGCTGACCTCGGTGACGACGATCTCGGAGCGGTACCGGCGCTGGCCGGTCTGCCGATCATCCCAGGAACGCGTCCGCAGAGTACCTTCGATATACAGCCGCGAGCCCTTACGGACATAGTCGCGCAGGATCTCGGCCGTTCGCTGGAAGCCGACCAGATTGTGCCACTCGGTGTGCTCCTGCCAGTCGCCGTGGATGTCGCGGTAGCGTTCGATGGTGGCGAGCGACAGGTTGACGACGGTGCCGGTGCGCAGAATGTGGACCGTCGGGTCCTTGCCGGCCCGGCCCAGAAGAATGACTTTATTGACGCTCTTGCCCATTGCTTCTCTCCTTTCTCATTGATCGATGGCGTAGACAGAATCGAAGGCCTGCCGAGGTTTGATCTCGACGTACTCGCCATTGGCATAGCGGTAGAACTTCCCGGTCACCGCATCGATGTTCAGATAGCGCCGTGTGATGCTGTGCTTGTAGAGCACGATGTCGCTAACCTTGCCCATGAACATAAAGTCTTCGCAGAATTCAGATGGCAAGGCGCCCTCAAGTGGCCGCCAATCGGGTTCACCAACTTCGATAGCGCATGTCGTCATAGCTCACAGCCTTTGTTCGATGGCGGGGCCACGGCGATGTGCGCGTGTTTGCAACCGAGGCACGCAACAGCGCCAGTGATCTTGCGAATCGCCTCGTCGAAGTTTTGCGGTAGAGCGAGCGCCTCACCGGCCGCGGTGTAGAAGACCGGCGCAACCGTCCCGCGCAGGGACTTGTTCTCCGCATTCCAGAGTTCGACGGAGAGCGTTCCCTGGTGGCCACGGAAGACGGACGCCGTGACGATGGACGGGCGCGTGCGGCTTTCTTCGTTCTTGAGCCCAAGTCGCGTGATGGCCAGTTCGTAGGTGTGGCCGACGCGCAGCATCTCGACCCGCACCAACTCCAGCGCGATGACGATGGCGTGGCGGCCGTTGCCGGAGATCGATTCGATCGGTTGCAGCCACGGCGCCGGATTCCCGTTGGCATCGAGGTAGGCGCAGTAGCGGCCCATATCGGCGACCGCACCGCCCGACTCGACGCCGCGCAGCACGTAGCGGTGCGCCAGATGCTGGTGCTCGATCGAGACGCTCGGCTGGCAGTAGATGCCGCGCTTCTCCAGGGCGCTGAGTGCCTGCTGCGGAAGCGACAACCCGTACCGCGCATAGCGGTTGGCGTTACTTGTTGCTGGACTCGTCATGGGTAATCGACTCCTTAGACCGCAACCCTGCGGCGGATCGGCTGACCAAGCGCCGCACGAATCTCTTCCTTCGTGCAACCGGCCCAGCACTTGTAGAGGCGGGGATTTTTGATCTGAATGGACAGGTTATCGCCGGTGCGGTCGTGCCCGGACTGAGCGCATGATGGGCAACGCGCCCACCAATTGCGGCTGTCCTTCCGCGTGGCGCGCACGTAGTCGAGGATGCGAAATTCAGTGTGTGGAACTGACGAAGCTGGCGGTATATAAGGAGTGGCGACGGCTGACCGGTAAGCTTCGGGCAGCGTCATGCCACTGATGTTGGTTCTCAGTTCCGCCTCGGTGAGCTTCTTCAGGCCGTCAAGGTAATCGAGTTGTGCCTCGGGTGTGAGAGAGGCTTCGTAGAACCAGTACCGCTGATTCGTCTTGCGGTGAATACCGAGCGGCGCGCGGATGGCGTTGCCGAACTCGCCGTCCTCAATCCGGTCCTGGCGCGGAAAGACCTCTATGCCATCCTTCAGGCCACCTCCTTTGACTGGAACGCCGAGGCGCAGCGCAAGGTTGTAAATATAGATGCGGCACTCTGAGGCGAGCAGCGCCGATTCAGCAAATATCCAGAGGTGTCCGCCGCGGCGTGACTGTTCGAGCGCGGCATCGACGCCATCCTGCTTCAACTCCCACTGCAACTGAAAGAGCGCCTCGACAGCGCCGTCAAAGTCGGCATCGATGGCGACCCACTTAGAGCGCTGCGTCTCCGGGTTGATGGCGTAGAGATTGATGGTGATGTCGCCGTTCAGGTGCATGCGCACCACGTCGGTGTCGAGTGGCTTTGGCTTCTTGCTCTGCCAGTCCCGTGCCAGGTAGTACGGAACCGAGCCGTTGGGCAACGGGCGGGCAGCCTGCATTCCGTAGGCGCGCCGGTTGACGAAGAGCTGGATGAACCGGTCGGCCGTCTCGCGGCTTACACAGAAGGTCGTATACATGTGGCGTACTCCTTCCTGAAGTTCTGTGTTTGTACCCCGGTTCCAGAACTCGGTCAAACCTGCGGCGTGCCGGCTGGATGGCTGTTTAAAGGTGAAAAAAGAATGGCCCGGACGAAGATGCCAGGCCATCAAAGCAGCGACGAGATTGGGACACTTCAGAACTGGTGGACGAAGCGCAGCCGGCCGGACTTGAAGCCGGGCACGGGTTTGCGGTTGGTGGTGAAGCCGTTGGGTTCGGTGCGGAGGCCTGGAAAGGCGGCAGCCTCGGCCAGGGCGTAACGAGTCGCGAGCGAGCGAATGCGGCCAGCGGATAGGCGCATGGGATTCCTCCTGGTTGTGAGTTGGATTTGGAACGGGTGGGCGGTGGATTAGGGTGAAGCGATCAGGCTTGAGCCAACTGCATCTGGGAGAGCAGCAGGCCCGGCTGCTCAACGTAGCTGAACAGCTTGTATTCAGAGAAGACCCGGTCGAACAGGTCGGAGGTGAACCGGTCCTCGCAGCCCTCGAAGGAAAGCATGTACCAATCGTCGCGCAGTCTATCGAAGACATAGATTGCGCCGGATGCGTTGTCGCCGGGGACCATCTGCAGGAGCATGACGCCCTTGCGGGTCTGAATCCAGCGGGTGGCAACGGCCTCGCCGAGTTCAAGGAAGGCGTGGACGGTCTCAAGGACGGTATTGGCGGCGCGGTCGCGCCAGTTGAACAGCTTGTAAGCGGACATCTTTCCCAGGCTTCGGGGCATGGTAACTCTCCTCTCTTAGAGAATTGGTTGGGTGGGTTCTGTAGTTAGCGCGGCCGTACAGTCAGCGCCAGATACCAGGTTCTTGTCAGCGAGCCGAGCAGGGACACGACGAGCAGGGCGATCCCGATAAGCCAGATTGTGTGGTGAGCAGAGACGCGATAGAGCGTTCCGCCAAAGGCGACGACGGCCCAGGAATCGAGCACCGTAAGCAGGACGCTGATTGCCACGCGCGCCGTGTTGCGTGGGATCAACGCAGACTCGACGACAGCGGACGGCGAGGCAATCGACAGGGTTTCGGGCATAGTGATCCTTTCCGAAGGGTTGGCCTTCGATGGGTGGAATGGGTTGTCCGTGGGCTTCTGGGTTTTGCGGCGAGATGATCTCCGCGCGAGTGACGCCTACAGGCGCGACAACATTCGCTTTCAGTGCAGTTCAGAGGCAGCCTTGAGAGTTGCGGAAAATAGTGAAAAAAATCCTTGTCATTGTTCTGCACATGAGCTTTGGTGACCTATCTTCATCCAACTTCCGACAACTCATCACAACCACCATCAAAAACAACCGACAAACAAGGGGATAGTCAGATTGCATCTGCCTGAGCCCGCGCAGCTTGCGACCCTGTGGATCAGTTCAATAGGAAGAAGAACGGAATACAATCGGAAGGCAATCGGTATGCAATAGCGGATTATTAGCAACTGATGCAACAAAGGCGACCACCTGCAGAAGACAAGCTCGCTCATCCAAAGAGAAAGTCGCGGAAGGTGACAACATCATTAGCCGTTCTGTTGGTGATGACGTTGGTCGAGAGCAGGCTGGATCGAAATGTGCGGCTCAATGCAAAGCCGATTCGCTTGTTGACCGAGCGCAGTTCGATTGCGAGAAGGTAAAGAATGGACGGGTCCGGCGTCAGATAGAGAATGGTATCGACGCCATTTGCCGTGCCGAGAACTTTACGCAGATCCACATAGCGCGTCGAACCTTTGGCCGTTCTCTCGAACTCGATGGCGAAACTTCTGATCCGATTGCCGTCTGAGACCTCTACCAAAGCATCGAAGTCTTTTGTGCATTCGCCGCCGTAGACGAGATTTTGCGAGAGGACTTCAAGCTCCCATTGCCACGATACAAGCACATGTGCAGCTGTCAGCGCCGCACAGATCGCGGCCAGTTCGACCGAATGGAGCACCTGCGATCTGCGCACAATTTCCTTCGTGGTTGACGGCAAAGAAAGCAATGCCTGTCCTCGCAGTTCGAGCAATTCCAGCCCCGAGCGCGTAACTGCAAAGACCGGTTCCGGGAGCAAACGACCGCAATCGATGCGCCCGATGAGGTTGTTCTGTTCGAGTCTGTCGAGCCGCCAGAGCACAGAACGCCGGCATCTCTCCGTTCCATTGTTGAGCAAGAGCGTGCTGATCTGGTCGCAGGTGATCGCGCGGGCGTTTCGAATCGCGAGCAGCATCGGAACGTCTCGCTCGTCCGAGAGTGCAATAAAACCGCGCCGGTATCTCATGCGATGCGCTCCGAAGCGCCGGTTTCAAGTTCGATCCTCCGGCCATCGGTGGACAAAACCCAATGCCCGAGTCCCGTTTCGATCCAATCCGTGGTGTCAATCAGTACCATAGCTTCGTAGCGAGCACCGCGCACACTGACGGAAATAGGTTGGACGCCATCCGATCTCCATGCGCTGGATGCAAACGAAATGCGCCCATGCGTGCGCTCGTTGAGCGTGACAAGAAAGCGCTCGGGAGCGTCGCCGCTGGCGGGAAGACGAAAGAGGAGATGAACCCGGTCGCCGAAGAAGGTCGGCCCTGAACACTCAAATGTCCTTCCGACAGACCGCAGTGGACGTTCTGGATCGAAGTGGCTCGTCAGATTGAAGCGGATTTGTCCAGGAAATGCCCAACACATGCGCAGCCGGCGGCCGTACTTGAGGCCGGACGAGTTGAACCAAGCCGCGTTGCGCCGGAAGCAGAAAGGGTCGTTCAGGTCGCGGGAGTGTGCGGCCCACCAATTGCTCCCCAGGCCAATTATGCGGACGCGCACGGCTTCATAGCCTCAATCAATCCCTGCACGACGGCGCGTGCCTGGAGATTCCGTTCCGGCCCGCGCAACCAGTTGAGAAACCAGATTCGCTCGAACGAAAGCGGCGGCAGAGGTCGATTGTTGTCGCGATAGTGCGTGAGTAATTGCCCCAACTGCCCAATCAACAGCGCATATTCTCCATCGCGTTTCGCGCTCTCGGACAAATCCCGGCTATGAAATGTGCTGATGAACTCCTCCCAGGAACGCCGCTCAGCGGAACCTGTATAGTGACGCCAAAATCTATAGCAAGGACTCGTTCTCCCGAGGTGATCGAGCAGTGTATCGATCTGCTCACGCGGATCCATTTGATTGTCGGAGTGGTCGGCACTGACCCCGGATGATTTACATTCCGACATCAGTTGCATCGTTGCCGTTGCGAGCAGCAAGTCATTGAGCACTTCGAGCGCCTCGGTTCGCTCCGGTTCGTTGAGCTTCGCGATGCGGTCAAGTTCCGCCTTGACTTCAACAGGCGGCTGCATTCCGCGTAGTCTATAGAAGCACAGAAAGAGTTGAGTGCGCTCGAACGCCAACACATAATTGACGTTCTCATCTGGGACGAGTGCGCGAATATATTCGCGCCACTCCGCTGGATCAGCGAAATCTCTGGACGATTTGATCTTCAACTTATTTGTCATCGCTTTACCCATTGGCCCCTTTGAGGGTCCGATTGCGCTTCCGCTCCTCATCCAACTGCGTGTTCGCCTGGTTCAGCCGCTCCCGCAGATTGCGTTCGCTGTTCCGCGTAGCCTCCAGGCTGTTCTTGAGAAGTTGCACCTGCTGTTGCACGCTGAATGCACGATTGCCGGCAAGTGATGGATCCGTCGCACTCGCATCGGGCGCATCTGAGAGATTTCTGGGGACATCTTCCTTGTTTCCGCTCGCCGTCCGTGCAAGGGCCTGGACCGTGTTTTTGAGATCCGTTGTCTCTTGTTCAGCCGTCTGATTGGGCTGCTGCCCTGCCATCAGGGCGCGATCAATTTCGGCGTTACGCAGTTCGACCAGTTGGTTGAACTGCTCGGTGCGGCGCACGATCTCGATTCGGTCGCTGACCCGGCTATTCCAGAGTTCCGCGATGATGGTGGAGGCGACGATCTCCTTTTTTGCCGTCGAATACCACTCGAAGTAGATGATTCCCGCTGCGCAAACGAGCAGGCCGAGCGTCACCAGGTTCGACCAGAAATAGAGATCGTCAACGGTATGACCGACAAGATCGCTCCGCCCATTTGCCATCTCCGCGCCATAGTCAGTGTTCGAGGGATTGATTTTGCCCAAGGCATAGTCGATAAATCCCTGCCGCTGGCGCGCGGTTTGCCCAGTCGTTTGCGGTTGCACGGTTTGCGTCTGGGCGACCATGGCCGGCGCAATCGCGCAGAAAAGCAGCGCCATTACGTGCAACTGTATGGTGGAAAAGCGTTGCATCATTAACCTCCGTAGGGCGTATCGAGCGAGATTCCGGCGATCCGCCTGCGCCGCTGGCGGCGGGTCTGGGCGTCCTTGAAACGGAGATTGACGCCAATAGCGGGGTCCAAAAGGCTGTGCATCTTGGGATAGAGGTACTGGTCAATTCCGTCCAGGTGGTGGCTCGGCGCGCGGCGGACATGTAGATGAGAGTGAAGCGTTCCCTCGCGTGGATCTGTCATCAAAATCTCCATCTGCCCCACGGGAAGGTTCTTGATGTGGTCTTCGCGTGCTCTGGTTTCTTTGGCTTCGCTCTCGTTTCCTAGACCAGTTTCGGTGTATTTCGGTGTGAAGATGCCTGTCCGGCGGACAGACAGGCTGCGCCTTTTTGTCGCGATCTTCGCCGACGCCTTCAGAAACCACTGCGCCGTGTTCTCCTCGGAGACGTTCATGATCATCTTGGTCCCAGGCGCCGAAGAGACCTCATCCGCGAAGGCTTGGCTGACACGCTGCAACTGCGGCAGGCTCTGGAAAGAGAACAGAAACGACACGTGCGCACCACGCGCCGTCTGCAATACCTGCGTGAACCCCGGATAGGCAAAGGGCGCAAACTCGTCGAGGATCACCGAAAGCATCGATTCGTCCTTGGATTTCGTGGAGTTGGCCTGCGAATACCGCTTGCCAACCATCAACTGAATGTTCTGGAGAAGGATCTTTCCCAGGGCTTCGACCGCGCGCTGATTGCGATTTGAGTTCAGGGATACAAACAAAATCAGGTCGTTTTCAAGTACGTCGTCAAGCGTAAGAAGGTCCTGATAGGCGCCAGTTACGACCGACAACTCGTCTTCGAGAAAGCTCAGCAGTTCGTTCAATAATCCCTGAATCTTCTCCACGCGCTCGCGGTCTTGGAGCGACCTCTGGAGCATTTTGACCGACATCTCGAAGTTCAACCGCTTCTGCATGGAAAGGCCGGTGAGCGTCGCAATGCGCGCCTTGGCCGCCTTGATCTGCTCCTGGAGCACTTCCTCGTCGAGCGCCATGACCAGTACGTCGTAGACATTGAAGAGCCGGCCGGTGTACTGGAGGACACGAACAAGATCGGAGAGGTAAGCTTCCTGGTGGCCTTTGAAGAAGTCCTCGCGCAGACCGAAGGAGCGGAAGATGAAGTTCACGTGCTCCTGGTAGGCATCGTCGAGCGCGTAGAAGGGGTTGTAGCGACAGGACTCCGTGGGGTGAGTGGGATCGAGAATGCGTAGATCCTGGAGCCGTCCGGCGGCGGCAATATGCGGCAGAAGATGGTCCAGAAACTCCCGCTCACCCTTGCCGTCGAAGATGATCATCGGCATCTTGCGCGCGCCAAAGCGGCGCGTCAGGTCCTGGGCGATGATGTTCTCAAGGAAGGTGGACTTGCCGGCGCCCGTTCCGCCGACGATCACTCCGTGCTTGATCCGCACGGCATCGGGCCACGTCCAGGGCTCTTTGTGTACGTTGTAGCCAAGCAAAGTAGCAGCGTCCGAGTGCGCCTGGCCGACAATCTTTGTCTCTTTTGTTGCGGGAACTGCGATTGCCGGATGCGGCCAGTTTTCTTCGCGCCTTTGTTTTCTTACGGCGAAGTGTGCCACGATCAGGCTGCCGCCAAAGAACACGATGGCGCAATCGAGAAACATTTCGAGACACTGATCGTTGCGCAGATGGAGGCGGGAGACGGCGATATACCAGAACAAACCGAATATGGCGCAGCCAAGCAGCACGACGACGCCGGCGAGATCTTCCGGTCCTGTGCGCCTGTAGCCGGGTTGATCATAGTACGAGTTCATAGGCTTCGACTCAGCGAGAAGTAGAGGAAAATTCCCAGCAATGCACATGCGATGACGCCAACCAGAATCACAAGTGAACTCGGCTTCCAGCGTCCACGCGCATCGACCGGCTTGAGATCGTTGGCCAGCGTAGCGCGCAATGCCTGTTCCGGATTCGTCTCCGCATCCCCGGAGTGAAGTTTCTGAAGCGCAAGGCGTACCTCTTCCGGCGTGACATAACCCGCGGCGTCCATGGCTAGAGCACCGCCTCGGCCGTCACAGGCCGGTTCTGATCGATGCCAAAGTCCAGTTGAAAGAGTCGCGGCTGATTCCTGTCAGCGACCTTGATTCCGATCACGCCGGTCACTTTTTCGCCCGGAGCCAGATCGCGCAGCGCTGAATCTGCTTGCGCAACATCGAGCGTGACCCCACGATGTGTTTTGAAGGAAGCGTAGGTCTTGCGCTTGAGTTGGTGGTTGCGAAGGCTCGCGAGCGAGATGGCATTTTTACCTGGCGTCTGCGCATAAACAGCCGGAACTGTCACACGATAAGGCGCCTCGGTGCGATTGGTGACCGAGTAGCGAACATAGATCAGATCGCCCGAGCGGTAGACCTGCTCCAATTCAACCTGCACGCGATTGCGGTCAATCTTGGTCGATTCCGGCAGGATGTCTTCCGCTCCGAAGAGCGTTTCGGTAAGAACCTGCGTCGCAATCTCGTGAATCTTCCGATCGGATAGTTCCTGATCGGAGTGCGCAACCGTGTGCGGGTCTGGCGCGGGTTCGGTGCGAATCAGCACGTCCATCGAAGAGAGCGAGCCGGACGGATCGAGTTCGTAATTCAGTTCCCGTGACGCCGTCCAGACGAAAAGATTGGTCGAGACACCTGCTTGAAGCGGCTTGATGAAGACCTTGTCTTCGTGGCGTTCGATCTGAAAGCTGTCCGCGTCGCCCACGGCGAGCGTCGTTACCGGCTCACCGAATTCGAGCACGGTGAGATGGTTCATCGAAGTTTCGACATGCCGGATTTGGCCTTGGCCGGTCGTCTGCGCCTGTGCCGCAGCGACTGCAACAGCAAACAATAATGACAAGATCGACTTCATTGCGGCCTCCTCTGCGCAAAAACGAAAGGAGAAGCCACGGCAGTCGCAGTGACTTCTCCTTCGTGTTAAGAGCATCCCAATGCAGCAGGAATGCTCGTGTCCTCAAATGTCAGGTTCCGCTTTCCCTTGTACTGGAAGAGGAATACCCGTTTCACGCCTTCAGGACCCTCGGGATTGGCGATCCGCTCGACGAGAAACGCGCGTTGTTGATCGTCAAACCAGACGTATCCGTTGATTGTCTTCGGCAGCCGGACCCTCACCCGCTGGCCGCTGGTTGCCTCCGCAAAGGCATTGACGACTTCCTGCGGGAAGGACTGGAAGAGAACCGCTCCAGAGCCTGTGCCGTTCGAGACGATGGTGTTCATCGCCTGTGCCCATGCTCTGCGATTCTCCTGCTTGCCCTGCGCCCAGTAGTGCACAAACAGGTGGAGCGAGCTGAACTGATCCCGCGCCTCCTGTTCATGTTCCCAGAGTGCAGATTGCGCCTTATTGCGCGCAACGACTGCCGACCGGCGTTGTTCCTTGTCTTCGCACTTGCGCATGGCATCCCAAAGCGCCTGTGCGTTTGCGAGGTCGAGTTTGACCTGTTCCTCGCGTTCGACGACCCGGCTGGCGACATCGGCGTAGATGGAGTTGATCAGTTGGCATTCCTCGAACATTCCTTTGGTGACAGCCTCGCCAGAGAAGAGTCCGCGGAAGTCCTCAATCGACATCCGTTCTTCGTAGCCGCTTCCAGATTCATTGGGCAGAAAGCCAAGCTCTTTGCGTAACACGTTATAGAGCCTGCCGACGCGATCAGTGTCCGCTACATCCAGATGAGCCGGCAGATCCGAGACCCTGCGCTCGCGTTTGTACTTGAGCCAGGGCGCCGGAACCACCTCTTTCCGGATTTCGCTAATCACCGATTCGTCGATCTCGACCCGGTGCTTCAATGAGTCGAGGGCATTCTGCAGTTGTTCGACTAGCTTGTAAGCCAGGTCCGGCCGTCCAGCAGCCAGGCACGATGTCTTGAGATCCGTAATGGAACCGATCCGATTTCCGCGGGCCTTCATGGCAACCAGGCAGACATTCCACCAGGGAGACTTCGCTTTCGTGAGCTTGGTCTTCGTCTGACGGAACTGCTCTCCGTATGAGATCCGGCCCGCCACAAAGCGCGGGAATTGATCGGATGGCATGACGCATACGGTGTCGAAGTCGAAGTCGCCGCCATTCCTTTTGGCCGTCTCCGAATGAAGGATGTAGGTTCCTTCCATGCGGAGCTGACGTTCAAGAATGAAGTTGATCAGCGATTCGTCAAGATCTGCTCCGAACGCACGTTTGAGCAGTGGCACAAGTTCGTCGTTGGTGAGATGACGGATGGGAAGCAAATCCTCCTGCATCCGGATGGGATACCGGATGCAAAGTCCCTGTTCCGCCGTGAGCGAGGTGATGGACGTATCCAGCGGAATCCAGTCCGAGGCCGAGAGAATCTTCCCCCGGTGTTCGATCAGAACGCCGTCATCCGCCAGCGCGAATGCAGGCAGCCGGAAACCACCACCTGTGCAGATACGAAATGCCCAGCGGGCCAGCTTGCGGTTGATCTGGTTCGACACGTAGGGGAACTTGATACTGGTTCCGCTACGATCTGCCAGAAGCACCGCTTCCGCCGGTTCCCACTCTTCGGAGACAGTGGCTACGCCCTGCTCCAACGCTTCAGGATCAAAACTCGAATCCTCATCCTCGAATGCGGCGACGTCGGACGATTTGCCTAAGAGTTCAAGCAGTGCATCGTAATCGCCCTCGTCCCATGCCTTTCTCACCTTGCGAATCTGCTCGATGGCCCGAGGCATGATCTCAAGTTGAAGGCTCTCTTCCGAAGCGTGCTCGACCAGCGTATAGCTTGATCCGAACTCCGATGCTCGGGAGATCTCCTTGATCCCGAGAACCGCTGGACCCACATACAGCCGGCCCGATGTGCCCAGCTGTGGAAGGAAGCGAAGGCCCCCTTTCAATGCCGGTTTCGTGGCGCTATCGGGCAGAATGAGATCGACGCCCAGCCTGTCAGCCACGCGGTCGCTCATTGCCTTGAGTGCGCCTTTTGCCTGCTTCGGTTCTTGCGCGTCGAATGCCAGACGGAATTGGCAGAACCTGTTCGTACCGATCTTCAGCTTCCGGTAGACGGACTCACGAACCCATCCGCGGCAGTCGTTGGTGCCAAGAGCGTGTTCCTGGACCACGGCCACGCGGAAGTTTGGTTCGTCCACCATCAGCCTGCAGTCGGAGACGAGAATGGCAAAGTACACCATCGCCGCCTCAGGCCAATGCTGAAAGCGCTCAGCAATCTGTTTGGAATGCGCGAGATCGACAAAGTAGAACTTGCCGTCCTTCGCCGAGTTGCTCGCGCCCACCAAACGGTATTCGACCCCGCCGTAGATGAGCTTGGCCATGCGGTTTTCGACCACTGACTGCTCATACGGCGTCAACTCATGCGGCACGCTGACGCGCGCTACCTGGATGCCGGGATAGAGCTCAGAGAGCAGTTTGCCTTCGAGCGTATCTTTGCGGCCCAGTTGGCTTGGCTTGCGGGTCACTTCACCTGACGCATCGATGGCGAGCTCAAGAATGAGCCGTTCGTCGATCGTCGTTTTCTGTGTCCTCGTTGCTGTCATTTTCTCCTCACTTGTCTGGCGCTTCCTGGACGAAGTGACAAGAGATCTGCCGATCCCGGTCATGAATCCCTTCGCCTGGCCGCCCGTGTTAGGGGTGAGTGACAATCCAACCAGGCTCGAGAATCCAAACCGGGTCAGCGGAATTCCTCATCGCGCGTGCGATAAGGCGTCAAAGGAGGATGACAAGATCCGTATTTCAGGTTTGTATCCTCTTTGAAACCGTGCTGACCCTGCGGACCCGTTACTTACGCACAGGCCGTTTAACCAATGTCGGAGATCCGCCCTGGATCTCCGCCTCCGCCTTGTAGACCACGACGGCGTAAAGCAATCCGCTCTTCGCTTGAAATGCGCGGATCAATGCCTCTCCCTCGTTGGCGGCTTCGGCGCCAAGCTCAGGCTTTTCGGGCGACGATCCTTCCTTGGCAAGGAAGTACCGCGCCTGCTGATCCTCCTCGTGGCCGCGTCTGCGTCTCTGTTTTGGTTCGGTGGGCGATGCTACCTGTTGCTCGTTTCGAGGTACGCTCATGTTTGCTGTCGCCATCATTGGCCTCCCGGATTTACTGCGGTCTCGCTGCCGGATACAGTGTCCGGCGCGTTCAGAATCTGGTTGCGCCGTTCGCCGTCGATGGGCCGTTCGCTGTACTCGGCGATCCAAAGCCCGTCGGAATTTGCGTCCGACCTTTTATCCGCAATCAATCGAATGCGGTACTCGTTGACGAAGTGGTCGGTGGTCTCGGTGCCATTCGAGAGATGATGAACATCCTTGACTCCGTAGATCAGGTAGGTGAGCGGCTCTCCTGATACGGGATCGAGCTCGCGCAGATGAAAGACCGACTGAATCTGCCCGTCGTCGATCTTGCCGCGGGTGTTGTCGTCGGCCATCGCCTTCAACGCGTACACACGCAGATTGCGGGTCATCATGTTGAGACTTGCGGCCCAGTGATCGTCCACATCAGTCGGCGAGTAGTTGAGGTAGCTGGTCAAAAACCGCTTGACGAACGCTTCGTCTAAGAACTGATCGGTGCCCGCTGTAGCAAGATCCGTAACTGCGACTTTGGGCGGCTTGCCGACAACCGAGGCTTCACCGTTGGGGCCAATGCGGATCACCGTCGGCGGTTGCACGCGCACGAAGACGGCGAATCCAATCGACGCAAGCGCAATTGGGATAGTCAGGAAGGCAAGAAGCCAAGCGCGATTCGCATTCGCGCGCAAGGCGCCGTCCACTTCGTAATACTTCGGCCTCACCAGGGAGGCCTCGTTTGCTCGATCTACCTTCGTATTCATCTGTGCCTCCTACTCCTTTTCTGTTGCTCGCCGGGATACGTTCGCCAAGCTCTGTGCGGCGACGCGAGCAGCGTGATATGCGCCCCAGGTTCCGATGTTGTAACGGTGGACGGTCGGCCCATACCGGGCCGGTGCGGAAGTTCTCGGAGCGTTGCTACCGCCGCTGGTCGCCACGCTCGCAGTCTGCGCGGGAGTTACTGTTTCCGCAGTCTCGTCTTCAGACGGCGCATCGCTTGAACTCGTTCCCATGACGTCGCTGAATGAACCGCGAATCTGGTCCGCATGGCCTTCGATCGTCGGTGCTTCCGTAAGGGAACTCGATGTTGACGCCGGCAGCAACTGCGGCGGCGCCGGCTGATTGGACCCCGCCGCCGCGGCCGTTAGCCTTCCCGCGCTTGCTGTCGCGCTGGTTGAACTGCCGGCACCAGCGCCCTGTGCGCCACCTGCTCCGGCAGCGGCAAATCCGGCGACCGCGCCCTCGCCGGCGGCAATTCCAGCCGTTACTGCCGTAGCCGCTGTACCGACCAACGCGACCGCGGTTGCCCCCACATCGCCGCTAACAATCCGCCTGGCGATAAAAGGAATCACCGCAATAGCCAGCGAGTAGATGATGCTGGCGATACCGATGAGAAATGCTCCTTCAAGATTTCCCAACCCACCCAGAAAGTTATTTTGGCTGAGCATCTGGCCGACCTGTCCCATCTGGACTGCACTTAGCAAAGCGCCAAATCCTCCATAGAGAATTGGCCAGGCATTCCAGATAAAGACGTTTTCGATGTAGGACTTCGCGATGCGGTTCGCGCCTCCGAGAGGCAATAGAGCGATTACGATCGGGCCAAAGATGTAGAGCACGCTACCGTAGAAGATGTAGAAGAATCCAAAAATCGCGATGACGACGGGATAGAGAATGTACGCTACAAGAATGAGAATTCCGTCGATAACACCAGCAATAGATCCAGTGATCAGTCCCCAGAGATTCTGAAATCCAA
>JAKAJO010000069.1 GCA_021813745.1 Acidobacteriota bacterium
TCTGCGGCGAGCATGGCGGTGATCCTGAGTCCGTCAAGTTCTGCCACAAGATCGGGCTGAACTACGTTTCCTGCTCGCCGTTCCGGCTGCTGACGGCAAGGCTTGCCGCGGCGCAGGCGGCACTTCAGGAAAAGCAGGCAGGGCCAGAACTGCACACTGGGACCAATTGATCCGTTAACCAGACAAACATTGGGGGGCGCGGTCCTGTTCCGCGCCCCCCAATGTTTGCTCCAACACCGTCGCTGTTCCGCCGGCCCTGCCTAATTGGAATCGGAATCGCCGCCGGGTGCAAAGTAGCCTTCCGGGATGGTCAGCCGCAGATCCTTGTTGGTCGTCTTCAGCACCACTTTGTGGAACATACCGTCATCTTCCATCTTGCTGGGCGTATAGGTGATCGTATAGAGCCCCTCAAGATCCTTCGCAATGATTCCATAAATCTCCGGGAAATCTTCTTTGCGCTTGGCGTCAAAATAAAGAGCTCCGGTTCTCTCCGCAATGTGCTGCATGATCTTTCTTCCGTCCGCTGCTGCGCCTGTTGGAGCCGGCGGTCGCCCGCCACTGGGGTTACCTGTGGGATAACCGCCGGGATATCCGCCCGGATATCCACCCGGATAACCACCAGGGTTGCCACCGGGATTGCTGCCTGGATATCCATATCCCCTGTGCCGACCCGGATTCTCAAATGGATTGTGTTCCGACTGATTGCCGGGAAGGTAAATCGTGTATACCATCACGTGGGCCCGCTCGGCCGCGTCTAGCGCATCGTTCATCGTTTCCTTGCTGCCTTTGTCCAGCCCATCGGAGATCACGATCAGCGCCTTGCGTCCTTGCTTGTCCTTCATTACCTCGTCCGATGCCAGAAAGATCGCGTCATAAAGATTCGAACCGCCCGGCACGCCGTGGGTCGCGGTCCGGTTGTCGCCCATCGTCTCCGGGCCCTGGCTGTCATTCTGGCTCTTGGATGTCGGTCCCATCTCATCCAGTTCGTTATGCAGCTTTGTCGGGTCTGAGGTGAAATCCTGCAGCAGCTCCACCTCGCGATCAAAGTGGAGCAGGAAAATCTGATTCTTGCTGGTCTCCGCCGGAAGCGGCACATTCACGCCGCCCGCAGACGCCGCAGGTTTCTCCGTGCCCAGCATCTGGTCCACAAAGGCTTCCCCGCCTTTTCGGGCCGCATCGATCACGTTCTTCATGCTGGAACTTGTGTCATCCAGCAGACCCACCATAAACGGCAGGCTGTGGTCCTGCGTGAGGCTCTGGATGACTTCTGTCTGTCCTTCATCTGTCAGGGTCAGATCATTCCGGTCCAGGTTGGTCACTTGCTTGCCATGCTTGTCCCATGCGCTCAGCGGAAGGGACACGACAAACGGCTTTGAGGACTTGCCCGCCGGAGCAGCCGCGGGCGCGCTCGGAGACGCGTGAAGGGTCGGGCGCTGTTGCGCCACCATCAGTGGGCTGCCAGCCATCGCCAGCAGCAGACAGGCATCGAAAGAAGACCTCAAAAATCGCATCGCAGAGTACCGGCCTTTATCTTCAAAGGTTAGACGGTGTGGAGAGACCCGTCGTTGCTTTCCCCTCGTCCATTCCTAATCCCTGCATCTTACAGCCCGGGACTTTTTCTTGCACCGAGTGATTTAGGTCATAGTCTCACCGGGATGCGCCTACCTACTCTGTCGCTTGGAAGGATGAGACAGCGATGAGTACTCAGACCGCCATTCCGCTCCCAGGAAGCCACAAAAAGCCGCTGATCCGCCGCTTGCTGCCCGATCGCTCCCAGAAAGTCCGTCGCGTTGTCCAGCTCATCTTCCTGGCCATCAACGTGTGGATCGGCCTGCAGTTCTACCTCTGGGTCCGCTACTTCGAGCACGGCGGCCAGACCCTCTATGTTCCACGTCCGGCAGGAGTTGAAGGCTGGCTGCCCATCGCGGGCCTCATGAACACCAAGTATCTGTTCCTGACCGGCCACATTCCTGTCATCCATCCGGCTGCCATGTTTCTTTTCCTGGCTTTCCTGGTCATGAGCCTGCTGCTCAAGAAAGCCTTTTGCGCCTGGCTTTGCCCCATCGGCACGTTTTCTGAGGCACTTTGGAAGTTGGGCCGCCGTTTCTATGGCCGCAACCTGCATCTGCCCCGCTGGGCCGATATCCCGCTCCGCGGGCTGAAATACCTCCTGCTCGGCTTCTTCGGCTTCTTCATCGGCACCATGTCCGCCGAAGCGCTCCAAAGCTTCATGTTCACACCCTACGGTCTCATCACCGACGTGAAGATGCTCAACTTCTTCCGCGACATCAGCCTCACCGGTCTCGTCGTGCTCGGCCTGCTGGTTCTCCTGTCCACGCTGATCCAGAACTTCTGGTGCCGCTATCTCTGCCCCTACGGCGCGCTCATGGGCCTCGCGTCGTTGCTTAGCCCGGTCAAGATTCGCCGCGACGCCAGCGCCTGCATCGACTGCGGCAAGTGCGCCAAAGCCTGCCCGGCCAGTCTGCCCGTCGATCAACTCGTTCAGATTCGCTCCGCCGAGTGCAGCGCCTGCATGGCCTGTGTCGCCGCCTGCCCCGCCGAGAATGCCCTGCAGCTTGCCCTGCCGCCAAGCCGCAAACCCGAACCAGCCAGGCGCTGGACCCGCCGTGTACTGGGCCCCGTGACGGTCGCTTCCGCCATTGCCTACATCTTTCTGGCCTTCGTGCTCTACGCGCACATCACCAGTCACTGGCAGACGAACATGCCGCACGACATCTACATGCAGTTGGTTCCCATCGCCAACAGCCTCACCCACTGAGCGCCCGCGACGCCGCTCGCTGATAGACTCGGAGGCGTGCCAAGCCCAGCCAAGCCGCCCGTCTATCTGCTCGATGCCATGTCGTTCATCTTTCGCGCCTACCACGCCATGCAGCGCAGCCGGCCCATGTCCACCTCATCCGGCCTGCCCACCGCCGCGGCCTACGTCTTCGTCAACATGGTCAAGAAGCTGCGCCAGGACTTCGCGCCGCAATACTTCGCAGCCGTCTTCGACCTCAGCGGCGAGGTCTTTCGGGATGAGCGCGCCCGCAGCCTGGGCACACTGCGCAAGTGGAACTCCAAGGCGCAGGCCTTTGAAGAAGTCTCCTACGAGGGCTACAAGGCCAACCGCGAAGCCATGCCCGAAGACCTCCGCCGCCAGATTCCCTACATCCGCCGTGCGTTGGAGGCTCTGCGCATTCCTATCCTCGCGGCCGAGGGCTTCGAGGCTGACGACGTGATCGGCACGCTCGCGCGGCAGGCCGCCGAGCACCACCATGAGGTCTTCATCGTTTCCGGCGACAAGGACATGATGCAGCTCGTCACGCCGCACATCCGCATCCTCAATCCGCAGAAGGACAACCTCATCCTCGACCCCGCCAAGGTAACGGAGACCCTCGGCGTGCCGCCGGAAAAAGTGATCGACGTGATGGCCCTGCGCGGCGACGCCGTCGACAATATTCCCGGCGCGCCCGGCATCGGCGACAAAGGCAGTGTCGAGCTCATTCAGCAATTCGGCAGCGTGGAGGCCGTACTCGATCGCGCCGAGGAAGTGAAGCGCAAGACCTACCGCGAGTCCCTACAGCACAATCGAGACGCCGTGTTGCTTTCGAAAGAACTCGTCACCATCGACACACACGTGCCGCTCAAGCTTGACCTGCACGCCATGGAGACCCGCCCGCCCGATCTGGAAGCCTGTCGCCAGCTCTTCACTGAGCTCGAATTCACCTCCTTGCTGCGCGACCTGGAACCCGCCGCCGATGCGCCCGAGCTGAAAGAACTCGATACTCCGACCGAAGCCGAGCAGGACGCATTCTTCCATGCCGCAAAGAAGCACGGCTTCGCGCTGTTTCTCCAGACTCAGCCGGTCGCCGAAGAGACCGACGAGCCGGAGCCGCCGCGCACGCTCTCGCTGCTCGAAGTAGCCGAAGCCGCCGAGGCGCAGCAGAATCTGCACATCGGCGTCTGCGCCGAGCCACGGATCGCCTTGCGTCTGCCGCTCTCGCCGCGCCTGCATGCGCTGCTGGAAGACGCCGCCGTACCCAGGCAGGTGCATGACTGGAAGCAGACGATGCACGCGCTTAGCCCGCACCACGTCGAACTGCGCGGCGCCGTTACCGACACGCTGTTGCTCTCCTACGCGCTGAATCCCACCCATGCCACGCAGTCGCTTGCCGACGTCGCCGCGCGCAACAACCAGCCCGCTCCCACCACGGACGCGCGTGCCGCTGCGGTGATTCATGCGCTTGCTCCAGTTCTGCTCAAGCAGGTGGAAGCCGCCGGCCTGGGCCGCGTGTATCACGAAATCGACTTGCCGCTCGCACCCGTTCTCTTCCGCATGGAGCAGGCCGGTGTGCGCATCGACAAGGCCATGCTCGGCAGCTTTTCGCAGCAACTCAGCAGCGAGATTGAGCGCGTGGCCGAGCGGGTCTACACGCTCGCCGGTCGCCGCTTCAACATCAACTCGCCCAAACAGCTCGGCGAAGTCCTCTTCAAAGAGATGGCGCTGCCCGCACCGCCCAGCCGCGGCAAAACCAAGGCCGTCTCCACCGCGCAGGATGTGCTGGAAAAACTCGCAGAGGAGCACGAGGTTGTCCGCCAGGTGCTCGAGTTCCGCCAGCTCAGCAAGCTCAAGTCCACCTACGTGGATGCGCTGCCGCAACTGGCTGACGCCGATTCGCGCGTGCACACGACGTTTCAGGCCGCTGCCACGGCCACCGGGCGACTCTCGTCCATCAATCCGAATCTGCAGAACATCCCCACGCGCACAGAGCTGGGCCGGCAGATTCGCGCCGCCTTCACCGCTGCGCCGGGTACGCAGCTGCTCTCGGCGGATTACTCACAGATTGAACTGCGACTGCTCGCGCACTTCAGCGGCGACCCGTTGCTCGTCGACGCCTATCGCACCGGCAAGGACATCCACACCATCACGGCCAGCGAGGTCTTCGGCGTGCCCGCCGAGACCATGGACAAGGAGACGCGCAACCGCGCCAAGGCCGTGAACTTCGGCATCGTCTACGGCATCTCCGCCTTCGGACTCGCCGCGCAGCTCGACATTCCGCAAGCGGAGGCCCGCGCCTACATCG
Organism: Acidobacteriota bacterium; assembly: GCA_021813745.1. Lineage (GTDB taxonomy): Bacteria > Acidobacteriota > Terriglobia > Terriglobales > Acidobacteriaceae > Telmatobacter. The sequence continues at coordinate 5,085 of JAKAJO010000069.1, forward strand.
ACAGGTACTTCGCCCGCTACCAGGGCGTGAAGGCCTTCATTGAACGCACGCTGGCCGAGACGCGCACGCAGGGCTTTGCGCGCACGCTTTTCGGCCGGATGCGCCCGATTCCCGACCTCGAAAGCCGCAACCCCAACCAGCGCGGCTTTGCCGAGCGCACCGCCGTGAACACGCCGCTGCAGGGCACCGCCGCCGACCTCATCAAGCTGGCCATGATCTCCATCGACCGCAAGCTCGCGGAGCGCAAGCTGAAGGCGCGCATGATTCTGCAGGTGCACGATGAACTGCTCTTCGAGGTGCCGTTCGATGAGACGGAGGCGGTAGCGGAGCTGGTGCGCGCGGAAATGGAGGGCGTGGTGCAGCTCAGCGTGCCGCTGGAAGTGCACCTGGCCACCGGGCCCAACTGGCGGGATATGGAGTAAGGGGAACCGGAGCGGCGTCCGCGCAGTTCACGCGGCTAGGCCGCCGCGTGGAAGGGCCTGATCGCAGGGCGCTTTTTCTTCGACGCCTGCCAGAGGTCGTAGCTCATCTGCAGCTCATACCAGAGGCTGTCGTGCGTCCCCAATGCTGCTGCAAGGCGCAGAGACATATCGGCGGAGATACCGGCTGCGCCATTCAGAATCCGCGAGAGCGTAGTGCGCGAGACGTGCAGCTTTTTCGCCGCGGTGGTCACGTCCATATCGCCCAGTGCATCGCGCAGAATCTTGCCGGGATGAGGCGGGTTATGCATGCGTGACATAGAACCTCCTAGTGGTAATCCTGATAATCAACGAGGATGGCGTTCTCTCCCTCAAATGTGAATGTCAGGCGCCAATTTCCGCTCACCTTGACAGCCCAATGACCTTTCAGGTTGCCCGCCAGTTGATGTAATCCCCAGCCCGGCATGTTCATGTCTGCAGCCGACTTGGCATAGTCGAGCAACTGGAGCCGGTTTGCCAACCGGTCAGCGTGTGCAGGCTGAATGCCAGCCTTGCTCCCGGTCCTGAAAAAGCGTTCAATCCCCGCATGCCGGAAGCTCTTAATCACGTGTTAAGTGTAGCGCATCACGCATCACAAAACAAATGGAGCATTTTTTGAAACTAATGCGCTGCTCGAATAATTAAGCGTCTTCAGACTTCAACTTCGCTATGGATATGCCGGTCTTGATTCTGTCTCCTCCTGGCCGTCTTGACGTCCATATTGTGCGGGTTTGCATGAAATGCTTGCCAGAACAAGAAACTGAGCAATCTTATTTGCGGCTCACTAAACCAGTTTCCTAAATTGGTGACAATCGTTGCATACAGATCTTTCCTTCGACCGATACAACGTCCAATTTGCTTGAAATACTGCTCTAAATCCATCGTCGAGGAACAGACGCCATTAAGAATCAGGTCGAATTGATCCCCGTCTCCTTCGCGCAGCTCCAAAACAAACTTCCGCGAATCGCGCTCACGCCTGAGCCGTCCTTTGTCAAACTCTGCCGTATTTGGAAGGAGAGAGTTCAAATCTTTCTCCGCTTTAGCAAGATTGGCTTTGGCCCTCTTGCAGGCATTGCAGAGAGGTTCCTTCTTGGTAGTTCGCTTCTTGGCCTCCAAGTTGATGTCCTCACGGCACAAGCCACAACGGACTTTTTCTTTCTGGTTGGTCAGCCAATCCTGAATTGCCTGGTCTCTTAAGCTCTCCATTGCGTTGTCTCCCTGGCAGGATTATGCAGCGATTCTGAAGCTCTTCAAACGGCGAGCGATTACCAAAATGTACAGCGGGGTGGGCAACACCGTTGCCCACCCCGCGACTTTTCCGACCGAAGGACCCGATTGCCCAACGGCCAGCCCTACTTCTTGTCTTCCACATCCACGTACTCGGCGTCGATGACCTCGCCTTCCTTCTTGGCTTCGCCGCCGGTGCCGGTCGTGCTCGCACCCGTGTCGGTTGGAGCGCCCTGCGCGGCGGCGGCGTTGGCCTTGTAGAGCACCTCGGCGAGCTTGTGGCTGGCGTGGGTCAGCTTCTCGTGCGCGGCCTTCAGATCGGTAACGGACGGAGACCCTTCGAGCGTCTTCTTGGCTTCGGCCAGGGCCGCTTCTACATCGGACTTTTCCGTGCCCTGGATCTTGTCGCCGGACTCCTTCAGCATCTTCTCGATGTTGTAGACCATGCCGTCGAGCTGGTTGCGTGCTTCGATCTCCTCGCGCTTCTCCTTGTCCTCCGCCGCGTGGGACTCCGCTTCCTTCGCCATCTTCTCAACCTCGTCCTTGCTCAGGCCGGAGCTTGAGGTGATGGTGATGCGTGTGTCCTTGCCCGTGGCGTTGTCCTTCGCCGTCACGTTCAGAATGCCGTTGGCGTCGATGTCGAAGGTGACTTCGATCTGCGGCACGCCGCGCGGCGCCGGAGGAATGCCCGCCAGCTTGAACTTGCCGAGCGTGCGGTTCTGCGCTGCCATCGGGCGCTCACCCTGCAGCACGTGGACTTCGACTTCGGTCTGGGAGTCGGCTGCGGTCGAGAAGGTCTCCGTCTTCTTGGTCGGGATGGTCGTGTTGCGCGGAATCATCGGCGTAGCCACGCCGCCCAGCGTCTCAATCGACAGGGTCAACGGCGTCACGTCGAGCAGCAGCAGGTCCTTCACCTCGCCCGCCAGCACGCCCGCCTGCACGGCAGCGCCCACGGCGACCACTTCGTCGGGGTTGACGCCGCGATGAGGCTCCTTGCCGAAGAGCTGCTTCACCATTTCCTGAATCTTGGGCATGCGCGTCTGGCCACCCACTAGCACCACCTCGTCAATGTCGCTGGTCTTTACGCCGGCATCGGTGAGGGCTTTGCGGCAGGGCTCCAGCGAGCGCTCGAGCAGATCAGCGACCATCTGCTCCAGCTTGGCGCGGGTGAGCTTGCGGACCAAATGCTTGGGGCCGGTGGCGTCTGCGGTGATGAAGGGCAGATTGATTTCGGTCTCGACGGTGGTGGAGAGCTCAATCTTCGCCTTCTCGGCCGCGTCCTTCAAGCGCTGCAGGGCCATCTCATTGCCTTTGGAGCTCAGATCGAGGCCCTCTTCCTGCTTGAACTCGGCAATGAGCCAGTCCACGATGCGCTGGTCGAGGTTGTCGCCGCCCAAGTGCGTATCGCCGTTGGTGGACTTCACCTCAATGACCCCCTCGCCGACCTCGAGGATGGAAATGTCAAATGTGCCGCCGCCGAAGTCGTACACGGCGATGGTCTCGTCCTTCTTCTTGTCGAGTCCGTAGGCCAGCGCGGCCGCCGTGGGCTCGTTCACAATGCGCTTCACGTCGAGGCCGGCAATCTTGCCTGCGTCCTTGGTGGCCTGGCGCTGCGCGTCGTTGAAGTAAGCAGGCACGGTGATGACGGCCTCGGTGACGGTCTCGCCCAGGTAGGCTTCGGCTGACTTCTTCAGCTTCTGCAGGATCATGGCCGAGACTTCCGGCGGGGTGTATTCCTTGCCCTGCGCCACCACGGCCACGTGATCGCCCTGCTGGACGACCTTGTAGGGGACCATCTTCATCTCGTCGTTGACTTCGTTGTACCGGCGGCCCATGAAGCGCTTGATCGAGAAGATGGTGTTCTCCGGGTTGGTGATGGCCTGGCGCTTGGCCACCTGGCCCACCAGACGCTCGCCGCTTTTGGAAAAGCCGACGATGGATGGCGTTGTGCGCGCACCCTCTTCATTTGCAATCACTTTGGGCTCACCGCCCTCGAGAACGGCCACACATGAGTTCGTGGTGCCAAGGTCAATACCGATAATCTTTGCCATGTTGGGGCTCCTGCCTGCGCTTAGGAATTCTGACGAATATAGGATGCATGATTGAGTGAATTAGTGTCAACTTTTCTTGATTGAATCGCAATAAATCTGAAAGGCTGCGGCAACTCCATCTCTAGCTTTGGCATTCCGGTGCTGAATCTGACGTTTACATGCCGTTGAGGCGTAGGAAGCCCCAGTTCAGAAACCCGGCAAAGGTGACCCAAGCCAGGTAGGGGAGCATGAGCCATGCTGCCGGACGGGAAAGCCGGTGGAAGGCGGCGGTGGTCAGGGCGATGAAGCACCACAGGAGCACGAGCTCGACCATGGCCTGGGCAATCGCATGTTCCCGGAAGAAGATCAGGGACCAGAGAAAGTTCAGGAGGAGCTGGACGTAGAAGATGTTTAGTGTCCAGGTGCGCATTTCTGAGGCTGGCTTTTTTGCGATGAGCCAGGCCGCCACGGCCATCAGGACGTAGAGGGTGGTCCAGACGGGGGCGAAGACCCAGTTGGGAGGAGCAAAGGATGGTCGCGCCAAGGTCTGATACCAGCCATGAATCTCGCGCGCGGTCATTGCGCCGCTGACTCCGCCGACACCCAGGCAGAGGAGCAAAAGGGCCAATAGCCACACCCAGCGATTCATCAAAATTCCCCCGTAGACCGCCTGCGGCGGTTCAAGATTGCCGGATCCAGCGCAACACTTGCTGGTGCTTTCCAGTGGCTTCATCTTCCGGGACGAAGGTGGGGGTTGGCAATGGCTCGGGCTGGCGGCGCGCATCACACACAAGGGTGATTTTCATCCTGTAATCTCAAATGTTCCGGTCACGATGACGACAGAGCACGCCCAACCTCGATACCCGCTCACCCAGGGCGTGAACCCCTGGCTGGTGACCGTTGCGGTCATGTTGCCCACCTTCATGGAGGTTCTGGATACGGCGATTGCTTCCGTTGCCCTGCCTTACATTGCGGGTTCGCTCTCCGCTTCGAACTCCGAGGCAACCTGGGTTCTGACCAGCTATTTGGTCGCAAATGCGGTGATTCTGCCGGCATCCAACTGGTTTGGGCGGCGTTTTGGGCGCAAGCGGTTCCTGCTGACCTGCGTGGTCATCTTTACCATCGCGTCGTTCTTTTGCGGTGCAGCTCCTACGCTTTCTGTGATCCTGCTTGCCCGCATTTTGCAGGGTGCGGGTGGCGGAGCGTTGCAGCCTCTCTCGCAATCGATCCTGCTGGAGAGCTTTCCGCCCGCCAAGCGATCCATGGCCATGGCTGCGTATGGCTTGGGCATCGTGGTGGCCCCGGTGCTGGGCCCTACGCTCGGAGGATGGCTGACGGATACCTTCAGCTGGCGCTATGCCTTCTATATCAACATCCCGGTTGGGATTCTGGCTGTTCTGCTGATCAGCCGTTTTGTGCATGACCCGCCGTATATCAAGAACGCGAAGGTTGGCGCCTTTGACAATCTCGGCTTTGGCCTGCTGATTGTGTGGACGGGATGCCTGCAGGTGGTGCTGGACAAAGGCCAGGAAGACGACTGGTTTGGCGCCCTCTGGGTGCGCTGGGCCGTCGCAGCGTTGGTAGTGGCCCTGGTGGGCTGGATCTGGCGCTCATGGACCCATCCCAAAGGCCTTGTCGACCTGCACGTTTTGAAGGACCGCAATTTTCGTACCGGCTGTTTTCTGATTGCCCTTCTGGGCATGTGCATCTACATCACCATCGCCATTTTGCCGCTGTATTACCAAGAGATACTTGGCTATACGGCTTTTTCTGCAGGACTCGTGGTCGGTCCCAGGGGGATCGGGTCGTTTGTTGGTTCGCCCGTCGTGGGGATACTGGGATCGCGGGTAGATAACAGAAAGCTGCTGTCTGCCGGATTTATTGGCTTTGGGGTCTGTTCACTGATCTTCGGCAGGGTCAACCTGGAGATTGGGCCCTTCACCCTTCTACTGCCGATTCTGCTGACCGGATTCGCCCTGAGTTTCGTGTTTGTGCCGCTGGCGACCATGACGACCTCTACCATTTCGCGGGAGGAAATGGGCAACGCCACGGGACTTTTCAATATGCTGCGCAACATTGGCGGATCGGTGGGAATTGCCATGGCGACGACAGCCCTCATTCGCCGGGCAGATCTGCACCAGACAGACCTGAGCGCCTTTGTGACGCCAAACAGTCCCGCGTTACAGCAAAAGGCGGCGTTGAGCGCCGCCTATCTGAGCCATTACCTCGGGAGGGCGCAGGCTCAGCCCGGCTCGTTGGGACTCTTTTACCGGCTGATGGGGCAACAGGCTGCATTGCTGGCCTATGTCGATGTTTTTCGCTGGACGGCGCTGCTGGCGTTCTTCTGTGCCGCTGCGGTGTGGCTGTTTAAGAAGCCGCTGCCCCATGCTGCGCCGCCTCCGGGCGTGCATTGAGTGGCGGACAAGTCCAAGCCGCTCAATGCACAAAAACCCCGATGAAGCTCTGTGGCCTCGCCACGAATCCAATTGAACGAAGCCCTGTCCGTGCGGGACTTGCTATGCTGTTGCACAGGACGGGATCTGCCCGCGGGTGCATGCAAGTCGCCGTGCCGCCCACCAGGACCGGGAGGGTGCCGGAGTTGTCTGCCCTGTAAGCTGCGGATCACGCGGAAGTTCCGCCGCTTTGCGCCGATGAACCGGGAAGGCGGGGTTTGCATCCGCGATACGAACTGGGCCACAAAGACTGGCGTGGCCTGTTTGGGGAACTGAGAAAAACGATGCCCACGACACAGAACAAGGACTACTACGCGACGCTCGGCGTAAAGAAGACCGCCACCGCGGAGGAGATACGCAAGGCCTTTCGGAAGCTGGCGCGGAAGTACCACCCGGACGTGAATCCGGGAGACAAGCGTGCGGAGGAGAAGTTCAAAGAAATCTCCGAGGCCAATGATGTTCTGAGCGATGCGAAGAAGCGCAAGGTTTACGACCAGCTTGGCTTCTACTCTGACCAGATCGATCCGGCGCAGGCTGAGGCCTACGCGCGGCAGCAGAGTGCGGGTGGCGGGGTGCCGGTGGATTTCGGGGGATTCGACTTTTCCGGGTTCAGCGGCGGAGCGGGGGCACAATCCGGCACCTCTGGGTGGGGCAGCTTCAAGGACATTTTTTCCGGGATCTTTTCGGGAGCACAGCAGCCGCATCGGCCGCGGGGGCCGCAGGCCGGGACGGATCTGGAGTATCAGGCGACGGTGGACTTCTGGACGGCGATTCGTGGCGGGCAGGCGCGCATGCAGATTCACCGCCAGGAAGTCTGTCCGACCTGTCATGGACAGGCGCAGACAGGTGGGCCGATGCCATGCCCGGAGTGCAACGGCACGGGGCAGGTGACGCAGATGGGCGGGCGGATGAAATTCAATATTCCCTGCCCGCGGTGCAACGGGACAGGCAGGACTTCCAACGTTTGCGGCACATGCCATGGCGAGGGTACCGTACCCCGCGCGGAAACGGTGGAATTTCGCATCAAGCCAGGCACGCGCGATGGGCAGCGCATCCGGCTGCAGGGCAAGGGCAATGCCGGGGTGCGCGGAGGAGCCCCCGGGGATCTGTTTGTCATTGTGCGGACAGGCACGCATCCGGTCTTTACGCGGACCGGCGATGACATCCACATTACCGTGCCGGTGACGGTGCCGGAAGCGAGCCTGGGCGCCAAGGTGGATGTACCGACGATTGACGGCCGGGCGCAGTTGAAGATTCCACCGGGCACGCAGAGCGGGCAGAAGCTGCGCATGCGCGAGCGTGGCGTGGAGAATGCATCACATGCGGGCCAGCGCGGCGACCAGATCGTGACAGTCGAAGTTGTGGTGCCTCATCTGCAGGATGAGCGGAGCCGGGAAATCATGCGGGAACTGGCGCGGTTGAATCATCAGGATCCTCGCGTGAAGCTGTTTGACCAACTCTGACGCCACTGGAACGCGGATAGGGTAAGCTGAGGCGGAGAGCGATCGATGGCTGCAAGACGTAAATCCAAGGGTGCGTACATGATCTCGGCAGTGGCCGAGATGTATGGCATTCATCCACAGACCCTGCGCCTCTACGAGCGCGAGGGGCTGTTGAAGCCGTCGCGCACGGAGGGCAATACACGGCTCTATACGGATGAAGATCTGGAGCGGCTGGAGTTCATCTTGAATCTGGCGCGGGATCTGGGCGTGAATATTGCCGGTATCGCGATCATCCTGCAGATGCGCGAGCGGATGGAAGAGATGAACCGCCAGATGCAGAGCTTTGTCGAATATGTGCGCTCTGAGATGCTGTCGCGTTTTCAGCAAGCTGCTCCGGGTGCGACAGGCGCCATTGTGCCGCTACGCAAGCCGATTGCTGGCCGCGCGGAGCCTGTAAAACGATCATCCTAGCCCCGGAATTCTACGCCCGCAGGGGCTGACGCGGAGATACTTTATCGACAGCCCAGCCGTCCAGATTTTATTGATTGCCTTTTGCGCCACGTTGATTCGTTCGACGTTCGGGTTTGGCGAGGCGCTGGTCGCTGTTCCTCTTCTGGCATTCTGCATGCCTCTGCAGATTGCGGCGCCTCTTGCAGTTCTGCTCTCCATCACGATTGCGATGGTGGTGGTCATTCAGGACTGGCGGAAGATCCACCTGCGCAGTGCCGGCTGGCTCATCCTCGCAACCTTGCCGGGGATTCCGCTGGGCCTCTGGATTTTGACCAGTCCGCACCAGCAAGCTGTGAAGGCTGCGTTGGCGGTGATTCTCGTGCTGTTCTCGGTCTATTCCCTGACGGCGAACCGGCTTCCCACGCTGCACAGCGACAGCAAACGATGGCTGCTTGGCTGCGGCTTTTGCGCGGGAGTTCTGGGCGGAGCGTATGGCATGAATGGCCCACCGCTGGCCTTGTACGGGTCCCTGCGGCAATGGCCGCCCCAGCGCTTTCGCGCCACGCTCCAGGCCTACTTTCTGCCTGCAAGTCTGCTCGGCATGACGGGATACTGGCGTGCGGGGCTCTGGGGACACGCAGTGTCGCATGACTATCTTCTTGCACTGCCCGCGATGGCGCCTGCGGTCTTCCTCGGCCGCTGGATCAATCACCGTCTTCCTGCCGCGCAGTTTCTGCGCTACGTGTATCTTGGACTTGCCATGATTGGGGTCTTGCTCTTTGTGCAGTCAGTACGCGGATGATGATGCGGGGACGACGCACAGCAGGCATTCCGCAGGTATTCTGTTAGCTGCATGATTTACGCCTTGTTCGTATTGGCCTGCTTCGGCCTCATCACGTCCACTGTTTTTGCCGGGATGGTGCTCTGGGCGGTGCCGGGTTACCTGCGCGAGCGCCGTGCGGCCCTCCAAGAGTTGCGGCAGCGACCGGGCTTTACGCCGCCCCTGACTTTGTTGAAGCCGCTGCATGGCGCGGAGCCGGAGCTGGAAGCGCATCTGGCCAGCTTTTTTGAGCAGGACTACCCAGAGTACGAAATCCTCTTTTGCGCGCGGCAGGAGGATGACGCCGGCTTGGCGATCGCGCGCCGCGTGGCCGCGAGATATCCGCAAATCTCAGCACGCTTTCTGACCACCGGTGAGCCGCCGTACATCAACGCGAAGGCTGCATCCATGGAGCGGATGGAATCTGCCGCGGCTTACGATCTTCTGGTCATCAGCGACAGTGACGTGCGCGTGACGCCGGACTATCTGCGCGCCGTTGCGCTGCCTTTCGCGGATGCGCGCGTGGGTGGGAGCACGTGCCCGTATCGTGGCGTGGCTGCTGAGGGTGGCCTATGGGCGCGGCTGGAAGCGGTCGGCATGAGCGTGGAAATGACGGCCGGCGTTCTGGTGGCGCGGATGATGGAAGGCATGCAGTTCACGCTCGGGCCGACGATGACCTTCCGGCGTGAGACCATTCGCAGGATGGGAGGCTTCAAGGTCACGGCAGACTATTGCGCGGACGATTTTGTGCTGGGCAACGAGACGTGGAAGCTCGGACAGACTGTGGTCCTGAGCCACCATGCGATTGACCACATGGTCATCAACTCGAGCTTTCTTGCGTCCATGAAGCACCAGGTGCGCTGGATGAAGTCCACACGATTTTCGCGGCCCAAGGGACACTTTGGCACGGCGCTCACGTTCAGCACGCCCTTCGGGCTTCTGGCGCTGGCGGCTACCTGGGCGCTGGGGCATCCGTGCTTGGGGCTCGCTCTGCTGGCCTGGAGCATTGGAACACGACTTGCGATGTCGATCGCGGTGGGAAGGCTCGTCGTGCAGGATCGGAGCTGGCTCGGGCTCCTGGTCCTCTACCCCATTCGCGATCTGATGGGCTTCTGCTTCTGGGCGGCCAGCTACTCCTCAAGCCGCATCCTCTGGCGCGGGCATGTGTTTCAGTTGCTGCCGGGCGGCAGGATGCGGGCCGCGGAATAGGCCTGTGGAAACGGCGCTGGACAGCAGCCTGCCTCAGGCATATTGATAGGCACTCCCCAGGCACAAGGTGCCGTGATGTCCTACAGGGGATCGACTTCGTAATTTGCGAGCCAAGAGTCGATCATTCGCTGGGAGGGGTGAGCTGTACATGAAGAAAACGCTTCGAGGCAGCGCCTATCTGTTGGTGATTGGTGGAGCTCTATTTCTCTTTTTGGGCGTGACTCTCTTGCACGTTGACCCTCTCGGTCTTGCAGATTTCAAGCAAATTTACTACGGTGCAAAATGCCTCGTTGCGCACCGCGATCCCTACCGGGACAGCGACCTTTGGAGTGTCTATCGAATGAACGGCGGCACATTGCCGAAGTTTCTTCCAATGGCGCCGCACTTGCGTGTGATTCTCTCCCAGTCCACCAATCTGCCGTTCACACTCTTAATTCTTGTGCCATTCACATTTTTACCGTGGACCGTGGCTTCGATGGTCTGGGTGGGAGCGATTGCGGCGTCATTTTTGCTGGCCTCATATCTTGTATGGAGATTGAGCGCACCCGCGAGTCCGGGAGTTGCGGGCGGCCTGTTGCTGCTGCTGCTCGCGAATAGCACACTGCTTCTTTCGACAGGGAATGCTGCGGGACTTGTTGTGAGCTTTGCAGTGATTGCGACATGGGCGATACTCCGAGATAGATATGCGCTTGCCGGCCCGATTCTTCTGGCTTTGAGCCTTGCAATAAAGCCGCACGACTCATGGCTCATCCTGGTCTACTTCTTTTTGGCTGGCGGGGCACTCAGAAGGCGAGCATGGCAAACGTTTGCCATCGCGTCCGCATTGACGCTGATTTCCTTCCTATGGATCTCGCACCTTGTGCCAAACTGGCCGCACGAGCTCCACTCTAATCTGGTTTCGAGTGCGTCACCGGGGGGGGCGCGACGACCCCGGACCGACGACATATGGCGGACGAGGCGTGGGAATGATCATCAGCCTTCAGGCGACCATGAGCCTGATCCGTAATCAGCCGCGATTCTACAATTCGGCCACCTATCTGCTCTGTTGTGTCCTGCTTATGGTGTGGGCCTATCGGGTGTGGAAGCCACGCATCCGACCCGCGCAGCCGTGGTTTGCTCTTGCGGCAATCGCGGCATTCACCATGTTGCCGGTCTATCATCGGACCTACGACGCCAAATTGCTGCTGCTGACGATTCCGGCGTGTGCAGTTCTGTGGTCAGAGAAGGGCTTCATTGCCTGGTGTGCCTTGATGCTCAATCTACTTGCCATCCTGTGTACGGGAGACGTAGCTCTACTCGTCTTTTTTATCTTCACTCACAACTCGCCGAAGAGCCTTGCGGTGGCATCGTATCTGGGAGCGCCCACGCTTGCTGCGACTGGGATCCTGTATTTATGGGCGCATTTGTTTCATCCTATTTCAGAAGCGCCTGTGCTGGACGCTGTGCGATCTGATCGCAGTGGGGGCGGCGCATCCCTCGATTGAACTCGGCATTACTGCAGCGGCCTGTCAGTCCACAATGCTTTGTCGGCGATGGACTTGACTGGATAGAGCCGGCCGGCGAGCAGCTGCTCCACTTTGCTCTGATTGGTGTCCTGCGCGAAGAGCCATTTGCGCTCGCCCTTGCCCCACATTTGGGTTAGCTGATCCTCGCTGAGGAAGATGTGCGGCGCGTCCGGGTAGCAGGATCCCCATAGCAGTGATGAACCCGCTCCGTAGGGTGAGCAGGGCTGGACTACGATGTAGGCCGGCTTGTGAAGAAAATTGTGCGTGTAGAAAACGATCGAGGATGCGTCCGATTGGTCACCGTAAATAATGAAGGAGTCCTGCGGTGAGCCATCGCGGAGGATGACGTCCGCAAGCTGCTTGGAGCTGAGCATGGGCTCAAAGCGCGCAAAAGCGATGTGCGCCGCGACAAGAAAGATTGCCGCAGTGAGAGCGACACTGACAGTTGCGGCGACATGCTTGCCTCGCCCGCGCAGAATCCAGCCAAGCAGCGGGCCGACCAGAAGGGTGATGGCTGCCAATACAGCGGGCAGTCGCAACGCCGCGAAGGAGGGACCGGTGAGGTCAAAGAGGTGGGACATCGACAGGGTGTAGCCACCCACATCCCGATGCGCGAGCAGCGTTCCGATATCTCCGACAAAGGGCAGGTTGCGGGATTGCCAGAGGCCCCAGCCGAGCGCGATTGCCGACAACAGGCCGGCCACGGCAAAGACGGCATGCGCACCAGTGAGCCATGCGGGGGACAGACGTGGCTGGCCAGGCGCAGTGTTGACCGGATCGGCACTCTCCTCCATGCCGGCCAGAACTCCTGCAATCAGAATCAATAGGGGAGGCCAGGCAGGAAATGTGTAGTATTCCTGGTTGGTTGAGATGGAAAAGAAGAGCAGTGTGAAGGCAACGAAGAGGCCCAGCAGCCACGCCGTGCGCACGCGAAACTTGAGACGAACCACATAAGTTGCGACATCTTCGCGAACCGCATTGTCCAGGTAGAAGTCCACCGTCTGGCCGGCATCGCGGTGCAGATGTTGCAGCCAGCTGTGGCGTGTCCTCCATGCAACCGCGAGGAGAGCGGGCAGGAAGAGGCTCCACGGGAAGAGCCAGACCAGGTGGAGCAGCCAGTAGGCCACGAAGGGCAAGCGGTTGTAATCATGCGGAAAGCGCTGGCCCAGGAAGCGCAGGACGTGCTCGTTGATGAAATAGAAATACCAGAAGCCATGCACGTTGCCGGGGGTGGGATGGTTGCCCACAGGATGGCCTTGATCCGGGTTGGCAAACCCTGCCAGGATATGCCACGGCGCCGTAACTGCGAGATAGAGAAGGAGTCCACTGAATGGCTTGAACTGGCCCAGGCGTCGCCACTGTCCGCTGAGAAGCAGAAGAGGAATGACGGCCCCAAGGAAGAAGACTGGTGCAATGAGGCCCTTGGTGAGTGTTGCCAAGGCCAGCGCCGTCCACATGATGTAGAAGCGTGCGGGCCGGTGGGACTCCATCCCGGTGAGAAAACAGTAGAGCGCGAGCAGAAAAAGGAAACTGAGCAGCGCCTCAGGAATGGAGAAGCGCGTGAAGAGAAAGGGACCGATGGCAGTGAGGATGCTGAGAGCTGCGTAAAAGCCGGCGCGCGGTCCCCATGCCCGTCCGGCCCAGAGCCATGCCAGCCATGCGCAGCCCAGCAAAGCGAGTGAGTTTTGCAGATGGGTTGCAAAGACATTTTCGCCGAAGATGCGGAACATCGCGGCGTCAATCCAGTAGGGCAGCGGCGGCTTTTCCAGGTAGCGGATCCCGTCAATCTGGAGCGTGATCCAATCTCCGCTCTCCAGAATATGCTGTGCCGCCTGCGCGTGGCTGGCATCCACGTCGTCCAGCAAGGGAGGCGAAAAGAGAGACGCAAATTGCACGGCCGCAAAGATGGCTAGAAGCAACGCCCAGACAGCGAGGGCGGAAGGCGCCTGCGTGGGGCGGGAGGAAGTTGTCGATTCAGTCATCATGGAGATAACGGTGCTCAATCCCTTGGTGGATGAAGAGTGAACAAACAGGAACCTGTGGCGAGAAAGCTGCGCCCGCGACCGGAAGGTCCTGCCCCGCGCGGATGAATCCTCATGACATTGGCCCAGGCCTGGCTCGGGCCATCGGATGAGGCGTCTCCAGTCTTTCGCGAAGCCGTGGTACCGGCGGCAGCGCCGCATCCAGTCTCTTGAAGGATAGCAGCAGGCGCGGCGTCCGGGGGCAATTCTCAAGGCAACAGGTCCAACTGGCACAGCCGTGGCGCGGCCGCGAGGTGCAAAATAGAGTGGGCGAGGAGTGGCCGCCGATGAAATTGCTCGTGATGAAACCGAGCGCTGAGAAGCCAATCGATCGAATTTGGCAGGCGCAGCTCCGCAATTGGCGATGTCTGGTGGAAGCATGCGCGCGAAAGGCGGGCAGGCGTCAGGTTCACGCACTGCGAGTCGTCACGCTACGTCTTCTTGCGTACGAACTGGAGCCTCGCGACTCGGCCCGGAAGACATTCGTGGAGCGCCTCGTTCAGGATTGGTTCAGGGAGACCACCCGGATACGCCGTGCATTGGGAGACGTGCGGGAACTGGATGTCTTTCGCGCGTGTGCGGCCAATTTGCGCGCGGGGCTGGAGATGCCGGATGCGAGTCACCATCCCGTGAGCCGCGCAACCCTTCGGTCGCTGAACAAACTCGATGAGAAACTCCGAGAGCGCCGCCGCAAAGCTGGAAAAAGGCTGGCCTACTGGATCGCGAAGAAGCAGGCGCATCTGATGGAGCTTTCGCTGGAGATGGAAGCGTCGATGTGTGTCGCCCCTCAGATGGATGCAGAAGGATCGCTTGCCGCTGAGGTTGCAGCATTAGTTGAGGATTCTGCCTCGCTGGATGCTAGCAGTCTGCACGCCTTGCGCAAGCGTGTGAAACGCATCCGATACATTATGGAGGCAGCAGGCCGGGATCGCCCCGCGGCCAGACGAATCCTGCAGATTGTGCGCTCCGTGCAGACGGCCGTCGGGACATGGCACGACTGGGATGCCCTGTCGAAAGAGGCGCGCCGCATCATCTCTGGACGACAGGCAAAGGAGTTTCTTTTTCCGCTGCTGGACGAGTTGACCGCGGAGCGGCTCAAGCAGGCGATAGAGAGCTGTGAACGCATGCAGTTCCGCCTTCGCGAGCTGGTGCGGGATGTGGATCAGCAGCCCCTGCATTCAACGGGCAGAAAGATGCCTGTCCGCCGTGTGGAAGCCAATTCTTCTGGCACTGGAGCGCAGGGCGCGTGAGCCTAAGGCTGCGCTTATTCGGCGTGAAGAACCACTTCGAACAGTAACAGGCTGACAGTCGTGAAGATGATGTCGTAGCCGACCAGAAGCTTGATCCACAGGGTGGGATCGCTTTCGCCTGTGAGGATGGCAGTTGTGGCCTGGACCATTGCCAGCAGGGCTGGCACGAAGATGGGGAAAAGAATCAGCGGGAGCAGCAGCTCACGGTTGCGGCTGCGGATGGAGAGCGCGGCGAAGAAGGTTCCGTTGGCCACCAGCGCCCACGTGCCGAGCGGCAGCACAATAGCCAGCAGCCAACCCTGGCCAAGAATACTGAGGTTGTACATCACCAGAAAAACGGGCGCGAGCAGAACCTGCACGATAGTGACGAAGAGAAAGTTGGCCAGCACCTTTGCAAGAAAGAGCTCTGCACCGGGTGTGGGCGCCATACGTTGCGCGTCGAGCACCTGATGGCGAATCTCCCGTGCCCAGGCTTGGTTGAGCGCGCTGACGGAAGCGAACATGGTCGCTACGGAGAGCACGCCACCCGCAATCTCACGAGCAAACGAGCCGCGCGGATCGAAGGCCAGCGAAAAGAGAACGACGACGAGCAGGGCGAAGAAGAGCATCGAGTTGATGGCTTCCTTGGATCGCCACTCGATGCGCAGGTCTTTAACAAGGTGGGTCCAGAGTGCGCGCGTAATCACGAATGCACCTCCGGCGCAGTCCGAGTCAGGTCCAACGTCTGAACAGGCACATCGAGCGCAGCCGCGGCACGCAGATAGTCATTGGGGCTGAGGATGAGTTGAGTTCCACGCGTTCCGGCAGAAACGCTGATACGGTCAAACAGAATCACCGTCTCATCCACAAAGACCGGGAAGGCCTTCTTTGCCCCGAAAATCGTAACTCCGCCGCGGATATAGCCTGTGAGCGGCTGAACATCCTTAAGGGACACCATTTCGGCCTTGCGCAGCCCGGCGGCGCGCGCAAGTTTTTTGAAGTCCAATTCAGCATTGCCGGGAATCACGGCAAAGACAAACGCTCCCGGCCCGCCAGTCGTGAGCAGCGTCTTGAAAACCTGCTCCGCGGGCATACCGATTTTGCGAGCCACCGTGGTGGCAGAAAGATCATCGGGATCCACGTCGTACTCGCGCAGCTCAAAGGGAATATTGAGGCCTTCAAGGAATCGGGCGCCGTTGGTCTTCATGGTTGCGGACTCCCGGATTCAAACGAAGCGACGCGCCCGGCACGGAGCGTGAGCACCCAGTCGGCGATCGGCGCGGCGAGCTCGCGCTGGTGCGTCGTCAGGACAATGGTGCGATCGCTCTGTCGGAATTTGGCTAGCAACTGGACCATCTGGCGAGCCGATTCGATGTCCATATTGGAAAAGGGCTCGTCAAGCAGGAGCAGCTCCGGAATTGGCAGCAGGACGCGCGCCAGCGAAGTGCGCTGCCGCATTCCCTGCGAGTATTGGCCGATGGTGCGATTCAGCTGAGGGTCAAGCCCGACCTGTTGCAGGGCTTCCTCAGGGCTGAGGCAGGCCCGGCCAGGATAAAGGTTGGCGAAGTAGCGCAGGTTCTCCTGGGCAGTGAACTCGTCGTAAAGCATGGGGGAGTGGCTCATGTAGGCAATGCGGTCGCGTGCCTCAAACGGACGCTGTCCGCCGAAGACTTCCACAGTGCCATGTGAGGGATGCAAAAGCCCAGCAAGAATGCGAAGCAGGGTCGATTTGCCTGCGCCGTTCTCCCCAAGCAGAACGTAACAACGGCCTGGCTCCAGATCCACAGTGATCTGGCGGAGGGCAGGGAAGGCGCCGAAGAGTTTGGAAACCTGAACCAGCCGCGCACAAAGAGGTGTGCGTGCGACCTCCGGGGCTTGCGCGCTCATGCAGTCAGTTGGCCGAGGCCATGCCGCCTGGACGGGGCGCAGGGGTATTGGCAGCGCGAGGGTTCTGCGGAGCCGCGCCGGGCTGGCCTGGCGCGTACTTGCTTGCACACTTGGCCTGCAGTTCCGTTGCGTGGAAGACGCCATCGTGCCCGTAAGTGCCCATGGCCAGCGCCTGCGCATCATCCTTGAAGGTGTCCGGTGGGGGTTCAGACCCTTTGTAGACCACCTTCAGCAAGCGTCCCGAAGAGGCCTTGGCAGAGTGGCTTTCAAACTCATTCAGCACAAAAGTGACATGAGGGCCATCCTGCTCAATGGAACCGGGCTGGACGAATCCTTCGACGCGCAGGTTGCTGGTGTAGGCCTTGTTGCCCATACCCCCAAGCTCCGCAATCGTTACGTAGTAGCTTTTGCTGGAGCCATAACCGCTGTATGCAAGCCATCCAATCGTACCCACGATGATGGCGACCGCGATGCCGATGCGCAGCGAGTTTTTTGAGTTCTTCATGACTAACTTCAACGATACGAGCCGTTCAGGACGGGGTCAACTCTCTGAGACAACATGCGTGATTTACATCACAGTTCAGAAGGTCGTGAAGATCCTGCATTCCGGTTGACCTAGGGGCTGCTTGTGAGTGCAGAATCAAGAGTTTGCGCGGCGCGATTCAAAGCCTTGGCTAATTCCCCGAGTTGCTCCTGGGCGAGCTTCGGTTCGTGCGCATCGATGGCCTCATTGACCCCCGGAAGCACCACAGGTGCGTACCCGGTGAAGATACCGGGCGCAAAAACGAGATGCCGGTACCATGGGCGTCCGGGCAAACCGGCCGGGGCGAGCAGATCTGATTCGACGGCGCGCAGGATTGCATCGAGCTGAGCAGAGTTGGCTGGCGGAGCGAGCTGCAGCGCACGCACCCTGCTGGCTGCGGCGGCAAATCGGCTGTTAGCTGAGCGCGCCAGAGTGAAATCGAGCGAGCCAAAGCCGGCATCGCTCGCCTTGTTTTGTGCAGCATCCAGGTATGTGCCGATGGCTCGTGCATAGGCTTCGTAATCGTAAGGCAGCACGTCGGCATCGGCCATCCGGACGGCCTCCAGACCGAGTACCCGAGCCATCTGCTGGAGGTAGAGAAAGTGCGGGTCGGCGTTCATGACGAACCACTTGTAGTCGTCGAATGTGGAATGGTAAACGCCATACGCTCCAGTCGAAGCGACCTGGGTGGAGGGCACGCCCTCATGTTGCAGAAAAGGAGTGAAATCGGAGCCCGAGCCAAGGTCGCCTACGGGCGCCGCCTCGCGGGCATCTCGGGCGGTCTGCCGAAGGCCACGCTCGTCGTTTCCGGTCTCGCCGAAGCTCCACTGATCGTAAACGGTGCCCTGAAGGGCGCTGGGCACCGCTTGAGCGATCTCGCGGACAAAATTCTTTAGCGATGGGACTGCTGTCGCGGCGAAATTTGGTCCGGAGACGCCCACGTCAGTATTGAAGTAGGCGACGACGCGGCTCATGTCAGTGTCATTTTGTTCCACCCACTCTGTTGAACCGATAAGACCCTCTTCTTCCCCGTCCCAACTGCAAAAGGTCAGGGTCCGCCGGGGCCGCCAGCCGTGGCGGAGCAGCACGCCGACTCCGCGGATGGCTTCCAGCATGGCGGCCGTGCCGCTTGCAGGATCTGCTGCGCCATAGACCCAGGCATCTCGATGGTTGCCTACGATGACCTGTTCTCCAGACAGTTCAGAACCCGGAATCGTCCCAATCACGTCCCAGATGATCCTGCGCTTGTAGTTCTGCTCGGAAACGAGATGGACGCGAACGCCTCCCGGCCCCAAGTGATAGCGGAAAGGGAGAGCGCCCTGCCAATCTGTGGGCGCGCCTGGGCCACCGAGCGCTTGCAGAATCGGTGCGGCGTCATGATAGCTGAGAGGAATGGAAATGATGTGGGGCTGGTTGTCTTGAGGTGAGACGCGCATTGTGTCCGGCAGGTCTGGAGTGGAAGCGAAGCCGGGAGTTTCAGGGTCGCCGGGATACTGGAATAGGAATTGGACGGAGCCGCGCTGGACGCTGGTTGCCGGGCGCCACGGGCCATCCGGATAGACATCGCCTCTGGAGTAGCCGTCATCGTGCGGATCTGAGTACAACAGCACGCCGGCGGCGCCGTGCTGCTGTGCCAGATCGACCTTCACGCCCCGGAAGTTCGCGCCGTAGCGCATGATGACGACCTTTCCGTGAAGATCGATGTGCTGTGATGTAAGCTCGAGAAAATCTTCTGGCCGGCCGTAGTTGGCGTAGACGACGTCTCCGGTGAGATCTCCAGACGCGGATGACCCATTAAACGGCATCACCACTAATGGATTGTCCTGGTAAGGGTCCCCTTGCACGTGTTCGCGGGTGGGACCGCTCATGAGCAATTTGCCGGAGGCGTCAAAAGCCTCAACGTGTACGACCCTGGGCCAGTTCAAAAGGACGCGGTACGGCACAATTTCGGTATGCAGCCCCGCGGCGCGAAACCTCTCCGCAACGTACAGTGCAGTTTGGTAGTCCTCGGGGGTGGCTGCGAGATGAGGCTTGGAGGTCAGACGCTTGAGCTTCTGGCCCGCGAGCCTGGCGCTGGGTACAGCAAGGAATTGCTCTTCGACTGCTGCCTCGTGTTGAAAATGCGCGAAGCCGAATGGAGCCTGGTGTTCAGTTTCCTGCGCTGTGCAGGTGCAATTGATGCAGGCAACCGGCAGCAAAACCAGAAGCCAAGGAACTATGCGAAGGCGCATCCGACACTACTCCGAACGGCACGGCTCGTTGCCAGGCACAAAAACGAACTGGCCTCCGGGCCCGGTACAGATGAGCCTCAGATTACACCCCGGCCTGCCGATGGAACACGGTGAGATTTCCAACTTATACTGCGGCCGCCGTGCCCGGAAAATCGATCGAGCGCGGCGGCTGATGAGCAGCGAGTGATTTTGGCGCGGGAGACAGCGCCTGATCACCTAAGCGACGGGCTGGGCGCAGTGTGCGCAACGCTTGGCCGCAATCGGGATGTCGCTCAGGCATTCTGGGCATGCCTTCGTTGCGGGAGGAGCGGCGGGAGCAGGTTTCTTTATGCGAGACATAACGGCATTCATGGGCAGAACGATGGCGAAGTAGACGACCGCGGCCACAATCAGGAAGGAGACCACCGCATTGAAGAAGTTGCCGACCTTGATGGCGCCGCCGCCGATGTGCAGAATAACGCCGCTGAAGTCTGGCTTGCCGATGGTGGCGGCGATGAGCGGGTTCAGAACGTCACTGACCAGGGAGCCGACAATTGCATTGAATGCTGCACCAAGAATGACGGCAACAGCCAGGTCCACCACGTTGCCGCGCAGGATGAAATCACGAAAGCCCTTGAGCATGCTTTCCTCCATGGATCGTGCAAGGTTGAAAAGCGATTCGCATCGTCTTTGGAAGGCTTCAGATTCCTTCCCGATTAAGCGGTCGCTCTGGTCCGTGCAGGACATCGTACATGAGAGAGAGTCAGTTTGTATTCAACAATCTATGAAGCAATCAAGGTGGGTGCACAGGACGCAATCGAACGGTTGCTCTTCCGGAATGACAGACAGTTGAAAATGGACCGGGCGAGGACAATCTGGCGTGGATCCGGGGTTCAGGAGTAGACGACCAGAAAGAGAATCATGGCAAGAATCATGAGATTGGCATATAGGAGCAGGAGGATTCCGGCGTGATAGAGACTCCAGCGGCGTTCCAGGCAACGCGCGGTCTCTGCCATCCCCCAGAGGCCGATCAAGAGGGGCAGGAATTGCCAGGAAGAGCCGTGGAGGTTCTCAATGTGCGGAAAGCCAGCGAGCCTCAAACTGAGAGCAAAGGCTCCCAGAGAGAGGATCAGGGCGCGCACAAGAGACTTGCGGCGCGGAAGAAACAATAAGGGGCGGGGAAGCTCCACTTCCATACTTTAGTGCAAAACAGGAACTACAGTTTTGAGTTTGTCCTCATCGAAGGCTGAAATGGGCTTTTGACGCTGGCGCTCCGTCTGACGGATGCGGGAATCACGAACTCCTGCTCAGGGGGTCAAGCCGTTTGCACACTGGATTCCATTTTCTTCAAGGACTCCGCGAAGGGAGCTTGAAGGACGCCGCGTTCGGTGATGATGGCTGTAACGTAACGGGCGGGCGTCACGTCGAAAGCTGGATTGCAGATACCTACGCCGTGAGGTGTGAGTTGCTTGCCTCCGTGATGGGTGACCTCGATTGGATTCCGCTCTTCGATGGGAATTGCATCTCCATTTGGCGTCGCCATATCGATAGTGGACCACGGTGCCGCAACGTAAAACGGAATACCGTGCTCCTTGGCGAGGATCGCCACGTTATAGGTGCCGATCTTGTTGGCGAAATCGCCATTGGCAGCGATGCGATCTGCGCCGACCACGACAGCCTGGATACGGCCTGCGCGCATGAGGCTGGCCGCCATGTTGTCGCAGATGACGGTGGTGTCGATTCCGTCCTCCATGAGCTCCCAGGCCGTCAAGCGAGCGCCCTGCAGGAATGGACGGGTTTCATCGGCAAAGACGCGGATCTTCTTGCCTTGCTCGACCGCAGATCGGATGACGCCGAGGGCCGTCCCATAACCACAAGTGGCCAGGGCGCCGGCATTGCAATGCGTGAGCACGCCACCTTCGCTGGGGAGGAGCGCACCGCCAAACGCTCCCATCGTTTTGCATGCCGTGATGTCTTCTTCGTACATGCGATGCGCTTCGGCGAGAAACTTCTCCTGCACCATCGCGATGGAAGCGTCGTCAGCAAGGAGGCTTGCGAAGCGATGCTTCATACGATCGATTGCCCAGAAGAGGTTGACGGCGGTGGGCCGTGTGCCGGCCAGGCGCGTGCAGATTGTTTCAAACTCCGGCGCAAATTCTCTGGCTGTGGCGGCTTTGGTGCGCAGCGCGCCAAGGGCCACACCATAGGCTGCCGAGACGCCGATGGCGGGTGCTCCGCGAACGACCATGGTCACGATGACGTGAGCGACGTCTTCGTAGGTGGTGGCGAGTACATAGCTTTCTTCGAGCGGAAGCTTGGTCTGATCGATGAAGCGGACGCCGTCCGGGGTCCAGGCTAGGGTGGGAATCATGCCTTTTCATTTTAAACTGCGACAGGAGAGAGTTCAGTGAGGGATGAAAACATTTTCAATTTCCGCTGGACTCTCCGGGTGCCAATGCGTAGAGTTATTTCGATATTCACTGGGAGTTGTGCGTTCTGAGTGCCCTGGCCTGTGACGCCCAATGAAAGGGCGGGGCCGGGTTTGCAGTCCCGGCAGACAGCATGGCACAGACGCCCCTCCTGAGAAGAAATGGGGAAAGCATCTGATGGCCAATCGATCCACACCTCCGGCGCGGGCAGGCGAGCCCTCGTATCTCGTGCCATTCATCACGGTCACGATTCTGTTTGGGATTTTCGGGTTCTTGACCAACCTGAACAGCAACCTCATGCCCCATTTGAAGTCGATCTTCAATCTCTCCTACGGGCCGGCCATGATGGCGGCGGTTGCGTGGTTTTTCGCCTATCTCGTGTTTTCGGTTCCCAGCGCAAAGCTCATTGAAGCTGTGGGCTACAAGTACACGATGGTGATTTCGCTCTTCATCATGGTGGTGGGCGCACTGCTGTTTGTTCCGGCGGCAAAGGACGTCAGTTTCCCTCTCTTCATGGCCGCGATTTTTGTTCTTGCCACAGGCGTGACGGCGCTCCAGACTTCTGCCAATCCATATGTTTCGATCCTGGGACCGGAGCACAGCGCACCGGCGCGATTGACGCTTTCGCAAGCATTCAACTCTCTTGGCGCGGCGGCAGCTCCTTTGGTCGTGGGTCGCTTTATCCTCACCGATCCAAGCAAAGTCGCCAGCAAGGCCAGCATCGCACATACGGTGCAAGGACCGTATCTTGCGATCGCCGCCAGTCTGTTCGTGCTGGGCTTCGCGATCATGTTTATGCATTTGCCAGCGATTACGGCAACGCGTGATTTCCGTCCCGCCTCAGAGGGCAGTCCAATGATGGGCCGCAGTATCTGGAGCTACAGGCATACGGTCCTGGGGATGGTGGGAATTTTCTTCTACGTGGGTGTCGAGATTGCTCTGGCGGCGATCGCCATCAGTTATTTCAGGACGCAGGGGCTGAGCAGCATTGAGACTGCCTCGCTTCTCGCCTCGTTTTACTACCTCTTCATCATGATTGGCCGCTTTGTGGGTAGCGCGGCAATGAAGTGGATTGGGGCAGACAAGCTGCTTGCCGGGCTCGGCGTGCTTGGGGTGGGACTTCTCTTGGTTTCCATGTCCACGCATGGCCTTGTGGCAATCTGGACCCTTGTACTTTGTGGCCTGGCCAATTCGATCATGTATCCGACGATCTTTGCGCTGGGAATCGCTGAACTGGGGCCGATGACCAGTGAGGGGTCCGGCATCATCACGATGGGCAACGTTGGCGGAGCCGTGGTTCCTTATTTATTTGGAGCGATGGCGGACAAGATCGGCATTCAATACGCCTTCATCGTGCCTATCGTCTGCTACCTCTACATCGCCTACTATGGACTTTGGGGTCACAAGCCCACTCGGTAAGCTGCGCCCCAAGCAGGATTCGTTGTTTGGACAGATCGCGGGCCATCCGGTGGATGCCGGATGGCCAGTTGCTTTCGGTGCGCTTCACGTTTGAATCTTGCGGAACGTAGCGCAGGCCAGAGGAGGCAATTAAGCCGCCAGTGAGCGGCTTCAATGAAGACCATGATGGGAGTTTTGAGTTGAATCTGACCGTCGGAAGTTCGTTCATGCTCCTGCTCTATTTCGTCTTGCTGGTTGCCATTGGTTTTGCCTTCAAGACGCGCATGAAGACGGGCAGAAACTTTCTTCAGGCCGGGCGTGCATTGTCCATTGGCGTTGGCAGCATGGCTTTTCTCGGCGCGAGCCTTGGCATTCCTGAAGTGATCGCGATGGGCGCGATGGGCGCCCGATATGGAAGATCGGCGCTTCTTTTCTTTGGAATTGGCGCCATTCCGGCATTGCTCTTTGCAGCCGTATTCATGATGCCTTTGTATTACGGATCGAAGGCGCGGTCAGTGCCGGAGTATCTTGGGCTGCGCTTTGACGAAAAGTCGCGGGCACTGCAAGCATGCCTTTTTTCTTTGATGGTCATTTTCAGTTCGGCCATTTCAATTCATGTCATCGCACGACTCATCCAAGCTCTGCATCTTTTCGATGCGCTTTTTCCCTTCGCCGGCTCCGCGCCAGCATGGACTTCAACGGCCGTCGTCTTTTTATCTGTCGCGGTTGTCATGGCCTATGTGCTGCTGGGCGGGCTCTCGAGTGCTGCGCACAATCAAGCCTGGCAGTTCATCCTCTTGATTGCTGTACTGTTGCCCGCGGTTGTGGCCGGTTTGCACTCCGCAGGTGGATGGAGCGCCGTCATGGCATCCGCCCCGATGCGTTCTCTTGATGGGGCGAGCAGTGCGCTGCGGATCGGGCATACTTCGTTGAGCATACGAGCGATCTCGATCGCAATGGCAATGGGCTTCGTGCTGGGAACGGGGTACTGGTGTTGCGACTTTCGAGAGATTCAAATTCCGATGGCGGCAAAGGATTCCGGTTCAGCGCGTCGCATCCCGCTGCTTGGCGCGACGCTGAAACTCTTTCTCCCGCTCGTGTTGGTTTTGCCGGGCATTGTTGCCGTCGGGTTACCGACGCCGCACACGACTTCGATCGTCCGTGAAGAAGGCGGCGTAATCTATCACACCGTCACCATCATTCCCGGCAATGTGTCGGCAGGGCAGGGGCTGGTTCCTGCGAAGACCGATCCGGGGAATGGCTCAGTGATTCTCAGCCCGAGCGGCCGGCCCGAGCTGGATTATGAGATGGCGACGCCGAATCTGCTGCTCCACTTTATTCCGGCGAACCTGTTGGGACTGGCGCTGAGCGCGATTCTTGCGAGCTTTATGAGCGGCCTTGCTGCCAATGTGACGGCTCTGAACACTGTTTTCACCTTGGATCTTTATCGGGGTTCTATTCGCAGAGGAGCCAGCGAGCAGCATGATCTACAGGTCGGTCGATGGGTTACGGTGGGTGGAATTCTTATATCGACCGTCGTCGCTCTTGCCGCTCCGGATTTGAACCATCTGATGGATCTTCTCGGACTGCTCTTCTCGGTTCTCAATGTGCCCTTACTCGCGACGCTGCTGTTGGGAATGTTCTGGAAGCGGGCCACTGGCCATGGTGCTTTTGCAGGGTTAGCCTCAGGGGTCGTGGCGGCCATGCTGCATTACGGGCTAACACTGCCGATGGACGCTGAGCGGGGTGTCCATGGCGGCTGGATTGCTCTGGTACGTCAATATCCAAACGGGTTAGTGCAAGATTTTTGCGGAGCTATCCTTGCTTTTTCAGTCAGCCTTATTGGGACCGTGCTCGTGAGTCTGGGAACGAAGCCGCGCCCAGAGTCTCAGCTCACGGGCCTTGTGTACTCGCTCACACGCAGGCAACCCATTGCGTCTCTTACGCCGTGGAAGAAGCCTGAGACTCTCGCCCTGGCTATCCTTTTGCTGTCACTTGTCTTCGGTTTTGTGTATGGCTGAGTGAAGCAGTCACCTACATGAGAGGATCAAAGACTCACTTGTCTCTCATATCGCGGAAGCGCTCAAGTGGAGCCATTTGACTGAAGGCCGGAAATTGATACGGTTCTCATCTGCTCCTCGCTACACTAGGCAGGAGTGATGAAGCGAAGATCAATCGAGCAATACGAGATTCAGCGCAAGCTGGGCGCCGGTGGAAGCGGTGTCGTTTATCTTGCGAACGACACCCTGCTGCAGAGGCCGGTGGTCCTAAAGATCCTGCGGTCCGGTCTGCTTTCAGCCGAACAAATGCGAACAACCATTCTGCGCGAGGCACGGATGGCTTCGGCGATCGAGCATCCCAATGTATGCGGAATTTACGAAGTGGGTGAGACTGGCGATGAAGGCTTTATCGTCATGCAGTATGTTCCTGGTCAATCACTGGACAAGTTGATTGAGCACGGCCCGGCGACGCCCCAGCTCATCCTCTCCGTCGGCATTCAAATTGCCGATGGTTTACAGGCCGCACATGCTCTCGGCATATTTCATCGTGACTTGAAGCCGCAGAATGTGATGCTCACAGATGGCGGTCTGGTAAAGATTCTGGACTTCGGTCTTGCGCGGCGACTGCGTCCTGAAGACGCGAACTTCGACCCATCGAGAGCGGGCCTGGCGAAGGATGCTTCAGTTGCCGCAACATATACAGCGCGCGGCGGCACGATTCGATACATGGCCCCCGAGCAGTTTGTGACTGGACAGTCCAGCGTACAGTCAGACGTGTGGGCACTCGGAGTCATCCTTTTCGAACTGGCAGCCGGACGGCATCCCTTTGCTCGTCCGGATGCAGAGGACTTTCAGGCAATCCGCGCGATTCAGTTTTCCGATCCTCCGAATCTTGGTGACATCGTTCCGGGCATACCGGTTGAGTTGAAGAGTGTGATTGCGACCTGCCTTGAGAAGAATCCTGCCGCTCGATATGCGTCTGCAGCGGAGGTGCGCGAGGCGCTCAAGACAATCATGAAGGCCAAGCAACTGGAGACGGGGGTTATTCCCGGCGATGCTGCTGCGAACTTGCCGATGAGCGATGCCGAAGCCGAGAAGCGCGCGACGGGCCTTCTCTCCATGTTGGCAGAACGTTTTCGCGAATCGGCTGCCGACAGACCCCAGCAGAACTCGCTTGTCGTGCTGCCATTTGCAAATCTTGGTGCAACTGAGGCGGCCCCACTCTATGGCTATGCGCTTGCCGATGCGCTTGCAGCACGCCTGGCTCGCATCCAGGGATTGGTGGTGCGGCCGTCAAGCACGCTCATGTCGCTGCCAATCTCCCAAATGGATCCACTTACCGTTGGGCGGAAGCTGCTGGTTTCTTATGTGCTTGCCGGCAGCTTTGTTCGATCTGAGACGGGGTTTGATCTGAACTGGCAGTTGCTAGACGTGAGTTCGCAGAGTGTGCGGTCAGGAGGCGTGATGCAAATTGCATCTCTGGACCTGATTGCGGTTCAGACTGAGATTTCGAATGAGGTTTTCGCTGCGCTGCACGGTCTTGGGCCGGGTGGCGGAATGGAGGTGGCACCATCGGATGCGCCGCGCGCTGCGTCACTTCCCGGACAGGTGAGTGAAGAGTACCTGCAGGCACGTGCGTTGCTCAGCTCGTTCATGGTCCGTACCGGAGCACGCGCCGATTTGGATCGAGCGCATGCGTTTTTCAGCAGCGTGACGCAGAAGGTTCCACGATTCGCCGCGGGATGGAGTGGGTTCGGCATTGCGGAGCTGCAATATGTGCGGCATGGATTTGGCGGGCAGATTCATGTCATGCACGCGCGCCGTGCCTTCGACGAGGCGCTTAAACTCGATCCAGGGTCGGCCGAGGCCAATCTCTATCGTATCTATATGCTTCTTTCTCGCGGAGAAAAGGAGTCGGCTCGGCACGGCATCTCAAATCTTCTGATGGCGGCGGCCAACGACTGGAATGTTCATATGGTTGCCGGGCTTGCGCTGCGCGGCGATGGCATGTACGAGGAAGCGCTTAGAGAGTTCAGCTCCGCGCTCAAGCTGAATCCGGCGAATGCCGCAATTCTCTATAACCATCGCGCTCGCGTTTACCACTATCAAAATCAGATCGAACTGGCGGGCGATGA
This sequence comes from Acidobacteriota bacterium, assembly GCA_021813745.1. Classification (GTDB taxonomy): domain Bacteria; phylum Acidobacteriota; class Terriglobia; order Terriglobales; family Acidobacteriaceae; genus Telmatobacter. Next base: position 32,511 of record JAKAJO010000069.1, read on the forward strand.
ACTCGCCAAAGGTCTTGTGCTCGAGCCACGTCATCCGCTTCTGCGCACATCTTTTGGATATCAACAGATGAGGACGGGGCAACTGCGCGCAGCAATCGAGACGCTGGAAAGCGTGATTGAGGATGACGCTTCCATGCGCATCGCCGTGCCGACGCTAGCGATGTGTTATGTGCAGGTGGGTGAGCGCGAACGAGCCGCCGGCTTGCTCAAAGATGAAACTCTGGCCGCAGCCGAAGCGGACAACGAGATGGCCTATCGGCTGGCTACCTACTTTGCTGCGGAAGGTGACTCGAGCGAGGCGCTACATTGGCTCCGCCGCGCCATTTATCTGGGGAACGAAAACTACCCGTGGTTTCAGAAGAATCCCGCATGGAATAACCTGCGCACAAACGCAGATTTCGAGCGGATTCTGGAAGATCTGAAGAAGAGCTTCCGGCGCAACCAGAAAACGTGGAAGCGACTTCTGGAGCAGGTTCCTCAGGGTAGCGACTAACGCAGCTCCAGCAGCCGCCGCAATCCAACGTTGCGATGAGCAGGTGGCTTCTGAATGAAGAAGCCACCTGCCTTCGCGAGCGTGGGACTTGTGGAGGAGAGATACGCTTCCATACTCGGGCAAATCCGCGCTTTTAGGGCGCGACGACGCGAAAATACCTCAGGTCATTTCCAATCAGCGAATCCGCTCATAGGGTTGATAGACGGGTTCCCACACATAGGCGCGCAGCTTTTCACAAAGCGACGTGGGTTCATCGATCTCCGCGATACCCTCTGCGATGGCCTGCCTGCCCACCGCCTCGGCTACGACGAGACTCACGTTACGCGATTCCGCGATGGGTGGCAGAAGTGGTGCGTCACTCCCCTGCGAAGCTGGCGAAAGCCCGGCAAGCGCTTTGGCGGCAGCCATCATCATGGCATCTGTGACACGCCGCGCGCGGCTGACGAGAATTCCAAGCGCAAGGCCAGGGAAAATGTAGGAGTTATTCACCTGCGTGATGGGAATGACACGCTGATCCATCTCAACCGCCGGAAAGGGACTGCCCGTTCCGATGATTGCGCGCCCCTCCGTCCATCGCAACAGATCGGCGGGAATTGCCTCCGACTTTGAGGTTGGATTCGACAAAGGAAAAATGATGGGGCGTCGGGTCTTTGCCGCCATGATACGCACGATCTCCTCAGTAAATGCTCCTGCCTGCGCTGAAACGCCAACGAGGACGGAGATGGGCGCATTGCGGATGACGTCGAGGAGGGAGATATCTTGTGCCCCTGAGAGTCTCCAGCTTTCAATTTCTGCGCGTTTGCGGAGTAAGGCGGCCTGACCGATGCGAATGCCGCGACAGCCTTCCACGAGGAGGCCATAGCGATTGAAGGCATAGAACCGGCTCCGCGCCTGCTCTTCAGACAGACCTTCTTCGCGCATGGCGCTTACGAGAAGGTCAATAATGCCGATGCCTGCGGAACCTGAACCAAACATGGCGATGGTTTGATCTTTCAAAGGCACGCCGGTGGCACGCATGGCGGCAAGCAGCGTTGCCGTTGTGACGGCAGCGGTCCCCTGAATGTCGTCATTGAATGTGCAGAGGCGATTCCTGTAACGATCCAGAAGATTCAAGGCGTTTTCGCCCGCGAAGTCCTCCCATTGCAGCAGAATGTGCGGCCAGCGTTTATGCACCGCGGTAACAAAGGCCTCAACGAAGGCATCGTATTCCGGGCCACGGATCCGCTTATGCTGCCAACCCACATAGATCGGGTTGTTGAGCAGAGCCTCATTGTCTGTGCCCGCATCGAGCAGGATGGGCAGGCAGTGTTCGGGAGGAATACCGCCAAGAGCCGTGTAGAGTGCCATCTTCCCGATGGGAATGCCCATACCTCCAGCACCTTGGTCACCAAGACCCAGAATTCTCTCTCCGTCACTCACGACGATACAGCGAATGTCATCGTAGTCCGGATCGGAAAGGATCTGTTCGATGCGGTGCTGGTTGGGATAGCTGATGAAGAGGCCACGCGTCCGATGCCAGATTTCACTGAAGCGCTGGCAGCCTTCACCCACGGAGGGCGTATAGACGATCGGAAGCAGTTCTTCGATGTGGTGGGCGATAAGGGAGTAAAAGACCGTCTCCGTCGTATCCTGGAGATCGCGCATAAACGCGTATTTGGCAAAGGCATTGGGTTGGGCGTCAAGGGCCTTTTTGCGGCGCTCGCGCTGTTCGTCGATTGTGCCGACATGGGGTGGCAGAAGACCGTGCAGTGCAAAGGCATCCCGCTCTGCCTCGGTAAATGCGGTTCCCTTATTCAGTCGAGGATTCAGCAGGAGGTTGCGGCCATGCAACTGCGTGCGGAAGACGGCCGGTGCCTCCTGTTCTGTCATGATGGCTGTGCTCATATGGATGTGCTCCTTGGACATCCCTCCCGAAACAGACCGTTTCGAGAGAATCTCCATCAAAGCACACCGGAACCCGTCCCTACCATGGTCTGCATCACATTGATGGTAAGTCAGACCTGAAAGGAACAAGAAGGCAATTTGGACTAACGCTCCTCAATGATCGCCAGATCCCAGGGACCAAGAGAGAGAGTCTGACCCTGACTGACCGATTTTCCATCCAGAAGGCTGTTGCCCGCGCCATGGGTGTACACGGCCTGCACTTCAGATCCGGAGTAGTTGAAGTAATAATGCAGGCTTTTCCCCAGGCGGTTGATCCCTGACTGTATGTGAACGGCTGAGGGAAGTTGCTGATCCTGACCGAAGAGGCCTGCTTCCTGGAGAACCTTTTTTAAAACAGCAGTTTGCAGCCCATTCGACAGGTAAGTCCCCTCGTAAAGAAGTGTGCCAGAGCCAAACTGGTTTTCAGTGATGGCGGGCCATTTCCCAAAGAAGGGATGATCGTAGTAGGCAAGAGCCCTGGCGTGCTCCGGCATCAGGAACTCGGCCCAATACGATACCTGATTTGCGCTGCCCACATGGAAAGGGTCGTCCTTTAGGGCGAGCGGATGTTCAAGATTGGAAAACTCCTGATAGCTGAATCCAGCGGCCTCGCGCAAGGGGCCGGGCGCGCGTTCCCAGCGCACTGCGGAGTTCTCATTGGCAAACCCGCTCTTGAAAGTCATCACGACATGGCCACCGTTTTTGACGTAGTCGGCGATGCGCTGAAGCAGTGCGTCATCCGAAATGTAGAGTGCGGGGACGATCAGCACCTTGTAGGCAGAAAAATCCGTGGTCTCCGGAAAGACAAAATCTGAGCCTACATTGAGGTCATAGAGCGAATGGTGCAGTTGCTGGACCAGGGAATCGTAGCCTTCAGGCTCATGTGTCCAACTCCAGGCTGGGACCGGTCCGCCGTAGGGCATAAAGTCGATGGCATTCGCCGAGTCGCGGCTCCAGAGGATGGCGACTTGATTGTGAATCTGCAGGCCGACTAGATGGGGGCCGATCTTTTGCAATTCATGCGCGGTACGACTCACTTCAGCATATGCGCGATTGGGCTCCAGATCATGCGAGAGAACGCCCTTCCAGTAGGTCTCCTGATTTGCCGCGATGGAGGCCCAGTGCCAGTACTCCACCATGTTGGCGCCATTGGAAAGATGCGTGTAGACATCTTCCCGCATCTGGCCGTCATAGGGTGGATACTGGCTGCGCGAATCCCACCCGATGGTTTGGGCATTGGTTTCAGTGATGAGGAAATTGCTGTGCTTCAACGAGCGGGTGAAGTCCTCCTGCAGGGATTGCAACGATCCGTCGTAATGATCCTGCGTCGAGTGATAAACATTGTCAGCCGGAATGTCGAGGAAAGCTGCGATGGCTTCTTCATTCACATCGTGGCGCATCATGCCACCATAGTCCGTCGTTACGAACTGGCCGGGGCCCGCGCAGGCCCGCACTAATTCGGCCTGCCACTGGAGGAAGTTGGTCACCCGCATTTGGCTCCAGCGGGTCCACTCCAGCTTGTAACCCGTGCTCTGGGCTCCATCTCGCTGCGGCAGATCTTCCCATGTATGGATGTTCTCTCCCCAGTAATTGAGAAACCAGGCTTTACTCAATTCCTCCGGAGTACCGAATTTCTTTTCGAGATAATGCTGGAAGCCAATGAAGACATCTCGATTGTCGGCGTCATAACTTGACGTTTCGTTATCGAGTTGCCAGCCGATGACGGTGGAGTTGTCTTTGTAATGTGCGACGATGTGTCGGATGAGTCGTTCGGCATAAAATCGGTAGGCCGGAGAGTCGGTGTCCATGTTCTGGCGCATGCCGTACGTGTTTTGCAGCGGAGGTCCACCGTGCATGTCGGGATTCATTCTTTGAGCCAGAATCTCAGGATGCTCATGGGCCATCCACGCGGGAATGGAGTATGTGGGAGTGCCGAGGATGACTTTGATACCGGCTTTCCCCATGGCGTCAACGATCCGGTCCATCCATGCGTAATCAAACTGCCCGTCAGCGGGTTCCCACAGGCTCCAAGTCGACTCGCCCATACGAACGACGTTCAGTCCGGCCGCCTTCATCAGTTCGACGTCTTTTGCGAGTCGTTCCTGTTGATTGCCGGGCATGTACTCGTTGTAGTAAGCCGTGCCATAGAGCACGGTGGGGAAGTCCAGAGTGGCGCGGACGGCCGCTTCGCGATCACTCTGCGCTGAGGGCTGCGCGGCACAGGTGGCGAATTCCATAATCGACAGAATGACGAGAAGGGCTGGAAAGCGTTTGCTGAAGACTGGCATGCATTTCCCTTTCGGATTGCACAGGAGGTGACCTGCTCTAGAAAGCCAATGAAAACACGTTTATTCGAATGTAAGCAAGACGACCTCGGAATGCGTGCCTACGCGCATGGGTGGCCCCCACGTGCCACATCCGCTGGAGGTGTAAACCTGAAGCTGCCCGTGCCTCTGGAGCCCATAGGTGTAGCGGCCAAAAGCGCGATGTGTCACCCAACTAAAGGGGAATATCTGGCCCCCGTGGGTGTGTCCGCTCAGTTGGAGGCTCACGCCCGCTTCTTCAATGATGGAGAGCCGGTTGGGCACGTGCTGGAGCAGGACCGATGCTGAGCCATTGAGGTGGAGATTCTCGAGAAAGGCTTGAAGGTGGACCGGGCGCGTGGATTGGCGATAGGAGATGCCGATGACTGCAAGGCCGTCTACATGGACCATTTCTTCATCAAGAACATGAAAGCCTCCGCCTTGCAGTGCCTTCGCGCATCGTAAAGAGCCGGCAAACTCGTCGTGATTGCCCATTACGCAATAAGTGCCGAGAGGGGGATTGAGAGCGAAGAGCGGCTTCGCGAGCATTCCAGGATCGGTTTCCCCGCCATCGAAGACATCGCCAGGCAGAAAGACGATGGAAGGATTCATTTGACGTGCGATGGATGCGATGCGACGGGCAAATCGTTGCCGGTTAATGTTGCCCAGGTGAAGATCGCTCACGACCAGAGCTGTGCGTCCCTTCCAATGGGAAGGGAGGTTTGGCAGGTGGATGGTGAGGCGTCGATGCCGGATCCGCCGAGCATTGATAAGGCCATAGATGCTGACGGCAATGGCCACAGCGTCCAAGCTCGCAATGAGCACGGGACGAACCTGATGCAGAGTCGCAGGAGCGAGCGTCAGAATCAATATGGGATCCGCAAGCCATGCGAGGCAGGCGGCAAAGAAAAGGAAATTCAAGATGCCAAGCCAGATGGCTGCGATCCAATAGAGGGCATTGACCAGCCTGTTCGCGAATCGAAAGCTCAGAAGCGCGGCGACCACAAAGGTTGAGGAGAGCACCAGCAGCGCGGCACGAAGGCTCTCAAGCTGTCCTGAACTGAGTGTCCACCAGAAATGAGTCCAGGTCAGGTAGAGAAACCAGTGCGCGAGGGATAAGAAAATCTGGACCGTGAGGATGCCTAATACTGGCCACGCTTTCAAGCCGAATCTCCTCAGTCTATTCTGGCACGCGTGGCGCGGGTCCGTCGTTAAGCCCAGGGTTCAATTTGCGTGAAACAATGGAGGTATGCATGCTTTGGGAACCGACGCAATGGGGCTCTACATCTCAGTCCCGTTCTGCCGGTCAAAATGCACCTACTGCAACTTTGCATCCGGCGTTTATCCCTCGAGCGAGCATGCCCGCTATGTAGAAAGACTGGTGCAGGAGATGAAAGCTACACCAGCCTGGGCGGAAGGCGTTGGTGTACATCTGCCGCGTGTGGTGGATACGGTATACCTCGGCGGCGGAACGCCGAGCTTGCTGGAGCCACAGTGGTTTGATCGCCTGTTTGATGCTATACGCCAACAATTTTGTTTGGCTCCTGCGGCTGAGATCACGGTGGAATGCGCGCCTGGTCAATTGTCGGATGCGACCCTGGCGGCAATGGTTGCGGCGGGCGTGAATCGGGTGAGCCTGGGTGTGCAATCGCTCGTCGACCGGGAAGCTCAGGTGAGCGGACGGCTTCACACGCGTGCCATCGTGCTCAAGGATCTGGATCGACTTCGTAGTGCGGGTATTCACAGCCTGAATCTAGACCTCATCGCAGGCCTTGCAGGGCAAACGGCCGCGAGCTGGGACGAATCCCTGGCCGCTTTGCTCGAGACAGGCATACCCCATGCCAGTATCTACATGCTTGAGGTGGATGAAGACTCGCGCCTGGGCCGGGAACTGCTATCAGGCGGCGGACGATACTTTGCCGAACTTGTGCCCACCGACGATGCAATTGCGCAAATGTATGAAACGGCCTTGGAGCGGCTGGAAGATGCAGGGCTGCGGCAGTATGAAATCTCAAATTTTGCGCGGCCGGGTTACACTTCGCAGCACAATCTGCGCTACTGGCAGCGACGCCCTTATCTCGGCCTTGGACTGGATGCGTCGTCCGCGCTTTATGCAAGGCAACAGAACGATGCCGGGACGTTAAACTCGGCTCTTCCTTACCTGCTGCGAACCAAAACCACAGAGGACTTGAAAGACTATCTGGGAGGGAGCGAACTGGCGGAGTTTACCTGGCTTTCGGTTGAGCGCCAGATGGAGGAAGCGTGGTTTTTGGGACTGCGGCTGACGGAGGGGGTCGACGTTGATGTTCTACGCCGTCAGTTCGGGCCGGAACTCATGGCGAAGACCCTGATACGTGTGGATCCCCTTGTGGCGCAGGGCCTGCTGGAATCAGACGGCCAGAGAGTGCGGCTGAGCCGGCGTGGACGACTTCTTTCCAATGAGGTCTTTCAGGAGTTTCTCTTCGACCCGGCATGAAGGTCTCATCAACCGCTTTGCTTCTACCAGAGCGTCGGCAGATCAGCTGGATTTTACCAGGCGAGAAACTCATCTCCAGCATTCGATGAAAGAAATGCGATGGGCCCGGCTAGTGGCTGGCGCGACACGCCCGCGCAATGAATCGACTCGGGTCCGGCATGCCGCGCGTGTTGCAGTGCGGCTTCGGCCTCGCGCAGGACTACGACCGGTGATCGGCCGTCACTTCCGGCAATTCCAAAGCAGGCAGAGAGTCGAATCAATGCGCCAGCAACATGAAAGGGAGTCGAGAAAGCCTCTTTACGGAGTCTTTCTGCGAGTTTCACCGCGTAGTTCTGGTCACAGCCCGGCAAAGCGACCAGGAACTCATCATTTCCGGCACGGCCCAGCAAATCATAGCTGCGCAGCTGACGCGAGATGCGTTCCGCAGTCTGACACAGCAGATCGTCACACGCCTCGTGTCCCAAGCGGCCATTCCAGTGGCCAAAGTCATCCAGATCGAAAAGCAGGAGTGTCATTGGAATCTTAAGGCGCTGCACGCGGTCCGTTTCGCGGAAGAGCATCGACAAGAGGGTTGAGCGGTTGTATAGACCGGTCAGCGGATCTCGTTGTGCGTTGAGTGCAGCGGCTTCGCGGAGAATCTCCAGCTGGCGCATGCGATGAAAGCTGCGGAGGATGCCGTCAAGGCGAATGCGAAAATGGGGCATCTGAGGACTGCGAGGAATCAAATCATCGAGCGTGCCCGTCGCCAGCCAATCGTGCCATTCGGGAGACTCATCATCGGCCAACATCACCAGTGCAAGCAAGTGCCCACTCGAAGAGCGACGGACTGCATCAAGCAGGTCTCCTGGCTTCATGCCGGGAAGCAGCGCGTCCAGAAGTCCGAGCGATGGTGGCAGTGGGCCGGACAGTGCGGCCAGTGCAGCCTCTGCGGAAAGCACGATCTGTGCACGCAGCCCGGCAGCCGCGACGAGCGGCTCAAAGCAAGCCAGCAGGGCAGGGTCGTTTGATGCAAGCAATACGATGGGGCCGCTGTTGAGCGACATCTCGCCACCTCCGCCACGGATTGCATCGGCAAGATCGAGACAAAGATGAGAGGAATCTGAGAGGGGGAGCGCAACAATCGACTTCGGGCGGAGCATTGCACGGTCCGGGAACACGTGCAGGTGTTGACCAGAAAATGGAGCTGCTGAAGCAGCTCCATTGCAGGGCAGATCGTTTGCGGATCAGTCCACGAAGTCGACCTTTGGCGCGATAGGAATCACGCCACGTTGGTAGCCAAGCTCCAGGAGCTGGCGAATCGCCTCACGGCCATCGCTGCCGTAGTCCAGGGTGCGCTCATTCACGTACATGCTTACGAACCGGTTCGCGAGAGAAGTGTCCAGATCCCGGGCAAACTGCATGGCGTATTCGAGCGCTTGCTCGCGATGATCGAGCGCGTGCTGGATGCTGTCGCGAAGGGCCTTGGAGATGATCTTGTGCTTCTCAGGACCAAGGGAGCGGCGAATGGCGTTGCCGCCCAAAGGAAGCACGAGACCCGTGGTTTCGCGCCACCAGACACCCAGATCGATGATCTTTGAGAGTCCATTCGAAGAGTAGGTCAACTGTCCCTCGTGGATGATGAGACCCGCCTCGTATTTACCGGCGAGGATTGAGGGAATGATCTGGTCGAACGGGACTGTTTCTGTCTCGACCTGCGGGTTGAAAACCTTGAGTGCCAGATATGCCGTCGTCAGTTCACCAGGCACCGCAACCTTAATGCGTCCCAATTCTTCCGGTGAGAATGCGCGGCTGGCCACCACCATGGGGCCGTACCCTTCACCGACGCTTCCGCCGCAGCCCATGAGTGTGTAGTTCTCCTGCACGTATGGGTAAGCATGAAAGCTGATGGCTGTCACGTCATAAAAGGCTTCCGTCCGGGCCCGTCGGTTCAGCGTTTCAATGTCGCAGAGAGTATGGGAAAAGCGATACCCCGGGACGCGAATCTTGTTCGTCGCAAGACCATAGAACATGAAAGCGTCATCTGAGTCAGGACTGTGGGCGATGTTGATGTCAATCAGGTCTTGCGTACCGGCAACTTCAGCAATCGTGCGATTCACGGAATGTACGACTTCCTTTCGGCAGTCAGGAAGCTTCGTGGCTTCCTGTTTGGTCTAGAAGGTTGGATGCATCGGGCAGACGGTTTGGTTTCGCGAGTGGTGTGACCTCAACCGGAGGCAAACTCCACCTCTCAGCTCGATCACTCATTCAATTCTTCCTAATATTCAGATTCTGAATCGGTTCGCTTGGCGGCCGGAAGCAAATCCATGGTCCCGACCGGCACTTCCTCCCCGTGCGTTCCGCGGTGCCGCCAGATATGACGCGCCATTCCGGCGGCCGCAAGAAGCAGCGCACCCAGCGAAGCGAGCATTGCAATCATTAACCAGCGCATCACACAAAAATCCAGAATATCAGATGGGCAGGCTTATCCGGGCCACCCCGTGGCCGTGGATGCCCTCTAAGTATGCTTGAAGGCTTCGATCATCCACTCGAGATAACCCGAGCTGCCTGCCTCAATCTGAAGCACCAGAAGCTCGGGTGTTTGGTACCCATGGAGAGATTGAATTCTTGATTCGAGGCTTGGAAGCAGCTCAGCAAGGGTCTTGATGAGAATTAAGGTTTCCTGTGCGGATTCAACTTCGCCTTGCCATCGATATGTGGAGAGTGCGCCGGGGAGGCAGGTGGCGCAAGCGGCAAGTCGCTCATCCACGAGAGTGCGGGCGAGTTGCTGGGCCTCCTCCCAACTTGAGGTGGTAGTCATGACGACGCGTGCCTGAGAACCAGCTTGGAGCATGGCTTTCTTTCAGCCGACAGTGTAACGCCTGGGATTCCCGGAGGAAACAATCCCGGCATTTCTTCCAGTGCCTGCTTGCCGAGTCCGATTGGGTGAGGCAGTATGGACTTTACGGCCTTCAGACCAAAGCAATGGAGTAAAAGGATGAGCTCAGTCATCAAGTTCGGGACTTCAGGTTGGCGCGCAATCGTGGCGGATGAGTTCACGCTGGCGAATATTCGATTGGCGGTGGCGGGTATTGCCGCCTACGTCAAGACGCAGCCGGCACCTCACCGTGTTCTCGTGGGCCGCGATCCGCGTTTTCTGGGGGAGACGTTCGTCACAGAGGCAGCGCGCGTTCTGTCCTCCGCAGGAGTCACTCCCATTGTGATTCCCGACGCAGCGCCCACTCCGGCGATTGCCTATGCTGTGCGTGAGCAGAAGACGTCAGGAGCCATTAACTTTACGGCATCGCACAACCCGCCTGAGTACAACGGGATCAAGTTCTCCACGCATGACGGTGCGCCGGCGCTTCCGGAGGTGACTGGGAAGATTGAGGCAGCCATCGCAGAGCTTGGGAAAGGCGGCGGAGGCGGCGTGCCAAGTCCCTTCGTGGAGACGTTTGAGACGTTTGATGTGAAGCCTGCTTTTCTGAAGCGACTTGCCGAACTGGTGGATCTGAAAGCGATCGCGAAGTCGGGAATCAAAGTGGTGTACGACCCCTTTTGGGGAGCTGGGCGCGGATACAGTACGGATCTGCTTCGCGAGGCGGGTGTGGAGGTTGTGGCTGTGCATGACTACCGTGACGTTCTGTTCGGCGGCCATGCGCCCGAGCCGGATGACCACTTGCTGGGCGACGCCAAGGCGAAGATGAAGGAGATCGGCGCTCAAATTGGAATCGCAACGGATGGAGACGCGGATCGATTCGGGATCGTGGATGCAGACGGGACCTTCATCCAGCCCAACTACATCATCGCTCTGCTCTTTGATTATCTCGTGGAAACGCGCGGGTGGAAGAATGGTGTTGCCAAGAGCGTGGCCACCACCAATCTGGTCAATGGCCTTGCCGACTTTCACAAAGTTCCGCTCTACGAAACACCCGTTGGGTTCAAGTATATCGGTGAGCTGATTATTGCGGATCGAATTGCGATTGGCGGCGAGGAATCGGCGGGGCTGACGATCCGTGGTCACGTGCCGGAGAAAGACGGGGTGCTCGCCGGTCTGCTTGCCGCCGAAATGGTTGCCACACGGGGCAAGAGCCTGGGTGTTCAATTGCGGGAACTTTTTGCCAAGGTTGGTTCCTACTATCCAGTTCGAGAAAACTTCCGCTTGACCCCGGAGCGCAAGGCCGCGTTCACTGAGAAGTTGAAGGCAGATCCGACTGAGCTAAGCGGCCGGAAGGTAACCAAGGTCGTGCGAACGGATGGGCTCAAGTTGATTCTCGAAGATGGATCCTGGGTCTGCTATCGGCTTTCTGGTACGGAGCCCGTGGTGCGAGCCTACACCGAGGCCCGCAGTGAGAAGGATATGAAGGCCCTGCGCACGGCTGCAGAGGCATTTGTGCTGTCATAGATGGTTTCAGAATGAGCTTAGATTACGAGCGGTCTCGATCCAATCCGCCTCAAGGACCCACGCGGCTCTCACTGCGCGAGCGTACGCTTGAGATGGTGCAGCAAGCGTGGAGGCCTGCCGGCACACTCGTAGCATTTGCGCTTGCCATGCTATTTGGATGGGGCGTTGTGAACGGCAAACATGGTCTTTCCGCATGGGAACAGCAGCGCATGCAGGACCGGAAGCTACGGCAGGAGATCCAGGACCTGCAGCAGGAAAATGCGAGGCTGCGCGATCACATCCAGCACCTGAAGACAGACCCTGATGCCATTGAACATGAGGCTCGTGAGCAGTTGCATTATGCACGCCCCGGCGAGGTGATCTATACCCTGCCCGAAAATCCGCAAACCCAGCCCACGAGCGATGGCAAGTAGTCTCTTCCAGACTTGAATGGCAACGGGACCGGAACCATTCCGTGCGACAGGTTAAAAGTCGATATGCCCGCGTACCGAGCCAACCCAGGCTGGGCCGCGGTCGCGGTTGTAGCCGGGATCGGTAATATGTTGCACGTCGACGGCATAAAACAAGCCGCGCCATGCGTGCCAGTTGTAATAGCTTTCAACAATATTCTCGCGGCCGTAATTCAGCCTTCCGTCGCCGAGCAGAAATCCAAGGCCACCATTGCGAAGATAGTTTTGATGATCCCGTTTGATAGCGTTGGAAACAAAGGCGACACCGATCTTGTCCACAGGGCGATGCCAGCGGAGTCCCGCAAGATCGGCACCGAATTCGACGGTTTGATCCACCTCAGTGTAGGCAAAGGACTCGTGCTGCCCCTCGTTCCAGCCAAATCGGCCGAAGACACGCAGTGAGTCCGTCAGCTCCTGCACATTGTTTACGCCAAATCCATACTTGAGGGCGCCAAAGTGTTCATGCTGCGTAATTTCCGGTGTGGGGTCTGTGCCGGAGAGGAATGCCTGGACAGCTTCCCTGTAATCACCCATGTGCGCACGATTGGCGTAGAAGAGCACGCGAGTGATGCCCTTTCGATTCGCAATGAGACTGCGCCGCAATTCAAACTCGCCGTTCTGTCCGTGCGCTCGGCTGAAGGCCCAGTCGAGTGCAAGACCGTTGGCGACCGTTGGCATCGCGAAGAGGCCGTAGCGAATGCTCCACTGCCGATCGTCGTACTCAGCCATCCCGCCGACGGTGTATCCACGCGTGTCGGCGGCATAGTCCCATGCGCCGTTGTTGTCCACGGTCCAGTTCATGAATTGCAGATGGCTATCCGATCCGGCATCGTTGATATCGAAGAAGTCAGGCAAACTGAGCTTGCCAATTCGAAACTCAATGCGCCGCACCGGAACACTCGGGGCCCATCCAAAAGGTCCTTGCAGCTGGGAAACGGTTTCGTTGGTCAATCCAATGACCTGATGGATCTGGTAGCGGGCGATATATGGGGTTTGACTCAGATAGGGATTTCGAACGACATCCAGATTCGTAAATCCTGCGAGTCCGAGCGCTTCGCTCAAGCCGCGACCTGCGGCGTCTTCCATGTCAAAGATTAAGTCCGTGTTGTAGCGGATCGAATGACTGCGACGCAGCCCTGTGAAGAGCGTTGAGATGGTAGAGGTCTTATACTCCGCCGAATTGCGGAAGCTGTTGGCGCCCTGGTACGGAGAATGGAAAGGCAATCGCCCCTGAAAAATTACATTGGCCTGGCCGGAAACCCAGTAGAGACTCTCTTCGGAATGGGGGGCCATGGTGACTGCAAGGTTCTGGGGTGCGGAGACTGCCGCGTCGGCATCACTGGGCTTGTCGCCGAAGCTGCCGTGCTGTGGCGCACTGGCGACGTTCGTGGCGGTAAGCTCTAGCCACTGCGGCTCCGGTGCGGTGGGAATCTGAGCCTGTGCGGGACAATCAAAGCTCGCCGCTTCCGCAGCCGCAAGAGCGATGCAGACGAGGAGTTCGGCGATGGGAAGGGGCCAGGTCATGAGCGGGAATCTCGGCGAAATTGAGTGGGATGCGTCGAGCGCTATAATGGCCTCTGGCCATACCCATATACCGTATATACTATACCTGGGGTGGGTATTGTCAACCGAGGTGATCCTTGTCCATACAAGAGCGGGAAAAGCTGAAACTTTTGCAGCGAGTAAGGCGCTTGCGCGGCCAGTTGGATGCGGTGGAGCGGCTTCTGACCGCGAATGACGATTGTGGCGGTCAGTTGATGCTTCTTGCTGCCGTGCGCGGCGGCGTCAACGGCCTGATGGCAGAAATTCTCGAAACGCATATCCGGTTCCATCTCGCCGATGGCGCCAAGGAGCAGATTGCTCCCGAGTTGGCTGAGGATCTGATTGATCTGGTTCGCGCGTATCTGAAATGAAAGCCTCAGAAGTTTGAGACCCACTCTCTGCTTCATCCTAACTTGCATCAAGGCCTCTTTTGTTAAGGTTTGGTGGATTCGATGCTGGGGAAATGATGACGGCCAGAGCGCCGGCCTATGGATCCCCCCGAAGCCGTCAGTCGCAGGGCACCGATATGCGATACTCGGTATGTCATGTACAAACGCATTGTTCTCAAGCTTTCGGGAGAGGCGCTTGCAGGCGCGCGCGGTTTTGGCCTCGACGCAATCAAGGTGGCAGAGATCACCGGTGAAATTGCCGAGGTACATGCACTGGGCGTGGAAATTGGAATCGTCGTGGGCGGTGGGAACTTCTTTCGAGGGGTTGCCGAGCAGGCCAAGGAGATGGATCGAGTCGCCGCCGACAACATGGGCATGCTTTCCACCGTCATTAATGCGATCGCATTACAGGATGCGCTGGAGCAGCGCGGCGTGCAATGTCGTGTGATGACGGCGGTTTTCATGAATCAGGTTGCCGAGCCGTACATCCGCCGGCGCGCCGTGCGCCACCTGGAAAAGGGACGCGTCGTGATTTTTGCGGCAGGCATTGGAAATCCGTTTTTCTCCACGGATACGGCCGCCAGCCTGCGTGCCATGGAAATCAAAGCGGAGGTGCTGCTGAAAGGCACCAAGGTGGAGGGCGTCTACAACGCGGATCCAATTCTTGTGAAGGACGCGGTGAAGTACGACGAGTTGACCTATATGGATATCCTGCAGCAGGGGCTGAAGGTGATGGACCTGACCGCGGTGAGTCTCTGCAAAGACAATAACCTGCCCATGATCATCTTCAATATGAATCATCCAGGCAACATTCGGCGTGTGGTACTCGGCGAGAAAGTCGGCTCGCTTGTCACTGCCTAGAGCGGGCGGAGTCGTCTAACGTTCTGTGGATCAACGCAAGCCAGCTCCGCTGCAGGCCTTGACAGGACTCCGCTGCTTCGCAGCTGTCAACATCGTCTTTTTTCATTTTTCTGATCCGAAGATATTCGGGTGGTTTGCGCCCATTGTGAATGCCGGCTATGCGTCGGTAAGTTACTTCATCCTTCTATCCGGCTTCGTGCTGGGCTACAACTACAACGCCCGGGCTCGCGCTGGTGAGTTGGATGTGGTTCGTTTCTATAAAGCGCGATTCACGCGGCTTTATCCCATCTACTTTCTGAGTCTGATTCTGTCGTGGCGCATGGTGCCGCTGGAGTGGGATGCTCACACGCACGCCATGTTTTGGGCGGGGATGGTACTGACGCCGATGCTTTTGCAAGGCTGGGTTCCATCGATTGCCACATTTTTGAATACTCCAGCCTGGACAATGTCTGCGGAGTCTTTTTTTTACCTGATTTTTCCCTGGATGGCGCGCTGGAAGAAACCTCGGGATGTGCGGAAGCATGTGGCCAAAATGGGAGGCATCTGGCTGCTGGGCCTAATTCCCGGTACGCTCTATATCGTCTTTCATCCCGATGGAATTACCCATCCGGATCGCTGGAGCTACGGGCCATGGCTGCAGGCGTTGAAGTATACCCCCATTCCCCACTTGGCGAGTTTTGTCTTCGGAGTTTTACTGGCGGAACTGGATGAACTCATTCCTAGGATGGGGCGGTTGCGGCTCATTCTGGGGAGCTTTGGATTTGCGGCCGCTTTCAGCCTCCTTTCACTTGGCCCTAGAGTGCCCTATGCATTGCTGCATGACGGGCTCCTCATGCCTCTTTTTGGGTGCATCGTGCTGGGACTCGCGGGGAACAATCCGCTCGCCCATGCGCTGGGGGTGCGTCCCCTCGTCTTTGTGGGAGAGGCGAGTTACTGCCTTTATCTGCTCCACTTCAACATGTGGACCCTGCTCCACGATTCCCATGTGTTGAACAAACTCGGTCTGAGCCGATTTGATCCGTGGATCAGCTATGTGCTCCTGATCGGAATGGCGATCCTGGCGCTTCACTTTATTGAAAAGCCCGCGCAGCGCAAGCTAAGGCAGTGGATGTCCGCCTAAGCTCATCACCGTGAGCCTTCCATGCTGAAAGGAAAGAGCCCAATCCGAAGAGATTGGGCTCGCTTTGAAGGCTGGATGTTGATGGTGCCCTACGGGGTAACCGATTGGGTTGAGTGGTTTCCATGAGGCGCAAGAACGAGCGCGGTCGGATGGGAATCTGCTGGATACGGTGTTGCTTGTGTCGGCTTCAGCGTGCCTGCGTTGGGATCGAGTTGGAACCCCGAGATCGAGTTGCCACCGTAGTTTGCAGTGTAGACGAAGCGTCCGAGTGCAGGATCGACTGCGATCCACACGGGGAGGGAATCTGTCGAATTCGTCGCGGCGCCTGTAGGATTGACGACCGCCGAAGGCGTCCCCGTATTCAAGTCGATGTTATAGGCCGACACCGAGGCATCGAGTGCATTCGAAACATACATGTACAGGCCGCGCGGATCGATTGCCACCGAGGTGGGTTCGGCTCCTGTCTTGAAGGGGCCGTTGATGAGGAAGTTGAGCAAGCCGCTTGACTGAATCCCATATCCGATGAGCTGGTTGGACGCGTAGTCGGTGACGTAGGCGAAGCGGCTCGTTGGATCAGCCGTGATGGAGGTTGGTTTTACGCCCGCCTTGTAGGGACTGCCCAGCGTCGTCGTAAGGGTACCCCCGGAGCCGACCGTAAAGCCGAAGACCCAACCAGGATTTGCGGTGCTCGTCACGGTGCCACCGGGGTTGTAAGCGGCCTGGTCGTATACGCTCACGTACACAGCCTTATTGTTTGCCAGCGAAACAACACCTGTCGGCACCAACGGATCACCGGTATAGCCGGGCAGGACCAGGGCCTGCTGCGCAGTGACTGCGCCGATTGCGCCTGATGAGGAGAGGGCATATTCGGTCAATGTCGCCGAGGTTGAGCCGGAGGCAACGTAGAGGTAATTGCCGCCCTGGTTGACGGCGAGAGAGACGGGCGGAACAGAGAGTGTGATGGAATCCTTCTTGGTCAGATTGCCGTTGTAATCGGCGGAGAAGTGAACCACCGTGCTGTCCCCTGCGTTGGCGACGTAGAGGTCAGTATCGTTCGGCGCAATTGCCAGTGCCACCGGGTTAATACCGCCCGATGAGACCGTTGGGGGACCTGTGCGAAGAGCGCCAGATTCCGAGTCGACTGCGAACGTCTGGATTTGGCCATCGCCAGTTGATCCGGTGCCTGCGGACGCAAGGTAAAGATAATCGATTGTCACCAACTGGCAGGCAGTCAAAAGAGAGGCCACGATCAGGCCGAGAGACGAGACCAGAAAGAGCTGGCTCAGTTTGTTCAACTTCATGCGCTTCCTTCGTCTTGGGCCTTCATAATACGTGCCCAGGCAAGACTGGTTGAGTTCACCCGAAGATAGTGTAAAAGCCTATTGCCGGGTATTGCTAGCTGCTCTAATGCAAGCTGCTTCTTGTCTTCGCATCCTCTTGACCTGCTTCGGCAGTTGGAAGGATGCAACTTGAAATTGCGGCTGTCATTTATTGGGCAGCCGATGCGGGATTGCTGCCACAGCGGTTGGCTGGGCATTGGACTTGAATGGTGAAAACTGCGAAATCAGCAATGATCCGTCGGTTGGATTGATCTGAAATCCGGAAACATCGCCGCTTAGGAAATTCGCTGTGTAAAGGTACTGATTCCGTGAGGGGTCAATCCCGATTGCAACGGGCTGCGTGCCTGTCGTGTAGGTCCCTACGCGGGTCAGTGTTCCGTTGTTAATGGAGTAGGCCGTGACATTCGCATCGAGCGAGTTCACGGCGTAAGCAAACTTGCCAAGCGCGTCAACCACAATCGCCACAGGGGCATTTCCAGAAGGGAAGGGACTTCCGCTGACAGGAGTCAGCAATCCATTCGTCTCTTGATACCCGAGGATCTTGCCGGTTGCCTGATCTGTGGCGTAAATGTAGTTCCCCACCGGATCCTGCGCGATGCTCGATGGCTGGGTTCCCGCAGCGAAGGGCACTCCGCCATTCAAGGGTGTTAGAGTTCCATCGGAATTTGCTGTGAACCCGAAGATATAGCCGCCGCCGCTCGTGGAGTCATACGCCGTTACATAAAGGTAGGCGCCGGATGCCGCAACGGTCAGACCGGTTGGCGTCATCACATGAGTGGGGTTGCTGGGCAGGATCAGCGGCCAGTAGCTTGCGCCGATGGATGAGTTGGTCGATGGATTGCCGAGCGTATCGTCCTTGTTGATGGGAAAGACCGAGACGGCGCCGGAGCACGGTGAAGCTGTGGAGCAGGTTGGCAAAGGCTGATACAGATCCAGCACGTAAAGGAGCTTGGCGCCGGACGAGATTGTGATCGCAAACGGGAAGACGCCCGGAGTATTCACCGTGCTGTTGGGATACAGCTTGCCGTCATTGCCGATGATGAATTGGACGATGGAGTTGTCATCCTCGTTGACGACGTACAGGCTCGCGTTGTCGGGGGCCGGGGCATCAGCAACCGGGTTGCGTCCACCGGACGGAAAAGGTGAAGCCGGGATCTGCCGCATGCGTCCCGAGTCAGAGTTCACCTCGAAAACGTCAACTTGACCATACTGATTTGGCCCAGCCGCGAGAGCGCTCGTGACATAGACAAAGTCCGCCGTGAGTGTGCTGCAGGCAGTAATCAGTCCGGCTGCCACCAGGCTCGCCGCGGAGACCAGAACAAGCTGGCTCAATCTTTTCAACTTCATGCGCATCTTTCATCAGCGGACCAGAATTCGATCCGTTCATCAACTTTGAGGTTTACCCTGGCATGTTCCAGGGGATCAATTTTGCCGAACATCGAAGTCCAGAAGAATCGGAACAGGGCCCGATTTTCAAGGCGAGGAAGAGTTGGTTCCATTCCTCGCCCTGAATCAAGCAGGTCAGCCGCAGCCGATTAGCTCGTACGACCGCTCACCATGCACCAAGCCGCAGGCCCCAGGAGGGGATAGGTGATGTTTGCATGACCAGGCAGGTTGTTGAGAACACCTGAATTCTGGTCGATCACCCGACCCGTTACCGTGGAGTCGTTGTAGTTGGCGGTGTAGATGAACTGGTTGGACGGATCCTCGAGCAGGCACTGCGGACCTGCGCCGCCGCCCCAGGGGCTTCCGGGAATCTCGCTCAGCTGATGTGTCGCAGGGTCAATCACATAACCGGCCAAACCGCTTTGTGGGTTTCCGGTGCTTGTGTTGTTGTTCCCCTGGTTGGCTACATAGACCCACTTGCCCTTGTTTTCATAAATTAGGTAAATCGGATTGGAGAGGGTTGGGTCATCCGGAATCGCGCCGCCCGTTTGCTGCTGCAAGGCGCCGTTGGTGCCGACCGAGAACGGGATGAACTGGCTGTAGGACGTGATCCCGTTCGCCGTGATTGGCTCATTATCAAGAACATACACATAGCCACCGCCGCTCACGATCGCGGTTGCCTGGGTGATGTTCAGCGGCTGCGAGCTGTTCTGGTTCACGGTGAGCTGACCATTGCTTGCCGAATAGGTGTACGGGAAGACGGAGTCGCCTGTTGCCGGCGTGCCGCTCACAGTCAGGACGTAGCCACCCGCCAGAACAAAATCGACGGGATTGGCCGGGACCGGAAAATAGGTAAGGGGTGTCCCGTTGGCGGCTGTGACCTGAGAATTGACGACCAGGGTAAGGCGACCGGTGGCGGAGTCGATCTTAAACGCAGTGATGTCGCCGCAAGAGGTGACCCCGTTCCCAAGGCTCAGTGCGCACGAAGCACCGGACGGCGAGTCGTGATCCAGCACATAGAGATAATTGCCCGCCGGATCCGCAATAAGGCGAAACGGGTTAATCCCCTGCGTATAGAAGGTTTCCTGCGGAGAAAGGATTCCGTTTCCTCCCACTGCAAATTGGGTGATGTTTGAGTACTGGCACGGATCTGCAGTGGTGCAGTCTGAGCCACCCTGCTGATTGACTCCACGATTGAGAACGTAAATGAACCGTCCTCCGGAGATCACCACGGCGCGACCAGGATTAGCGCCGCCGGAAGAGATGGGAAGGCCGTTGATGGGAGTCAGGAAGCCGGTATTATGGTCAATCTTGAAACCGCTAATGATGCCGTTGCCTGTTGTCTCGGCCGTATTGGTGCCGGTTACCCAAAGATATCCGACTGTATAGCTTTGAACACAAGATGTAATGCCGAGGATGCCGCCAGCTGAGAGGGCGCTCATCAGAAGGGCCTTGCCGAATTTCTTAAACCTCATGCGAATCCTTCACCCTGGTCCGGCGTGCGCCGCCAAGTTTGCTAGTTCCACAGCAGAGCTGGGTTGGGATGGGTCCCTGATGCATTGTAAAAGGCGAGGGCAGGTTGTGCCTAGTTTCGAGCCGAACTGGGCCCAAAACCAGAATTCCGCCTCTCCAGGCATATCTGGAGATTGCAGGTTTCGGAGCCCTGCCCCCACGAGTCCTTCTTCAGGTGCAGTTGCATCTTTGACGCAGGATGACTGCAAAAGGCACTGAATGGGTGAGGAGAACCGGTTCACACCGATTCGGAAGGATCGAGTTCGGGCTGGAGCGTTCAAGTGCCCCGTTGAGAGGGTTTCCGCATCAATCTGCCAAAAATCTTTACAGGGCATCGTGAGCCCTGCCACACTGAAACGTGGACACCCAAACAATCGTTATCCTTGACTTCGGATCGCAGTACACGCAGCTCATCGCGCGACGGATTCGCGAGCAAAATGTCTTCTCTGTTGTGCTCCCCTGCACTGCGCCGGTCTCTGAAATTCGCAGCTACAGACCGATCGGCATCATTCTTTCAGGCGGGCCTTCTTCTGTTTATGACGACGACGCCCCCGACGCGGATCCTCTCATTCTTGACGCGGGCGTGCCGTTGCTGGGCATTTGCTACGGTCTGCAGTTTATCGTCCATCACTTGGGCGGCAGAGTTCGTTCGGCGCCAAAGCGCGAATACGGGCATGCCGAGGTGACGATTGAAGACGCAAGGACGCAACTCTTCGCCGGCTTGCCGAACTCCATGCAGGTTTGGATGAGCCACGGAGACGAAGCACTTGAGCTTCCCTCTGGATTCCATCGCACTGCGGTCACCTCAAATGCGCTTGCGGGAGTCGCAAATGAGCAGCGGTGCATCTGGGCGGTCCAATTTCATCCGGAGGTGCACCACACGCCTCTCGGCCCGCAGCTTCTGCACAACTTCGTCTTCAAAATCTGCGGTGCGCGAGGAGACTGGACGCCCGCGCACTTTATTGAGTCAACGGTGGCGGCCATTCGCGAGAAGGTCGGCAAGGGGCACGTGATTTGCGGACTCTCAGGCGGAGTGGATTCATCCGTGGCCGCGGTTCTGGTCCACAAGGCGATTGGAGCGCAACTGACCTGCATCTTTGTGAATAATGGCGTCCTTCGCAAAAACGAGTTTCAAAATGTCCAGCGTAATCTGCGGGACAAGCTCGGCCTCAACATCGTGGCCGTCGATGCCAGCGAGCGGTTCATGCGACAACTGGCGGGAGTGACCGATCCGGAGGTGAAGCGCAAGCGGATCGGCGCCGAATTCATCGCGGTCTTTGACGATGAGGCCAACCGGATTGCGAAGGAGTACGGCGGCGTGGATTGGCTCGTTCAGGGAACGCTGTACCCCGATGTGATCGAGTCGAGCAGCGTCAAGGGGCCCAGCCAGACGATTAAGAGCCATCACAATGTCGGCGGACTTCCAGAGCGCATGAAACTCAAGCTGATTGAGCCACTCCGCGACTTATTCAAAGATGAAGTGCGAAGGATCGGCCGCGATCTGGGGATGCCCGAAGAGATTCTTGGCCGGCAGCCGTTTCCAGGACCTGGACTGGCAGTACGTATTCTGGGTGAAGTGACGCCAGAGCGGGTGGCGCTCCTGCAGGAGGCCGATGAAATTGTGGTCGGCGAGATCAAGGCAGCAGGCCTTTACTCCAGGATCTGGCAGAGCTTCGCGGTTCTTCTGCCGGTGATGAGCGTGGGTGTCATGGGAGACCAGCGCACCTATGCGTACACCTGTGCGGTGCGTGCCGTGCACTCGGAAGATGGCATGACCGCCGATTGGGCGCCCCTGCCGCATGAAGTCTTGAAGCGAATCTCAAGCCGCATTGTGAATGAGGTTCGTGGAATCAACCGCGTAGTGTACGACATCACTTCCAAGCCGCCTGGCACGATTGAGTGGGAATAAGCGCCTTCCGCGCGGATCGTGCTATTGGCCTTCCGGTTTCAGAATTGGTGCGCGAAGTGGCGTGGTGTCAATCTCAATCCGCGTGTCTTTCGGAAAGACAACATCTCTTCCGTTGTGAAGAAAGTTGTCATAGACGGAGAGGCCCGCAGCATAAAAGCCTATGCCGGCTGCTACACTCCGGCTGCCCGCTGCGATGCCGACAAACCGCCCGATAAAGCCGAAGCCGTTTGAGGCAACTCCCGTCTGAAGGGTCATATTGCCGTCCTGATCCAAGGCATGCCCGGCAAGCATCGTGAGAAGAAGAGGTGCAATCGCGCTGGCCTGGTTGCGGGGGCTAATGGTGCCTTCGGCGTCCAGCGAGAGATTTTGCGACTTTTCGGTAGCTGCCCCAGCCAAGGAGCCTTGGACTTCGCGGTGAAAGCCCTCCGGGAATTTCACTTCCTGAAATGTGAATCGCAGCTTGCCGTTACGCCCGAAAGAACGGGCGGCCTTCGCGGCAGAGACTTTGCCGATCAGAGTTGCGCCCTGGGGAACCACAAGCTTTCTTTCCTTGTCAAAGACTGGTTCGACAACAATTGCCAGGACTGGATCGCCAGCCTTCGCTGTCGCTGAAGTCAGCCCGCTGAGCAGTACTGCGTGAACGGACCAGGTTTCTGGATTGCCAGGATGAACAGTGGCTGGAGGTGGATCAGGGAGAGCCGCCTGGCTTGCAGGCAGCGTTACCGGAGCGGTTAGCTCAAATGACCAGGCCGTATGTGAGGCGATGCGTTCCCCATGGTAAGGAAGCTGGCTGTACAGAAGTTGCTTCGCCCGATCGCCAAAGCCCGGCGCCGTGAAAAAAGCAAGCTGATCACGTACGCGCCCTTTTGCCTGCGCCCATTCGCGTGCAATGAACGACTGCTTTGGCTTTGCGCCAGGTGTCGTGAGATGCAATACCGGCGCGCCGTTGCTTACTTCGGTGGAGGAGATAGGTAAAGGGCCGCTGGGCAGCAGCACGTTGCGAAACTGAACCTGAGGCGTATGGTATGGCGTAAAGTCACCGCGAATCCGGCCCGACCAGCGCATCTTTCGATTGGGTGTGAGATTCACCACAGTGCCCTGTAATATCGTGCCCTGCGGAACCACAAGCTTGCCGTTGGCATAGATCGGATGCAGTAAGGTGGCTGTAATGGTTTCGCCCGCCTTCATGGGATAGGAACGCAATGCCTCCACCTGCAAACTGGTGCCGGCAGGCAGAACCGGTGCGGTGGGAGGTTGCGGAGCCAGCGCCGGAGCTGGTGGCTTCAGCGATGTCTGAGGAGGTCTGTGATGCAGCTCCTGCCCAGACACGGATATCGCCAGCAGCACCAAGGCCCAGGCCGAATGAACCGCGATTTTGTGACATGGGAGACTGAGCATGTGGGAGACTCCGGCCGGACGATACCTTTAGGGTAGACGACCCGAATGGACAAATGAAAGCTGTTATTGGCCTGAAGGCGCGGATCGAAGCAGGCTAATCTCGCGTGAGAGCGCGTCCAGGCGCTCCAGAAGTTCACTGTGTCGCCGATCGGCCAAGGAGGGTTCATTGCCCTCGATGTAGAAAGTTCCGTTGGGCTCCAACTCGCAGCGATGGATCTGATGAAAGTTCTCGAAGCCCTGGCGATGCACAACTTCGAGTAGCTCTTCCCGGGTGAGTGCTTCGCGTGCTAGGGCTCTGCGGTCAATCTGGCCGTTGTGAACCAGAGTGGTGGCCCGGCCCTCAAGAGCCCTGGTCATCCGCCTTGATCGAAAGAGAACTCGAACCACAAGCCAATTGATGGTGAGCAGGCCGAATGCGCCGATGATGCCCCCTGTGACTGAGTTATCGTCGCCGATAATCGCATTCTGTACAGTGTTGGAGAGAGAGAGCAACACAACCAGGTCAAAGGGATTGAGCTGTGCCAATTCTCGCTTGCCAAAGAGGCGCAGCAGCAGGATCAGGACGAGGTAGACGATAGCCGGCCGCAGCAGCTTTTCTGCGATTGGTAGTGGCAGCCGAAACATGTGCTCAAAGACACTCGCGGGAATCATGCCCTCGAGCATACGGCTCCCAACGCACGATTTCCATAGTGATTGAGAGCCGTATGCAGTGCCATAGATTGGCTGGCGCGTTTCAGTGCCGGGCTACTTTCCGGATACCACCTGGTAATTCTTGTACTCCGAAGTGAAGAGGGTGCAGCGCGTCGTGTAGCCACCCGCCTGGGAGTCTCCATTCGGCACGACAAGTGTGTTGATAAACGTCTTTACCGGTAGGATCAGTACGGACTTTCCAACCTGAACAGGGCCGTAATCCACGCGTGTGTCCACCTGATGCACCACATCACTCTGCTTCAGCTCCGGTTCGGTAATCATGCGAACCACGATGCCAGTGGAAGGTTCAATGTACAAAAGTCCGTGATATGGGACGGTGGACTTAAATGGATGCCAGTTTGTGCTGGTCTGCATGTTGCCAATCACGCCTCCACCGCCTCCAGAACCTCCCAGAGCGGCGCCCGTAGTGGCGTTATAAAAGCGCGCAATGCCCGCCTCTGCAACATTAGGGAAGCAGCAGACGTTGATGGGGAGATGCGCCTTCTTCTTTGAGACTGAGAAGGCAAAAACCGCGACTTTCTTCCCGTTTACCAGTTCCCAGCGAGAAAACTGCAACGTGCCGGAAGACTGCGCCTGCTGAAACACGACGCTCAGGCTTGGGTCTGGCCCTTTCAGGGCGATCATGCGATTTGCGCCCCAGACCGTCTTGTCCTTTTCGGTAGACGGCTTTTCTGTGCCACGGTCGCTGCTTACGGTTGCCTCCGTGGAGTTGATGAAGTGGATGAACGAGGATGCATTGTTGAAACTTGATGTGGTCACCACATCCGTGACACCACCAGCCAGCCCGGAATTGGCAGCAAGAGCTTCCACATTGTCCTGAAAGCGCAGGGTGGTTTTAGTGACGCTCAGCGACGGCAGGGATTCGTACACGGATGTCACATAGTTTGCGGCTTTTGTCAGAATTGCTTTCTGTGTACTTTGGTCCGGCGCAGGATCCTTGGGCAGATCCGCGGGCGGGGGGGCGAGATCTGCGCTCCGCGCTTCAAGCACATAGACCTGTTCGGTGGTAAGACGTCCCGGCACATAGGCGACCAGCTCATTCATCCTCGCGACGGTGAGCTGCTCGCTGAGCTGGAGCTGCTTGAGCGCATTCGCGACTTCGGCGTCTGATTTGTTCTGCTGATGCATGGTTCGCATCAGATCTTCAAGTTCTCCGACGGTCACGGTCCTGATGGCCCAGACGGGTGTCGAGATACAGAGTAAAAGTAGAAGAATTGCCTGAATGATCAGTTTCATTTCCATGATCCTTGTTGGTCTCAACATCAATCGTGCGACCGTATTGCTGTCAGTCCCCAGATCCATTGCCCACGCTGATGCGTTGGATCCCCAATGGAATCGTCGAATGCTCAGGCACAGTAGCCCCAGTGTCGCGACAGTTGCATTTATGGGTACGTTTTGCGAGGCCGCGATGTTTCAATCTCACGTTCGATTTTAAGTGGCAGACCTCAAGAGTGCCGTGTTCCAGCGCACTCTGTGGAAGTTCTTGCGACCCATATCGGGAGCCCAAAGCTTTCATTGTGCGTCTTTCGGTCAAGGGAGTCCGCGAGGAGTTCGTCTGCTACATTGGGGAGGACCATGTTGGCAAGATTGGCTTATCCCCCGGATCCGGATAATTGCTTTACATGCTGCGAACCAGAGTTCATCAATTTCTGCGATTTGGAGCCCGGCAGATGACTCCCCCAAATCCCTCCGTCTTTGCAGAGATTGCTCCATTCCGCATCGAGCCACGGTTTGTTCCTCGTGTCTGGGGATCAGGTGATCTTCGTCCCTGGTATCCGTGCGGCCCACTGAGCGAGCCAGTCGGAGAGGTTTGGCTCACCGGCGACGATTGCCAGGTAGCCACCGGGCCCCACTCCGGGAAGCGGTTGGCAGACCTGTTCCATGAAGCGCCAGAGGCGATGTTGGGCAGTGCTGCAGCGGAACGGTCCTCTCCCTTGCTGATCAAGGTCATATTTGCGCGCGAAAAGCTGAGTGTGCAAGTGCATCCGGACGATCAACTTGCGCAAAAATACGGCCATCCACGCGGCAAGACGGAGTGCTGGTATGCCCTGGCTGCCGAACCGGGTGCCCAGGTTGCGGTTGGACTGCGCCCAGGAGTTACCTTAGATCAGGTCAAAGCGGCAGTTCGGGATGGGACCATGGAAGGGCTCCTTTCGGTATTGCCAATATCGGCCGGAGAGATGATTCTTGTCGACGCGGGCACTGTGCACGCCATTTGGCCGGGGTCCATATTGCTCGAAACTCAGCAGAACTGTGACCTTACCTATCGTCTTTATGACTACGGCCGTCCTCGCGAACTTCAAATTGAGAAGTCACTCGAGGCAACCCGGCTTGCGACACGGGCAGGCAAAGTGAAAGCGCAAAAAACACTGGACCGAACCACTTTGCTGGAAGGGGAGTATTTTTGCATTGAGCGAATTCCCGTCAATGTCAGTCGTTCGAGTCACACGCTGCCGGGGAGATCGGAAGTGACGCGAGGCCTATCCTATTTGTTTGCCGCCAGCGGTTCGGCACGTCTCACCAGTGCCGGATTTGAATCCTTGGAGCTGCCTGCGCGAGGAGTGGTTGCTGTCCCCGCGAAATCCCCCACCTTTGCCATCCAGGATTTGGACGGTCTGGATCTGATTCGTATCTCCCCAAGGTGGCCTGGTAGGGTGGCTCCGTGATCGATTCGTGGCGGGACTCCGTGGTTGGGTTCATCCGTGCCGAGGCCAAACCTCTTGATAAGTTTGGTCATCAGCCACGACTCTATGCGCTTACGAAGTTGATCGGTGAAGGCCTCGACTACGATGACGATGTTGTTTTTGCGGCTGCCTGGATGCACGACCTGGGGGTGTTTTTGGGGCATCGTCCCGAAGATCCGGCGCTCCTTGCCGCATGGGATCATGTGCCCTACACGGTGGCTCAAGTCGAGTCCCTTTTGCCAGCTTGGGGATTTCCCACGGAAAAGTTGGCGCAAGTTTCTGAGGCAATTCGAACCCATCAGCCTAAGGACGAGCCGGTCTCAATTGAGGCCATCCTCCTTCGCGATGCCGATATCCTTGAACAACTTGGAGCCATAGGCGCGCTGCGTGCGCTTGTCAAGGTCGGTCGCGATACCCGGTATCCCTCCTTTACCTCTGTAATCCCTTTGTTGAAAGACGCGATAGAGCGGTTACCGGGGAAGCTGCGTCTAAGTTCATCGAGGACAATGGCGGAAGCGCGCCTTGAAGCAACCCGCTCCTTTTTGGCCGCCATCGAAGCAGAAGCCGGCGACCTGCTATATTAGCTTCGCTAGGCGAGCGTCGTCGGGGCGCTCCAAGAATACGTCAGCACGAACGTTCGATTACTGAACTCTTTTCCTTGCGTTTGCCTTGCAGTTTTCAGCTTGACGCCGGAGCCTATTTGAATTTCAGGCCTCCCGATGTGAAAGTTCTGCGGTCTTTTCAAGGAGATGCAAATGGTTCGGAAGGCAATTTTCGTCTCTCTTGCAGTCTTCTGTTTCTCCAGCTTGGGGGTTGTGGCGAGGGCACAGACTGTCCCATCGGCCAAGCAAGACGTGCTCCCTTTTGAAATAGGCGGTGGTCTATCGGTATTTAACCCCGACTTGGGATCGGGGCAAATGCTGGGATTTGCAGTCTGGGGAGACTACAGCCCGGCCTTTCTGACGCACAGGGCACACGGACTGGCCATTGAGGGTCAGTACAAGGACATCTTTTTTCATCGCTCCTCCACCCAGCCGAATGTCAGGGAGGCAAGCTTTCTAGGCGGCGCGAACTATTCCTGGCATCACTTTCAGAATTTCTACCCGATGGCCTCGGCAAAGGTTGGCTATGGTGCCATCGACTTTGTCTTTAATAACAACTATTCCTATTCGCACGATAGTCGGACGATTTACAGCTTTAGCGGTGGTGGGCAGTACCGTGTGTGGGAGAGTGTCTGGGTGCGTGCCGACTATGAGTACCAAACCTGGCCGGGTCTCTTCAATGAAAACCTGCATCCTAGAGGTTTCACTTTCGGTCTTGCTTATGACCTCCGACTGCCGCAGAGGCGCTTCTAAGGCTCCCATCTCAACGATGTCTCTTTCGTCGTATTTAAAGAGAGCCACAGTATTCCAGTCGACCTTGGCAGATCGTGAACTCCGGACTTTTGTTGGGTAGCATCTCTCGCTGGAGCTTTTGTGCATCCAATACCAATTGAGGCAGAATCATTATCGATATGAATTTCCGATTTGTCGTTCCCGCATCCCTCCGCGGAGCTGTTGATGGTGCCGTGGCTGATTGGCAGACTCAAGGAAAAGTGGGTCGCTTCTGGAAGAAGGACCCGACTCTCTGGACCAATGACGGCGAAGAGAAATGGCTGGGCTGGATCGATATCGTCGAGCGCCAGCAGAAGGACTTGGCGAGTTTTGCCGCACTTGCCGCCGATGTGCGCTCCGCAGGCTTCAAGTCCGCGCTCCTTCTCGGGATGGGAGGATCCAGTCTTTGTCCGGAGGTGCTGGCTGAGACGTTCGTTGCCCAGCAAGGATTCCCCGTGCTGCACATTGTGGATTCCACGGATCCCGCCCAGGTGCAAGCGGCGCGTGACAAGGTGGATCTTGCCGAGACGGTTGTCATTGTGGCCAGCAAGTCGGGCTCAACGCTGGAACCGAACATTTTGAAGCAGTATTTCTTTGCGGAAATGGAGAAGGCGGTCGGGAAGGAACATGCCGGACACCACTTCATCGCAATCACCGATCCCGGCTCCAAGATGGAGCAGGTCGCGAAGGCCGATCATTTCCGGCATATTTTCTACGGGGATCCAGAAATCGGTGGCCGTTATTCGGCGCTATCAAATTTCGGAGTGGTTGCAGCAACCGTTGCGGGCCTGGATCCTCGCCGGCTACTTGCAGAGGCGGCAATGGGAGTTGCACAGGCCAGGCTGGAACCCTCTGAAAATCCAGCCGTACAGCTCGGACTGATCCTGGGAACCGCCGCGAACGCAGGTCGGGACAAGATTACGATCTTCACGTCGCCGGAGTTGCATGATGTTGGCGCTTGGCTTGAGCAGTTGATCGCCGAGTCGACGGGAAAACTCGGCAAGGGAATCACGCCCGTTGATCGCGAGGCGATTGGCTCGCCTTCCGCGTATGGGGATGACCGTATTTTTGCCTATGTAAAGTTCCAGGGAACCGCAGAGAAAAGCCTCGATGCCAAGGTTGCCGCCCTTGAAGCTGCGGGGCATCCCGTGGTCCACTTCGAGATTGCTGATCGTTACGAGATCTTTGGGCAGTTTTTCACATGGGAAGTTGCCACGGCCGTGGCTGGTTCCGTGATGAAGATCAATCCGTTTAATCAGCCTGACGTGGAATCCGCGAAGGTGGAGACTCGTGCGCTGACATCCAAGTACGAGGAAACAGGCAAACTGCCCGAGCGCAGTGCATTTCTGTCGGATCGAGGCATCCAGCTTTTTGCGACAGGGGACTATGCTGCGACCCTTAAAGCAGGCGCACCGGCGCAAACCCTAGCCGGCCTTCTGAAGGCCCATCTGGATCAAATCCGTGCCGGAGACTACTTTGCCACTCTGGCCTTTTTGCCCATGTTCCCACAGCATGAAGCGGCCATTCAAGGGTTCCGCCATCAGGTGCGCGACAAAAAGAAAGTGGCAACCTGTCTTGGCTTTGGGCCGCGGTTTCTGCACTCAACCGGTCAGGACTACAAAGGTGGACCCAACACTGGCGTCTTTCTGCAGATCACGGCAGACCATGCCGCCGACGTAGAGATTCCGGGCCAGAAATACAGTTTTGGAGTCGTGATCGCGGCGCAGGCAGCTGGGGACCTTGCTGTGCTCGAAGCGCGCGGACGCCGCGCTTTGCGCGTGCACTTAGGTGCGGATGTCAGTTCGGGACTTAAAGTACTTGCCGATGCGGTTGCAGAGGCGCTTCGGTAAAGCTACCGGGACTGAAACAGGACCCGCTCCGCCTTGAGGGGGCGGGTCTTGTCATTTTATTTTTCCTCACTCACGGCAACCGCAACGAGCCTGGGTGCATGATCTGAGAAGGTTGTGGCCGGGCCTCACTTTGGTGCATGCAATGGGGAAGGGGTGTTCCTGAAGCAGCAAAGGATCGAGTCACATGGAGCCGGTCCATCACGATGTAACGCGTGCGTACTCCATCAATCAGCGGCGGGAGATTACCAGGCAGATGCCGCCGATCCACATAGATAACAAGGGAAGCCTCCTGCGGATTATCCAGACTCTGCCCTACGCCGACGCCGAAGAAGGCTCGATTCTGCTCCATCAGACTCTGTGCCCTTGCTTGCTTCACCGCCAGAGCCTTGCTGACGGCTGGTGGCTGCAGAGGCGGCGCTTCCGCCAGCGTGACTGCCATCGGCGCGGCACCGAGAGCCACCGCCCGGGCGGTCGCCGTGATCACAACGGTCCGAACGCCTGCCACAAGCGGTGGAATGGCCGGATGAGATCCCTGATCAACGTAGACAATCACTGCGGCTTCGCCCGCATGGTCACTGCTCTTTCCCATCGCAATGCCCAAAACTCCCGCCGTTGGGTTGATCCATTGCCGTGCCATGATCAGCGCCTGTTGCACGCGCGCGATTTCGCTGTCGCTGAGGGCGCGAGCCTGCGCGGCAACCACTGTGCTGTCGCCATAGCTAAGGCAGCTCACCGGATGATCCGACCCACCCACATAGGTGAAGTTTGAGGAACCTCCGGTCTGGCTGTCCAACGCGCGCAGCACCTCGCCCGCGGGATTGGCCATCCCCTGTACCACCCCATCCAGGTCGGTCCCACCAGCGAAGTAAAGTCCAACCGGCTCGGCGTTCGTTGCATCGACCACTAACGCGCCGGAATCACCTGCATCGCTGAAGCGATTGCCGCTGAGCCCGATCTGGTTCTTGAAGAGCTTTGAAAGATACGGTCGCGTTTCGGCGCAGTCGCGGAAGTAATCAACTGAGATATCCACGTCGATGGCAGATACGCCACCACAGGTCAAGCCTGTTGTGCGTCCGCTCTTCGCCACGCGCATTTGAAGCCGAGCCTCTTCGCCCAAACCGCTACTGGATACGATGCCAGGGGGGGCGGCGGACAACGAGCCGTCCGGCTGGCGCGATCCGAGCTCCAGGATGCTCCCGGTGGGGTCCACTGTGCGAGAAGCAACCTGCGCAATCGCCGCGTCGACATTCGTCGTGGAGGCGTGCAGCGGCAGCCATGCAGTCAACGAGCCCACAGGCACGGTCCCGGCTCCCTCGCCATTGGGAGTGCAGTTGTTGTCAATCAGTCCTGGCTGAATGATGGCGTCCCCCACGGCTGCTCGGTCACTGCGTGCCAGGATGTGGTTGTTGCTCAGGATGTACTGCCGCCGATCTCCATCCTGAACGAGTGAGCCGAGAGTCCCACTGCAGCAATCCATGATTGAATTGCCTGACTGATCAAAGTCCTCGTTGTTACCACCCGAGCTCCCAAGGGCCATTGGCGAAGTCAGTAGGCTCTGGTGGCTGACAGGATTACTGGACACACCCCCCGGATTCAGCAGTACGGCAGTTTCCGTTCGAGCCAGAGATTCCCCAGCGTTGGCAATCACGTAGGTGATGGAGGTGGCAGGCACCGTGGCCGGAGCGGTGTAGGTCACCGTGCAAGATGTGAATGCTTTTCCGGACCGCTGACAGAGTGGCGCGCTGAGGCTACCCATGCCGCCGCTCGTCCCGGTTGGGGTACTCGCGAGCGAGAAGTGGATTCCAGCGCCACCCCCTGCCTCTGCCAAAGTGCCTGAGATGGTCACGGAGTTGCCAGGACCAAGCGCGACATTCTCTGGCGAGAGTGGCTGCAGAAAGCCTGGAATCAGCGTCAATACGGCGGAGGCCTGGATCTGAGGAGCGGACTTGAGCGCGGCATGAACTTGAACCTGCACGCGATCCGCCGTCAGATATGTGGGAGGCGCATATTGGCCATTCGCCGAAATGGAACCGGCGCCGGCAACCGCATCCCCCCCGGTAAGAGTCCACTGAACATCAGCCGGGCTCCCTTCGGAGCGAAGGGCGGTTAATTGCAGCAAGACGCTGCCATGCGCTCCGATGACGTTGCATCCTGTGCAACTGGTATCGATCGTGGCCATGGGCGGTGTAATTGAGAAGAAGGCGTTTGACGCGGTTGCGGGCGCCGCGCCCCCTCCGCCACAGCCGGTCAGCAGCGCCAGTCCCGTCCACAGGGCGGCAAAAGCGTATCGGAATAGGCGAGCTTGCGAGCGGTCCGGATGATCGGGAGCAAGTTGTTGACATAGCGAATTTTGTGAGAAGTCAATCAACCTCAACAACTCGATTCTGGCCTGAAGTGTCTATCTTTTCGACGTCTTCCGCAAGCAAGAGTTGCTGCGGTTCGGGTTTGAGTACTCCAGACGTGCTGAGTCTACCGGAGAACCTGGCGCAAGGATTGCCGCCAGAAAAATGACGGGCAAGAAGTCGACGCCCTCCAACAAATATCCACTGTGGGCCTGTTGGCACCCAGGTCGAGGATGCCACTTTTTCGCCATGGCCATGCGACAAGAGCAGGATTCCAGCCAGTTGGGATAGTGCCTATAGTGGGGTCTGTGAGCGGCCAATTGCTTCCCTCGCTTCTCAGGAGGCTTAGTGATGAGGAGAGTGGCAACGATCGGACGAGGTAGCAGCCTTTCCATTTGACCTCGCAACCTGAAATGGGCCGTCCCTTGGATGAGATACGATTGGAGGACATCATGAGCTGGATTCTTGGAAAACAAAGGCCGGATCCGAGTGATCTTGATTTGAATCGTTATCAGATCGCTCGAGGCATCTTTGAGGCTTGGAGAAGTGCCAAGACGCCAATTTCTCTTGAAGGGTACTTGCGGCGCGCCGAGACAAAGGGATTCATGATGTTCAGCCAGACCTATCGTGCCGCATCGTGGGTCAGGATTCCCGTGGGCCGCGTTCGCGAGCTCGAATGGATGGGCCAGGAGATGTGCGCAGACGATGATTTCGCGCATGTTCGCCTGATTATCTGATGGCCCAGCAGCTCTTCGGCAGGTGAGTGATAGCGATACAAAGCTTCATTCTCACGCCGTTGGCCGAGTTCCGTTCGAGTGCGGTTTTGCTTTGATGCTTCCCCATCATGCCAGGATGTGGTGGATCTTTTCAAAGCGAGCCCGCACTCGACCGGATCTTGATTCGTAAGCAGATGAAATCCACTCAGCACGAATCCACCTGCATAGAGTAGTCTGCTGGCCATGGAGGCTCCCGCGAGTGGTTCCTCCCAGCGACTTCCTGATCAGCTCACTTCCAACACAAGCTTTCCAAAGTGTGTTGCTGCTTCCATGCGTCGCAACGCCTCCGGCGCTTCCTTCCAGGGCAGGGTCGTAAGGACGGGTCGCAGTCGGGCGGCCTCGATTGCGCGATTCATCATTGCGAAGTTGTGGCGCGAGCCAACGTAAATCCCCTGTACACGTGCCTGCTTGTGCAGGATCATGGGAAGAGGGATCGGATCGGCAGGTCCGGACAAGACGCCAATTTGCGCAATCATGCCGCCCATGCGTACGGCGCGAAGGGAACGAGGCAGGGTGCCCACTCCCCCCACTTCAACCACCAGATCGACTCCTTCGCCGCGTGTCTCCTCCAATACCCATTGATCCCAGGCCGGTGTCGTTCGGTAGTTAAGGCAAGTGTCCAGGCCCAGAAGGGTGGCGCGGTGAAGCTTTTCATCACTGCTTGAGATTCCGAGGACTCGTAATCCCGCCAGCTTGGCCAATTGCAGGGCGAAAACCGAGACGCCGCCCGTTCCTTGAATGAGCACGGTCGCCCCAGGCATCATCCGCGCAGCGGACAATGCATTCCAAGCCGTCACTGCGGCGCACGGCAGCGTCGCCGCTTCGGCAAAACTCAGGTGCTCGGGAATCCGCACTAGGCCGGATGCAGGCAGGACGACATATTCCGCCAGCATGCCGTCGATATCGCCGCCAAGAGCGCCCCTCACCTTTTCGGGCGTCGGTGGCCCATCGAGCCAGTTTTGCATGAAAATGCCGGTAACTCGGTCTCCGGGCTTCCAGTCGTCCACGCCCGGACCAACCGAGATCACCTCACCGCTGCCGTCAGAACAGGGAATCCGAGGAAGCGTCATCTTGGGGTTGTAGAGTCCCTTCACCACCAAAAGATCACGGTAATTCAGGGACACCGCGTGAATCTTCACGAGCGCTTGCCCGGGCCCCGGTTGAGGAGTCGGCCGTTCTACAAACTCCATGGAATCAATACCAAAGGATGCGATCTGCCAAGCGTGCATAAGTCTCCTGTGAGGTGGGAGCGCCAGCTTCAGGTCATGGAGCGGGACATTTGGTGCTGGCGGACCCGTAAAATGAAGATATGGCCCGTGGTTGGGAAAGTAAATCCGTGGAGGAGCAGATGGCTGGAGCCTCACAGCAGGCGAGCAAGACGCCCGATGGCAGTTTTGTGACCGAGGAGCAGCGACGCGCAGCGGATCTGCGGCGTGCGACGGTCTCTCGACAGAAACAGGCGTTGCAACTGCAAAGGGAACACATCCTTTCGCAACGGACGTCGAACTCTGGTCGACGCGCGGCGCTGGAAGCGGCTTTGAACCAGGTGGAAGCACAACTTGCGGCCCTCGAAGCCGCACCCGGCAAGCCCTGAACCACTTTTGACCTTCCAGTTAGAGGCGTGTTCGCACACCAAAACGGGAGAATGCCGCTGGCGTCTTGTCCGGCTGGCCAGTCCGTCGATGCGTCCCATTGGCAATGCCGGTCAATTTGCATTCCATCCTCTTCCGCACCCAATCTATTCAGAGCGGGAAAAGAGAAGGGAATTGGCTTGTTGCACCGGTGTCATCAGGATCCGCGCAATGTTGACGTGTTCGGGACGGCTCGCAGCCCAGACAATGGCTTGAGCTACGTCCTCTCCTGTAAGAGGTTTGACACCTTTGTAGACCTTGGCTGCGCGCTCGGCGTCTCCCCGGAAGCGCACCAGGCTGAAATCGGTCTCTACCATGCCGGGGTCAACGCTGGTGACCCTCACCGGCGTGCCCAGGACGTCCTGACGAAGGCCGTCATTGATGGCGCGTTCGGCCGCTTTGGTGGCGCAGTACACGGCACCATTGGGATAGGTCATCTCTCCTGCCGTTGAGCCCAGATTGATAACATGCCCGCGACCGCGGACGATCATGCCTGGCACCACGGCACGGGTCACGTAGAGCAGGCCCTTCACGTTGGTGTCGATCATTTCTTCCCAGTCCTGCAGCTTGCCGACGTACAGTTTTTCCAGACCGCGGCTCAGCCCTGCATTGTTCACAAGAATGTCAATTTCTGCCCATTCCTCCGGGAGGTCATCGATGGCGGTCTGCACGGCACGATGATCTCGCACGTCGAGATCGATAGAGTGAACAGCTCGGGCGCCGAGTTCGCAGGCTCGCAATGCAACTTCCGCCAGCTTTCCAGCACGCCGAGCGGCCAGCAGAAGCCGGCATCCTTCCGCTGCGAATGCCAGAGCTGTGGCGGCGCCGATCCCGGCACTGGCCCCGGTAATGAAAACGATCTTGTCGCGTAGATTCATGTTGCTATCCTAACGAACCGTCTTTTACGGGAACAGTGATGCGAGCCACAGAGCCGACGGGAGGCGATTTGCGCTGCAATTTTCGGTCAGGCTTTTTGAGCACCGCGATGCTGCGCCATCCGGTACTGTCCTACGGCCCAATCGGTCTGGCCGAGTCCGGCTTTCTGCGCCTCGGCAAAAATCTCAGCTAGGTTATCTGCAAGGCTGAGCTTGACATGGCGGCTTGCTGCGGCCTCGCGAAGCAGGTGAAGATCCTTGGCGCCCAATTCCACGGTCGCGCCCGGTTTGTCGGGGGGATGGAGCATCACCTTGCCGTAGGCAGCATAAAAGGGCGACTGAAAGAGCGCCTGGTTGACCGCTTCTAGGAACGCGGCTGGGGTGATTCCCTGGGCTTCCGCGTAGACAAAGGCCTCTCCCAGCGAATGGATCATTGCGCTGATGAGAAAATTGCCACCGAGTTTGAGGGCATGTGCCTGGCGCGGTTCAGCGCCGACGACAGAAATGCCGCGTGCCAGCGGGTTCAGCAGGGGGCGCGCCCGTTCTATCGACTCTTCTTCACCGGCGATCACAATCCAGAGTCTGCCCTCTTCGGCAACATTGGGACGGCCAAAAACAGGCGCAGCGACAAATTGCTGTTTATGCCGGGCGTGTTCCACGGTAAGTCGCTCGCTGAGGGCGACGCTGATGGTCGATAGCGATATGTGGAGAGCCCCTGCTTTCATGGCGCTGAGCGCGGCTCCGCGGCCAAACAGCACCTCTTCGTGCGCCGAATCGTCAAAGAGCATGGTAAAAACCACGTCTGCTCCAGCGACAGCCGCGGCGGGACTTGAGGCGATGGTCACCCCATGGGCTGCCAAGCTGCGTGCCTTTTCTTCCGTGCGATTCCAGACCGTCAGAGGATGACCCGCGGAGAGAAGCCGTCGCGCAATGGCGACGCCCATGTTTCCAAGGCCAAGAAAAGCAATCTGCATGTTGGGCTCCAGTAAGAGAGTTGGAAGTCTCTGCCGGATCTCTGAATGAGCGGGGACATCCGGCCAGACATCCATCCTAGGGGATGGATGCCGAATCCGAGTGCCGCGATGCAGCCCGATCTACTGGGGTGTCACCAGGTGGTGCGCGATGGCAAAGAGGGCAAGTTCGAGTCGAGTCGAAACGCCGGTCTTATCGAAGATGTTGGAAAGATGACGCTTGATGGTCTCTTCGCTCAAACCGAACTGTTTGGCAATATCACGATTGCTGCAGCCTTCCACGATGCAGCCGACCACTTCGAGTTCACGAGGCGTCAGACCGTACGTCTTTCGCTGGGGAGGAGCCGCCTGCTGCATCAGGTCGTGAAGGGCTGCCACCAGATTCACCACCCGCTTTCCGCCGATCCAAAAATCACCCGCGTGCACGGTTCGAATTGCGACCTTCAAGTGTCCTGCAAGGGCGTCCTTCAGGACGATTCCACGAGCGCCGATGTGCAGTGCCTCAATGACCTGCTGTGTCGTAATGGTCGACGTGAGGAGGAGAATCTTTACCTCCGGCGAGCCCTTCATAATGGCGCGCATCGCTTCCAGCCCCGGCAGGCGAGGCATGGCGACGTCCAGCAGAAGAATGTCCGGCTTCAGCTCGAGGGCAAGGGTAATCGCCTCGTCGCCGTCGTCGGCTTCACCCACGACGCTGAATCCTTCTTCAACCTGCAACATGTTGCGGACGCCAATGCGAACTACAGGATGGTCATCCGCGAGGACGATTCGGATCGGTCTTTCCACGCCAGCCCGTAACCTCCGCTTTTGAGACTCACTGGTTGAACTTAACGGCCTGTCAAGCGCATGTCTGTTTCGGCCAAGTCATTGCATCTACATTGTCTGCGCCGGAAACTCAACTTCCAGCATACGCTCAAGACTCTGGGTTGCCGCGTATAAATCTTGGAGCACGGCTGGCGAGTTATCCAGTTGGTCACTCTCACTTTCCAGCATGGCGCCAAGTCGGGCGGCCTGCTGGGCTCCGGCCATTCCGCAGCCACCCTTAATGGCGTGTCCGATTCGCCGCACAGCGGTGGCATTGCCGGCCGCAATGGCCTCCTTGAGGGCCTCACTGCGCTGTCTTAGATCGGAGGCCACCGCCACATACACCTCGCGAACCATCGACTCGGGCATCAGTTCCCGGAATCGCGCCAGAGTTTCCCGGCTCAGGACCGGCTCGGACGAGTCCGCACTTGAGGGAGCATCGAGCGGAATTCGCCCCTCAATAAGCTTGGTTAGGACGTCGGCCCCGAAAGGCTTCATCAGGAAGCCATCAGCCGCAGCGACGAGATCTGGCGCACATTGGCTGCCGCTGATTACGAAGATGCTTGCTTTGCAGCGCGTTCGCAGGCTCTGAATCAGTTCCACGCCGCTGAAGCCCGGAAGTTGCGCATCCACCAGGATCACCTGCGGAACCAGGTCCCCGCGGTCGATCTTGGCGATCGCTTCAGCTCCGTCATTGGCGCTATGAACGGTATATCCGTGCAGTGTGAGAAGAGTCGCGATCACTTCGCGACTGATCATGTCGTCGTCAATCAACAGGATCACGGGTAGATCACGGTCAGCGCCAATTCGAAACATAGGCATCCATCACCTTGCAGCCCGTAAGGGCCTTTACTCGTTCGATACTGCAACCTCGTGGAGCCATCCGGGCGCCTTCAGCAGTTCGCGCGGTCGGGATCCGTCCGCCGGTCCCACCAACCCATCGCGCTCCATTAAATCAATTAAATGGGCAGCCCTGCCATATCCAATTCGTAACCTGCGCTGCAACAGCGAGGTTGAAGCCTTGCCAAATTCAAATACCAGACGGACCGCGTCATCAAACAGCGGATCGTTTTCGTCTTCGCCGGAGATGCCGCCTTCGCTGGCGGGCTTTTCATCCCGCGGCGATTCCAGGAAGCCCTCTGCGTACTCGGCTGCGCCTTGCTCCTTCCAGAAACTCACAATCGCAGCCGTTTCTTTTTCACTGACATAGGGGGCATGGAGCCGCATGAGCCGGCTGGTGCCCGGAGGCAAAAAGAGCATATCGCCACGGCCCAACAGCGCCTCGGCGCCGTTGGTGTCAATAATGGTCCGGGAGTCCACTTTGGTGGCCAGGCGGAAGCTGATGCGGGTTGGCACGTTGGCCTTGATGAGGCCTGTAATGACGTCAACACTCGGCCGCTGGGTCGCCAGGATGAGGTGAATACCGACGGCACGGGCCATCTGTGCAAGCCGCGTAATGGACTCTTCAACGTTGGCCCGATCCAGCATCATCAGGTCGGCCAGTTCGTCGATGATGATGACGATATAGGGCAGCGGCTCCTCAGGTTCGCCTTCGTCAAAAAGGGAAGGCATGGTTCCTTCGAAGAGCTTGTTGTACTGGTCGATGTTCCGGACGCTGCGGGAAGCCAGCAGCTTGAGCCTGCGTTCCATCTCGCGGACGGCATTGCGCAAGGCGTTTGCCGCGAGCTTGGGTTCGGTAATGATCGGTGTGAACAGGTGCGGAATGCCCTCGTACATGCCGAGTTCCACGCGCTTCGGGTCAACCAGGATGAGGCGCACCTGCGCGGGTGTTGTACGAAAGAGCAGGCTCATAATCATGGCGTTAATCGCTACGGATTTGCCGGATCCCGTCGATCCCGCGATCAGAACGTGCGGCATCGAAGCCAGATCGGCCGTCACGATCCGGCCGTTGATGTCTTTCCCCATTGCCAGCGTGAGGCGTGACTTGGCTTTGGCGAAAGTTTCCGACTCCAGTACATCGCGCAGATGAATGGTTTCCCGCTCGTGGTTCGGCACCTGAATGCCGACTGTGCTCTTGCCCGCCATACGCTCAATCAGAATGCTTTCAGCTCGCATGGCAAGACACAGGTCTTCAGCAAGGCCCGTGACGCGTGAGTATTTCACGCCCGCCTCGGGCTTGAACTCATAAGTTGTGACCATGGGGCCTGGGTTGATTTGCACGACCTGGCCGCGGACATCAAACTCCGCGCACTTTTCCACAAGAACCCTAGCCTCTTCCCGCAAGGCATCTTCGCGGACTGTCTGGGGCCCGCTGCCTGCATTCAAAAGAGTGCTTGGCGGCAGCTTGAATCCACTGACGCGCTTTGGAGCCACCGTGGCACTTCGAATTTCGGCGTCGGCCCTCTCGTGGAT
Organism: Acidobacteriota bacterium; assembly: GCA_021813745.1. Taxonomy (GTDB): domain Bacteria; phylum Acidobacteriota; class Terriglobia; order Terriglobales; family Acidobacteriaceae; genus Telmatobacter. The sequence goes on from JAKAJO010000069.1 coordinate 72,383, forward strand.
TGCAATCTCCTCCTGGACCGGGGCCTGGACCGGGGCCGGCGTCGGCGTCGGGCGCAATTCCACCACACGCGCGCTGATTTGAGGCGACGGATGGGGCACGGCGTCCGCGGAGGGCGCTTCCTGTTTTGGCGCCGCCTGTTCCTCCAGTTGCGGGGAACTCACTTCGCGCCGCTCCCAGATGCTGCGGCGCATTCCATAGGCGGAAGGAGCATCTTCCTGCTCCGGTACAGCCGTAGCCCGTTGATAGGCAGGAATCTCCTCGATCGGATCCGTATCCTGGCTGCGATCGCGCCGGCCAAAAAGAGCTGCAAGCCGGCTAAGGCGCGGCCTGAGTTGCACTTCTTGTTCGGGTGCCTCAGGCCCATCCAAAGTTCCTGTAAAGAGACTCTGGTCGGGGCCCGGTGACTCCTGGGCTGCGCGAGCCAGCTCGGCCTCAGCCTTGCGTTCGGCGCGTTCCTCCCGCAGGTTTTGCCAGCGCTCGTACCAGGCCACGATCTGAATCCAACGGTCCTCAACAATCTGCTTGAGGGTCCAGATACTGACGGCAGACGCAAAATAGAGCCCAGCGACGGCAAGTGCAACTGCCAACACCCATGCCCCCGGCGGATTCAAATACGCGACCAGCACACCGGCGACAAGGTGCCCGACCACGCCCTCCACCGGAACCGCATGCATCCAGTGCCAGTGCCAGGGCAAGAGCCCGAAAAGCGCGGGAACGAATCCCAAAGCAGAGATGCAGCCCATCCAGCGAAGCCATGCGGGGCTCCCGGAGCGTGAACGCAGCCAGTCCCAACCAAGCGAGCCCAGCCAGAAAGGAAGCAGGAAAGCCGCCAGACCCAGCCATTGCAACAGCAAGTCACTGAGCCATGCGCCCAGGATGCCAACCCAGTTGTGCACCTTGTGGGCCATGGACGGATCCACAGAAGTACTTCCCGAAGGATCTGCTGGGTGGTAAGTGGCAAGGGCAAGGAAAAGAAGGATGGAGACAAGCACGGCCGCGAACCCCATCAGCACTTCAAGGGCACGGTTCCGCTTCGGTGGCAAAGCGATCGGGATCGGCTTCATGTTGGGGACGCTTCCAGCCCGTAAAGAATGCCAGCGCACAGCGGCAACCGTCAGGGCCGAGGAGAAATCCCAGAGCAGTCTCTATTATTGCCCTTCAGTGCGGGCTCGCCGGGTAAAAAGCTGCGCGGAGGAATCTTGCTGTCTACCCCCGCGCTGATCTGTAACCCGGGTTGTTAGCTGCCGAGAAGATGAGAGCCGAAGGCAAGCAGGAAAATTCCCAGCACGATCCGGTAGATGGCGAAGATGGCAAAGCCATGCCTCCGAACCCACAGCAGAAACCACTCGACAACGCCGAGGGCCACAATAAACGAAACGATGAAGCCGATGAAAAGGACAATCCAGCGTTCCGGGTCCATCGTGACGTGGGCCGCGGCGGCGGTTCCCGCCGCCATCTTGACCGGGTGAATCTCCTTTAAAAGATCGTAGCCTGTTGCAGAGAGCATCGTTGGAATGGAGAGCAGGAAGCTGAATTCCAGTGCGGAGGGGCGATCGAGGTTGGCGATTTGTCCTGCGGCAATGGTTGACATGGAACGCGATACGCCAGGAAAAATCGCCGAGAGCGCCTGGCACAAACCGATCCAGATGGACTGCCCGAGGCTCATCTCTTCCACATGCGTCGTTGTCGCCTCCAGGCGCGAGAACCAGACATCGACAATCCACATCACGATGCCGCCAATCAGCAGGGCGAGGGCCATGACGGAGATGCTGCCCAGGTTCTTATCACTCCATTTCTTCAGCAGAAGCGCGGGCGCCGACGTAAAGGCAAAGGCGATCAAAGTCAGTGAAATCGGATGCGTGAGCCAGTTGCGATTTCCGTTTTCGCCCTCGGGAAATGTCCGCAAAAATCCCACAATCCGGCCCAGATAGAGCAGCAACAGTGCAAGAATCGCGCCAGCTTGAATGACGATGGTGTACATCTTCCAGTACGCATCATCCATCGGAATCCGCATCAGTGCCTCGGTGATGCGAAGATGTGCCGTGGAACTGACAGGGAGAAACTCCGTCAGGCCTTCAACGATGCCCAACAGAACTGACTGAATGTAAACGTTCAAGAATCCTCCGGAATGCCCTCAGGGACGATCGATGCCGTAGACGGGAACACCCTGATCTAATTTGAACACGAGCGCCGCGGCTCTCCATGTGTAATCTGACTGCGGAAACTTGTTCTTCAACTGGGCGGCCAGATCACTCGCATGTCTGTGAGATTCCTCTTGCCGCTTTTTATTTCCGTCTGCGCCTTCCATGTCGGTCAGCACGGCCTGGCGATAACAGGCCTCGTAGAGCGCTCGAGCTGTTCGGGGTCCGTCCGGATGCTCAGCGGCATAGTGCTCATAGATTGCGGTTTCTTTTTCCGGGCATTTCTCCTGGCCTTCCCAATCGCCGCAAAGCTCGTTGTCGATCAGGTCGAAGGCGGCCAGATCGGCCCAGCGCGTGTGCGGATAGTATTTGATGACTTTCCGCAGTTCGTCCTCATCCATCTGCTCACGCAGCGCCGGGTTCTGGAGCTTGGCGGAGGGCAGGGAGTGGTAGTCCGCTCTCTGCAATTGCCAGCGAATATCCGCCGCGCGCCAGGCAGCCTCAGCGGCGAGCGGAGAATTGGGAAACATCTCCACCACACGGCGATAGAGGAGGCGCGCTGACTGGGCCGCATGGGCCGGGCCCCTGGGATCTGCGGCCAGCGCTTCTTCCGACGCAGCCGCTCCCAGCAGCACCTGGTCACCATTCGGCGTGTTCTCCGCGACGATCCCCTTGGCTTGCATCCACCCGGTGATGGGGGGAGGCGTATCGTTGCTCCCGAAGACCGGGACATCGCTGGACTGCTCTTCCTCGATGTCAGTGTTGGCGTAGACCCGCAGCCAATCGCCACTCCGTTCTGCAATTACCATCTCCCGGCCAATCTGAACGCGGTCAACCTTTTGCGAACTGGTATCGGCTGAGATATAAAGCCATGTCACGCGCAGGGGAGTCGCGCGCGGTCCCGCGAGCGGCTTCACCATCTGTGGAGGCCGCTTCTGGGCCATCATCATCGGAATGCAACTGCACGCCGCCAGGGCAACAGCAAGGATTTGGATCTTCATCCCAGAAAGCATCATAGTGCAACGACGCTAAATCTTGGATTCCGTGAGCACTTGGGCGAGCATGGATGGCGCCACATTGCCGCCGCTCACGACTGCAACCGCACTTTGGTAGTGTGGCAACTGATCTGCGTGAAAGAGCAATGCGGCGGCAGCGACCGCGCCGCTTGGCTCAGGAACCAGCCGAGCCGATGCGACAATGGCGCGCATGGCGGCTCGAATCTCATCTTCAGTGACCGTGAGAATTCCATCCACAAAGGCCTGGATGTGCTCGAAGTTACGTTTGCCCACGCTCTGTGTCCGGAGGCCGTCTGCGATGGTTCTGCTGGTCAGTTCCGCGGGCCATTCGACAACCCGGCCCGTGCGGAAACTCTCCGCAGTGTCGCCGGCCAACTCAGGCTCGACTCCAAACACTTTGGCGCGTGGAGAAAACTGCTTTACCGCAGCTGCAACGCCGCTCAGCAGCCCCCCACCGGAGACTGGGACCAGGACAAGATCAATATCCGGGAGGGCTTCGGCGATTTCCAGTCCGCATGTCGCCTGGCCCGCAATAATCTCCGCGTCATCGTAGGGAGGAACGACGATGTAGCCGTGCTCCCGGACAAGTTCCTCCGCTTTGGCAAGACGTTCGCTTGATGCGGGGCCCACATCCACTACCTCTGCGCCATAGGCGATCGTGGCGGCACGTTTGATGGCAGGTGCGTTCGACGGCATCACAATGACAGCTTTTGCGCCAACCGCGCGGGCAGCATAGGCGACGCCCTGCGCGTGGTTGCCGCTGGAGTAGGTAATCACGCCGCGGCGTATCTCTTCGGGTGTGAGCTGCAGAATCTTGTTTGCCGCACCTCGAATCTTGAATGCGCCAATGGGCTGCAGGCTCTCCGCTTTAAGCCAGACCACGCCGGATACCCCTGGAAAGGCGGCGCGAATGAGTGGAGTCTGGACGGCGATGCCGGCAATCCGTGCCGCCGCCGCGCGAATGGTATCGAGTGTGGTCAGAGATTCAGCTGCAAAACTCATGGGAACCAGCCGCTATATTTCCATAATCACGGGCATGATGAGAGGCCGTCGCCCTGTGGTCTTCTGGATCAGCCGCTTCAGGTCGGCGCGAATCTTGTCCTTTACCATTCCGTAGTCCGACTTCTGCTCGCCGCTCAATTCATCGAGCGTCTTGAGGACTGTTTCACGGGCCTGATCCGTGATGTCTGCGCCCCCAAAACCGCGCATCACCACCTCCGGCGCAAGTTCCAGCTGGCCCGTGCGCTTGTTGATGCCGATGACCGCTAGGACGATCCCATCCTCGCTCAAAATGCGGCGATCGCGAATGACCAGTTCTTCAACAACGTCGATCGATGAGCCCGAGTCGATCAGAATACGGCCCGCGGTGACTTTGTCTTTCTTGCGGGCGTCATTCTTGTCCAGTTCCAGCACATCCCCGTCTTCAATGACGATGGCATGCTCCACTGCGCCAGTTTCCATGGCGACCTGGGCATGACGACGGAGATAGCGGTAGTCGCCGTGTACCGGGACGAAGAACTTGGGTCGCACAAGGTTAATGAGGAGTCGCATCTCTTCCTGGCTACCGTGCCCGCTCACATGAATCAGGCCGCTCGATCCGTCATCACAAATGACATGGGCATCTCGGCGGTAGAGATGGTCAATGACGCGGAAGATCCCTTTTTCATTTCCCGGAATAATGCGAGAACTCAGCACCACCGTATCTCCGGGATCGATTTTGGCATGCTTGTGATTGTCGACCGCGGCACGGCTGAGTGCACTCATAGGCTCGCCCTGCGTGCCGCTGATCAGCACCATGAGTTGATCCGCCGCATAGTCGCGCATCTGTCCGGGATTAATGACGAGACCCGGAGGAAGATCAATATAACCGAGATCCTGCGCAATCTCGGTGCTCTCCACCATCGTTCTCCCAATGACGGCCACTTTGCGCCCGTGCGCTCGCGCCAGCTCCATAGCAATCCGGATTCGGTAGATCGAGGATGAAAAACAGCTAAAGAAGAGCTTCTTTCTGGCTCGAGAGAAGACTTCGTCCAGGCGCGGCACGACAGAGCGTTCGCTGGGCGTGTAGCCGGAACGTTCAACATTCGTGGAATCCTGAAGCAAGGCAAGCACGCCACGCTTGCCGTACTCTGCGAAAGTGTGCAGATCGAACGGCTTTTCATCCAACGGTGAAAGATCGATCTTGAAGTCGCCCGTGTGAATCACAACGCCGACCGGCGTATCGATGGCCAGCGCCACGCAATCGACCAGGGAATGCGTCACCCGGATGGGCTCGATGGTAAATGGACCAATTGAGAATTTTTCTCGCGGACTGATTTCGATCAGTTCAGTCTCGTCGAGCAGTTGATGCTCTTCGAGCTTACCTTCCACATAGGCGAGCGTGAACTCAGTGGCATAGACCGGGACCTTGATTTCGCTCAGGATCCAGGGCAGGCCGCCAATGTGGTCCTCGTGGCCATGTGTCAGTACGATGCCGCGCACGTGGGCCTTGTTTTCGACCAGATAGGAGATATCGGGCACAACGATGTCAACGCCCAGCAACTCAGTCTCTGGAAACATGAGTCCCGCGTCGATCACGATGATGTCGTCTTCCCATTGCAGGGCGAGGCAGTTCATGCCGAACTCGCCGAGTCCGCCAAGGGGGATGATTTTCAGCTTCTTAGTTTGCATCTTTCAGTTTGATGCTAACATCCTTCCCGTTCCTGCAGATTTCTTGGCGCCTCTCTGCAGTTGATAGTGCTGAAAGCCATTCGGCCGCGTCGATAGAAAGGTTTCATGGTGCCTCGCTGGTTGGAGTGGTTCAGAATGACGATGCGGCAGAGCTTTTGGCTGGCCATTTCCCTGTTACAGTTCTCGGTCTCCATTTTTTCGGCCCCTGCCCAGAGTGCCAAGCCTGTGGTTACGGGCTATGTCTTTGCAGCAGGCCAGTTGCTGCAGCCGGGGCAGATTCAGGTGCAGGGAATCTCGCGGTTCAACTACGCGTTTGCCAAGATTCGTGATGGGCGTATGGTCGAGGGATCTCCCAACGACGCCGCCAATCTGGCCCAGCTTGACGCCTTGCGAGGAGAGCATTCTGGTGTGGCCGTCCTTGTTTCAGTCGGTGGGTGGGCGTGGTCAGATGGTTTCTCTGACGCTGCCCTCACCAGGCAAAGTCGGGCGGTTTTCATCGACAGCGTAATTGCATTTCTTCATCGCTACGATCTTGATGGAGTTGATGTCGATTGGGAGTATCCAGGTCAGCCCGGCGCGGGACACACGTTTCGTCCCGAGGACAAGCATAACTTTACGCTTCTGCTAAAGGAATTGCGGGAGAGGCTCGATGAGGAGTCGAAGCAAAGCCACCGGCGCCTGTTTCTTACGATTGCGGCAGGGGCCACTGCGGAATATCTGGAGCATACAGAGATGGGACAGGTCCAAAAGTGGGTCGATGCCGTGAACTTGATGACGTATGACTACTACAGTCCTGAGTCGGATGCCGTCACCGGAAATCATGCGCCACTTCTGGAGGATCCCATCGATCCCAAACACGTTTCCGCAGATGCCAGCGTGCGGGCGTTTGAGAACGCGGGCGTTCCCGCCAATAAGATCCTATTAGGAATCCCGTTTTATGGACATCTGTGGGAGGATGTGACGGATCGTGGGCATGGACTCTTTCAGCCTGCCAGACCCGCTGCGACTCGCGATATTCCATACAGCGCTATCCCATCCTGGCAAGAACAGGGTTTCGCCCGCTACTGGGATTCAGATTCACAGGTGCCGTATCTTTATAACGCTTCAGAGCGACAGTTCCTCAGCTACGAAGACTCCGAGTCAGTAGCCGCCAAAGCACGTTATGCAAGGGCCAAGGGACTTCAGGGCGTGATGTTTTGGAACGAGCTGAATGATCCATCCGGCGAACTCCTGCGATGCATCGATCAGGCCCTCCACAACGACACAACACGTTCCACACCAGCCGAATAGGATTGCGGCGCATGCCTAGTCATCTGGAAAGATGACTCCCAGCGCCTTGCGCGTACCCTCCAGCAGGCGGGCCATCCCCAGCGATAATTCATGCGTGATTTCCGGGCTTTCCAGTTTTCCCTCGCGGATCAGTTTGCAGAAGTGCTCTGTCTCGTAGTTGAACCCCCCGGATGTAAACGGCTCATGGAGTTCGACGGTGCGTCCATCCAGGTGATGGATCGTGGCGCGGGCTGGATTCCACCAGTTGGCGTGGAGAATGACATACCCGTGCGATGCTGAGAGCATTGCATCGCCTCGGCTCAAGAGATCAAGCCCCGTATGTAACTGAGCCATGCCCCTTTCATGTTCCGTCTGAAAAATGGCAAATGAGTCGACACCCGTTTTGCTGAGGCGTCCCATTGCTTGCACGCGTTTGAGCGGGCCCAGCCAGTCGAGCGCCAGAAAGGCCTCATAAGGACCAATGCCCATGATGCCTCCGCCCGCGAGTTCCAGGAAATGCAGCGGATAATCCGGACCCAGTGACGCATCGCAATGTCCGGCCCGCACGTAGCCGACGGCTCCGATTGGATCTTGCTGCAGGCAGGCGCGGAGCTTGCGGTAGAGCGGAAAGAAAGGTGGCTTCATCGCCTCCATGAAGAGGCGTCTATGCCATGCTGCCGTTTCGAGAACCTCCGTAAGCTGACGTTCGTTGATCGTCGCCGGCTTTTCGCAGAGTACGTGCTTGCCATGTGCAAGCGCCAACTTGCAGAAGGCGGCGTGTGTGTCAGGGTGCGTTGCAATGTAAACGGCGTCAATGTCGGCAGTCAGGAGGGAATCGAGAGAAGAAGCAGATTGCGGAAGATGAAAACGCTCCGCGTAGGCCGCGGCCTTTCGCGCATCCCTTCCCCAGACCGTCATCAATGCTGCGTCATCGACTGCAAAGAGGCCTTGCGCAAAGCGTGCCGCTGCGCGGCCGGGGCCGATAACTCCCCATCGAATCTGTCCTGATGGCTGACTGGAAGATGCCATATTGAAATGCTCATTTCTCGACGCCGCAAGGTGTTGTGTCTCTTTGTAGCGAAGTCGATCGATGTGTTCAGGCCATCCTAGCGAAGCAAATCTTCGAGCGTGGCGCTCAGGTCGGTCTTCTCATCGCGATACTTGACGATAACTGGCGCGTAGAGCGCAATGCCCCAGTCCGCGATGTTTGGATGGCCTTTCCCTTTGGAAACGGTGCGCGAGCCGGGGACCACTACTGCACCCTGCGGTATGATCAGCGGCTCAGTGGCAGTGGCCCGATACACTTCGCCTTTCACAAGATCGAAGACCGGCGTGCCCCGCGTCAGGATCGTCCCCGCCGCAAGGACGGCGCCCTGCCGTACGATTGTGCCTTCGTAGACACCCGTGTTGCCCCCGACGAGTACGTCGTCTTCCACAATCACCGGGTTGGCATTCACTGGCTCCAGTACGCCGCCAATCTGCGACGCAGCACTCAGATGAACGCGCTTGCCCACCTGCGCGCAGGAGCCGACAAGCGCATGAGAGTCCACCATTGTGCCTTCATCGACCCATGCCCCTGTATTGATGTACATGGGTGGCATGCACACCACACCACGCGCAAGATAGGCTCCCGCGCGTACAGACGACCCTCCTGGTACAACACGGATGCCATTTGAAGCGGTGAATTGTCGTGCCGGATAAGTGTGCTTGTCCACAAAGGAGAGGGTTCCGGATGCCGATTCAGCCAGAGCGCCGAGCCGGAAGCCCAATAGGATTCCCCGCTTGACCCATGCATTCACTCGCCATCCCGTGGGTTCCTCGGAAGAAGGCTCAGCCGCCCGTACCGTTCCGGCCTCCAGCGCATCGCGCAGCACCAGGAAGGCGTCCATGGCAGAGGCGCTCTCAGCGGCTGCGGGACCGGCAGCGAAAGCCTGCTCAACCGCAAGCTTAAGTTCGTTAAGATTCATGATTCTTTGAGTTTACCAAGCGCAGGGACGGACGGGAGTTCAGTGGCCATTACGCCGAGTAAAGGTCACGATTCTGGACACGAACACTCCCAGCATCCATCACGAGCGCTTTCGGACTGCACCGGTTCCGTACGGTTTGCCGCTTCAGGCTGCATGGCCTTGCACAGCTTCAATCCTGTTTTGGCGATGAATCCGACGCTCCACGGGTTGGAGTTTAAATGCGTTTTGTCCGGACGGAATCATTGCCAGAGGCACGGGGGAACGCGTACATCTGCCATGCATGTGACGCGCTTCGAGCCATGCACACAGTCGTGGATCGAAGATGTCCGGTTCTCCATTCCAGAACTCCGGACGCAAACCGCACTGAATCTGCAAATGATCCAACTGCAGCTCGATGACGGATATATCTTTCGGAAAATAGCGGCGCACATTGTTGACACCTACGTGCAAACCTGTGATGCCGCGACCTTTACATTGCGTTCGAACCACCATAGCGTACCTGCTTCTCAATGTGGATTCAGTGAGCTCAGTAAGCTTGGTTAGGGGAGGCCGATGTGGACGCCACGTCCGCTGCATCCACTGGAACGCGAATCTAGTGCGATACTGCGCCGCCTTCTAAACCGTGTCAAGAGTCATCTGATCGAACTGTGGTTGAAGTTGTTGGAGCATACACGTTCGATACTCTTTGCGGTCATGCCTTCTTCTTCGACTATCAGGCGTACATCCATATAGATGCACAAAAAGGCACTTTGGTGAGCAGCCCTATCCTCAGGTGGGCAGGAAGATCCTCAAGATCCTTCCAGTTTCATGTCATGCAATCGGTGCGGAGCCGGCTGATAAGAGCACTTCTTGCAGGGCGTCGGCAACGACCTTTTGCTGCCCTGGCTGCAGGTGGTTGAAAAAGGGCAACGCGAGCGAGCGCCTGGCAATCGACTCTGTCACCGGTAAGGGCCTGTCGGCCCCCTGCTGCCTTGATTTCCAGGACGGCTGCAGATGGACCGGCGCAAAGTAGCGGCCAGTTGCGATGCCGCGCGCTGCAAGTGCATCCTGGACACGCTCCCGGTTGGCACACTGCGGAAGGCGTACCACGAAAACGAACCAGCTGATTGTACGCTGGGGTAGCTTCAGAGCGGGTAACTCCAGTCCTTCAATCTTCCCGAGCAAGTCGTGGTACCGCTTCGCCACACTCTGCCGGCATGCAAGGATCCCCTCGATTCGGCTCAACTGAACTCTTCCTAGCGCACAAGCCATCTCCGGTAGACGGTAATTGAAACCGGTTTCAGCGTGGTCCAGCCAACCTGCGTCGGGTCGCCGTCCCTGGTTACGCAGGGATTGAAGGCGCAGTGCGTGGGCGGGGTCGTGCGCCAAGACGGCACCGCCTTCCCCTGTCGTGATCTGTTTGTTGGGATAGAACCCAAAGACAGCCAGATCGCCGAAACGGCCCACTCGCTTCGTCGCCGTGCCGCTCCCGTATGTCGCTCCCAGTGCCTCGCATGCGTCTTCAATCATCAACAGATTGTGTCGCCGGGCGATCAACGTCAGGTCATCCATTTCGGCTGGAACTCCGAACGTGTGCACCACGATCATGGCGCGGGTGCGCGGAGTGATGGCATCCTCCACTGCGGCAGGATGCATATTCATCGTCACCGGATCGATGTCCACCAGCACGGGGGTGGCGCCCACCTGCAGCACCGCGTTGGCCACGGCAATGAAGGTGAACGAAGGCACGATGACCTCATCGCCGGAGCCGATCTTCAGGGTCAGGAGAGCGAGGTGTAGTCCGGCGGTTCCAGAGCTCACAGCCACAGCATGAGGCACTTGGTGGTACGCAGCCAGTGCCTCTTCAAAAAGCTGCAATTCCGGCCCCAGGCTCAGGAATGGAGTCTCAAGTACCCGAGTCACAGCGTCGACTTCAGCCTGGGTGATATCGGGCGCGGAGAGAGGAATACGCGGTGTCATTCGATTCCCTGGATCTCGCCAACCGGCGTCGGCTGCTTGATCAGGATGTCATCCAGCGCCACAGTGGCCAGGACGCGCGCGATGGTTTCGGCTGCTGTGCCATTGCCATAAGGATTCTCCATCCCTGCAAGCGAAGCGCTCCAATCGGGATTGAGCGCCTGCCGGATTCCCTCGAGGATCACTTCCCGGTCGGCGGCGACGTCAATCACGTTGCGTGCGCGCTCGCGTCCCTGCTGGCGCATGCCCACGTTGACCACCGGCAAACCAAAGGAAGCAGCTTCCATGATGCCGCTCGATGAATTGCCCACCATGGCATTGACGTGTCCCAGAAGGCTCCAGTAGGTCACGGCATCCAGGCTGACAAAGACATGCGTTTCCGGGCGAGCGGATGCCAGGGCACGGGTCCGCTCAATCAGCGCAATGCTCCCGGCGTCCGTGTTGGGATACACAAAAATCAACTGCGCTGTGGTTGCCGCCAATGCATCAAAAATCGCGTCCGCTTCCTTATTGGTATCGCGAAGGATCGTGACAGGGTGCCAGGCCACAAGCAGCGAGGGCGAGGTGATTCGCAAGCCGAGCCGCGCCTCCAGTTCATGGCGCTTCAGCAGTTGAGAGCGGCGCAGGTGGTCCAGTGAGGGTGCTCCCGCGCGATGAACCCGCCAGGGCTCTTCTCCCATCGCAATGACCCGATGCCGCGCCGTTTCGGTGGATGTGAAGTGAAGATGCGCCAATTTCGTAAGGGCGTTTCGCACCTGGTCGTCAATGGCGCCCTGTGAGACTTCGCCACCTTCGATGTGCGCGATCGGAATGCGCAAGGCCAGCGCCACACAGGCGGGAGCGAGCATCTCGTAACGGTCCGCAATCAGCAGCAACAAATCAGGACGCCACGCCGTGAGTGCGTCGGCGAGGCCGAGAATGGCAACGCCGATGGTCTTGGCCATGCCGGTGTCGGTGTCGGAGTGAAGCAGGCATTCAACCCGCGCCTGAATCGGAAATCCGTCTTGCTCAATTTGACGGACGGTCTCGCCAAATGCGGGCGCCAGGTGCGGACCCACAACAAAGACTCCCAGGTCTACGTCGGGGTGTGCGGCGAGTTCGCGCAATGGCCAGTAAAGATGGCTGTAATCCGCCCGCGAGGTGGTGACCACGCCGATCCTGCGCTTTGCCTGCATCGCGTCCTTCATCGTGAATTTTGAATCCTGCGCTCTCGCGCCATCGCCTCGACGCGCTGACTCGGCGTGTATTCGGGTACCAGGGCCATCAGCCCTGCAATTGCCTCAAAAACGTCGCGATTCTCCACCGCGCTGCGGAGCGACGTCAGCACCTTGTGCAGAAGGATTGGACTGGCTTGTCGGGTTGTAATGCGAAGAAGGCCCGGTCTGCTCGACGACTCCGCGGTCTCATTGGAGGCCCAAAAGCTTTCCGCCTCTTTATCACCGGGCCGAAGTTGCGTGAATTGCACGGGAATCTCTTGATTGGGAGCCAACTCTCTTGCCAGAAAGTCTGCAAGATCGACAATCAAATGGGGCGCATGCAAATCCGGTGAGAGTAGCGCTGGAGAGTCAAATTCGAGGGATGCTGCGAGCAGCAAATCAGCAGCTTCCTCGAGTGTAAGAAAATAGCGTCTCGCAGTCGGATCCGTTACGGTGATGCGTTGACCCATGCGAATCTGTTGCGCGAACACCTCGGCTACGCTGTCGCGCGATCCGAGGATATTGCCGAGGCGCAGCGCGACACCGTTGTGGCTCAAGGTGATCTGTTCGGCAACTCGCTTGGTCGCGCCCATGATCGATACAGGGTCCACTGCCTTATCGGTTGAGAGCAGGACGATTCGAGAGCCGTTGGTTGCCGCATACTGACTGAGAGTCTCGGTGCCGAGGGCGTTGTTGAAGATAGCTGCCAGCGGCTGGTCTTCCAGCAGAGGAACCTGTTTGAATGCCGCCGCATGCAGGATGAGGTCCGGTGCGTGAACAGAAAAAATCTCATCCAGCAGTGCGGCATCGCAGACGCTTCCGAGATAGAACGCAATCTCGGTGGGTCCGCATTCGGTACGGATCAGCCGGTCGAGGGCAAAGAAGTGGCTCTCCGAAGCCTCAAGCAGGATGATGCGTGCGGGATGGAGCCGTGCCAGTCGAGAGGCGATGGCTGTGCCGATGGAACCGCCGGCCCCGGTCAGCAGAATCGATCGACTGCGGAAAGCCGCGGCATCCACTTCCCTCAGAGGTTGCAGAGGAGGCCGGCACAAAAACCGTTGCCAATCGATCGCTTCGAGCGAGGGGTCCACCACAGAAGTATAAATTCCGGCGCAAGTTCGCTTTTGATGCCAGCAAAGGCTGCCCGGTGAGGGATGCGGGGGGAATGTCCGCTCGCATACACTTGCTAATTGAATGATTCTGCCTGCGCCAACGACCCTGCTGGGCGGAAGAAAGACTTTTGGGGGAGAAATTGATCGGTTTTCGATGCCTCACATCTCTGGTCTGTGCATCCGCTCTGGCAATCGCTCACGCTGAAACCCGCTACGACCGCGAAGCGATCCAGTTAAACAACCGCGGCGTTGCCTTGATGGGCCAGCAATTCACAGAGCGCGCTGAGCAGAGCTTTGCGGCAGCGGTTCACAAGGATCCGCGACTGGCCCAGGCTTCAATCAATGATGGCATCGCCCTGTTGACCCTGCAGAAGCTGCCGGATGCCGAAAAGGCTTTGAAAGCCGCATTGGCGCTCGAGCCCGACAATCCCCAGGCCTGGTATAACCTGGGCCTGGCACAGCATGCGGATAATGACCTCGATGCCGCTCTGGCGAGCTTTCAGCATGCTGCAAAGGATGATCCCCGAGACGCCGATTCCTTCTACTTTCAAGGCGTTTGCTACCAGGAGATGCATCAGTACGATAAGGCGATTGAGGTGTTACACCAGGCCCTCGCCGTCCAGCCGCTGCACGCTTCGTCTGAGTTTGCCCTGGCGCGGGCGCTGCAGCGCTCAGGCCACACTGAGCAGGCCAGGGAGCACTTCAAGCTCTTCCAGCATATGACCAGCACCAAGATTGCCGCCGCGATCGGGCTTGCGTATGGCGAGCAGGGGCATTACTCCACCGTCACTCCGGTGGAGGAACCGCAGCAGGTTGAGAAGACGATGATTCCCGTGCATCTTGAAGCCCACGCCATGCTGGACCAGAAAGACGCGGCAAGCGTAACGGGCGGAGCCTGCATGATGGACGCCACGGGAAGCGGCCAGATGGATCTGATCCTGATGCAATCCGGCGGGCAGGCAGTTGCCGTCGTGCATCGGGATGCAAATGGGAAGTTCGTGAAGCTGGATGCGGCCGCAATGGGCATTCGTGTCGCGGGTCATGGCGTGGCCTGCGCCGTGGGTGACTTCGATGCGGATAATCTCAACGATCTTGCCGTGGTCACGGACGAAGGCGTGTATCTCTTCAAGAATCTCGGCAAAGGCGCATTCAAAGACGTGACGAAGGCGGCTGGCCTCGAGCCGCGTAATCGACCCTCTGGCGTCACCTTTCTTGATTTCGATCACGATGGCGATCTCGATCTCTTTCTGACGGGATCTCCTCTGAAGCAGGGCGGCGAATCGAATGTTCTTTGGCGAAATAACGGTGACCGGACCTTCACGGAGTGGACCGCGCCGACTGGCCTGGGCGGCTCTGTGCCCACGACGTCCGCGATGCTGACCGACTTCAACAATGATCGTGCAGTCGATATTGCCGTCGCGGGCGAAGGCGCCGCGCCATTGCTGTATGTGAATCCGCGTGAAGGCCGGTATCCTGTTCAACCTGTGTATCAGGCAAAGCTTCCAGCTACGCAGGGCATCGCCGTGTTGGACTTCAACAAAGACGGCTGGATGGACATCGCAGTGACGCATGCCAGCGCCCCAGGCATTTCGCTGTGGCACAACGTTGCAGGTCCAAACAATATTGGCCGGAGCTTTGAGCGAGTACAGTTGCCGTTACACGGCGCCGAGCGCGGCTGGGGTATTACACCGGTCGATATTGACAATGACGGTTGGATTGATCTTGCCGCCCTTGTCCAGACAAGCTCCGGCGAGAAGCTCAGGATTCTGCGCAATCTGGGCGATGGCAGCTTTGAAGACATCAGCGCCGGGCTCGGTCTGGATAAGCTGCAACTGAAAAGCGCACGGGGTTTGATTGCCGCGGATGTGGATGGAGATGGTGCTCCTGACCTGATTGTGACGAGCGCGGGTGAGGCACCCCTGCTGTTGCGCAATATTGGCGCAAACCAAAATCACTTTGTGCGCCTGGATCTGGCCGGATACGCCGATAACAAGACTGCCCTTGGCGCGAAAGTTGAGATCTTTGCAAACGGACAATGGCAGAAGTGGGAACTGGCTGGCGCTTCCGGCTACCAGACGCAGGCTCCGCCACAAATTCTTGTCGGGCTTGGCTCAGCTGATCACATCGATCTTTTGCGAATCCTATGGCCTACCGGCGTGCTTCAGGATGAAATTGATCTTCCGCATCGCCAGGTCATTGCAATGAAGGAAGCGGATCGGCGTGGAAGCTCGTGCCCGGTACTGTTCGTCTGGAATGGCCACAAATATACCCTTGTCACGGACGTGATTGGAGCCGGCGTTGTAGGCCATTGGTTCACGCCGACCCGCCGCAATACGCCCAACCCCAGCGAATGGATCAAGATCGACGGAGCCGCGGCCATGCCGGTTAATGGCAAGCTGAGCCTGCGATTCATTGAGCCGATGGAAGAGGTGAACTATATCGACCAGTTGCGCCTCATCGCCGTTGATCATCCGGAGAATGTGGAAGTGAATCCGGATGAGAAATTCCTCGATGATCCCCCGTTTGCATCAGGCCGTGTGATTGCTTCTGAAGGCGTGACGTTGCCGACTGGGGCCTGGGATGGCGAAGGGCACGACGTGCTCTCCGCGCTCACTCTGCGTGACCACGTCTTCGCCTCAGGGTTTACTCCCAGCCCATATGACGGCTTCGCGAACACGCATACACTCACACTGGATCTAGGGCCCGTTCGTACGGATGCGCCGTTACGTCTGCTAATGACGGGCTATGTGAACTATTTCAGCGCAACTTCGCTCTACTCAGCGTGGCAGGCAGGCATCCAGCCGATTTCGCCCTACGTTGAAGCCCAGCTGCCCGACGGAAGCTGGCAGCGCATTCCGGGCGAAGCCGGCTTTCCGGCCGGACTTGAGCGGACGATCGTCGTTGATTTGTCGCACAAGCTGCCGGCGGGCGTGCACCGCATTCGTCTGGTTAGCAATCTCGAGATTTATTGGGATCAGGTTCTCATTGACAATCATGCGGATGCGGCGGCGCGCACAAGTGAAGTTCCTCTGGCGGTCGCAACGGAACAGTTCCGCGGCTATCCCACGCAAATTGAAGGCAAAAGTCCCGGCGATTTGAACTATGACTACGATCGCGTGAGCCTCACCGGGCCTTTCCAGCATCAGCGCGGCAGCTATACACGCTTGGGCGATGTCACGGAACTCGTGAAAGGAATCGACAACCGCTATGCGATTTTTGGCAGCGGAGAGGAAATTGCTGCTGAATATGACCTCAGCCATTTACCTGCGCTGCCGGCCCACTGGAAGCGCGACTACTTCTTCTACGCAAACGGTTATGTAAAAGACATGGACTGGTGGGATGCTTCACCATTCACCGTGGCGCAACTCCCGTTCCACGGCATGACGTCCTACCCCTATCCGTCCAGTGAGAGTTTCCCCGATGATGCGGCGTCGTTTGCGTATCAGCTTGATTGGAACGACCGCTTCGACACGGGTGATCCGGTACGATCCTACCGGTTTGATTACCGACCGATGCCTTCGACGCCAGCCGACGATCGCTCTCCCATGCCTGGCGTGCCGGTGCAGCGATGAACGAACTGGTGCTTCAGTCCGCAACGCAGCAACTGCAGTTGCTGAGGGCCGGATCCGTATCAGTGCTCGAACTGGCGGAGGCGCATATCCGTCAGATTGAGCGGCTCAATCCAAAGCTGAACGCACTCGTGGACTTCGATGCCAATCGCGTGCGTGTGCAGGCGCAGCTGCTGCAGGAATCGAGCGCGCTGCGCGGTCCGCTCTATGGTTTGCCGGTTACCGTGAAGTCATCCATCGCCACAGCTGGGTACCGTTGCGAAATTGGAAGCCTGCTGCACAAGGGCGAGGTGCCGCACGCCGATGCGGTTGCTGTGTCGCGTCTGCGTGCTGCCGGGGCGCTAATCCTGGGAACGACGAACTGCCCAGAGTTCCTGATGGCCTATGAGACGGACAATTCGCTCTATGGCCAAACCGCTAATCCCTGGGACCTTGATCGCACGCCGGGTGGTTCCAGTGGAGGCGAGTCGGCCGCAATTGCTGCGGGAATGTCAGCCGGCGGGCTTGGTTCAGACAGCGGCGGATCGGTGCGTGTTCCCGCGCATTTCACCGGCATCTGCTCGTTCAAGCCGACTCCGGGCCGCTTTCCCGGCCGAGGGCATCTGCCGCCTTGCGTGGGGCCGTTCTCTGTGCTGGGCGCAATTGGACCAATGGCCCGCACGCTGCCGGATGTGAGGCTCCTGTTTCGGACACTGAGCGGGCGCGATCCCATCGATCCATCCAGTCCTCCGATCGAATACCGCGAGCCCTCCCTCGAGGAACTGCGCAGTCAGACCATTGGCTTCTTTGAAGACGATGGACTTGTCCCCGTCACTGCAGAGACGCGCGCAGCCGTGCATGCGGCGGCGAATGCACTTCGCGAAGCGGGCTTTTGTGTCGAGCCTTTCCGCCCCAAAATGCTGGAACCCCTGCGCCGCCTCTGGTGGCAGCTCTTCGTGCAATGCGGCGCCATGTTCTATGCACCCACAATTCGTGGGAAAGAAGACGCGCTCAGCCCAATCTTTCGTGAGTTTCTTGCGATTGCCTCAATGCAAAAGCCCTTTACACCGGAGCAGCTCCTGGAGGCGTGGGCGCAGTTGGATCTATTGCGCTCGAAGGCACTGGAAGAGCTCGCAAAACATCCGGTCCTTCTTTGCCCTGTGGCCAGTGTCCCGGCCTTTCGGCATGGAGATCGGCAATGGCGCATCGAGGATCGCACCGTTGACTACCTGGATGCGGTGCGGCACACGCAGTGGTTCAACACGCTCGCCGCTCCGGCAGCGGTAGTCCCGGTTGGCCGCTCGCCCGAGGGTTTGCCCATCGGAGTGCAGATTGTCGCTCGACCCTATTTGGATGAGGTCGCGCTGGCCATCGCCAGTGTGGTAGATGCCGCATTCGGCTACCGCGTTCCGCCCCTTGCAAGCCGCTTTTAAGGCTTGACGGTGCCTCATTACGGAACGTTCATCAGGCCGGGATGGCACCTCTTCAATCCATTCTTTCAGCGAGTCATAGACCTCCACCTTTGGGTTGAGGCGTGAAGGCTATCTTCACGATAGTCTGACGCTTCCCCAGATTGGAGCGCAGAACTTGCGCGGGAGTTGGCAAAAGCAGTTTGCCGAGAGCCCTGGTGTGTTGAAGAGTGCAGAACGCGCACAGACAACTGTGCAGGTTCTGAATCTCGAAATCGGGGGCGGGGAATTCATCACCATGGCTGGCCCATGTTCGGTTGAAACCGAATTCCAGCTCATGGCGACTGCGAACCATGTTCGCCGCTGCGGTGCGCGCCTTCTTCGTGGAGGCGCCTTCAAGCCTCGCAGTTCACCGTACTCCTTCCAGGGACATGGTGTTGACGGTCTCAAGATGCTTGCCCGAGCCAGGAAAGAAAGCGGGCTGGCAATCGTCACAGAGGTCATGTCTGAGTGCGATGTCCCGGTGGTTGCCGAGTTTGCCGACGTTCTGCAGATCGGCACGCGCAACATGGAGAATTATGCTTTGCTCGAGGCGGCGGCCCTGTCAGGCCGCCCGATTCTTCTCAAGCGTGGGATGATGGCGACTGTTGCCGATCTTTTGCGCTCAGCGCAGGTGATCCTCGACCATGGCAATCCCAACGTCATCCTGTGTGAACGCGGCATCCGCACGTTTGAGACCGCAACGCGCAATACGTTCGACGTTGCTGCGATCCCTTTGCTCAAGCATGTATCGCATCTTCCTGTGATTGCAGATCCAAGCCATGCTGCCGGTTATCGAGAGTTGGTTCCCGCGCTGGCTCGTATCGCCGTCGTGGCCGGCGCCGATGGCTTGCTTGTGGAGGTGCACCCAAATCCTGACAAGGCATGGAGCGACGGCGAACAGTCCCTGGACTTCGCGGACTTTGAAGAGATGATGACGTCTCTGGATCCGTACATTGCCTTGAGAGAGCCCACTACAAAGGATGACCCTGTGACAAACTCGCTGGAGGCTGTTGGATGAGGAGACTGAGGGCCTGCTTTACGATTCTCCCATTCGCAGTTGGACTGCTTTTTGCCGCTCCGCGGCCTACAGTGCCCCTGGAAAGCGCCAGCGTGGATGTGATTGTGACCGCGGCGCCGGAGTACATTCCCCAGGCTGAACTGCGCGGTCAGGAGCGCTTCCCGAAAGGCGCGCATTTGCTGCTCATCCACCAGGGCAAGGCGGAGCCTCTGGTCCCCGAGTTTGCTGCGAGTGCAGATGCCAATGTGTATTTCGATGGCAGCAGGGTGATATTCGCTGGCAAGCAGAAGCTGGGCGATCCGTGGCAGATATGGGAGCTTACGCTGAAGGGTCACTCCCTGCGCAAGGTGGTGACGACGACAGCCGACGCCGAGCGTCCGCTTTATCTTCCGGCAGGCCGTGTGGTTTATGCGTTGCATACAGCCGGCGGCTTTCGCCTTGACTCGAATGATGACGGTCATCCGTTGTCTTACGTTCCGCTCAACCCAACAACCGAACCCGGTGAATTGAGATTGGCTTACACGCGCGGCAGCGCGTTCCCTGACGATGTTCTTCAGGATGGCCGTATCTTGTTCGAATCGGACTACCCGCTTGGTGATGGCAGGACGGCGGAGATGTATCTCGTCTACCCTGACGGCTCCGGCGTGGAGTCGTACCGGTGCGACCACGGCGTGTCGCGCTGGGGCGGTACGCAGTTGTCATCCGGTGACGTAGTGTTTACGCAGGTCACAGGTCTCGCGCGATTCACTTCACCACTGGCGCACGCGGTGCGAGTTCCTGCTCCTCCCGCTCGGTATGCGGGTTCGATTGCAGAGACGGCCTCAGGGGACTGGCTTCTGAGTGTTCGCACGGCTCCCAACCCGCACTATGCTCTCAAACTTTGGAAGCCTGGTACGGCCTCGATGGAGACTGTTCTGGCAGAGCGCGCGCAGGATCTTGTCGAGCCTGTGCTGGTGGCCCCGCGCCCAACGCCCACCCGTTTTCCCTCAGGCTTGCACCCGTGGAGCTACGCAAACCTTCTCGCTCTGGATGCGCGCCTCTCAAGGGATGGCGTACTCAGCGGCATTCCTGCGCGCATTCGCCTGGAGACACAGAATGATGCGGGCAAGGCGGTGACAATGGGCACGGCGCCGGTCGAGAAGGACGGCTCCTTTTTCATCAAGGTGCCGGGTGACACCCCCATTCGGATTTCGCTGCTGGACGCGCAGGGGCACGTGCTTCGCCAGGAGCATGGCTGGTTCTGGTCGCGCGGCGGAGAACAACGGATCTGCGTTGGCTGCCACACGGGACCGGAGCGCTCCTCTGACAATCGCGTTCCTGAGGTTCTGACACACACCACGACTCCCGTCGATCTCACGCGGGTGGAGTCCACCCAACTTGCACGCCCAACTGCAGCAGGAGGCCAATAAGTTGAGACGTTTACTACTGATGATGGCCATCATCTTTGCGGTCGCCGGTGAGGTCGTCGGCGCACAGCAGGCACAGACCCCGGCGGGCTCGCCGCCGGCGCCGAATACTGAGGCCAGCAAGATGGCTGGCGCTGGGCAGCCCGTCATTCGCTTTGAGGATGCAAGTGAAAAAGCCCATGTTGACTTTGTGCACAGCTTCGGCGCGGCCAAGCTTGGCTCGCTGCTTGAAGGCACGGGTGCAGGCTGCGTATGGCTGGACTACAACAACGATGGCCTGCCTGATTTGTATGTGGTGAATGGCAGGCCACTCGATGATTCCATGCATCCGTATCCGCTTGCAGTCAAGCCGGATCCCCTGCCGCATAACCACCTGTACCGTAACAATGGCGATGGGACATTCACGGATGTGACAGAGAAGGCCGGACTGGCGCCTGATCTGTACAGCGTTGCGGTAACCGCTGCCGACTATGACAACGACGGCTATGTCGATCTTCTCGTAACGGGCTACGGCCGCGTCATTCTCTATCACAACAACGGCAACGGCACATTCACGGATGTAACGGAAAAAGCGGGCATCAAGGTCGATGGATGGTCGATCAGTTCGACCTGGCTGGACTACGACCGCGACGGGTGCGTGGACCTGTTTGTGGGTCGCTATGTCAAGTTTGATCCGAAATATCGCGCATACTACGCTGCGGACAACTACCCTGGCCCGCTGGACTACGAAGGCGAGACCAATAAGCTCTTCCACAACAATTGTGACGGCACGTTCACCGATGTTAGCGACAAGTCGGGAATCAGCGCCTATATCGGCCGCACGATGGGGGTGACGGCTGCGGACTTTGACGGCGACGGCTGGGATGACATTTACGTCGCCAATGACCGCACGGAAAACTTCCTCTTCCGTAATAAGCATGATGGCACATTCGAGGAGGTTGGCAACGAGACGGGCACAGCCTTTGGGCAGAATGGCGAATCCACATCCGCGATGGGACCGATTTTTGCTGATCTTGAAGGCAATGGGAAATTGGATCTGTGGGTTTCCGATGGCCGCTACAACCGCATGCTGGCCAATACCGGCACGATGAATTTTGACGACATCGGCACGTCAAATGGCGTTTCGCAGGCCAATGCGCAATATGTGAGTTGGGGTTCAGGCATCTACGACTTTGATAATGACGGCTACCTGGACATTCTCATCTTTCATGGAGGCCTGATCCACCTGATCCCGCAGGAACACACCCTCTTTCGCGGGCTCGGCAATGGCAAGTTCGAGGATGTTTCCCGGCTCGCAGGGTCTGTGGTAAACCGGCGCAGCGTGGCGCGCGGAGCCTGTTTTGCTGACTATGACAACGACGGCAAGGTGGATGCGTTTCTTGTCAATCTTGGCGACAAAGGAACCTTGCTTCATAACGTCTCTATCAACACCGGACATTGGATTGCCATCAAGCTACAGGGAACCAAGAGCAATCACGACGGCATCGGCGCAAAAGTACGTGTCTACGCTGGCGGACGGCAATGGCTCCAGGAGCGGGTTGCCGCGTCGAGTTATCTCTCGCAGAGCGACGCCCGACTGCACTTTGGCCTGGGTGGCGTCGCGGCGGTGGATCGCATCGTGGTGAACTGGCCAAGCGGCAAAGAACAGACGCTCACAAATCAGAGTGTGGACCGCGTTCTCACCATCGTGGAGCCCAAAGAATGAGAAAGGCATCCCATTCCAGCATTGCCGCATTCGGAGCGTGCATCCTGGGCGTGACGAGTGTTGCCATCGTCGTGGTGGCCCTCTGGACGGCAAAGCCCGTCGCTGCGGTTGTAACAGGGCGCGTCGGTGAGCGTCTGATTTATCCGTCGCCGCTTGAGATGCTTCAGTCCGCCGATGGAAAGCAGCTCTTCGTGCTGTGCAACGAGAGCGATGAAGTCCGCGTACTGGATGCAACCACGGGTGCTGCGATGAAGAGCATCCAAGTTGGTCATGTTCCCCGCGGATTCAGTCTTTCGCCGGATGGTTCCCGCCTGTTTGTCACGAATTCGTGGGATGACACTCTCTCCGTGATCGACACCGCATCGCTTCAGGTGATTGCGACATGGCATGTCGGCGCAGAACCATCGAGCGTGCTGGAAGATCACGCCAGGCGCTACCTCTTTGTAGCGAACAGAATTTCCAATGACGTGGCCGTTCTCAATCCGCAAACCGGTGCCGAGATTAAGCGGCTTTCAGCTGGACGTGGCGCAAGTTACATGGCGCTTTCTCCGGATGGAAGAAAACTTTTCGTGACGCATGTGTATCCGAATCCCTCTGCGTATCCCAAGCAGCCAGCCTCTGAAATTACGGTGATCGACACGCAACGCGCCGCAGTTGTCGATCGCATGCAACTCCACAGCATTGCAGGGGTTTTTCATCTGGCGATTTCAGAAGATGGCCGCCTCGGAGTTGCTGCTGAGTTGCATCCTAAGAATTTGGTTCCTCTTGCGCATCTGGAGCACGGAGGCGCATTCGAAGACACGCTCATGCTTTTCGGCGCTGATGTGGGGAACCAGACCGTAGAAGTGCCTCTCGATGAACTGGAACGCTACGCGGCACGACCTTTCGGAGTCGCGATCACGCCCGACAAGTCGCGCCTCTACGTCAGCAACAGTGGTTCAGAAATTGTTACGGTCATCGACCTGCCTCGTCTGCTCCGCTATATTCACCTGCACCGCGCACCCTTCGTGCAGGACCTCTCAGCCAGTTCCAACTATGTCATCACGCGCATCCACGTGGGCCATGACCCACGCGGTCTTCTGGTCACACGCGATGGCAGCAAGGTCATGGTAGCGAACAGGCTTGAGGACACGATCAGCGTGATCGATACGCGGACCAATCGGCTGAGTTCGACGATCCAGTTGGCGGGTCCGGCCAAGCTCTCCGTCTTACGTTACGGTGAGCAGACATTCTATACAGCGCGTTACTCATTTCAGGGCCAGATCGGCTGCGCCAACTGCCACATTGATTCCACTTTCGATGGATTGGAATGGGATCTTGAGCCGGATGGATTTGGCCGTGACATCGTAGACAACCGCCTCATTGAAGATCTCAAGGGAACCGAGCCTTACAAGTGGAATGGCGGGAATCCCAACCTGCCGACGGAGTGCGGCCCGCGAACCGAAAAGTACTTCTGGCGCTCGGCAAACTATGACGACCTGACACTCGCAGATCTTGTGACGTACATGCTGAGTTTGCCTCCGCGGCCGAATCGTTGGAAACTGCCCGGCTATGAGCTCACCCCCGCTCAGGCTCGCGGAAAGGTGATCTTTGAGCGCACGGTAGATAACTTCGGCAATCCGATTCCTTTGCAGAATCGCTGCTCTTATTGCCACAGCGGACCAAAGGGAACAGATCAGAAGTCCTTTGACGTGGGCACCAGGAAGCCGACAGATGACATGTCCCGCTTTGATACCCCGCAACTCACGAATATCGCGCTGACAGCACCCTATCTGCACGATGGATCAGCCGCAACACTCGAAGAGATCTGGACGGTCTTTAATCCAGACGACAAACACGGTCGAACAAACGATCTGACCAAGGATGAACTCAACGATTTGATCGAGTATCTGAGGACACGATGAAGAATTTTCTTGTGACAATCAGTCTCATGGCAGCAGGCGTCTGCGCAGTGGCTGCGAAGCCGAACATTCCTGCCCCAGTCAAAGTTCCTCAAATGCCGCATTACCGCTTTGAGAACTTCACCACGGCGAACGGTCTCCCTGATGACCATGTGTACAGTGTCCTCGTCGATGGAGATCGTATCTGGGCAGGAACCGACAACGGACTGGCCGTCTACGAAGACCACAAGTGGAAGACCTATACGACGAAGGATGGACTCGCACACCGGGCGGTTCTCTCTCTCGCACTCGATAAGAACACGGGTGACGTATGGGCTGGCACGATGGGCGGTCTGAGCCGCATCTCCGGTGGGCATATTGACACATTTACCCAGCTGAATTCGGGTCTCAGCAACAATGTGGTTTATGGCGTTTCCGTTTCGGGAGATGAAGTGTGGGTCGCGACAGCTGCCGGAGGCTGCCGCTACAACGTCCGCACCGAACAGTGGGATCTCTACAACGAGCGCAACACTCCCATGGAGGAGATCTGGGTCTATGGAGTCAGCGCGACGCCGACCAAGGTCTACTACGCGGTCTGGGGCAGCGGTGTCCTCGAGTATGACCAAAGGACGAAGGCCTGGGATCGATACGACGATCCCGATGGAGAGACCCAGTTGGTCCTCTTCAAGGATCAAGGTCTCATTCACGAGATTACGAGCTCGGTCAGCTATGTCGATAACGTGCTCTGGGTTTCGACCTACATGGGAGACAGTCGTTATGACGGCCGCTACTGGCACAACTTCCTCACGATAGACAGCGGCCTTCCGTCCAACTTCACCAATCTCGTTAAAGGCGTCGACGCCAACCATGCATGGTTCTGCACGGACCGCGGCTTGGCCTATTACGACGGCAAGGATTGGGCTGTCTACCGCCCATCGCTCACCAACGGCCGGCCTGAGATGATCGTGCGCGATGCAGAGGGCCATGTCACCAACATCCCGGTCACTACAGCACCGGCACACAACTACATCCTCGGAATTGACTTTCAGGGGAATGACATCTGGGTGGCGACAGCCAAGGGTTTGAGCCACGGGATTCTTCAACGCTAGCCTCACATTTTTAAGGAGCCATTATGATGCAGGGAATTGCAGATGTACTGGAGCACGTCGGGCACACCCCGATTCAGAAGCGTGCCATGACCAATCACTCCGTTCTCAACGAGGCGTATTGCTACGGCAAGCCGAGCTCGTTTTCGCGCGGGATGCGCATTGACTTGAATGGAGTCACCATCCTGCTGATTTCAGGTACGGCATCCATTGATGAAAATGGCGTCAGTGTTCACATCGGCGATTTCCGCGCCCAGATGCGACGCACGCTCTCCAACATCACCGCGCTGCTCGCCAGTGAGGGCTGCACCTGGCATGACATCGTCCGGACAAGCTGCTATCTCCGCGACATTGACCGTGACTACGATGCCTTCAACGAAGAGCGTACCGCCTTCTTCAAGGAGCAGGGGCTGGATCCACTGCCCGCGTCAACCGGAATTCAGGCAAAGCTGTGCCGGCCGGAGCTGCTCGTTGAGATCGAGGCGATTGCGATGTTTCGTACCGAGAGGAAATGCTGCCATAACCACGGGGAGTGAATCCGATGCGTAAGAGCTGTTGGATTACGGCACTAATGGCCGGGATCTGTGTCACGGTTGCCGCAAGCGGGCAAAACGCAGGAACATGGAGCTGTTCCTGCGGTGCGCACCCGCCGGGGCCGCCGAAGGATCGCGATGTTGAACCCTATGCGAGTCAGCCCGCAGACCTCAGCCCATTTGAGAAATACGCCAAGCCGTACTTTCTCAACTATGTTCATCCCAACATCTACGCCGGTGCAGGGCGTGATATTCCCGAGCCGAAGAATGTTTCTGAGGTGCGCATTGGTTTCATCGGCCCTATCGAGGGCACATCCGATGCGGTCTTCGGGAAACGGATGCTGAATGGGGCACAGCTTGCCGTGGATGAGGCCAACGCGCAGGGTGGATACGGCGGCAAGCCGTTCCGCCTGATGTTGCACGATGACTACAACAACTGGCAGGAAAAAGCAGTGTACGGTTCGGGGCGTCGCACAGATCCGGCGATTTGGGGCTCGTCTTCGGACGTGGGCGTGAAGATGATTTATGACGAGCAAGACTGGGCCATCTTCGGCTCCATCAGTTCCGAGACCACGCACATCCTGCTGCGTCTCGTGCTCAAGGCGGAGACTCCCATCGTCAATTCTGCGTCCACAGATCCCACGATTCCTGAGACCTACATCCCCTGGTACTTTACTGATCTGCAGGATGACCGCGTTCAGTCTTTCACGCTTGCTCGCCGCATCTACACCGAGCTCGGACTCAAGCGAACGGCAATTCTGCGCGTCAACAACCGGTATGGGCGCATGGGTGTTCCAGAGTTCCGCAACGCCGCGCGGCGACTCGGCCATCCCATTGTGATTGAGCAGAAGTATCTTCCCGGAGATACAGACTTCACACGCGAACTGAGGATCATCCGAGATTCGCGCGTGGATTCGATCGTGCTATGGGCAAACGAGGACGAGGCAGCTTCCATCCTCAAACAGATGAAGAAGCTCGGAATGAAGCAGCGTGTCTTCGGCTCCTATCGCACGCTGGGGCCAGAATTACTGGCAGCCGCGGGGCCTGCTGCGGAAGGCTTTGAAGCAGTCTTTCCATATAATCCCACGAGCAAGGATCCGAGGTGGGTCAGCTTCAACCAGCGTTTTGAAACGCGCTATCATGAGGCTCCCGACCAGTTTGCAGCGCTTTCCTATGATGCGATGAACATATTGCTTTACGCCATTTGCGAGGCAGGCCTGAATCGCGCGCGGATTCATGATGCATTGGCCGACTTGCAGGAGTACGACGGCGTCACGGGACACATGGTGTTTGATCCGAACCAGAAGAATGTAGCTCCCATGTACATTGGCACGGTCCACAACGGTTCCATCAGCTATCAGTTGACGCCGATGAATAAGGTGCAGCCCAAGGAGACGTCTTCCGCTACATCGCCGGGGTCTCCGGCGCCATACGCGCGAGTGGGAGAGAACGGGGTGGCGTATCTTGGTCCGCATCGGCCCAATGAACCGGCAGGTCTGGTGCGCATTGTGCTCTTTGGCCCGGATGCAGCCAGCGTGGCTGGGTCGCCAGCCCTCGCGCAACTCGTCGCCGGCACTTCTCTGGGCCGCAAGAGTGTGAAGCTCATTCCCGTGGCCAGCAATCAAAACTGGGGCGCGGCGTCAACGCAATTGGTGCATGCACTCTGGGATGATCATGCGCTTGCCGTCCTTGCACTGGATCGTGACGCGGCGCATCTCTCGGAGCAGCTCGCGCTCAAAGCCTTTGTCCCCGTGTTGGGATTGAGTGATGACACGACGCTGACTTCCACGAATATCCCGTGGATTTTTCGACTCCCAGCATCCACAAAGCCTAGCCAGGCTCTTCAACTGATCGAGTCTGCGGCTGCCCAGAGCGGAGATAACCCCGAACGCCTGCGCGACGTGCTTGCATCTGGCCATCCGATCGATGGGTTATCGTTTGCGTCGAACGGTGAGCCGAAGCTCCGTTAGGTCGATCAAGTCGTCAGATCCAAACGACTGCGAAAAAGTAGAAGGGCAGCCCATGCAGGCTGCCCTCGCAGTTGCTTGAACCATCGGCCTGTTACGGCAGGTAGTAGCGGAACGAAGTCCAGAACATGTTATCGGTTCCATTGGCGCCGCCACCCGGATTCGTGGTGCCGCCGTTGCCTGACCACAGGTCGCGCTCGAACCAGCTGTACTGCAATCCGTAGCGCAGGCGGCCTTTGGGTCCGTTGTAGAAGTTGTACCAGTACCCTGCGGTGAACTCCTGCACGTCCTTTGTGTTCGCTGTGCAGTGCGCGGGGTTCGAGGGGCTGAAGGAGCCTCCAGTCTTCACTTCCACATTGCAACCCGTCATGTCGGCGCTATAGGTGCCATAGCCAACCTGCGTGCCCGTCGAGTTCAGTGTCCAGTCGCGGCCGATGTAGTCGCCGCCGTAATTCAGATAGATGTTCAGGCGGTCGGTTGGATTGACTTCCACCGTGCTCAGAGCTGAGAAGCCATGCAGCGGAGAGATGGTTCCATCCGGCCGCAGTGTGATATCGGCAATGGTCGATGAGCCGTAGCGCCCAACGCCTTCACCCCAGAGTCCTTTCAGACCCACTGAAACCTTGCGGTTCGCGAGCGGTCCGCGGAAGCCGCCACCCACGCCGCCACCCCAAACCGAATCGTTGTAGGGCGATCCGGTGGCGGGATAGATGCGGTCACGGAACGAGCGGCCGATGCCGAACAGTTCCCAGTGGCCCCAGCCGGGTTCCATCGCGATCTTCGCGACAAAGTCGGGCGTCATGTTAAAGGAGTAGTTTGCGGTGGGGTTGAAGAGTCCTCCACCCACGCCGGCAGAGCCGATCAACAAATTGCTTGGAAGGTTAGCGCCTGCGGGGTTGAGCGTCTCGGCGTTCTCAGCAGAAGCGCCCATGAAGAATTTCTGTCCCACGTTCTTCGACACGCGGAAGCTGTACTGCCGCGTCCAAACGAAGCCCGCTTCGTACTGGGGGTCGATGGTGGCCGGCAGAATCTCGGTCCCGCGCGTCAATCCTTGTGTCGTTTCTGCCGCCAGCGACCATCCCTGGCCGCCAGAAAAGTCCCAGCCATTTGCCAGCTTTGCATCCGCCCACAACTGCCGCTGGCGCAGCACGTAGCTGTTGCTCTGGTTGTTGTTTGAGGTAATGCCTGTGCCGAGCCAGTCCATTTCGTAGTAGCCGCTCAGGATCATATTGCTCAGCTTACCCTCTGCCTTCAGGGCCAGACGCGACTGGCGACCGGTTCCGTAGAACTCGCTTTGCTGCGCGTAGTCAGAGTTTGCAATCGGAATGCCGGTGAAGGCTGTGTTCAAACCACCGCCGGTTGCGCCCTGGCGCCACACGGTTTCGGCCGCGATGAAGCTGCCCGCAGGCGAAAGTGTGATCCCTCTGTAGTGCAAGGTCGCGGGCGCTTCGATTTCCTTTTTGATTCTGGTTGTGTCGTCCGTGACGCTGGCGACCACGGCCGCGTTCGCTTGCTTCATGTCGTCCACATTGCTCTGAAGCGCAGTCACAGCTTTCTGGTTTTCCGTCACCGCCTGCTGCTGCGCGCTTGCGGCTGCTTCCGCCTTGGCCGCAGCCTCCTGCGCTTGCGCCGCAGCCTGCTGAGCCTTCTGCAATTCAGCATTCTTCTCGGCCAAATCATTTTTCAGGCTGTTGATCTGCTGCTCCATTTCTTCCCGCAGTGCCTGAATCTGATCTTCCACCGACGGCTTGGCCGCCTTTTTCGTCGTATCGCTTTTCTTGTGCGCAGACTCCTGGGGAGCGCCTGCATAGGCAAACGATCCAGCAAGACTCATTGCCAGCATTGCCGCAACCGCTGTGTTGAACTTCAGATTCATCGGGCCTCTCATCCTCTCAGAACAGGTTGGTTTGAGATCTGCATACGCCGGGTCAGCGCATGCGCCCTGCCTCATCCGCAGGATGAGCGGAACTCATGTCGCTCATCGCAGCAAACTTGATCAGAGAAAATCTCGAAAGACAAGAAGCGAGCCACACCACTCTCGGCTTGGGTTCACTTACGTGTCTTATCTGTCTGTGAGGTTCGCAGAAGTGTGTGAATAGATGACGAATTTACAGGCATTTAACAAAATGCGGCCACGCATGGAGTCGCAATGTAAATATGCGGTGAATTCACGAAGAATATATCCATTCGAAGAATGGAGTTGAAGAAAGCTTTCTGACTAATTCGACGCTTGCCCTGCGCTCAATAAGTTGGCCAGGATGCGATATGAACCAGGCACCAACTCAGGAAACTGGCGGTAGAGAGCATAGGCGACATAGATATATGTTCCTTTGCCGGGATGGGCAATGAGGAGGCCGCCGCGTTGCGGATCCTGCCCCGGATCCGCTGTTTCGGTCAGCGCCGTGTAAGCCGGATCCCAGGTGTCAAGAAAGGAGTGTCCGCGCTCCTCGACCCAGCCGTCAAAATCCGCAGACGTAATGTGGTTCGGGAAGTTCAGCAATCGATTTGCGGGAGCAAGGATGCGGACCGGGTCTGCTTCATTCACCACACGTTCGGGAATGCGCCCCATCGCCAGCGGGAATGGAGCAGGGAAGTTCTCGCTCTGATACTGAACAATGAGCGTGCCGCCGTTGCGAACAAAGTCGTTCAGTCGGGCCTGGGCGGCTGCAAGCTGCGGCTTCACCGAATATGCGCGAATGCCGATCATGATCACATTCCACGCGGACAGGTCCGACGAGGCCAACTCGGCGTTGGAGAGCAGATGCACACCGGCTCCTAGCCCTTCGATCGCTTCGGGCACGCGGTCGCCGGTACCCATGACATAGGCGATGCGCAGACCCGGCGCCAAGGTGACGTCCACTTTCCTTGTCTTCAGTTCTGACGGCTTGTATTGGTTATAAGGGCGCAGCCCGGCATAGCCCACGTTTTGCCAGCCGGTCGCAAACCTTTGTCCTCCTGCAACAGCGACGGCCTGGATCGAGTAGGCTCCGGCCTTCACATGGCCAGGTGTGACTTGAAAAGTGATGGGTGCCGTGTCACCTGCACTCGCGCGATGAAACGAAACTGAAGCCGGCTCGCAACGCCAGCCTACCGGCAGATTGAGCGAGACATTTCCATCCGTGGCGGCCTCGGTGTGTACAGTGACCTGCACGGGCAGGGCGCTGCCATCCAGGGGCAGGATGCGGGCATCCGGCTCGATGCGCACTCCAATTGCAGGCGTGACGACGAGAGGCTCATAGACACCGCCGGGTCCGGTGACGCGCTCGAGTGTCTGTACCACCTGGCCCAACCGGATGGGTAATCCCTCGAAGTCGAACTGAGCCCACGCTGCAAGCGGGTAGGGCGCAAACGAATGGCCGCGCAGAGCAGCGGGTTGCACATCGTAATACGGCTGCTCTACGGAGGGGCGCGTGAAGTAGGGCGCGGTTGGCGTCGCATCCGCCGCTGCATGCACGGTGAAGATTGGATCTGAGACAGGAGCCGCAGGCTCCACAGAGCCGCTGGTCAGCGTGGAGGACCATGCGCTGCCGCTCGCGCTCGCCAGCCAGATTTTTGTGAGGCGCGTGGCCGTGGTGGCTTGAGACGTGTGAACCCGCACGCGAAAAGCCTCGCCAGGCGTTACGCTTCGTGGTGTCTCATCCGCTGTGTTTCCGCGGAAGCCACCGGACTGAGCCTGGGTCTCGTTCGTGCGAAATGCTACGAGGTCGAGTCCAAGCAGATTGGCAAGCGCCTGCTGGAACTCTCCAATCTTTGTGTCGAGTTCGAAGAGCAGACTGGATTTGCCGGGTTCCGTGATGCTGCTGGTCGCGACACGCCAGCGCAGGTCCAGAGTCTGGCGGTAGAGCGGCGCCAGCGCGTCCGCTGTGGCTGCTCCGGTCAGGCCTGCATGCTGTTGTGCAAATTGAGCCATGCCATGGTCCAGTTCCCGCAGGTTCTCCGTAAGCCAGGCAGGTGGCTCCGGGACAAGGTGCGAGAGGCCCGCGAGAGAGGTATCCACGTTGACATGACTGTTATGAAAGAGGTCGCTGTTGGAAGCCGTTCCCGGCGCGGCCTTGGCCAGGTCCGCCACCGACCACAGGTGGTAGCGCGCGGTGCCCGGCCCGCTGAGCGTGGGGTTGGCGCCGCCATTCTGGGACTTTTGCATTCCCCAGCCCTCGCGCGCGATCTGCTGATAGCTCCGGCCCAGCGTAGCGTCCCGCGTGCCAACAGGCAGCGTGACATCGGTCGAGGGCTCTCCCGTGATCCAATCTCCCGTGACGTAGTCGTGAAAGCGCGCCGGCGCCCATTTGCCGGTGGCGTAGTCAAACATGCCCTTGCTTGTGATGGGTGCGAACGGCACCATCGAGTAGACCGCGAGTGGCTGCCATGGCTGGTATCCGGCCGTGATCTGATCGGGAAAGACATTCGGGTCGCCAGCCACCTTGAAGGCTTCCTGGGCAATCTCACCCGAGACTTGATGCTGTCCGTGACCGTCGCTCACCCCGCCCACAAAGGTCGCTACGATGACTTGAGGGCGCGCGCGCCGCACGGCCAGGACCGCGTCATACAGAACGCGCTCATGTCCCCATTGGGCAAATGCTTCTTCTTGCGTCTTGGAGAAGCCGAAGTCAGCTTCCGTTCCCCACATCTGGCTCGCGCCATAGTACTCATCCGCTTTGAGCAGCTCATTGGTGCGGATAATGCCGAGTGCGTCATCGGCTTCGGCAGACATGGCATTCTGGCCGCCTTCTCCACGCGTCAACGTAAACAGCGTGGCGCGCACACCGAGTCCACGCGAGAGATATGTCAGGAGCGCGCCGTCTTCGTCGTCGGGATGCGCGACAATCATCAGCACACTGGCCGTCGTGCCCAGGCGCTTCAACGTTTGTTCCAGTCCAGCTTCGCCTCGATCTTCCGCCAATGGAAGCGCATGGGATGACGGGACCGCGACGGGCAGGCCATGCGTACCGTTGTCTGGCGGCTGTGCGCCAAGCAAACTCGGGCCGGGGCCCACTACGATCAGGCTCGCCAGAGCCGCCGACAAAGCTGTGGAATGGAATCGGTCGAGAGGAAACATATTCTTCGCCAGTGTACAATCCGTGGAGCGATCGGCCCCATGACAGCCCCTCCAGCCACACATCCAGGCAGTGATCATCTCCGGCGCCGAATCGGACTCCGCGCCGCGGTGCTCTTTAATATGTTGGAGATGATCGGGGTTGGGCCTTTCATCACGCTCCCTCTGGTCATTACGGCGGCGGGCTTTCACCTGTCGATCTATGCATGGCTCCTGGGTGCTGCTATTGCGGTAGCCGACGGACTCGTATGGGCTGAGCTCGGCGCTGCCTTTCCCCGCGCGGGAGGGTCCTATGCCTTTCTTCACGAGATTTACGGTCGCCGAAAGGCCGGTGACTGGATCAGCTTTCTCTTCGTCTGGCAACTGAGCTTCTCCGCCCCTTTATCCATTGCATCGGGGTGCATTGGGCTGTCGAGCTTTCTGGCGTGGTTCTGGCCCGGCCTCAGCGCCGCTCCCTTTGCGATGTTGCCGGCACTGCATTACGGCAATTTGGTTGCCGCGGTCACCTGCCTTCTGGTGACCGCGTTGTTGTATCGCAATCTCAGCTCGATTACACGGCTTGCCTGGATACTCTTTTGCGGGGTAATTGCCGCTCTTCTGGGCGTGATTGTCTCGGGCTTCAGTGCAGCCGCGGCAAGCGGCGGCTGGCACATGCCACCGGCTGCGGCCAGGCCGGCGGCCCTTGCCCTGGGAGGGCTGGCGCAGGCTACGTTGATCGCCACGTACGACTACTGGGGCTACTACAACATTTGCTTCCTCGGGGGTGAGGTGCGACGGCCGGAACGAACCATCCCCCGCGCGATCCTGCTTTCTGTGGTTTTCGTCGCCGGCTTTTACATCGCGATGAACCTGGCAGTTCTGCCTGCCCTGCATGACCTGCTGCGAATCGCCCATGAAGGGGCTGCCATTCCTCCGCAACTCGTTGCCGAAATCACACGCTCTGCGTTTGGCGCGTGGGCCGGGCGACTGATGGCAGCCCTCATCATCTGGACGGCCTTCGCTTCAGTCTTTTCGCTTCTTCTCGGCTACTCCCGTGTTCCGTATGCCGCAGCCCGCGATGGCAACTACTTTCGATTCCTCGACGCGCTGCATCCCCGGCATGGGATTCCGCACCGGTCGCTGGTGGCTCTTGGCCTGGTCGCCTCCGCTTTCTGCTTTTTCTCGCTCCAGCAGGTCATTACGATGCTGGTCATCACCCGCATTCTGCTGCAGTTTCTGTTGCAGCACGTTGGGATCATGCTGCTGCGATGGAAGCGCCCAGGACTCGCGCGACCTTTCCGGATGCCACTGTATCCTCTGCCGCCTTTGCTTGCGATGGCAGGCTTCACGTTTATTCTGATGAATCGTCCTCATGCACTGGGCGGACTTGCGGTCGCAGCCGGCATCGGAATGTCAGGCACGTTGATCTATCTCATCGGAGCCTACCGGACGCACCGCTGGCCTTTCCTCAACCATTGAAGGCTGATGATGCCCTGGCGAGCGGGCCGAATCGGCATGCGGAAGATTTCTCACGATTTGGAGTTGCTCTACGAATCCGTGCGAACCCATAAGAAGGATCGGTGGCTCAGTCATGGAGGGTCGTCTGCCTCAGGTTTGGGGCGGTTCGTCTTTTTAAATTCAATAAAAACAGAAAGTTACAACGAAAGTTTGGTCGCTCGAATTACCATAGTTTTGTTGACTTCAAGGCTCCATTTTCCTATAGTTCAACTCCTGAGAACAATCTCAGGAAGCAGTCATTTTTGACCTGGTTGGCAGGGTGGAAGGACGGTCTGCAAGCAGACCCGGCAAATGGCCGGAAGGGCGGAATGAGCGTTTTCAAGTGAAACAGGAGAGAGCAAGCCTGTTTGCTTGGTAAGAAAGTGGAGGGGATCGCTTCGGGCGGTGAGAGATGTGCCTGATGATCAACTCGGAAAGACCTCTCAGCAGAAAACGTGCAAGCGAATGCCACGTTTCCCCAAGTCGCGTCAGCGACTTTTTCTATGGAGGGTTTCATGTCAACGCCATTGATTCCAGCCTCTCAACCTCTCTCCGAAACACCCACCGTCCCAGTCAGCGAAAGTTCGGACTTCATGGTTGTGCAAAGCGGCGGCCATCTGGTGGATCTGTGTGGTTTCAAGCGGCAAGAATGGCTGCACGTTGCGACGCAGACGGCAGAAATTTGCAGGATTTCAACGGGAGCCTCCATGCGTAACAAGCTGAAGCGGATTGTGCGAACTGAACTTCATTCAACCAGAGTGACCAGAGTCCGGCGCTGCGCATCGAAGTGCATGCACAGCGGCCGGTTTTTGTCCTCCAAAGATCTCACGCATGCGAGTTGGCGAGCGAGCGACTCAACTGGAGGAAAATGATTCACCCGCTCCGTATGCAGTAACTCGGCTTGTCGGGCGCGCCGATAGAGAAAGATGGAGGGAGGCATGATTCCTCCCGGAAGCTGCCTGCCAGGCATTTGATCGACCATAAACTGCAAGAGATTGATTGAGGGTGCCTTGTGAAACCGTTTCTTCTAGTTCTTACATCAGTTTCAGATTCCTTTCTGCAAGCCCAGATCAACACCCAATGCCTCGAGGCAGGACACCGCATCGTTGAAGCGGGCAACCTCCGGCAGGCTCATACCCTGATGAGTAACGGTCTCAATCCAGACTTGCTACTCATTCAGCAGCAGAGCACTTCCCCGTCTGCGAAAGCCCAACTGCGCCGCCTGCTCGCCAAGATGCGCACGGCCCCTGTTGCGTTGATTGCACCGGGCAGCGATGTGGGATGGCAAAAAGAGATGGAAGCAGGTGGGGTCGCGCATTTTTTTCCGGAGCCACCCACGCCGCACGAGATCGAATCGCTTCTTCACTCCGTCCAATTGGGGAAGACGGAGGAATCGCTGCGCCGGCGTGAAGCCAATGGAGCCTTAAGCGTGGGACCGGAGGCATCCGGCGGAAAGTTCGCCCCCAGCAGGGTCTGCATTGAAGAACTGGAAGACAACCAGTTTTTCCTTGCGGCTTCTCCTGCCATGTTCAACATCTACCGCCAGATCAAGCTGCTGGCCGACTCTGACGTGCCCGTGTTGATTCTGGGCGAGAGCGGGACCGGCAAAGAGGTGATTGCGAACCTGATTCATAAGCACTCTCAGCGCGCGCGTCACCACTTCTTGAAGCTGAATTGCGCCGCGGTTCCGTATGACCTGCTTGAGAGTGAACTTTTCGGACATCAGCGCGGTGCATTCACGGGAGCCATCAAGGACCGGGCGGGAAAGTTTGAGCAGGCAAACAAAGGGACTCTGTTACTGGACGAGATCGGCGAAATGGGACCCCAGATGCAAGCCAAGCTCCTGCGGGTCCTTCAGGACGGACAGTTCACGCGTCTTGGAGCGCAGGAGGCGAGCCATTCAGATGTGCGCATTCTGGCAGCTACGAACGTGCACATGGAACATGCGCTCACGGAAAAGAAGTTTCGCGAAGACCTGTATTACCGGCTGAGCGTCTTCACGATTCAAATTCCTCCGCTTCGGGAGCGTCGCGAAGAGATTCCATTCCTTGTGGAGGAATTTATCCGCAGAACCTGTGCGGATCTGAAAGACGACTGCACCTGCATCTTTCCTGAGAAGCTGATGGATGCAGCGATGCGGCATGACTGGCGAGGCAACCTGCGGGAGTTGAAGAATTTTGTGACTCGAACGATTATTCTTCGCGACACGGAAGCGGCCATCCGCGAACTGGATTCGCGCTCGATGCCTGCGGTCATCCCGGAGCCTGTTTTTGAGGGACTCCCGGATGCTGCCACGCACCGTTTTGCGATGCGTTCAATTCTGAGCGACATGAAAGACCGCACGGAGGCGCAGCTGATACAAGACGCGCTCGAAGTCTCCGGCTGGAATCGCCGCCATGCGGCCAAGTGTCTCAACATCAGCTATCGCGGCCTACTGTATAAGATCCAGCAGCACCGTATTACGCCACGGCTTCATCGGGAGATGAATGCTGCGTCACGCATGGCTCACTCCGGGCGCAGCTGAACCCTGAATGTCTGCAAGCCGGCGGCGCAACGGCCGTGCTTCCTTCTGGAATGTCAAAGAGGCATCGCGCATCTGCGCATGCCTCTTTTGTTTTGTGATGTGGTGCTGCGAGACCCCGATGCGAGGCGCGGCTAGAGCGGTACGCCATCGCTGGCTTGCAGGCAAACCATGCGAAGCACGCCCTGATCGTTGAAGACCTGACCATAAAAGCGGTACACATTGCCGACTGCGATGGGATTGGCGGTGAGCATACGGGAGTCGGCACCGGCATAAACGACGACGATACTGGGATTGGCGATGGCCAGCGATTCCCCGGGCTGATTGGCAAGATCGGGGAAGGTGTCGTAGGTTGCAAGCTTCAGAACGTAGACGGTGTAGTCACCGGATCTGGCAATGGCACGTACGGTGCCATTGAGGCTCTGGGGCACGAGAGTGACGGTGGAAGCGGGCAGAGCGCCGGCGGGAAAAAGCGGAACCTGTGAGGTGACGGAGACGTTTTGTCCGGCGACGGCGGTGGAGGCGCTGAAGATGGGCTGAAAGGGCAATCCGCTGAAGCGGCTGGGGGGACCGGCGATCAGGAAACTGGCGTTGCGGTCGTCGATGAGTTCGGCGCCACTGAAGTAACTTGTGCTGTCGAGGTACCCCTGCTGCTGCTGTCCGATGAGGGAGAAGGTGGGGTTGACTGAGGAAACAAAGTTCATCGGCCCGGTAAAGACATTCAGATCGGTGGTGTTGAGATCAAAGACTGAGACGCGGGTGGCCAGGAGAGAACCGTCGGACTGGGGATTCACGTCGATGTCGACGGGCATGCCCTCGCCCAGCTGGTCGAGGCTGCCGATGCCTTGAAAGATGGTGTTGGAGTCCGTGTTGATTTGCCAGGTTGGCCCGGAAAGCGCCGTGCCGTCCGCACCGGCGACGGTAAAAGAACTATTGCCGGACCGGATGCTGGTGACGAGACCTTCCATCCCGGTGACGAGCGCGCCGGTCGAGGTGGAAGAGCCACTGCCCAGAGCAACGGACGTGAGCGTCATGGTGGGCGTGATGGAAAAGTTGGTGGCGGTGCCGCCCTGGCAACTGGAAAACGAAGCGGAACTGGAGACATTCAAGGTGAGGAGAATGCCTGTGGGCGTGGAAGTGACCTTGATGGGTGCGGGGACGGAGATGTGAATGCTGGAAGCGGGAACCTGGCCGTAGACGAAGGTGCTGGTCTGGAGTCCGCTGCCAGATTCATAGCTGGTGCAGACAAAGAGCGCTGAGCCGAGGGTGACGGCGGCGGAGGTGTAATTCCCGGGAGGAAGATTGCCGGTGGCGAGCGGCTCCCACACGCCGTTGAGATGAATCATCTCCGGATAGAGTGGCGCGGCAACAAGCGGAACAGACGTGCCGGAATCGGAGATGAGGTTAAGGCTGGTGATTTGAATCTGCAGCTGCGGGATGCGGTCGTTGGCCGTGCTGGAGGCCAGAAGGACGATGGGCGTGCCGTGCGCCCCGGAGGAGCTTGAAGAGCCGGACGTCATGCCGGATCCCTGTCCGCCACAGCCGGCGAGCAGAAGCAGGACCGAAGCCGCCGCAACCATGACGACACAACCCCGCAAGTGGGCGCGTGCAGCGGTCATGGATGGGAAGGTCGGCATCGGTTCCCCGCAGGAATCCGCTGAAAATTCCACGTGACGACCAGAACGCCCGGGGAAAGGAACCTCAAAGCGGATGGGTCTATTATGCATCAGCGTGCTGGGCGCAGGGATGAGCCTTTCAGGGGATTGTGCGTGGCGTGGCGCGCGGCGAATGGACTAAGATTCGGGTGCGGAATGCGTTGTCTGGCATACGGCGGAATTTGCCGGGCGCTAAGTGGCGCAAATGAGTGAGGATATGGGCGAAGCGGTGATTGTGTCGGCGGTGCGGACCGCCGTGGGGAAGTTTCAAGGATCGTTGCAGGGGTTTCGTGCGCCGCAACTGGGCGCGATGGCGGTGCGCGAGGCGGTGCGGCGTGCGGGGATTGGTGAAGCCGCAGCGGGCGGAACGGAACAAAGCGTGACCAGCACGGCTGGGCTCGAGGTCGTGGACGAGTGCATCATGGGCTGCGTGCTGCAGGCCGGGCTCGGGCAGGCTCCGGCGCGGCAGGCGGCGATCTTTGCGGGGCTGCCGCCGCAGGTGGGCGCGCTGACGGTCAACATGGTGTGCGGCTCGGGGCTGAAGGCGGTGTCGCTGGCGGCGCAGGCGATTCAGACGGGCGATGCAGACGTGGTGGTGGCGGGAGGCATGGAGTCGATGTCGAACGCGCCGTATGTGCTGCAGCAGGCGCGCACGGGCTACCGTATGGGTAATGGCGCGCTGGTGGACGTGATGGTGAACGACGGGCTGTGGGATGTGTACAACAACTTCCACATGGGCGCGGCGGCGGAGATGGTGGCCGAGAAGTACGGCATTACGCGGCAGGAGCAGGACGCGTTTGCGGTGGAGTCACACAGGCGCGCAGCTGCGGCGACCGCGGCGGGGCGGTTCCGCGAGGAGATTTTGCCGGTGGAGATTCCGGCGGCGAAGAAGGGCGAGGCGGCGCGTGTGTTTGCGACGGATGAATCCGTTCGACCCGAGACGACGATGGAGACGCTGGCGCGGCTGAAACCGGCGTTCAAGGACGGCGGTACGGTGACGGCGGGGAATGCGCCGGGCGTGAACGATGGCGCGGCGGCGCTGGTGGTGACGAGCGCGGAGCGTGCGCGGGCGCTGGGCATGAAGCCGCTGGCGGTGATTCGCGCGCAGGCGACAAGCGGACGCGAGCCGGCGTGGTTCAGCGTGGCCCCGGTGGATGCGGTGCGGAAGGTGGCGGAGAAGGCTGGATGGACGCTGGACTCGGTGGAGCTGTTTGAGCTGAATGAGGCCTTCAGCGTGCAGGCCCTCGCGGTGCTGCGCGAGCTGGAGCTGGACCCGGCGCGGGTGAACGTGAACGGCGGCGCGGTGGCGATTGGGCATCCGATTGGTGCGAGCGGCGCGCGGGTGCTGGTGACGCTGCTCTACGCGATGCAGCAGCGGGATGCAAAGCGCGGGATTGCGTCGCTGTGCCTGGGCGGCGGGAACGCGGTGGCGCTGGCGGTGGAGCGCGCGTGAGAGTCACTTCACCGCAGGGATTCGTGGTTTCCCACCCTTGCGGCAAAGACAAAGACGCCGCAAGGATGGGGCACCCAAATCAGTTGGCTCGATGAGAAAGCGAGCAGGCCGCGTGGCTAGTCGCAGACGAGGGAATCTGCGGGGAATTCGGCTGGCTCGGTGGGGAACGGTTCGGGCTCGGTGTCGCCGGCGGCGAGGCGCTCCTGAAAGAAGGCATCGACCTCGGCGAGGATTTCTGTGCCGGTGCGCATCTGGTAGATGGAAGCGCGCAGCTTGGCTCCGCCGGGGACGCCGTGGGTGAACCAGGAGGCGAACTGCTTCATCTTGCCCGCGGTCTCTCTGGCTGCTGAGCCGGGTTTGTCGGACGCCGCGGCTTCGGTTTCATCGAGCAGCATCTGGAAGTAGGCGCGGATCATGTGGTAGCGATCGGCGACGGTGGGCTGGTCGTAGCGGCCGGTGGCGGTGTACTGCGCAATCTGGCGGAAGATCCATGGATTAGACGGCGCGGCGCGGCCGATCATGACGGCATCGCAGCCGGTCTGGTCAATCATGGCTGCGGCGTCTTCGGGCGTGCGGATGTCGCCGTTGCCGATGACGGGAATGCTGACGGCCTGCTTGATGGCGGCAATCCACTCCCAGCGGGCCTGGCCAGTGTAGCCCTGCTCGCGGGTGCGGGCGTGGAGCGCGACGGCGTTGAGGCCTTCGGCCTCGGCCATGCGGGCGAGCTCGACACAGACAATCTGGGTGTCATTCCAGCCGAGGCGGAATTTGACGGTGAAGGGAATGGTGACGGCCTTGCGGACGGCGCGGAAGATTTCGCCGATACGGGGCAGGTCGCGCAGGAGGCCGGAGCCGCCGTTGCAGCCGACGACGCGCTTGGCAGGGCAGCCGAGGTTGAGATCGACGAGGTCGAAGCCGGTGTCCTGAACGATGCGCGCGGCTTCGGCGAGGGTTTCGGGGTTGGAGCCGAAGAGCTGCGCGGCGATGGGGTGCTCGTCGTCGTAGAAGGTGAGGTAGCGCTTGCGCTTGGACTCGCGCATGCGGCTGAGGCCGTCGGCGGAGGTGAACTCGGTCATGATGAGGCCGCAGCCGGACTGGGTGTTGGAGACGGCAGCGTCGATGCTGGTGGCATTCGGATCCCAGGTCTCAGAATCGAGACCTGGGGCACCCACAGGTTCCGGGGTGTCCGGCGCGGTCGTGAACGAGCTGGCGTGGCGGATGAAGCGGCGGAAGACGGTGTCTGTAACGCCGGCCATGGGCGCGAGGACGGTGGCTGGCGCGACGCGGACGGGGCCGATGCGCAGCTCGGCGGGTACACGGGCCTGGGCCGGCATAGCGTGCTCGCGCGGATTGTCCCAGCTTTTCTTCACCGTGATGCCTCGTTGCGTCATGTGGACTGCCTTGGTTGATTCGGTTCGTTCACGGGT
This sequence comes from Acidobacteriota bacterium, assembly GCA_021813745.1. GTDB lineage: Bacteria > Acidobacteriota > Terriglobia > Terriglobales > Acidobacteriaceae > Telmatobacter. Next base: position 113,910 of record JAKAJO010000069.1, read on the forward strand.
GGATGATCGGCCCTGAACGAACGTGGGCCTCCGCCGTGGCGGAGGCCCGATGCTTGCGCTGGCCTGACGGCCGCGGCGCCGTTACTTGGCCGGGGCGGCTTCGCCCGCCTTGGCGTACTTGCGGCGGAAGCGCTCGACGCGTCCCGCGGTGTCGACCAGGCGCTGCTTGCCGGTGAAGAACGGGTGGCAGACCGAGCAGATTTCCACGTGGATATCGCC
>JAKAJO010000055.1 GCA_021813745.1 Acidobacteriota bacterium
CGCGTCGTCGGCGGGGGTGCGGTGCATGACGGCGTCGAGCGGGCCGGGAATCAGCCTGATGCAGGAAGGGATCAGCTATATGGCGGGCGCGGAGCTGCCGTGCGTGATTGCGGACCTGATGCGCGGTGGACCGGGGCTGGGCAGCATCAACGCGGAGCAGAGCGACTACAACCAGGTGGTGAAGGGCGGCGGCAACGGGAGCTATCACACACTGGTGGTGGCGCCGAGTTCGGCGCAGGAGATGGCGGACCTGACGGCGCTGGCGTTTGAGCTGGCAGACAAGTACCGCAACCCGGTGTTTGTGCTGGCGGATGGATTTATCGGGCAGATGATGGAGCCGGTGGAGTTTCCCGAGCGGGCCGTGGCGCCGGTGGTGCCGGAGTGGGCGGTGACGGGCACGCGGGAGACGCGGCGGAATCTAATCACGTCGCTGCATCTGGGTTGCGATGAGCTGGAAGCGCATGTGCAGCACCTGGAAGAGAAGTACCGCAGGGCAGAGCGCGTGGAGCAGCGCGCGGAAAGCTGGCGCACGGAAGATGCCGAGATCGTGCTGGTGGGGTACGGGATGGTCGGGCGCATCTTGAAGGCCGTGGCGGCGGAGGCGCGCGCGAGCGGGCTACCGGTGGGGCTGCTGCGGCCCATCACGCTGTATCCGTTCCCCGTGACGGAAGTGAAGCGGCTGGCCAGGCGGGCGCGGGTGTTCGTGGTGGTGGAGATGAGCAACGGCCAGATGGTGGACGATGTGCGGCTGGCGCTGAATGGCGCGCGGCCGGTGGAGTTTGTGAACCGCATGGGCGGCAATGTGCCGTCGCATGAGGATGTGCTGGGGCTGGTGCGGAAGCTCGCGGCAGAGATGGGATTGGCGCAGTTTGCGGCGCGTCGCGTGGCGAGTCACGAAGAACAGGAGCAGATGGCCCATGTCTAGCGAAGTGCTGACGGAATTCAAGGTGGTGCATGAGAAGCCGCGGTCGTTTTACACGACCTATGAGCGCAAGGAGGAACTGCAGCACCAGACGCACTACTGCCCGGGGTGCGGGCATGGGACGATCCACAAGATGCTGGCGCGGGCCATTGACGAGCTTGGCATCCAGGACCGGACGGTGCTGGTGAGCCCGGTGGGCTGCTCGGTGTTTGCGTACTACTACTTTGATGTGGGCAACATACAGGCGGCGCATGGGCGGGCTTCAGCGGTGGCGACGGCGGTGAAGCGGAGCCGGCCGGAGAGCGTGGTGATCAGCTACCAGGGCGATGGAGATTTGTCGGCGATTGGTTCGGCGGAGATTCTGCATGCGGCGAACCGCGGCGAGAGCATCGCGGTGATTTTTGTGAACAACGCGATCTACAGCATGACGGGCGGGCAGTTTGCGCCGACGACGCTGTTGGGGCAAAAGAGCACGACAACGCCGCTGGGCCGGAGCGCGGCGAGCGAAGGCTATCCGCTGCGCATGAGCGAATTGCTGGCCACACTGGAAGCGCCGGTGTACATCGAGCGCGTGGGGCTGGGCGACAACAAGGAGATTGCGCAGGCGTCGCGGGCGATCAAGAAGGCGGTGGAGAACCAGGCGCGGGGGTTGGGCTTCTCGTTTATCGAAGTGCTGTCGCCGTGCCCGACGATCTGGAAGCTGTCGCCAGTGGATTCGCAGCGGTGGGTGCGCGAGGTGATGGAGAAGACATATCCGCTGGGCGTGCTGCGGGACAGGACGAAGGAGAAGCAGCCGCGGGTGTGGCCGGTGGGGCCGGCGCTGGAAGCGATTCCAGGGATTCTGGGGCTCAAGGATGGAGAGGCTCTGCGGCCAGAAGCGCGTGTGGTGGAAGGCAAGCCAATCGACCTGCAGGTGCGCGTGGCGGGGTTTGGCGGGCAGGGCGTGCTGCTGCTGGGCGAGGTGCTGGCCGAGGCGGGACTGGATGCGGGCCTGGAGGTGTCATGGCTGCCGTCGTATGGTCCGGAGATGCGGTCGGGTACGTCGAACTGCCACGTGCGGCTGTCGCGGGAAGCGATTGATTCGCCGCTGGTGACGGCGCCGAACGTGTTGGTGGCGATGAATGAGCCGTCGCTGAAGAAGTTTGACAAGGCGGTGAAGCCCGGCGGGTGGGTGATCTACAACGGTGACGCATTTCCCGAGGAGTGTGCGCGGGAGGATGTGCATGTGCTGGCGCTGCCGTTTACGCAGATTGCCGATGAGCTGGGCGATGCGCGCGCGGCGAACATGGTGATGCTGGGCGCGCTGCTGGAGATGGCCGATGCGCTGCCGCAGGCGAGCGTGGACGCGGCGTTGCGGCGGCTGGTGAAGAATGTGAAGTATTTTGCACTGGACGAGCGCGCGCTGGCGCGGGGCAGGGAGCTGTTTCGCGCGGCGGCGACGGAGGTGAGTCATGCAGGCTGAGGCGGATCCGAAACTGATTGTGTATTTTGGCGGGCAGTATATGCCGCTGGGTGAAGCGAAGGTGGGCATTCTGACCCATGCCCTGCACTATGGGACGGGCGTGTTTGAGGGGATTCGCGCGCACTGGGATGCGGCGGCGCAGGAGCTTTATCTGATGCGGCCGGTGGAGCACTTTGAGCGCTGGAAGCAGAACTGCGGGATTCTGCGCATCGATGTGCCGTTGGGCGCCGAGGAGTTGACGGAGATCACGGTGGAGCTGTTGCGGCGCAATCAATTTGAGACGAACGTGTACATCCGGCCACTAGCGTACAAGAGTGCAGAGCGTGTGGGCGTGAGCCCGGACGGGCAGGATGCGTTTGCGATTGTAGCGTTGCCCTTCGGGGAGTATCTGCATGCGGAGAAGGGCATTCATGCGGGTGTGAGCTCGTGGCGGCGGCTGGAGGATAATGCGATACCGGCGCGGGCGAAGATCTGCGGCGCGTATGTGAACAGCGCGCTGGCGAGCGACGAGGCGCGACAGCGCGGATTTGACGAGGCGATTCTGCTGAATGAAAGCGGGCACGTGGCCGAGGGATCGACGTGCAATCTCTTCATGGTGCGCCACGGCAAATTGATTACGCCACCAGTGACGGAGAACGTGCTGGAAGGGATTACGCGGGATACGGTGATGCAACTGGCACATCAGGAGATGGGTGTGGAGGTGGTGGAGCGACCGATTGACCGCAGCGAGCTGTATGTGTGCGACGAGCTGTTCTTCACGGGCACTGCGGTTGGAATTGCGCCGATTGTGCGGGTCGATCATCGGGTGGTGAAGGAAGGAAAGATCGGCCCGGTGACGCACGCGATGGAGCAGTTGTACTTTGATGCGACGCGGGGCCACATGCTGGCTTATTGGAAGTGGCTGAAGCCGGTGTACCAGACGATGACAGAGCATGAGCAGGAACTGATCTCGCTGGTGGGGGGAAGTGCGAGCTAAGCGAAGAGCGCCATGACCACCACAGGACGCTGATGAAGCCGCGGCTCTTGAAGCCGGGGAGGAATCGCGATGGCAACGACCACGACCAAGGAGAAGATCAATGCGTACGAAGCGGCGCTGCACAACTTTGATGCAGCAGCCGATGCGCTGGAGCTGAAGAGCGACACGCGGGAGATGATCAAGTATCCGGAGCGGGTGCTGATGGTGTCTGTTCCGGTGCGGATGGACGATGGCCGGATCCGACGGTTTGAAGGGTACCGGGTACAGCACAGTTCTGTACGGGGGCCGGCGAAGGGCGGCATACGCTATCACCCGAATGTGACGCTGGACGAGGTGAAGGCGCTGGCCACGTGGATGACGTGGAAGTGTGCAGTGGTGAATATTCCATTTGGCGGCGCAAAGGGTGGCATTACCTGCGACCCGAAGCACATGTCTGAAGGCGAGCTGGAGCGGATGACGCGGCGGTACACGAGCGCAATCCTGCCGCTGATCGGGCCGGAGCAGGATATTCCGGCTCCTGATGTGTATACGAACGCGCAGACGATGGCGTGGATCATGGATACCTACAGCATGACGAAGGGGTATCCGATCCCCGGCGTTGTGACGGGCAAGCCGGTATGTCTGGGTGGATCGCTGGGACGGAATGAGGCGACCGGACGGGGCGTGTTCTACACGATCCAGAGCGCGTGCGAGCACCTGCACATGGCGCTGCGTGGCGCAACGGTGGCGGTGCAGGGGTTTGGGAACGCGGGCTCGATAGCAGCGCAACTGCTGCATGAAGCGGGCGCCAAAGTGATCGCGGTAAGCGACTCGACAGGCTGCGTGTACAACGAGCACGGGCTGGACATCCCGAACCTGATGCACATGAAGGCACTGACGGGACACGTGGAGGGATTTCCGGAGGCGGAGAAGATCAGCCCGGCGGAACTGCTGGCGATGCAGTGCTACGTGCTGATTCCGGCGGCGCTGGAGAGTGCAATCGATGGTGAGAACGCGACGGCGGTGCGCGCACGCATCGTTGCAGAGGCCGCGAATGGTCCGGTGACACCGGATGGAGACCGGATTCTTGAAGCGAAGGGCGTATTTCTGATTCCGGACATTTTGTGCAATGCGGGCGGTGTGACGGTGTCGTACTTTGAGTGGGTGCAGGACGAGCAGCACCTGTTCTGGGAGGCACAGGATGTCTACAACCGGCTGGAGCGCGTGATGAGGGCGGCGTTCCGCGACGTGCTGAAGATTCATGAAGAGAGCGCGGCGCCGATGCGGATTGCGGCGAACATGCTGGGTATCGGGCGCGTGGCGGAGGCAGTGCAGATCAGGGGAATTTATCCGTAGAGGAGATCAAGGGACCCGAAGCGGGATCTGTCATTGAAGCAGGAGTCGCCCGGCGCGAGGTTCGCTGTTTCAGAACCTTCGCCGGGCGATTGTGTTTGCGGAGAGCCTGTGGGCGGGCGGCTACATGGCTTTGATTTCGTTGAGATTGTCGAGCAGGTGGCCCATCTTTTCCTGCTTGGTGCGTAGGTAACGCTCGAAAGTTTCCTGCGGCTCGACCTCGGCGGAGACGCGCTCGGCGACGGTGATGCCCGCGGATTCGAGCGCGGCGACCTTTTCGGGGTTGTTGGTGATGAGGCGAACGCTGGCGACGCCGAGGAGCTTGAGCACGGCGGCAGGCATTTCGTAGGCGCGGCAGTCGGCGGCGTAGCCTAGCTCTTCATTGGCCTCGATGGTATCGCGGCCGTGGTCCTGGAGCTGGTAGGCGCGGAGCTTGGCCATGAGGCCGATGCCGCGGCCCTCCTGCTGCTCATAGAGGAGAATGCCGGCGCCGGCGTCCGCTATTTTCTTGAGAGCGAGCTCGAGCTGGAGGCGGCAGTCGCAACGGAGGGAGCCGAAGACATCGCCGGTGAGGCACTGGGAGTGGATGCGAACGAGGGGCGGGGCCGTGTGGATGTCGCCGAGGACGAGGGCGACGAGTCCTTCGACGGCGGTCTCGGGGGGCGTTGCTTTGGAGTCGCAGGGGGCTGGCGCGGCGTGCTGGCCTTCGAATCCCAGGATGCGGAAGTGCGCCCAGCGCGTGGGGAAATCGGCCTCGGCGACTTTTTGAACGCTTTCGAGTGGCATACCTTTATTTTACGGCGTGGTGTGAGCGGCGCATCCCAGGGCATGTGACGAGCGTGGGAGGGATGGGTCGCGGCGGAGGCGGGAATGGAGAAGGTGATCCAGATCCGGATGGCGGAGGATGCTGCGGCGCTGGTTGCGGTGCGGGTACTGTTTGAGGAGTATTGGGAGTCATTTGGATTTACGTCCTGTTTTCAGAATTTTGGCGAGGAGGTGGCGGGATTGCCGGGGCGGTACGCCAGGCCGGAAGGGCGATTGGCGGTGGCCTGGGCAGGCAATGAGGCTGCGGGATGCGTGGCGCTGCGAAAGCTGGACGAGCGACGCGGGGAGTTCAAGCGGCTGTATGTGCGGCCGGCATTTCGTGGGCGGAGGTTGGGGCGAGCGCTGGTGGAGTGGGTGATGCGCGAGGCGCGAGAGGCGGGATATGCGGAGCTGGTGGCCGACACAATGCCGGAGATGAGGGAGGCGTTGGAGCTGTATGGGCGGATGGGGTTTGAGCGGACCATGCCGTACGGGGACCATGTGGCGACGGGAGCGGTGTGCATCCGGAAAGTTCTGTGAAGAGGCGAGCGTATGAGGCGGAGCACGATAGAGTGGTTGCGTGGTCGATAACAGACTGATTCTGATTACGCTGCTGGTGAAGCTGGGTGTGGCTGCGGCTGTGGCCAGCGCTCTGGCGCGATCCCGCACGTTTCAGAGGCTGCTGTTTGCCGAACACCGGCGGCACCGCGAGACGCTGGCGCTGCTGGCGTTTTTTCTGGTTCCGTTGACGCTGGGTGTGTGGGTACGGACGACTGTGCCGAATTTTCTGGCGGCGGATATTTCGTTTGAGACCGTGATTCTGCTGGGGCTGCTTTTGGGGCCGGGATGGGCGGCTGTGGGTGGACTGGTGCTTTCGATCCCGGCGTTGCTCCACCACGAGTACCTGGCCTTGCCCTTCAATGTGCTGCTGGGAACGGCAGCGGGCGTACTGAGCTGGTTTGTGGAGCGCGAGGAGATCTGGTCGTTCACGCCATTCATCGATCTGAGCCTCTATCGATGGGTGCGGCGCAATCTTCGCAAGCCGCGGATCGACCGGCAGATTCTGATGCTGTTTCTGATTGCGGCATTTGAGATTTGCCGGGAGTGGATTGCGCGGAATCTGCCGCATCGCACGGGTCCGCGGCGGCTGTTTGCGCTGAACACGGGCGTGTGGGGCCTGCAGGTACTGGTGTGGCTGTGCGCGCCGATGGTGGTGGGGATCGCGCTGAAGGTGTGGAATGCGCTGCGGATTGAGATCACGCTGGAAGAGCAGAAGCGGATGCTGTTGGAGGCGCGGCTGGATGCGCTGCAACGGCAGATCAATCCGCACTTCTTATTCAATACGCTGAACTCAATTGCCTCACTGGTGCGGGTGAAGCCGGAACTGGCCCGGGAGATGACGGTCAAGCTGGCGAATATTTTGCGAGCGCTGCTGAAGGATCACGATACTTATGTGCCGCTGCGCGAGGAGCTGAACTTTACCGACGATTATCTAGACATTGAGGTGGTGCGGTTTGGGCCGGAGAAGCTGCGGGTGGAGAAAGATATCGATCCGCGCACGCTGGAGGTAATGGTGCCGAGCATCCTGCTGCAGCCGCTGATTGAGAACAGTATCAAGCATGGGCTGGAGCCGCGCATTCACGGCGGGACGGTGACGGTGCGGAGCCGGCTGGACGGGGACCGGGTGCATATTGAAGTGGCCGACGATGGGGTGGGAATGGGCAACCGCCCGGAGACAGCGCTGCGGCGTACAGGCGCGGGTATCGGCATGAAGAACGTGCAGGAGCGGCTTGAAGTGCTTTATGGCAACCAGGCGCGGTTTGATGTGGTGAGTAATCCGGGGCGGGGGACCTTGGTGACGATTGATTTGCCGGCGCGGTGACGAAGGCTACTGCAATTTCTGAGTTGATGTGGCCTTTTGAGGTTGGTGCATGGTCGCCGCTCCCTGTGGATCGTGGCGACTCGAGTAGAGCAGATTCGGGATAGAGTGACTCAGGAGTTGCGCTAGCGAATTTTCAGAAGTGCTGTGTCCTTTTGAGATCGTGCCGCGTCAATGCGCTCTGTCGGTCAGGATGCCCTCAGGGCTCTGGCTTTGGTTCACATCAGTTCAGAACCCGCATCAGGGCTTGTCTTCGAGAGCCAAAGCGGCGAAGGCTGTGGATGCATCGGTCATGAACTTGCCAACGTTGGTGCCAGGGTCACGATTCTTGTTAGGGGATTGAGCGGGCCATGTGCCGGTGGCAGGATCCTGGTGGGTCTCAAGCCAGTGAATTCCCAGTTCCAGATAGGCTCCCTGCACTTTGCTTTCTTCCAGGGCGAGGACGGCGAGGCCGGTGGCATACCCATCGGAAGCGGTGGGTTCGGGGGACTTGTCGAGGCGCTGCCATGGGCCGAGAGTGACGAGGCTCCATCCGCCGTCGGGGTTCTGGTGATTGTAGATTTCGCGGATGAGCTGTTTGCGCTGCTGGGGAGTGAAGAGTGCGGGCATGTGGGACGAGGCCCACAGCACTACGATGCGATTGAAGAGCGGCTGCTGCGCGGCATGCGAGGTGAGGTAGACGCGCAGGGCCGCGAGGTTGCCGACAACGGCGGAGGACTTTGCGTAGTTGTCCGGCGCGGCAGAGACTGCCTGGGCCACCATGGCGGCTCCGAAGTATTGGGCGTCAGATGTTTCCCATGGAGCGAGATTGAAGTTCAGCCACTTCCAGGAGCCGAGATCGGGCCCGGAGGTCAGTTGCAGATTCCACATGTTCTGCAATGCGGTGCGCGTTGCGGGGGAAAGATGGCGGTCGTCGTAGCGCAAGAGGATGAGTGAGTTGAGGACGGCCTCGGTGGAGCGGGCTCGTTCAGCTGTGCCTGCGCCGGCCCGGGCATCTGAGTAGAAGGGTGGGAACTGGCTCCAGCTTTGCACGCGTTTGCGAACGCTGGCGAGGAGGGCTTCTTCCGGCGGATTGAGGCCAGGCTCATTGAGCGCAGTGCGGAGAGCGGGGCGAGCATACGCATAGCTGAGCTGAGTGTGGCAGGAGACGCAAAAGGTGCCTTGTTCGCGCTTTGCGTGATCCCAGTTTTGCCACGCGAGCTCGCGGGTATCGAGGTAGTGGGCTGCGGCTTGAGGATTCCAGGAGGGAGCGTCGCCGGATGCAGGAACTGCATGGGCAGCATTGCGAGGCGCGGCGGCAGCTGTGGCAGCGGCGCAGGCGATTACGAGGCAGGCAAACGGAAATGTTCGATGCCGAGGGAAGGGCATAGGGTATGGAACCTCCTGGGAGCGAGGCGAGCGACTGGGGAGAGTGTGGCAATTCCCGGCCTGGGTACCAGCATAACCGGAAGCGCCGGAGGTGAGCAGCGTGGACGGTTCCGAAGGAGTCAACAGGGAGGTGCGCCGGCAGGGGGATTGCGCGGTATGCTCTGTGCATGGTGCGGTTCACGGTATTGGCCTCCGGTTCAAAGGGAAATAGCGCGGTTGTTGTGGGCGGGCGGACGCGCATCCTTGTGGATGCGGGTTTGAGCTGCCGGGAGCTCTTCCGACGGATGAGGCTGGCAGGAGAAGATCCTGCAACGCTGGATGCGATTGTGGTGACGCATGAGCACCAGGACCACGTGAATGGATTGGCCGTAACGGCGCGAAAGCTGGGAATTCCGGTGTATTTCACGGAGGGGACGCATCGGGCGTGGATGCGGTGGCTGACGCCGCGACGCCAGATGACCTATGCACAGTGGCTGGAGCAGTGCCGGAAGCAAGCTGCGGCTCGGCAAGCGGAGATGGATGCGGAGGATGGAGAGGGCGAGCCGGACGAAGGAGACGGAGTGGCAGGACCGTCAGGTAGTGCCACTGTGGCGGAGGTCGCCGAACCGATCCATGACAGCCAGGTGAAGGATCCGACATGGCTTCCGGCGGTGGAGTATTTCCGGGCGGGAGAGCCGTTCCGTATTGGGGACTTTTCGATTCACCCTTTTACGATTCCGCATGATGCGGCGGATCCGGTGGGTTTTGTTCTGGAGGCTGAAGGGGTGCGGCTGGGGGTGGCAACGGACTTGGGCTACGTTCCACCGAATGTAAAGGCGCAATTGAAGGGGCTGGATTTGCTGTTGCTGGAGTCGAACCACGACCTGGAAATGCTGCGGGATGGTCCCTATCCATGGAGCGTGAAGCAGCGGGTTCTTTCGCGCGTCGGACATTTGTCGAACGATGCGGCGGCGGAGTTTCTGGAGAAGGAGTACGATGGCCGGGCGGCGTATGTGATTCTGGCGCATCTTTCTGAAAGTAATAATCTTCCGGAGCTGGCGCGGGTGGCGGCGGAGCGTGCGCTGCAGGGACGGATGAGCCTCTTGGCGAATCAGGTGTTGCTTGCGGAGCAACATCAACCGCTTTCCTCTGTATGCTTTTAAGTAAAGTCGGTTACAATAGTGTCAGGTTGACATGACTTTGGCGGCCGGGTTTGTAGTTCCGAAATGGGGACTGCGTTCAATCGGAGGGTTCAGCCAGCCGCGTTTCATCGCTCCCCGACGGCGTTTTGGATGCATTGAACTTGCATCCGCATGTTGGAGCGAACGCAGGGTGAATTGAGGCTGCGCGTTGAGTCAAAGTTCAGAGAAGTGAGTCTAACCGAATATGGCAAGAAACGGATGTACAGACCGCGTAGTAGGCGCCATCCTGGCAAGCTGGCGGTATGACATTTCCGGGATTCATCCGGAGATGCGCCGGGACTATGAGCAGCACTTAAAGGAGTGCAGCTACTGTAGCGGAAGACTGAGGTTTCATCGCAGCCTCGATGTGACGCTGGTGGTTTTGACCTCGTTGTCTGTTTTCTTCTCTTTATTTGCGCTAGCAGTCATCCGGCACATTCGGCCTTTGGAGCATGTAGCGTTCAGCATGCTGGGCCTGGATATTTCGGACATGTATCACATGCTGGTTTCCGCTGCGATCGCGGGCGTGTGCTTCTCAGTGATTGCGTTTGCGCTGGTGCTGATGGCGACGCCTGCGCCGACGTATCTGGGCGGGATTGCGGCTGAACAGGCCCGGGTGCTTGAAAAGCGTCTTCCGGATTCGATTAAGTCGCTGCTTCCGCGCTGATATGGGCTGTCGAGATGCGTTGAAGAACCAAGGCCTCCGCGTGGCGGGGGCCTTGGTTCTTTATGGCGGGGGGATCACTGGCCGGGTGCGACGTTGTCTTTTTGGATGCAATGACACAAAAGTCAGCTTGTCTCCCATGGGACCGATGGCGCAGAGTGGATCAATGGCGCGTGAAGAGACAGGTGTGGCTGTAGCAAGCCCCGCTGGAGGCAAGGCGCACCTTGCTTACGTGGATGGCATGCGGGCGCTGGCGGCACTGTACGTGGTGCTGAACCATGCGTGGCTGCAGAGCTGGCCTGTTGCGGTTTACGGAGACCACCCATCCGGATGGTTCCTTACGCTGACGGGTTGGCTGGATCATGGGCTTTTTGCGGTGGTCGTCTTCATCGTGATCTCCGGTTTCTGCCTGATGATGCCTGTGGTGAAGCGCGATGGGACGCTCGGCACAGAAGGCGCGCGCGGCTTTTTCCTGAGGAGAGCGCGGAGGATTCTGCCGCCCTATTATGCGGCGCTGGGGCTATCGATAGCGTTGGGCGCGGGGCTGCTGGCCGCAAGGACGCACACACTGTATGACGAGTCCCGGCCAATCACGACGTGGGGGGTGGTGTCCCACATTTTTCTTGTTCACAATCTGCACTTTCGCACCTTGTATCAAATCAGCGCGCCCTTATGGTCGATTGCGGTGGAGTGTCAGGTGTATCTCTTGTTTCCTCTTCTTCTTCTGCTGCGGCGACAGATGGGGAATGTCGCTGTGCTGGGAGGGACATACATTGTGGGCCTGATGGTGAGCAATGTAATCGCCGGGACGCCATATTTGGGTCTATCGCCGATGTATCCGTTTTATTTTGCATTGGGAATGTTTGCCGCAGAGGTGATAAGTGAAAAGTGCACAAAGCTGTATGTGTGGATTGGGGCGAGCGCCGCAGTTCTCTTTGTTGCATTCAGCCTGAATTCGATTTTGCAGAAGATGTTGTGGACACAGATTTTGCTGGCGATTGCCGGAATGTGTGCGCTGATTGTTTGCGCACAGTGGCCGGGAAACCCACTGGCGCGGCTGTGTGCATGGCGGCCGATCGCGTGGATGGGCTCGTTTTCCTACAGCCTTTACCTGATTCATTTTCCTGTGCAGCAGCTCATCTGGCAGGATCTGGTGCGGCCCCTCGGGCTGAGTAAAGCAGCGACGTTCGCTGTCATGGCAACGGTGGGCACGGCACTGATTGTGTTCTTTTCGTACGGATTCTATCTGGTGTTTGAGCGGCCGTTCACGACAGAGGTGTGGAACAAGGCGCGCGTGCTGCGGCCGGTGGAAGAGCCGGCGTAGGCGAGGATTGACCGAAGGCGAAGATGGGACATAGAAACAAAGGCGCGAAGCGGAGAGCTTCGCGCCTTTGTTTTTTGATGCCGAGGAGGACTACTGCTTGCTGATCGGCACGCGGAGGTCGCCGCCGGTCATCTCCTTGGGCAGGCCGAGGTGGAGAAGATTGAGCAGGGTGGGCGAGATGTCGCGCAGAGAGCCATCGGGGCGTAGACGATAGTGGCTGGCCTCCTCGCCGACGTAGATGAACGGCACAGGGTTGGTGGTGTGTGCGGTGTGCGGGCCGCCGGTGACAGGGTCCACCATGAGCTCGGCATTGCCGTGGTCGGCGGTGATGAGCCAGTTGCCATTGCGCTCCTTGACGGCCTTGTAGATGCGGCCAAGCTGCGCGTCGACGGCTTCGCAGGCCTTAATGGTGGGTTCGAGCTTGCCGGAGTGGCCAACCATGTCGGCGTTGGCGAAGTTGGCGACGATGAGGTCGAAGGCGGTGTCTTCTACGGCCTTGACGATGGTGTCGCCGATAGCCTCAGCCTTCATTTCGGGCGCGAGGTCGTAGGTGGCGACTTTGAGCGAAGGAATCAGGATGCGCTCTTCGCCGGGGAACGGAACTTCAATGCCGCCGTTGAAGAAGTAGGTGACGTGGGCGAACTTTTCCGTCTCGGCGACGCGCAGATTGCGCAGGTGGTGGGCGGAGAGGATGTTGGCGAGGATGTTGTCCATCGACTCAGGGAGGATGACGAGTGGCAGCTCATAGAGCTTGTCGTACTGCGTCATGCAGAGGTAGTGAAGATTCTTCGGAATCTCCGCGCGCGGAATGATTTCGTCGAGAGACTCCCAGGCGTCGAGATCGCGGCCGCCTTTTTTATTCAGGCCGCTTTCGCGAGCGAGGACGCGCGTGATCTGGCGGGCGCGGTCGGCGCGAAAGTTGAAGTTGATGCAGACGTCTTCGTCCCGAATCTGGCCGACGGGCTTGCCCGCAGCATCCACAACGACGAATGGAATGAGGAACTCGTCGGTGACGCCGTTGTTGTAGCTCTCCTTGATGCGGGCGACGGGATCGGTGTGCGCGCCGCCTTCGGCTTTGCCGACGACCATGGCGTCGAAGGCCTTGCGCTCGCGCTCCCAGCGCTTGTCGCGGTCCATAGCGTAATAGCGGCCGCTGACGCTGGCGATTTTGCCGACGCCGTACTCGCGCATTTTCTGTTGCAACTGCGCGATGTAGCCGGCGCCGGAGGTGGGCAGCGTGTCGCGGCCATCCATGAAGGCGTGGACGAAGACGCGCTCGACGCCGTATTCGCGTGCGGTGCGGAGCAGGGCGTAGAGATGCTCCTGATGGGAGTGGACGCCGCCGTCGGAGACGAGGCCGAAGATGTGAAGCTGGCGGCCGTTCTCGCGGGCGCGCTGCATGGCTTGCACGATTGCAGGGTTCTTCTGGAACTCGCCGGAGGCAATCTGCATGTCGATGCGGGTGATGTCCATCTGGACGATGCGACCCGCGCCGATGTTGAGGTGGCCGACTTCACTGTTGCCCATCTGGCCATCGGGCAGGCCGACAAAGTGCTCGGAGGCGCGGATGAGGGTGTTGGGAAACTCGCGGAGCAGCTTGTCGTAATTGGGCTTGCGGGCAAGTGCGATGGCGTTGTTGGCGGTTTCGGCGCGGTAACCCCATCCGTCGAGGATGGTGAGAACGAGAGGATGCTTGCTGGACATGGGTAAAGACACACCTCGAAATTGATGAAAACGGTTCTCTCTAAGAATAAAGGCCAGCGCCCGAGGACGAGGTGAAAGGATTTACACGGACACGGAAAACAGGTTAGAGGGCGGCGGTTTCTCTGAGGTGCGCTTTGCGTCGCCCTGCGCGCCGTCTTTCCGCCGGATGGTGAACCGGGTGGGTGCGGGAGGCGCGCAGCATGTGCTTCCGCGCGGGTGCTTTTCTTGTCTCGGTGGGAAGTGGCGGCAGTCCTGCGAGCGCAAGGAGGGCATTGTTGGAGGCGGTGTAGAGGTTGAAGCCGGGCGTATGGTCCTTGGGAGGGCCATCGGTTGCGGCAACGAACAGGGCGGTGTGGCTTGCGGGATGAATGGCGATATAAGTTGTGAAGCCGGCGCCGCCGCCAGTTTTTTCAATGATGTGCGATGGATCGTTGTTGGGACGCAGGTGGAGCCAGGCGAGGCCGATGCCCGAGGGGCGACCCGCATGCGCAAGTCCGTATTGGCTCACGAGGCTGGACGGCAGCAGATAGACCGCGTGGGCATCGGCTGCCTGTGCCGGAAGGCTCGGTGAGCCGGCACCGACGAGATAGCGGAGCCACTTGACGATGTCATTGGGCGTGGAATAGAGGCCGCTACTTCCCTCTGTGTTTTCCGTAACGGTGCAGGGGCCCTCGTTGTGGGCGCCGGCCATTAATCGCTTGCATTGGTCCGGAGTCGGGTAGAAGGTGGTTTCCCACATCTGCAGCGGCTTCAGGGTGCGGTTCCAGAGAAGGGTCGCGTAAGGCTGGTGGGCTGCATCGGCGAGGGCATCGCTGAGCAGATCGAAGCCAACGTTGGAATAGAGGGCCCGGGTGCCGGGCGTAAAGAGCAGGTGGGTGTTCTGGAGCCATTGCCAGCGGGTGGCGTAGTCGGGATAGGTGAAATGGGGCGTGCGGCGCGGTGCCGTGCCGATTTCTCGCGAGAGACCCGAGGTGTGGGTGGCAAGGTCGAGGAGGGTGATGGGCGCACCCATGGTGGGGACGGTGCTTTGCTGTGGCGCATATTTCTGGAGTGGATCGTCGAGACGAACGGTCCCGGCGGCGACATCTTTGGCCAGGAGATCGGTGGTAAAGATTTTGGTGAGCGAGCAGAGTCGGATGACGGACTCATCATTCGGAGTCTGCTGTGAGCCGGGTGCTGTTTCGCCGTAACCGTGGAAAAAGACCTGATGGTCGCGTACCACGACCAGGACAAGACCTGTTGCTCCCGAATTCTGGTAGAGATCGGCGCCGAGAGCTTCAGCACGATTCAGATTCTGGAGCGCAAGCGGACTCTGGGTCTGGGCAACTGCGGGAAGTGAAGACAAAAACAAAAGACAAACCAACAGGCAACGCATCGCTTCCAGTGTAGAGCACTCGGTGCGCAGAATGCGGACGGCTGGATCAGGGAGATGAGGGGCAAAAAGACAAGCGGGAGAGATTGCGCTCTCCCGCCTGTTGTTGCAGTGCCTGTGCAGCTTAGTCGTTGTAGTTGAGGCCTTCGAGGCCGAGGAAGACGGCGCCGGCGCCGAGTTCTTCTTCGATGCGCAGGAGCTGGTTGTACTTGGCGATGCGGTCGGTGCGGCTGCAGGAGCCGGTCTTGATCTGTCCCACGCCGGTGGCGACGGCGAGGTCGGCGATAAAGGTGTCTTCGGTTTCGCCGGAGCGGTGGCTCATGACCGAGGTGTACCCGTAGCGGCGGCCGAGCTCGATGGCATCGAGGGTTTCGGTGACGGTGCCGATCTGATTGACCTTGATGAGGATGGAATTGCCCACGCCCTCTTCAATGCCGCGTTGGAGGCGCTTGACGTTGGTGACAAAGATGTCGTCGCCGACGAGCTGAATCTTCTGGCCGAGCTTGTCGGTGAGGACGCGCCAGCCCTCCCAGTCGTCTTCGGCGAGGCCGTCTTCGAGGGAGACAATCGGATACTGGCGAACCCAGTCTTCGTAGAAGGCGACCAGTTGCTCGCTGGTGAGCTCGCGCTTATCACCCTTCTTGAAGACGTACTTGTTCTTGTCCTTGTCATAGAACTCGCTGGACGCGGGATCGAGGGCGATGGCGATCTGTTCGCCGGGTTTGTAGCCGGCCTGGGTGATGGCTTCAAGGATGAGGTCGATGGCTTCGCTGTTGGACTTGAGTGAAGGAGCAAAGCCGCCTTCATCGCCGACCGCGGTGTTGTAGCCCTTCTTCTTGAGCACGCTCTTGAGTGTGTGGAAGGTCTCGGCTGACCAACGGAGGGCGTCCGAGAATCTCTCGGCGCCGACGGGCATAATCATGAATTCCTGGAAATCGACGTTGGAGTCAGCATGCGCGCCGCCGTTGAGGACGTTGAGCATGGGGGTGGGCAGCACGCAGGCGTTGATGCCGCCAAGGTAGCGATAGAGTGGCATCTCGAGGGTTGTGGCTACGGCGCGGCTGGCGGCCATGGAGACGGCAAGAATCGCGTTGGCGCCGAGCTTGCCCTTGTTGGGCGTGCCATCGAGGGCGATCATGGCCTGATCGATAAGGCGCTGATTGGAAGCGTCAAGGCCTTCGAGTTCCGGAGCGATGACGGATTCGACGTTGGCGACGGCCTGAAGGACGCCCTTACCGAGGTAGTGGCTTTTGTCGCCATCCCGCAGCTCCACGGCCTCATGCTCGCCGGTGGAAGCGCCTGACGGCACGATGGCGCGGCCCATTGCGCCGCTTTCCAGAATCACATCCGCTTCCACGGTCGGATTGCCGCGCGAGTCGAGAACCTCGCGGGCGCGAATGGCAACAATCTCAGTCATGTCAGTCCTCACAATGTGGTGGTGCAGCCTGTCGTTCAATTTGGGACGGCGGTCCACGGCGATGGGTGCTCCTGCTGCGCTTTGAATGCTTTCAAGAAACCCGTGCACGTGGGGAAAAGCTCCTGACCGTCCGGAAGGAAAAAATCTTCAAGTTCCGTAGGGATTCTAACAAACGGGGCGGCTGCAGCCCGTGTGGCCGCGGTCACAGGAAGATTGGAGGATTGGCAGAGAAGGCGCGAGGGGATTGACATGGTTGATTCGTTCCTTGTTTGACACATAGGGAAAAGGTCATAGAAAGAAGGGGTTGATGTGGAACTAGCATAAAAATGGTGGCTTCTGCCTGAGAATGGCAGGGGCGAATGGCTTTTAGGTGCAAGCCTGGTCTAAAGAGATGGAAGGGCAGGACGGGTTTGCCTGAAGGAGTAATCAAGATGAAGCGCGCGACCATGACTGCGATGTTTCTGGTTTTGACGGCTGGCGGGCTGCTGGCGCAGCAGGCGGCTAAGACCGATCCGTATGAGGGTGTTTCGAATCCACCGGCGGACGACGCGATTGTGACCACGACTGCGCCGGAGATCAAGATTGCGAAGCCCTCGGCTGCACATGTGGCCTCTGCACAGCCAGCTACAGCGCAGGCGCAAATGGTTTCCACGGCGACACCGAGTCGCGCGACGGGTGCGTCTGGAGTGGACGGAACGGATGCAGGAATCGTGGAACCGCAGTTGCAAAAGGGGGGTGAGGCAGCGGTTCCGCAGTTGAGCGTCCGCAAGGCGGAGGCAGATCCGGATGGCGATATCGTGCACCCAGCGCCGCTGCCACCGGACGTGGTGGGTGAGGGCACGGCCATTCGCGTGGAGTTGCTGAATGATCTTTCGAGCAACTTCAGCAAGGTGGGCGAGCCGTTTCGAAGCCGGGTAGCGACGGATGTGCTGTCGGGTGACGGCAAGGAGATTCTGATTCCGGCGGGCTCGGAGATCGACGGCACGGTAACGAGCGCATCGAGCGGACACTTTGCATCGTATGGGTCGCTGCAACTACGTCCGGAGACGGTGAAGCTGCCGAATGGGGCGATCTACCGGCTGGACGCCACGGTGACGGATGCGCCGGTATCGAAGAACACGGTGCATGCGGAGGGAATGATCGGGCCTGGATCGCAAGTGCGGCGGGACAGCATTGAGTATGGTGGTGCAGTCGGGACAGGTGTCGTGGCGGGCGCGTATCTGGGCGGGCCTGTGGGCGCGCTGGCGGGTGGTTTGATCGGCGCAGGTCTGGTGACGACGCATCTACTGGTAAGTCATCCGCAGGCGACGCTGGATTCAGGAACGCCACTGATCCTGACGCTGAATGAGAATATGCGGCTGGCGCCTGACGACGGGATGCATACAAACTGAGACCGCAAGAGGCTGAGAGTCGCACATAGGGTGAGAATGCCCGGGCGGTCGAGTCCGGGCATTTTTTGCGACTCAAGGACGGCCATTCGTGCGCCGGGACAGCGGGTGAACTGCTACACTCCCACTGGAATTGAGGGGGAGCTCCGTGATGTTGGATCCAGGTCTTGTCGGTGTGGTGGGTGCGGGAACGATGGGCTCGGGAATTGCGCATGTCTTTGCGCGGTCCGGGATCCGTGTAGCGCTATGCGATGTGGACTCGCGGTTTCTGGAACGGGCGATGGGGCAGATTCGCACAAATCTGGGACGTGAAGCGTCAAAGGGCAAGCTGGCCGTAGCGGAGATTGAGCTTGCGCTGGAGCGCATTGTGCCCACGACAGACCGGAAGGAATTGGCGCGATCGACTGTAGTGGTGGAGGCCGCACCCGAGCGGTTCGAAGTGAAGAGGGAGATCTTCCGGGCCTTGGACGCGATGCTGCCGGAGGAGGCCATTCTGGCCAGCAATACCTCTTCGATCTCCATTACAAAACTGGCCGCAGAGACGAAGAGGCCCGACCGGGTGATCGGGATGCATTTCTTCAATCCGGTGCCGGTGATGGCGCTGGTGGAGGTCGTGCGAGGTCTTGCGACCAGCGATGCGACCTTTGCCGCAGTGAAAGAGCTGTCTGTGCGGCTGGGCAAGACGCCGGTCGAGGTGAACGACGCTCCTGGGTTTGTCTCCAACCGCGTGCTGATGCCGCTGATCAACGAGGCAGCGTATGCAGTGATGGAGGGGGTGGCAACGGCCGAGGCAGTGGATCAGGTCTTCAAACTGGGGATGGCGCACCCGATGGGCCCCCTGACGCTTGCGGACTTTATTGGGCTGGATGTGTGCGTGGACATTCTGCGCGTGCTTCACGAGGGCATAGGGGATCCCAAGTATCGGCCATGCCCGCTTCTGGTGCGGATGGTGGATGCGGGGTGGCTGGGCAGAAAGGCGAGCCGGGGCTTTTACCGCTACGACAGCTGAGTGGGCACGGCACGGGTGGGCAGGGCGGCGCGGGAGACAGGCTTAGCGGTGGGCGTACTCCTGAATGAGGCGGTCGACGAGAATATCCAAGGACTCGCCGGTGCGAGGCAGGACGAATGAAGCGGAAGCCGGGGACCAGTCAAGCTTGAAGCTGGTGGCGAGGGCGGAGATCCAGATCTGCCGCACGGGTGTGTTGGGCGTAATGACAAATTTGCCGGCGGGTTCCTCAAAGAGGATATTGAGAACTCCGTTTTGTTCTTCGACTTCAAAGCCAGCTTCGTCTTCTTCTTCGCGCGCAATGAGGCGTCGTTTGAGGGCATCGAGTGCCGATTCTGCCGTGCGCCGGAACTCCTGTTCATCCATCATGGCCCCAGTGTAGCAACTACCGCGACCGGAAGACCTGTCTGGGAAGGGGATGGGCGGCACGAAGAGACATTGAAGACTGTGTTGAGGTTTGCCGATGCAAGACTCTGAGCGCAGGGAGGGCCGCGACCATGGGGATCGGGCCAGTGCCGGGACTACGGGCGGTGGGGTTCATGCGACCGGGCAACGAGGTGGAGATGCGGCTGATTGCAGATGAGCTGGAGGCGACGGCGCGGCTCGATGAGGACAGCTATTCGCCAGGGCGAGAGGGCTCAGAGCGTGGACTTGAGGATGAAAGCAGCGGCGAGGATCGAGAGCAGAACGAAGGGGACGTTCCGGCTTCGCAGGAGGGGGATGCAGGGCATCCGGTGAGTCTATTGGCGTGAGCTCTGTGGAAATCGGGGTAAACCTGCGGTCCTCCGTAGTTCGAAAAGAATTGATGTTTCTTTCATAAGTAAAACAAAAAAAGAGAAATGCTTTGCGTCATAGAGAGGGTCGATGGAGCCTCTTGCATCCCGCGATAGACTGAGGTACTTTACTAACTGGTTAGTTAACTATGAAAAATACAATCGCTCGAAACCATCGTGATCGTGCTGCGGAGTCGCGGGCACGGATTCTGGAGGCTGCGTTGCAGGAGTTCAGCAGCTTGGGACTGGCTGGGGCACGAACGGAGCGGATTGCCGCGGCCGCTGGGGTGAACAAGGCGCTGCTGTACTACTACTTCGAGAGCAAAGAGAACTTGTATCTGGCCGCTTTGGAGATGATCGCGGACAAGATTCGCGAGCGGTCACTGGCGGTTTTGCAGCGGGAGGTTTCGGCGGGCGAAAGACTGTTGCGTGCGGCGTTGGACCATTTTGATCGGATTCTGGCGCAGCATGAATTTCAAAGCATGATGCAGCAGGAGATGATGCGGCACCACAAGGGCGAAGCGGGGGCGATGCCGTTGCTGGTGGAGCGGGTGTTTGCACCGCTGCAGGAGATGTATCAGGCCACGTTAAGGGAAGGGATTGAGGCCGGCGAGCTGATCGACGTGGATCCAATGCAGATGGAGTTAGTGGCGCTGGGGGCCAATGTTTTCTATTTTTTAAGCGCGCCGGTTTGGCGGATGGTGCGTCCGACGGAGCCACTGGCCCCCGAGGTGATTGCGAAGCGTCGAGTGGCGCTGGTGGAGTTTCTGGGGCAGGCGGTGTTTGTGGACAGGAGGCACGGTGCGGAAGTTGCGAAGCGCGTGCTGGAGGACATGCCGATGCCCGAGGTGAAAACAGACTGGATGACGAAGCGGGGGAAGAATGAACGCTCGCAATAGGGTGTTTTTGATTCTGGGAGTGCTGCTGGTGGGTTCCCTGGTGTGGTATCTCCTGACAGCGAAGCCGCCGAGCGATTTGAAGCTGATTGGCACGGTGGATGCGAATGAAGTGATGGTGAGCGCCAAGATTCCGGGCCGCGTGGAAACACTCGCTGTGGACGAAGGACAGCAGGTGCAGGCGGGGCAGCTGGTTGCGGTGATTGAAAGCGACGACCTGGCTGCTGCACATGCGGCGGCACAGGCGACAGTGAACAGCAGTCGTTGGAAGTTGAACGAGACAGTCGCGACGCAGCGGCAAAACGCGGGTGAAGTATCGAATGCAACGGCGAATGCGGAGGCGCAGGTACGCGTGGCGCATGCGGCGCTGGCCCAGGCGCAAGCCAATCTCGACCACCAGAAGGCGGACACGACCCGCATCGTGGCGTTGTCCAAACAGGGGATTATGAGCGAGCAGGCCAAGGATGATGCGGTGACAAGCCTGGCGGCGGATGAGGCGGCGGTGCAGGCGGCTCGTCAGAACGTGGCGGCGGCTGAGGCGGCGCTGAAGCAGGCACGGGCGCATGAGTTGCTTGCCGTGGCATCGCAGCGCACCGTGGACTCAACACGCAGTCAACTTGCCAATGCACAGGCGCTGGCGAACCAGGCTGCAGTGGAACTGGGATATGCGAAGGTGTATGCGCCTGTGACGGGTCAGGTGAATGTGCTGGCGGCGAGGCAGGGCGAGGTGTTGCCGGCGGGTGGGACGATCGCGACGGTGATGGACCTGTCGCAGACCTGGGTCTATGCGCCGCTGCCGGAGACACAAGCTGATGCGGTGCGACTGGGCGATTTGCTGCGCGTGGTGATGCCGAGCGGGGCGACGGTCTGGGGCAAGGTGATTGTGAAGTCGGCAGAGGCGGACTTTGCAACGCAAAGGGACATCAATGGCGGCCGCAAGCGGGACATCAAGACAGTCCAGATCAAGCTGCTGATCCCGAACCCGGGCGAGCAGTTTGTACCGGGGATGATTGCCGAGGTGTATATCCCGAAGAGCAAGCTGGTGAAGCCATGAGCGCAGTGGTGACGGCAGAGGCAAATGGCCAAAAGGCTACGATGCCGGCAGCGATTGTGGTGGAGAAGATCGTCAAGCGCTATGGCGATTTTGAGGCCGTGAGAGGCGTGAACTTTACAGTGGCTGAGGGCGAAATTTTCGGTTTGCTGGGGCCGAATGGCGCGGGGAAGAGCACGTTGATTCGCATGATGACGACGCTGATTCCGGTGACGAGCGGGCGGGCGCTGGTGGCAGGTTACGACGTGATGAAAGATGCGGATGCGGTGCGGCGGGCCATTGGCGTGATTCCGCAGGCGCTGACGAGCGACCAGGATCTGACGGTCGAGGAGAACCTGAGCATTTACGCAAAGCTGTACTCTGTGCCACGGGAGCAGCGCGAGCGGAACATCGCTGAGGTGTTGGAAGCGGTGGATCTGCTGAAGTGGCGCAAGGCGGAGACGAAGACGCTGTCGGGGGGCATGCGACGGCGGCTGGAGATTGCGCGTGGGCTGGTACATAATCCGCGGATCTTTTTTCTGGATGAGCCGACGACGGGGCTGGATCCGGTGTCGCGCATTGCGGTGTGGGAGATGCTGAACAACCTGAAGAAGACGCGCAACCTGACGATGCTGGTGACGACGCACTACATGGAGGAAGCGGACCGGCTGTGCGACCGCATTGCGATTGTGGATCATGGGACGCTGGTGGCGCTCGGTACGCCGGTGGAACTGAAGCAGAGCGTGCCGGGATCGAATGTGGTGGAGGTGCAGTTTGCGCGCGAATCGGATGAGTGGATGAGGCGGCTGCAGGCGCTGCCTGATGTGACGGATGTGCAATCGCAGTCAGCGGGAGTGTATCGCGTGCTGACTTCGAATGGCTCGAAGACGACGACGCAACTGGTGGAGATGGCAGCCTCTCTGGACGAGCAGATCGGTTCGTTGAGCGTGCAGAATACATCGCTGGACGATGTGTTTGTGCACTACACGGGCCGCCAGCTTCGAGATGAGCAGGTGAAATCAGTATTTGTGATGCCGACGCGACCGGGAGCCAATCCATGAACCGGATGCTTGCCATTGTGGAGCGGGAAATGCGGAAGTTTTTCCGCTCGCCGGTGCTGATGATCATGTCGATGATGCTGCCGCTGGTGCAACTGGTCATTCTGGGCAATGCGTTTGGCGGGAAGATTCGCGGGGCACGGGTGGCCTTTGTGGACTATGACCACGGCCCCGAGGCGGTGAAGGTTCGCGAGGCGTTCGACTCCGTGGCGGTCAACATTGCGACATTCAACGCCGTGGAGTACACGGACGAGAATAAGGCGCGGGACGATGTGCGTGAGGGACGCGTGGATGCGGCGGTGATTATTCCGGCGCAGTTTTCGCGGCGTGTCTATGCACAGGATGCGCCTCGGCTCGGGCTGGTGGTGGACAATTCAGACCAGTTCATGAGCGGGAGCATTGAGAGTGAAATGCAGTCCCTGGTGGATGCTCTGAATCAGCCGGTGATTCAACCGCGGCTGGTGAAGAGCATTGCGCTGGAGATTGTGGAACTGTACCCGTTCGTTGAGTATATGAAGTTCCTGCTGTCGGGTTCGATTTCATTGGCGATGTATATCTCGGTGATGATCGGCGGGGGCATGCTGTACATCGACGACAAGGCTCGGGGTGTGCATGAGGGGTACCTGGTCACGCCGATCAGCAAGCTGGAGCTAGTGATGGGGTTGAACATCGCCGGCGCGATCAAGGCGGTTCTGAGCGGAATTTCGCTGACGGTGATTGGCTCGTTGATGGCCGGGCTGGGCACGATTTTTCATCCGGCGGCGCTTCTGCAACTGCTGGCGCTGATTGTGGGGACATCGATTGCGTTCAACGGAATGATGTTCCTGATGATGGTTCGGGTGGATGATCCACTGGTACCGCGCGCGATGTTTGGCGTCCTCAACACGTTGCTGTTCTTTCCGTCTGGCGCGATCTATCCGATTGCAGCGTTTCCGAAGTGGTTGCGAGCGATTGCGGTGGTGGATCCCTTTACCTATGCGGTGCACGGCTTCAAGGCAATTCTGCTGAAGGATGGGGGATTTGCTGCGATCGAGACGGATCTGATTTCCCTATTCGCGTTTGGGATTGGCACACTGCTGCTCGCGACGCCGCTTTTCAAGCGGACGCTTTGACAAGACAGCAGAGCAGCGATGGCGGATCTCACGGGCTGATGATGGAAGAGCGACGTCTCCGATCAACCAGGGTAGGCGCCGGAGATGTAGCCTTCCAGGGCTTCAATGGCGTGGGCCTGGCCGGAGATGGTCCATTTGACGAGGTCTCCAATCGAGACAAGTCCGATGACTTTGTCGGTCTGAACGACGGGAAGATGGCGGAAGTGGTGTTGGGTCATGATCGTCATGCACTCGTCGACGGTTTGTTCCGGCGTGACAAAGGTGACAGGGCTGGTCATGATGTCGCGAACGAGTGTCTCCTTCGAAGCATGCCCCATCAGGATGCCTTTGCGTGCGTAGTCGCGCTCAGAGAGGATGCCGACGAGACGGGAATCGGAGAGGACGAGCAGAGCACCGACGTCATGACGCGCCATGATTTCAAGCGCTTCGTAGACCGTCTGTTCCGGGGTGATGGACAGCACGGTGTTGATGGGCTTGTTCTTAAGGACTGTGGCGATGGTGTCAGTGACTTTCATAGGCCCTCCCGGGATGCGATGAGTGTTCGAGGATACAGACACTTTGTGAATGGTTCTAAGGCTATGGATAACGAAGTGTACCGCATTTCTGGTGGAACGTACGAGAGGGATGCCGAAGGCGCCAGAGAATGAAGGCCTAACCGCGACGAGCGAGGGAGCGGTTACGAAGCCACTTGGCGATGCCTAGCGCGAGCAGGAGGCTGCCGAAGGGGATACACATGAGGGCGACGATGAGGGCGAACCAGCCGGTGTTGGTGGTGGCGCCGGTGGGCGAGAAGCCGCCAAGAACGGTCAGGAGCAGCAGCCCGGCGAGTACGCCGGTACCAACCATTGTGCCGCCCCATTGCAGGAGCTGGCGCGTGCCGTCGTCGGGTAGGGGAATCCGAGGGGAAGCAGGCATGGTGACTGGTTATCCTTGCGCGAGACGGAGCATGACATAGGTGATGACGCCGGTGACGGAGACATAGAGCCAGATGGGGAAGGTCCAGCGGGCGACCTTGCGGTGCAGAGGGATGCGGCCCGAGAGCGAGAAAAAGAAGGTGACGAGAATGAGCGGAAGAGCAAGCGTGGCCAGAATGATGTGGCTGGCGAGGAGCGAGAGGTAGAAGACTCGAAATGCAGCGTGAAGGGGATAGCGGACGTCGCCGTGAAGGGCATGATGAAGGATGTAGCCGACGAGGAAGAGGGAGGAAAAGGCGAAGGCTGTGATCATGGACGCGCGATGGGCAGCGACGCGGCGAGAACGGATGAAGATGTAGCCGATGAGGATGGCAGTGGCACTGAGGCCATTGAAGACTGCGTTGAGGCCGGGCAGGAAGGCGAAGCGAACGCTGGCTGCGTCAGCCGCGGGATGGATATAAATCAGCCAGAACAGGAAGAGCGTCGCGGCAGCGCTGATAAGAAGGATGGCGGCGATGGCGGAGGCTGATCCTGAGCGGGAGCTGGAAGCAGGGGCGACGGTGGTCATGGGGCCTCAGTGTTTGGCGATGGCGCCGAGCATGAGTGTGGTGAGCAGCAGCGGCAGATAGATGACGCTGACCTTCAGCAGGTCTCGCGCGACCATGCGGCTTTCTTCTGGCGTGATATCGCGAAGGATACGAGTGAATCGGATGGTATAGGCGAGGTAGATGATGCCGAGGACCAGCGCGATGGCTGCGTAGACGATGCCCGCCATGCCGAGACGCCATGGTGCAAGGCTGACCGGGATCATCAGGACGGCGTAGAAAAGGGCTTCGACGACGGTGGACCATCCGTCTGGCTGAACGACGGGGAGCATACGGATTCCAGCGCGGGCATATTCGTCGCGGTACATCCAAGAAATGGCCATGAAGTGGGGGAATTGCCAGACGAAGAGGATGGCGAAGAGCGCGACGGCGGGCCACTCGATGCGTCCGCGAGCGGCGGTCCAGCCGAGCATGGGTCCCATGGCGCCGGGGAAGGCACCGATGAAGGTGGCCATGGTAGTGACGCGCTTGAGCGGCGTGTAGACGGCGACGTAGGTAAAGGCGGTGAGCAGGGCGAGCGAGACGGTGAGGAGATTGGTGTGGAGCAGGAGCCACCAGGCTCCGAGACCGAGGGCGCCTAGGCCAAGCAGGATGCCGATGGGAAGGGGAACGCGACCGCTGGGGAGCGGCCGGTCGGCGGTGCGCTTCATCAGGGCGTCGGTGGTGCGTTCGAGGGCCTGATTGAGGGCGCCGGAGCCGGCGGAGACGAGGCCGATGCCGAAGAGGGTGTCGAGCAGACCGCGCTGAAGCGTGGAGATGCCGGACTGCATGGAGCCGA
The DNA here is from genome assembly GCA_021813745.1 of Acidobacteriota bacterium. Lineage (GTDB taxonomy): Bacteria > Acidobacteriota > Terriglobia > Terriglobales > Acidobacteriaceae > Telmatobacter. Next base: position 25,945 of record JAKAJO010000055.1, read on the forward strand.
GGTAAAAACCCGCCCAGCCCGTGACGAGGACCAACCCAGTGACGCGAACTTTGAAGAGTTCGCGGAAGTCATGGAGCAGCAGAGCTGTAACGCCAGGGGGTGGAGCATGGAGAGCGGTATGTGCGTGGTGCTCAGGGTGCGTGGCGAGATCGGCCTGGGCTGCGGCTTGGGAGGCGGAAGTCATGGGAAAGAAGGCGCAGCTGGAGCCAAGTGGCGAGATGCTGGAAGCCCTCCTTAGATGATAGCAAGGGCGCAAGGCTTCCGGGCGTTGGGGAAGTTGGCGGGATCAAAGATCGGCCGCGCCGAGGATGGCGTCTGTGACCTGGGCAGGCGTGAGAGTGTCTACGACAACGGAGACGTGGGCGGTGCGGTAGAGAGGCAGGCGACGCTGGTAGCGAGCCTCGAGATTCGCGTGATCGGCGAGGATGGGGCGGGTGTGCTCGGTACCGCGGCAGCGAGCCAGCGTGGTTGGCAGAGTGACTTCGAGATGGACGAGGAGAGTACCGGGGCTGTTGAGCAGCAGGTCGCGAGTTGCATCCCGTTCGATTGCGCCGCCGCCGAGGGCGAGAACCAGAGCATCGGCGGTCGCGAGGCGGGCGATGGTGGCATGTTCGCGGTCGCGGAAGGCGGGTTCGCCGTGACGGGCGAAGAACTCGGCGATGGTCATGCCGGCTTCGGTTTCAAAGACGTCATCGGCGTCGAGGAAGCGCCAGCCAAGACGCTGGGCGACGAGCGGGCCGACGGTGGATTTACCTGAGCCCATAAAGCCAGTGAGGATGATGCGGCGGATCGGAGTCGAGGTCGGATTCAAGCGAGCCTTTCGCGGAGCAGCGCAGAGATGAAAACAGTATAAGAAAGCGATCTGGGCTTAGCTGAGGACCATGACGACGGCGCCAATGGTGATGAGCAGGCCGCCGACGATGGCTGCGGTATCCATTTTTTCTCCCAGGAGCATCCAGGCAAAAAGCATCACGAGAGGGACGCTGAGCTTGTCGAGGGGTGCGACGCGCGAGGCGGGGCCGAGTTGCAGAGCGCGGAAGTAGCAGAGCCAGGAGAGTCCGGTGGCGAGTCCGGAAAGAGTGAGGAAGAGGATGCTGCGGCGGTCAAGGAGGCGGAGTTCACCGTGTTTGCCGAGGCCGATGGCGATGGCCCAGGTGAAGACGAGGACGACGCTGGTTCGGACGGCGGTGGCGAGGTTGGAGTCAATGTGAGCGACGCCGACCTTTGCGAGCAGAGCTGTTGCGGCAGCGAAGAGGGCGGCGAGAAGTGCCCAGACGATCCAGGTCATAGGCATCATGGTACGCCGCCGGAGTGAGGCGGGAGCCGAGCTTGTAGACTCGACGTGATGCGAAGCGGGAAAGCAAGCAAGACGGCGCTGCGGGTGGCGATTCGCAGAGCGGCGCACCAATTGATGGAGGATCCGCGGATTCTCGAGGATCCGCTGGCACTGCTTTTGCTGGGTGGGGGCTATGCGCGCGATCTGGAAAGGGCGATGCATCCAGTGGCGCGAGACTTCCGGGCGTTTATGGCGGCGCGGAGCCGATTTGCCGAAGACCGGCTGGGCGAAGCGGTGCATGCGGGTGTGAGTCAGTACGCCATTCTGGGTGCGGGCCTGGATACATTCGCGTTTCGGAATCCGCATGCCTCGCTGCGGGTGTTTGAGGTGGACTTTCCGGCCACGCAGGAGTGGAAGCGGGGAATGGTGGAGGCGGCGGGCATTGCGGTGCCGGAAAGCCTGACGTATGTGCCGCTGGACTTTGAGCGCAAGGAATTGCGTGAGGGACTGGCAGAGGTGGGATTTGATCTGGGCCGACCTGCGTTTTTCGGGTGGCTGGGAGTGGTGCCGTACCTGACTCGCACGGCATTCGAGGCGACGCTGAGAGGGATTGCGCAGATGCCAGCCGGGAGTGGTGTTTGCTTTGACTATGCCTTTGCTCCGGAGCAGCTGGGACCGGCGCGGCGTGCCATTTTCGACCGACTGGCGGAGCGATTGGCGAAGGAGGGCGAGCCGATTCAACTTTTCTTTGCGCCGGATGAGATGGAGACGGAACTGAATCGGGCGGGATTTCATCGGGTGGAGCAGGTGGGGACGGCAGAGCTGAATGCGCGCTATTTTGCGGGACGCAAAGATGGGCTGCGTCTATCCACGGGGGATCTGGGCAGGTTGGCGGTGGCATGGGTATGAGCGCCGAGCGCACGATAAGATGAGTCATGCGCTCAATGGGGATCATCGCCGCATGGTTTGTTCTGGTGGCCCTTGCGGGATGCGGATACCATGCGCTTGGAACCGCGACACACCTGCCACCGGATGCGCAAACGTTGGCTGTGCCTGTGTTTGCGACCAGGACGAACACCTATCACACGGAAGTGGCGATGACGGACGCGGTGGTGCACGAGTTTGCGGCCCGGACCACCTTACGCGTGGTGCCGGACGCGGGCTCTGATCCGGATGTGGTGCTGCATGGGACGATTCTGCAGGAGGCTGTGGTGCCGCTGACCTACAACACATCAACGCAGCAGTCTTCCAGCTATCTGATCACGCTCGTGGCATCGGTGCAGATGACGGCGCGGGATGGCAAAGTGCTGTACGAGAACAAGCACTATGTGTACCGCGAGCAATATCAGTCGACGACGGACCTGACGACGTTTCTGGACGAGAGCCCGGCGGCGGTCAAGAGACTGTCGCAGGATTTTGCCCGGGCACTCGTTGCGGACGTTGTGGAAGGTCTTTGAAATGAGCGACGGCGCAATGCGAGAGCACTGCGCCGTCGGTTTTGCATTGGGGGAGGGCCGTGATGGCCCCATGTTCGAGGCTGGCTCCAGTGTAGGCGGAGAGTGAGTTCAAGCAAACAAATTGTGGGATTCGCTGGGGTGGGTTCTTCTGCGGGCGGGTTACGAAAGTCCAAGGCTGCAGCTGGGTCACCAGCATTACTAACTTTCTGGTTAACAGGAAGGTCAACATGTTGGGGATCCCAATGTTGAGGTTTTTGACAACCTTGCATCGATGAGGCTGGTGCAGGGCCTGAAGGATGGATATTCTGGAGCGGCATGGTGATTCAGGAACGAGATCGGAGCTTAAGTCAGTGAGCGGAGGCCGTTGGGGTGCGGGATTTACGGCGGTGGGCCGCTTTGTGGCGGAGGTTGAGGCCGCGGCCGCAGGCGGTGGGGCGCTGAAGCCGGGCTACGTGCTGGTGGGTGACGAGATCTTTCTGCAAGACCGTTGTCGGGCGGCCGTGGTGAAGGGCTACGTTCCTGCAGAGATGCGGGACTTCTGTCTTTCCGATCTTGACCTTGGCAGCACATCCATTTTCGAGGTACTGGATCGCGCGCAAACTCCATCCTTGATGGCCCCATTTCAGGTCATCTTTGTGCGGAATGTGCGGCAGCTTTATACGCGCGGAGCCAAGAAGGAAGAGTTTGCCGCGCTAGAGCGCTACTTTAAGGCTCCGAATCCCCAGGCGGTGCTGGTTTTCATCGCAGATTTTGTACGAATTCCGTCGGATACGCGGCGCATGGAGATGGAAGACAAGAACCGCTATGAGCGCCTGACCGAGACGCTGGGAGCGCATTGCGGCGTGGTGGAGCTGGCGCGGGTGAGCGAAGAAGATGCCCTGCGCTGGACGGCGGCGACGGCCCAGGAGGCGGGCAGCCGGATGGAGGCTGACGCGGGGCGGGAACTGGTGGACGCGCTGGGTGCAGACATGATGCTGATTGCATCAGAGCTGGAGAAGCTGCTTCTTTACACGGAGGGGCGCGGGCGCATCACGCTGGGCGATGTGGAGACGATGGTGCTGGCGGCAAAACAAAGGTCGCTGTATGAGCTGACGGATGCGATCAGCCAGCATAACAAGGCTCGGGCATTGGCGATTCTGGACGGACTGCTGAACAGCTCGGATGCGGGCGAGGATGCGGCGATTGGTCACTTGTACATGCTGGCG
>JAKAJO010000081.1 GCA_021813745.1 Acidobacteriota bacterium
TCTGAAGTCCACGCTGCCTTCCGGCGTCAAACTGGTAACGACTTACGACCGGTCCGACTTGATTGGCCGTGCGGTCGATAACCTGAGGCACACGCTGATCGAAGAATTGGTCATCGTCAGCCTCGTGATCATGATCTTCCTGTGGGATTTGCGTAGCGCCATTGTGCCGATCATTACCATCCCCGTCACCCTAGTCCTGGCCTTCATCCCAATGCAGTGGATGGGATTGACAGCCAACATCATGTCGCTGGGCGGCTTCGCCGTCGCCATCGGAGCACTCGTAGACGCATCCATCGTCATGGTGGAGCAGACACACAAGAAGCTCGAGCACTGGGAAGCCGAAGGCAGGCCCGGACCGTCTCACGCCGTGGTGATCGCCGCCGTAAAAGAAGTTGGAGGACCCAGTTTCTTCGCCTTGCTCGTCATCGCGGTAGGCTTCCTTCCGGTCTTTACGCTGGAAGGCCAGGAGGGGCGTCTTTTCAAACCGCTCGCCTTCACCAAAAACTTCTCCATGGGGATCGCGGCCTTGCTCGCGATCACCCTGGTGCCGGCCGCCATGCGTCTCATCTTTTCGCGCATGGACGGATTCAACTTCCGACCCCAATGGCTCGCAAAGATCGTCAACGCGATCTTCGTTGGAAAGATCCACAGCGAGGAGAACCATCCGATCAGCAAGCCGATGATGAAGATCTATCACCCGGTGGTCGAGTTTGTCCTCGATCACAAATGGATGACCATCGGAGTTGCTCTTGTCGTCATGGCGCTGAGCGTGCCGGTCTACTTCAAGCTCGGATCCGAGTTCATGCCGCCGCTCGATGAAGGCACACTCCTGTATATGCCGTCGACATTGCCTGGCATCTCGGTTACAGAAGCAACGCATGTCCTGGAGATGCAGGATAAGATGATTCGCGCTTTTCCGGAGGTCGAAAGCGTCTGGGGGAAGGCGGGCCGTGCAGAGAGTTCAACCGATCCAGCCCCGTACTCAATGATGGAAACTACCATCGTACTCAAGCCGCAGGATCAGTGGCCAAAAGTAGGTCGTTGGTACTCAAAGTCAGCGCCGCAGTGGCTTCAGTCTGTTCTGCGAAGGTTCTGGCCGGATCACTTGACGACGCAGGAATTGATCTATGGCCCCGGGGGATTGAACGAGGCTCTGCAATTGCCCGGAATCTCGAATGCCTGGACCATGCCCATCAAGGCCCGGACCGACATGCTCACCACGGGCATTCGCACACCGCTCGGCATCAAGGTGCTGGGCTCCGACCTTGGGCAGATTCAGCAGATCGGTGAACAGATTGAGACGGCATTGAAAGATGTTCCCGGAACCACCAGCGTCTTCGCGGAGCGGACAAAAGGCGGATATTTCCTGGACTTCGATCTGAAGCGCGACGAACTTGCCCGCTACGGCTTGACCATCGATGATGCAGAGAACGTACTCACATCGGCGGTCGGTGGCGACCAGATCTCCACAACAGTCGAAGGTCGTGAGCGGTATCCGGTCAACGTGCGCTACCTGCGCGACTACCGCAGCGATATTGGCGCCCTCCAACGTGTTCTGGTCGCCACCCCCTCCGGCGCGCAGATTCCCCTCGGCGAGATCGCGGATATTCACATGCGAACCGGCCCAGGAATGATTCGCGACGAAAATGGCAGGCTCAGCGGCTATGTTTATGTCGATGTATCGGGACGCGACATTGGCGGCTATGTGCGCGATGCCAAAGCCGCCGTTTCTAAGAAGGTCAAGATACCTGCCGGCTACGAGCTTGTGTGGAGCGGCCAGTATGAATTCATGCAGGAGGTTGCACAACGCCTGAAGTTCGTCATTCCCATTACGCTCTTCATCGTCTTCCTGCTGCTCTACTTCAATACCGGCTCGGCGATCAAAACCATGATTATCCTGCTGGCCGTGCCTTTCTCTGCTATTGGCGCGGTCTGGTTCCTATATCTACTGCATTACAACATGAGCATCGCCGTATGGGTCGGTCTCATCGCGCTGCTCGGAGTCGATGCCGAAACGGCCGTCTTCATGCTTCTCTACCTCGACCTTGCCTACCACGAAGCGCTGAAGACGGGCGGCATTCACTCGTGGGACGACTTGCGCGAAGCCATCGTTCATGGCGCGGTGAAGCGGCTGCGGCCCAAAGTCATGACGGTATCGTGCATGCTTTTTGGGCTTCTCCCCATCATGTGGTCGGTGGGTTCTGGAGCGGATGTCATGAAGCGTATTGCGGCTCCCATGATCGGCGGAATTATCACGTCGTTCCTCATGGAACTGGTCGTATATCCACCGATCTTCGCGATCTGGAAGTGGAACTGGGAGGTGAAGCCGGCCCTGAAGCGCGAGGCAGCGGCACAGGCCGCGGAGGCGCCCCATGCATAAGGCCGCGAAACAACGGGTGAGGCTCATCGTGCGGATGAGCCTCATCGCAACGGTTGCGTGCATGCTTCCCGGGCTATCGCATGGGCAGACAACGCCCGCGGTTCAGCAGCAGTTTGCCGGCATCGACGAGTCGCTGATGCAGAAGGCGGATGTTCTTCTCGCTGCTCCCGCTTTTGAGGGTAAGGTCGGGACCGGTACGCGGGCGGAAGAGGAGGAATCCCCGGGCCCAAGCGGCGTCAATTCCCGAAATCCCCAAAAGGCGGATGACCGTAAAGGGAGTACTGCGGCAGCGCGGTTGGATTACTGGCGGCCGCTGGTGACACCGATCATCGAGGAGGAAGGAGTGCCTGCTGAGCTAGCCGCGGTGATTCTTGTTGAGAGCGGTGGCAATCCGATGGCGCTTTCCTCGAAAGGTGCCCTTGGCCTCTGGCAACTAATGCCCGACACCGCCCGCCGATATGGCCTGACCGTCGATGACATGGTTGACGACCGGCTAAACGTTGAGAAGTCCACCCATGCGGCCGCCCACTATTTGCGGGATCTCTATGTACAGTTTGGATCGTGGCCACTGGCGCTTGCCGCCTATAACGCTGGCGAGCAGAATCTCCAGCGGGCTATTGATCGAAGCCACAGCAACGAGTTCTCCGTTCTGAGTACTCTCGGCCTGCTGCCCCTTGAAACCCGAAACTACGTTCCGGCGGTCTTGACCGCCATGAAATTGACCGGGCGGCGCTTCGTTCCCGGCGGCCGCCGCTCACCGACAACAAACATCGTCTTTGCTCTTGATGGCAATTGAGGCGACTTATGGGACATTCCCGAATCAAACCGAAACATGCCGTGGCCCGGCAGCACCATTGGTACTCCCACTGGCCTCTATGGGCATTGTTTGGAGTGTTCGTGGCATTGATCGGTATCAACGTCATAGTGATGTATCGCAGCGAAGGTCCGCAGAAAAGCGATACTCCGCCAGTTGTGCTTGCGGCAGGACAGGACCTTCACTTCGATCCCGCGAAGCTGAAACCCATGGAACTGCACCTGTTCGAGGGGAATGCTTCAGGACAAAAGGTAAAGTTCATCCTGCGGCGGACTCAGGACAATGTTGTCCACGTCTCCCTCGCCACCTGTCGCGTTTGCTACAAGTCGAAGAACCCTCATTATGTTCAGAAGAACGAAATGATGTGCGGCGAATGCAACATGCCGATGAGATCCGAATCAGAGAAGGGCGCGCCCGGTAATACTCGCTGCACGCTCCCCGAGATTCCGCACAAAGAAACGCCCAGTGACATCACGGTGTTGATCCGCGATGTTCTGGGCCAGGCAGCAAAAGTCTCCGGCAAAGGATGAAGGATGTTGATGTGTCCGGAACGTTTCAGGAAACTCTCAATTGATGTCGCGGAGGACACCTCCATGGTGGTCGAAGCACAAAGTAAAGGTCCTGGCATCAGCGGACTGTATGTCGGCGTAGCGAACGTGCGGCGGCATTTCCCTCGGGGCGTTTCGGCGATCGAACTGCAGTTAGATCACCTCCGAATTGAATGCGGTCTCAAGCCTGACTTCTGGCAGGGCCGGCCCGAGATCGACGATTCCCGGCTCTGCGCATGGCTCGAAACCAGACTGATGAACAAGGACCGTCACCGAACCAATGTTCGGTTGGCCATGATTCCCGAAGGAAAGAACTCGTTCCGCCTTGAAACGATTTCGATCAAACGACGGCGACGCGTTCGAATCGAGCATGGCTCTCTTGAGGATCACTCAATTCGCTTTCGAAGCGAGAGCCACAAGCAACCAGATACGAGCGTGGCGACGCCGCTCTGAACTTCTCTACTCAATGTGAACAAGGGAGATTCTTCAATGTATAACGTTCTTACACGCCGCATCTTGATGAGTTTGGCCATCGTTACGGCCACCGCGGCCAGCTACGCGCAATGGTCCGACCCTCAGAGCGACGTGCCAGCCTTTCATCCCAATGCACCGCTCAAGGTAAGTGCACTGCCACTCATCAAGTCAGGCAAGGATCTGACCGGACCGAGTTTTCGCTATCCGTGGCAAGTCCATGTTTACCAGCAAGCGGCTAAAGTTGGGAATGTGCTTTATCAACTTCCCTGCAATTGCCGCTGCGACCGTTCCGTCGGCCACACCAGCCTGCGCAGTTGTTTTGAGACTCTGCACGGAACAGCGTGCGACATCTGCGCGAAAGAGGGATTCTTCGCGTACCAACAAACCAGGCTTGGAAAGACACCCGCGCAGATTCGCGCAGCAATTGCACACCACGAATACGAGAGCATCGATCTGGAGAAGCAGTAAACCCCAATGAAGCCTGCCGAGTCAATTTTGCGTTTCATCGTTGCGGGTATCTTGCTTTCTAGCGTAATACTCCATGCCAGCGAGATCTCCGGTGTGGTGACAAACCAGACCGCGGGCAAGCCCGCTGCGGGAGATACCGTGGCCCTGCTTGACCCTCAGGCCGGAATGCGCGAGATGGCTCATACGACGACCGACGCCAAGGGCCGTTACTCGCTGAATCTGCCCGCCAACGGTTCGTACCTGATTCGCGTCACCCACCAGGGAGCCAGTTACTTCATTGCCGCCCCTCATGGCAGCGCTTCCGATGACATTCCTGTGTTCGACGTAGCCGCCAAAATGGACAGCGTCTCGATCGAGGCGGACATCCTGGAAGTCGAGACCGAAAATGGCCAACTCCACGTGATCGAGCGATACTTCGTTCACAACACCAGTTCCCCACCCAGGACCCAGTGGAGCCCGCGAAGCTTCGAAGTGAGCCTGCCGCCGGGAGCAGTGATCGCAGGCGCGGCGGCTCAGCGGCCCAACGGTGTATCCACGAGCGTTCAACTCGACCGCAATGGGGCAAGTGGACATTACAGCTTCAACTTTCCTGTTCAACCGGATGAGGGCGACAAGGACACGCTTTTCCAGATCGAATATCTGTTGCCATATACGGGTGGTACGTACACCTTCCATGCGGATGTCTCGCTGCCCGCTCAAAGCGTCGGTGTACTGCTGCCCAAGAGCATGAGGTTTCAAGCTGAATCGGGATCGGTCTTCCAGTCTGTGCGTGAAGACCCAAGTGTCCAGACATTTGTGGCTCGCAACGCCGTTCCAGGCAAAGCGCTGGCATTCACTGTGTCGGGCTCCGGGTCGATGCCGGAAGAAATGCAGGCTGATAACGGAGGGCAGCCAGACGCGGCTCCCGGCAACCAGCCCGGCGGCGGTATTGGTGCGCCCATCAACTCACCCGACCCGCTGACCAAGTACAAGGGGGGGATCTTTGGCGGGCTGTTTTTGCTGCTGGCCATCTGCTCAGCCTTCCTGCTGCGCAGGCCTTCAGACGCAGCTGTTGAAACCGGCGCCGCACGGCATGCCGGAACGGTCACATCTCCTGATTTTGCCTGGACCGCAACTTCAACGGACAAACCGGCGGCACTGCTCAGCACGCTGAAGGAGGAGTT
>JAKAJO010000084.1 GCA_021813745.1 Acidobacteriota bacterium
CATCGATATTGGCCGCACTCTTTCTGATGTCGATCTCGGCAACGATGCAGTTGCTCCAAGGATGGAACTCCGGCGGCGAATACGCGACAACCGACATGCTCACCTCGCTTTGGAATTATGTGGCCGGTCAGATCATGCCAGCCGCGGCAGGGTTGGCTTGCGTGGGCGCAGTTATCAACTATGTGCGGCACAGGACGTGGGTGCGGCTGATCTTCGCCGCAATCGGTTTCTTAAGTCTGAGCGGACTGTTGGCTCTGTTCAAGGCGATGGCGGCATGAGGACAAGTGAATGAGTCTCGATGGAGCAATCACGAACCTTGCCTCCTGGTCCGGCAACGTCATGATGCCGACGATGGCTGGCGGATTCTTTGCCGGGGCGGTCTATCGCTACAGCAAGGGAGGCCAGTTCGAGCAGTTGCTCTATGGCGGCTTTGCGTCACTGATGTGCTCGGGGATGCTCCGGGCACTGGAGGGATTTGTCCAGCACGCCGGGCCGACCAGCGCGGACGCCTTTTGGATGGCGACGATGAGCCTGGTGAACTGGGTCGCGAACGTCATCCTTCCGGTCTTCGCACTGACGCAACTGGCCGCGATGGCATTGCACATGGGTGGCGTGGTCTCGGAGATCTATCCGGGCTCGACCTGGATCAGGAAGTTCATCGCCGCAATGGGCGCGTTGATGGTTTCCGGGATGGTGCGATTGGCCGAGTCGATGGTCACTCACGCGCATGGAATTTGAGGAGATTGGCATGAGTCTCGATCTGACGCCCGTTCATCGCAACCTGCATACCAAGGTCACGTTTCTCGGCCTCGAGTTCGAGGACCTGATCCTGGTGCTGGCGCTGGCCGCGGTGATGAATCTGCTTGCACATCTTGTGAGCGGCAATGCGCACGTTCTTGGTATGCCGCTCAACATCTTCATGGAGTTCGTGGTGCCGGCACTGGCAGTGCCGTTTCTGATTCTTTTCAAGTACGGGCGCCCGCGCGGGTATCTCACGGACCTGGTGCGTTCGTTCTTCGCTCCGAAGGCATGGTGCGCACTTGAGCGAGATTCGGTTTTGACAGAGCCTTATCTCGCTGGCGAGGAGGAATAGCCCATGCAGGCTGCGATCAGATATATGACGGACGGATCGGTCGCGCTCAAACTTGACGCCAACGCAGCCCGAGCGGTCTTTGCGAGCGTGCTCTTTGCCTCGCGTTTCCACGAGGGGTTCTCACCGCTTGCACGAATCGCCAAAGAAGAATTGGAGCGCAAGCCCCGTAAGCCAGTGAAGCGAGGTAAATCATGCCGATGACCTATGCGGAACACGAGAGAAAGAAGAAGTCGCCGGGGGTCTGCGAACTGTTTTCGCTGCGGGATCTTCCCGAAGAAGAAAACATCATGGTCCGCACCAACGGAGCCTTTGTGGCGGGCTACGAGTTGCGTGGCATCCTGGGGTACTTTGCAACGGACGGCGATCGCAACCAGACCAAAGCGATGCTGGAGGCGCTCTTTCGCAGCGTTCCCGATGTCAGTATGCGCATCCAGTTCCGCTATGAGATCTCGGAACGTCTGGGCGACCTCTTTGACAACTACGCGAGCGAGCAGCGCGCCGGCCAGCCGGAAGTCACTGCGCTCGACAAACACCGCCTGCGGATGTGGCGCGAGAAGGAGCAGAGCGGCTACTTCTTTGAAAACCGGTTACAGGTCTACTACATCTGGGACCCACGCATACACGCGAAGCTCTATCACTCGGCAGAACAGAATCGCAAGCTCGGCGGCTTCACCTTCAGCCAGACCAAGGCGATTCAGAGAGCCCGCAAGGAGCATGAAACCTATCGAGCGGAGTTCGAGTCAATACTCCGCGGCGCAGAGGGATCGATGGAGACGGCCAACCTGGGTCCGCGGCGGCTCACTACCCAGGAACTGTTCGAGGCGTTGAAGTACGCGCAGCACCCGACGCGTCGCGATCGCCGGTACTACGTTTCTCCAGCGCAGATGATCGAATATCGCAGCGCACGCGATCAGGCGACCGACGCGAGCATCCTGAACGAGACCGAGACGTACCTCAACATCGACGGCTATCTCTACGGCGTGGTGAGCCTCAAAGAACTGCCCGATGCGACTTTCCCTGGGATGCTCCAGAACTTCTCGACGCTTGGCTTTCCGATCGTCATCAGCGGGCAAGTCATCATTCCCGACCAGGTGAAGGTGCTCAAGAGCTACAAGAAGCGCCTGCAGAAGATGACCGCGGCGCAGAAGGACGCGAACGGCAACTTCAAGTCGAATCCCGAGGCTGAGGTCGCGCAGGCGCAGCTGATGCAGGTGCAGCGCGACATCATCTCGTCGTCGTTGAAAACCGCCAAGCTGAGTCTTTCGGTCGTGGTGCGGACCTCGACGCCGGCAGTGACGATGCGGGATCTTGAGCAATCGGAGCGTGAGTTGGCCAACCGCACCCAGGAAGTTCTGAACGCCTTCACGCACATGAACGGCGCAAAAGCGGTGGCGGAGACGATCGCCAAGCGCCGCATCTTTCTGGGGACGTTGCCCGGTCTGGGCGAGGCAGACAAGAGGGATCAGGATATGTTGACCTCGAATGTCGCCGATCTCGTTCCTGTCGAAATGCCGTGGATGGGAACTCGGCGGAGTCCGCTGATTCTCTTCGAGACGCCGTACAGGCAACTCATTCCCTATTCGATGTTCGATCCGGATTTGTCCGATGCGAACGGTCTGCTGATGGCTAAAAGCGGCGGTGGCAAAACCCTGGCCGCGCAGCAGATGTTGTTGATGGCGGCGCGGGCGAATCCATTGATCTCAATTCTGGAGCGTGGTGACTCCTACCAACCGCTGGTGGAATTGATGGGCGGCGAGATGATCGAGATGTCGCTCGATTCGGACCAAACGATCAATCCATGGGACCTGCCCAAGGGCGAAGACCGGCCCTCGAACGATCAGATTTCCTTCCTCAAAAACCTGACCCGGCACATGCTGGGCGAAAACACTCCACCAGATCTGGACATCGATTTACTCGACAGCGTTCTACTCGAAGCCATTGGCTCCACGTATAAACGATGCTCTGCCAAGACCTCGAATCCGATTCCCCTATTCGGTGATTTGGCTGCGGAACTTGCGCACTGGCAAGACCGGGATCGCAACCAGAAGATCAACGCGATGGCGCAGATGGCCTCGACCAAGCTGCGGGCCTGGGTGGATGAGGGACCGTATGCACGGCTCTTCGACCGGCCGACCACGGTTGAGCTGAATAACCCCTGGCTTTACTTCAATGTCGAAAAGCTGAAGGACGATCCGCGACTGGAACGCGCGATGAGCCTGTTGATTGCGCACACGGCGACGTACCGAGCCTCAGGCGTCACTGGCCGTCCCAGCATTGTCCTGCTCGACGAGTGTTGGGCGCTCCTGGAATCGCCGATCCTGGCGAGCGTCGTTGTGCAACTTTTTCGTACGGCGCGCAAGCGCAACGCCAGCGTGTGGGGGATCAGTCAGACGCCGGAGGACTTCGTCGGGACTCCGGACAAGCCTAACGAGCACGGCGCCGGCATCGTCAAGAACGCGACGACGAAGATCATCGGCAAGCAGCCCGGCGATATGACCGCGCTCCGGGAGCACGTTCACCTGAACGAGACGGCGCTCAACCAGATCAAGGCCTTCGCCCATCCGAAGAAGGGCCACAGCGCGGAGTTCCTGATCGCGATCGGCGAGAAGGCCGAGTCTACGCACGCGATCCGCATTGTGCCGAGTCCGGTGGACTACTGGATCACTACGACCTACGCACGCGAGCGCACCTACCGCAAGTGGTGGATGAGGACCCACGCATCGACGGCGCGGATCGAGGCATACGAGAAACTCGCCGAACGATTCCCGCGAGGTCTGGCCGAATTGGCGCCGCTCAAAGAGGAGTTGTCTGGCGAAATTCAGGAGGTACTTGCGCAATGAAACAGGATGATCAGAAATCAGAGGAAACAGTTTTGCTGAACGGAATCCCGTACAAAGGGGATGCCGCTGCTCCAGGCAAACAGAAGAACCGGCGACGGCGCTGGAAATGGTTGACGGCGGTGTCTGTCCTTGTTATCGCCATGCTCGTGCCCGTAAGCGCCCACGCCGGCATCTTCGATGTCTTCAGTGAACTTTTCGGCACGATCCAAAGCGACATCGGCGGCTCACTTGAATCGATCAACCAGCTGACGCAACAGGTCCAGCAACTCTACCAAACAACGATGTGGCCGCTGGCCGCGCTCAATCAAGCTCGTGGCTTTGTTGCGAACTCGATTTCAGGCTTTCGCAGCCAGATGAACCAGATCTTCAGTATTGCCACAGCGAGCGCGGTTACGGCCGGTCCACAGCAGTTCGAGTCGATTCTGCATAGCCGACTTTCGACGCAGATTCCATCGCTTGGCGTGAGCTTCATGGCCAACTACGGTGCGGTCCCACAGCAGAACAATGCCGCGCCCCAGGATCGGCTGATGATGGACATGGACGACGCCTTGGGCCAAGAGAACCTGAAGACGACGCTCATCGCCGACCAGGGTGCGGACACAATCCTCCAGACCGCAAACCAGATGGAGAACCAGGTAGCCACCACCACGCCGGGATCCAATCCGTATCTGACGGCGCAGGCGCAGGTCTCGAATCTCCGTTGCCAGGCCTATCTGCAGAAGATGCTTGCAGCCCAGTTGCGGCAAGAGGCTGGTCGCATCGCTCACGACAATGCGCTCTTGAAGCGCAAAACAACCATCACCGGCGGGATCAACAACCTGATCACCGGCGCGCTTACTGCGCACTAAGGAGTGTCATGTCCGACTCGAAGAAATCCACCAACAAAATGCGCAGGCCGTTTCCATGGCGGCGCAAGCAGGAGCCAATGCCCGAAACTCCGCCATTCGGCGAAGGCTGTGAATCAGCACAGTCAAAGCCATCCTGGTACAGGCCCACGCTACTCAAGGCAGCGGCCGTTGTGTTGGCGGCATTGACGATTCTGCCAATGCGGGCGCATGGGCAATTTGGCATCGATCTGGCGGCGATTCTCGCCGCGCTTCAAAAGATGGAATCGCTGATGTCCACATACATCTCCGCGCCGCTCAACACGATCAACCAGTACGAGCAAAGCGTAGCGAAGTATGAGCAGCAGGTCATGTATCCGCTTTCGGCGATCAACCAGGCCAAGAGTTCAGTGACGCAGTTCGAGAGCCAGTTCAGCCAGGTCTCGAACCTCTTTCATGTGAACGTCTCAAGCGCCACCCTGCCGCAGTCGAGCAACCTTGAGTCCCTGTTGCTTTCGCGTAATGCCGGCAACGTGAGCAGCGTATCGAGCCAGTTCCAATCCGTCTACGGCGCGGTGATGCAGCAGAACTCCGCATCTCCAGCTGTGCGAACAATGACCGATATGACCGATGCGCAGGCCCAGGATGCCATGAAGCGGGCAATCGAGATCGACGCCCTTGCGGATGCGGAACTCAGGGAAGCGGACCAGATGGGCCAGCAGATCACGGCCGCCGCGCCAGGGAGCGCGCCGATACTCGAAGCCGAGGCTGATGTCTGGGTTGTGCGGGCCAACGCCTACACTCAGGCCGCTCTGGCTGAGTTGATGCGCACGCGCGGGATCGATCTCGCTAATCAAAGCGCCACGGCGAAGCTGGCTACCACGGCCAACACGAACAATAACGGTCTCATTAACGGGGCGCTGACGAACAGGTAATTCGCGATGAGCTTTCCGATGTCCAATCCGCACGTCGCTGTCACGCTGCTTGCGTTCTTTCAGTCGACGCAGTTGAATCTCTTCGAGCGTTTTCTGACGCAGGCCGTGGCCGGGATCGACTCGACCAGCATCACGAGCGGGATGCAGAC